>NZ_JFHR01000045.1 GCF_000722875.1 Sphingobium chlorophenolicum | reverse complement strand
CAAGGTTGAGTTCCTCTTCGATTTCGGAAGCCCCAACGCCTATCTGTGCCATCGCGTGATCCCCGCCATCGAGGATCGCACCGGCGTCGTCTTCGACTATGTCCCCATCCTGCTGGGCGGCATCTTCAAGGCCACCGGCAACCAGTCCCCGGTGGAGGCGTTCGCCCATATCCGCAACAAGCCGGAATATGACACGCTGGAGATCGAGCGCTTCACCCGTCGCCACGGGATCGAGGGCTATGGGATGAACCCCTTCTTCCCCATCAACACGCTGGTGCTGATGCGCGGCGCGGTCGCGGCGCAGAGGCTGGGCGTGTTCGCTGATTATGTCGACGAGATGTACCGCTATATGTGGCGCGACCACAGGAAGATGGACGATCTGGGCGTGCTGATGGATGCGCTGCGCGAATCCGGGCTGCCCGCGGATGAACTGGCCGGGCTGGTCAATGATCCCGGGGTCAAGCAGGAGCTGATCGACAACACCAATGCCGCCGTCGAGCGCGGCGCCTTCGGGTCGCCTACCTTCTTCGTCAATGATCATATCTACTTCGGCAAGGACAGGCTCTGGGAAGTCGAAGAGGCCATCAATCTCGATCAACAAACAGAAAATCGGGGGGCTGCTTAGGCGCGGCATTTTTGGCAACCGTCATGCTGAACCGGGTTCGGCGTGGCGGTGCGGCTGTGGGGCAGTGGACGAGGTTCTGTTGCGTGAAAGAAGCAGCGGGCTAGGCTGCGCAGACAAATTTGGAATGTCGAGAAGTGTACAATAGCGGGCGCGGCCGAAGGCTGGTGGAGGGGAAAGGGGCACGACCTTCGAATTTTCCCCTCCACCACCGCTTTCAGCGGCTGTCCCCCTCCCCACGCTTCGCGTAGGGAGGAATAGGATGGGTCCGCCTTCTACCCCAATTGCCTCGTTCGGCGGGTCTGTTGAGTTTGGCGATGCTGCCTAGGCGCGCTTCATGACTCGCTCTTCATGCTAAAATTGTTTCTGCATGACGGGTTTTGGGAAGCCGCTGCGCTAAAGATGGCGCAGGCGGCATGTCCTTAGTTTTTTCGCACGATGCTTTAGGCGGTCGGGGCGCCGCGGTCGCAGGCGATTCCGCCCAGTTCGATCAGCAGGCGCGTGTCCCGAAGGATATTCGTCCATGGCTCATCGCCCAGGGCGCTGCGCAGTTCATCCTGCGCCTTTCGCCATTTGGGGATGGATTCCTCCAGCGCCTCATGGCCGCGCTTCGTCAGGCGCACCAGCCGCTGGCGCTTGTCCGCGCCTTCCGTAATCTCCAGAAAACCGTCGCGCACCAATATGTCGACATTGCGCGTCGTGGTCGTCCGGTCCGTTTCCAGATGCTGGGCGAGCGTCTGCATCGTCGCGTTGCGCAGATAATAAACGCGCATCAGAAGCGACATCTGCACGGGATTCACGGGGGAACCCGCCATATTGTCGACATAGCGCTTCATGATCGCCCGATTCGCCGAGCGAAGCCCCTCCGCAAGGCAGATATGGGGTGTATTCCGGACTTCTTCCAGAAAGGCTATGGGTTTCAATGCGCTCATTTAGGTGGAGATACACCGAACAGGCCCGCAAGTCGACCCCCTAAGCGAAGCTGTCCGCTCAAGGGGGTCGACCTGCGGGTGCGGGTCGGGCGGCCCCGCCGCTTTCCGGCGAAGGCCCATATCCAAAAAAGATTTGCCGGTCAGCGACCCTTGGCGACCAGTATCAGGCTGTCCGCGCCCGCGTGGCGATGGGCGGCGATCTTCTTGTAGCTTTCGCTGTCGGCGAATGCGCGGAAGGCAGCCATGTCGTCGAATTCCAGGATGACGATCTTCTCATAAGCCCATTCCCCCTCCTCCACGAGGGGCTGTTCGTCGGCGGCGACGAGGCGGCCGCCATATTCGTGCAGAATCGGGCCGAACTGCACCTTATATTTATCATAGGTTTCCTGATCGTGGATCTTCACCTGGGCGATCGTATAGACGGCCATTCGGCATCCTTTCCTATATTGAATTGACGGCATAGGGCGCGCGCCCGCGCCGCGTCGCATGCGGCATGGGCACGCGCCTGGCGCTTATGTTCAGGCCGTCGCGTCCAGCATCTGGAGCGTCGGATAGTCGGTATAGCCCTTCTCGTCGCCGCCGTAGAAGGTCGGGCGGTCCCAGGGGTTGAGAGATGCGCCGATGCGCACGCGCTCCACCAGGTCGGGATTGGAGATGAACGACCGGCCGAAGGCCACCGCGTCGGCAAGATTCTTGCCGACCTCTTCCTGCGCGGACGGGCCGTCATAACCGCCCGCCGCGATCAGCACGCCCGGCCAATAGTCGCGGAAGAGCGTCGCTGCCGAAGGCGCCTTCTCATTGAACACGTCGGCCTTGCCCGTGCCTGTCGCGCGCGGTTCGATCAGGTGCAGATAGGCGATCTGGAGGCCGGAAAGCGCCGCGATGGCGTGGCGATAGAGCGGGAGCGCATCCTCATCGCCCGCATCGTTGGCAGTGCCGAAGGGGGAAAGACGTACGCCGACGCGGTCCGCGCCGACCTCCGCCGCCACGGCGCGGGTCACCTCCAGCAGGAAGCGGGTCCGGTTGGCGATGGAGCCGCCGTAAATATCATCCCGCTTGTTGGAGCGCGACTGGAGGAATTGTTCGATCAGATAGCCATTCGCGCCGTGGATCTCGACGCCGTCGAAACCCGCCGCCATCGCATTGCTGGCGCCGGTGCGATAGGCCTCCACGATCTCGGCAATCTCGTTCAGTTCAAGGGCGCGGGGCGTCTGGAAAGGTTCCAGCGTCCAGCTTGCCGTGAAATGCTCGCCCGCCGCGGCGACGGCGGACGGCGCGACCGGCGTGGCGCCATGATAGGAGGAATGGGAAATGCGGCCCACATGCCAGAGCTGAAGGAAGATATGGCCGCCGGCCGCATGGACGGCGTCCGTCACCTTCTTCCAGGCGGCGATCTGCTCTTCCGAATGGATGCCGGGGGTCTGCGGATAGCCTTGGCCGGTCGGCGTGACCTGCGAGGCTTCGGCGATGATGAGGCCGCCCGGCGTAGCGCGCTGGCGGTAATATTCCACGGCAATGTCGCGGCACACCATGCCCGGTCCGGCCCGCATCCGCGTGATCGGCGCCATCACGACGCGGTGCGACAATTCAAGCGCTCCTATCTTCAGGGGCTGAAACAGCGGCGATTGGCTCATTGACTACTCCTAAAAATACGGCCGCTCTACTGGGAGGGGCTCTTGGAAATTATCGATGGGAAGCCGTCCGCTTCTTCATCGGCAGGTCGGAATGGCTTGCCTGTCGGACCCGCCCCGCGAGCGAGCGGCGGCGGAGCATGCCGGCATGAAAGTTTAAATTTGCAACCTCGATTCACAGTGCATCTTATGGTTTAAAAATGCAACCATTATATTTGCGGGCGGCGTGGGCGATGCGGGGAGGAAGGGATGCCGCAACATGGTCCGCAGGGCGGATTTTCCGGCGGCGATAGCCTCATTATATGGTTGCATAGTTAAACCATATTCTCCAATTATCGCCGGATAAGGACAGGCCGTCATCGATGGGAGTTTAGGATGGTTGAACGTAAGGCGATCTTCATCACAGGGGGAGGATCGGGCATCGGCCGGGCCGTGGCGCGCCGCTTCGCGGCGGAAGGCTGGCTGGTGGGCATCGCCGATATCCATCCCGCCGGGATGGCGGAAACCGCCGCGGCGCTGCCGCCCGGCTCCGCATCGCTTCACCAACTTGACGTGCGGGACAGGGAGATGTGGGACATGAAGCTGGCCGAGTTCGTCGCGGCGAGCGGCGGGCGGCTGGACGTCCTGTTCAACAATGCGGGCGTCGCCTGCGGCGGGCCGTTCGAACATGCCCGCAAGGATGAAATCGACTCCGTGGTGGACGTGAATGTGCGGGGCATGTTGTATGGCGCGAATGCGGCCCATCCCTATCTGGCCGCGACGGAAGGAGGCTGCCTGCTCAACATGGCGAGCGCCTCCGCCCTGTACGGCTCGCCGGGCCTGGCCGTCTATTCCGCGACCAAATATGCGATTCGCGGGCTGAGCGAGGCGCTGGATGTCGAATGGAGGAATTCGGGGGTGAAGGTGCGGTGCCTTTTCCCGACCTTCGTCGATACGCCGATGCTGGCGGCCGCACCGGGATCGAGCGAGGACAGCAAGCGCGACCGCGTGCTGAAATCCGGCGCCACGCTGACTTCGGTGGAGGAGGTCGCGGACCATGCGTGGAAAGCCGTGCATGACGATCGCCTTCATGTGCTGATCGGGAAAGGCGCGAAGAAGCTGGCTTTCGCCGCGAAGTGGAAGCCGAAGTCGCTGCGCAATATGGTGCGGGGATAGCGCCGGAAACTGGAATTCATTCACAGGTCTGAACTGGGTTCCTGCCTTCGCAGGAACACGGTCATTTTTCTCGCCGATGTGATGGCGCTCACTTTCCCTGGACGCGATGGGGTTGCAGGCCCCATCGCGCCGGGATGATCACGGCCGTGGCAGGGTCGGCAGCAGGCTGTATTTGGTGGTGAGATATTCGTCGATGCCTTCCGCGCCGCCTTCGCGGCCGAGGCCCGACATCTTCACACCGCCAAAGGGTGCCGCCGCGTTGGACAGCATGCCGACATTCCAGCCCATCATGCCGGTCTGGAGGTCGTTTATCAGGCGCTGTCCCCGCGTTATGCTCTGGGTGAATATATAGCCAACCAGACCATATTCAGTGTCGTTGGCGATCCGAATGGCTTCGTCGTCGGTTTCGAAGGTCATGATGGGCAGGACGGGGCCGAAAATCTCTTCGCGGCAAATCCTGCTGTCGGGCGAGACATTGGTCAGGACCGTCGGTTCGTAGAATGTGCCCGGCCCGCTCTTGCGCTGGCCGCCGACGAGGATTTTGGCGCCGCGCGCCGTCGCGTCCTTCACCAGTTCGTCCACGCTGGAGGCCGCCGCCTCATCGATCAACGGACCGATGGTGACTTCGGGATCGAAGCCGGAGCCCAGCTTGAACTGCGCGACCCGCTCGGCCACGCGGCGGCTGAATTCCTCCGCCACGCTGGCATGCACGATGAACCGGTTCGCCGCCGTGCAGGCCTGGCCGATGTTGCGAAACTTGGCGATGATCGCGCCTTCGACGGCGCGGTCGAGATCGGCGTCCTCGAAGACGAGGAAGGGCGCGTTTCCGCCCAGTTCCATCGACGTCCGCAGGATGTTGACGGACGCCTTTTCCAGCAGCATCCGGCCGACCGGGGTGGAACCGGTGAAGCTGATCTTGCGCAGGCGGCTGTCGGCGATGATGGGGCCGGTCGTCCCGCCGGAATCGGTCGTCGGAATTACGTTGACGACGCCGGGCGGCAGGCCCGCTTCCTCGAACAGCGCGGTCAGGTACAATGTGGTGAGCGGTGTCAGCGCGGCGGGCTTCACCACCACGGTGCATCCAGCCGCCAGCGCGGGCGCGATCTTGCGCGTGGCCATGGCCAGCGGGAAGTTCCAGGGCGTGATCAGCAAGGCCGGGCCGAGCGCGTGGCGCGACACGATCATGTCGCCATTCCCCTCCGGCGAGGAGCCGAAGCGGCCGGATATGCGCACCGCCTCCTCACTGAACCAGCGCAGGAATTCGCCGCCATAGGTGACCTCCGCCTGCGCTTCGCGCAGCGGCTTGCCCATTTCCAGCGTGATGATCTCCGCGATCCGGTCCCGGTCCCGCATGACGAGGTCAAAGACGCGGCGGAGCAGTTCGCCCCGCTCCCGCGCCGGGGTGCGCGACCAGGAGGCGAAGGCGGCGTCCGCCGCGTCGAGCGCATCCATCGCGTCCGACGGCCGCGCATTGGCCAGCCGGGCGATGACGTCGCCCGTGCAGGGGTCGCGCACGTCAAACTCGCTTCCGTCCGCGGCGGGGCGCCATTGCCCGTCGATGAAGAGGCCATGCGGGACGGAGGAAGCGATATCCTGTCCGATGGCGGGCGATTTCTGCTCCAGCGTCACTGTCATGCTTCTTCTCCCAGGCGTTCGGCCGCGATCGGCGCATTCAACGCGCCGCGAAGGAATTTGGCCGCATGCTCCAGTTCGCTGCGGGCCGGGGCGATCGCCTTGCCCAAGGTGAGGAAGCCGTGCATCTGGTCCGGCAGGTGGCGATGTTCGGTGCCCGGAACCTCGCTGAGCAACCGCTGGGCAAGGGCCACCGTGTCGTCCCTGAGCGGATCGTGGCCGACCGAAACGACCAGCGTGGGCGGCAGGCCCTGGAAGCGCGGATAGCGCATCGGCGAGGCGCGCCAGTCGCCCGCCATGGCGATATCCTCCAGATAAAGATCGCGGAACCAGCGCAGGGTCGAGGATGTCAGCGGATAGCCGCTGCTGAATTCGTCCATCGACGTGATCCGGCGGCCGACGTCGCCCGCCGGATAGAAGATCGCCAGCGCCGCCAGCTTCGCCTCATCCTTGAGGGCGATGGCCGCGACCAGCGCCAGCGTGCCGCCCGCGCTGTCCCCGGCGATGGCCACCCGCGCCGTGTCGATGCCGCGCCCGGCCAGCGCGCCCGGTATATATTGCAGGGCCGCGATGGCGTCCTCCGGCGCGGCGGGGAAGGGATGTTCCGGCGCGAGGCGATAGTCGACGGCGGCCACCACCGCGTCGCTCAGCTTCGCGAGAAGGCGGCAGGTCGTGTCATGCGTCTCCAGATCGCCCATCACCCAGCCGCCGCCGTGCAGATAGAGGATGAGCGGGCGGGAATCGACGGGGGTTTCGGGTTCGTAGAGCCGGACGCGCAGCGGCGTCTTCGGCCCCTCCACGGTCAGGTCCGTGACCCTGACATCCTGCTCCGCATCGAAGCCCAGACGCAGCGACGTAGCGCGATAGCCGTCGCGTGCCTGTTGCGCCGTGCCATGTTCATAAGGGGGGGGATTGGCGATCCGATACTGGTCCACGACGAATTGCGCGCCCGCCTCCAGTTCGGTGCGGAGTGGGATTGTCTCTGTCATTGCCCGATCACTCTCTGCACGACGCCGCCGTCCACCAGGAATTCGGCGCCGGTGATATAGGATGCTTCATCCGAAGCGAGGAAAGCCACGACCTGGGCGATTTCTTCCATATTGCCCGGCCGTCCCAGCGGGATGAGCGAGGTGTCGACCTTCAGACCGGCGGTCATCGGCGTGCTGATCATGCCGGGCAGCACGGCGTTGACGCGCACGCCCGACGGAGCGAAATCGAGTGCGGCGGTCTTCGTCAGGCCGATCACGCCGAATTTCGACGCGACATAGCCGTAGCGGTTGCGGTTGCCGCGAATGCCGTTGATGGACGAGATGTTGATGACCGACCCGCCGCCGTTCTTCGCCATATGGGGTATGCAGGCCCGCATGCCGTAGAAGACGCCGCCGAGGTTGACGGCGATCTGCCTTTCCCATTGCTGGTCGCTGGTGTCCGCCAGTTCAGCGCCGCCGCCGATGCCCGCATTGTTCACCAATATGTCGATCCTGCCGAAGCGGTCGATGCAGCCGTCGACCACGGCGCGCCAGGCGTCGCTGTCGGCCACGTCCAGATGGGCATATTCGGTGTCTGGACCCAGTTCGGCGGCCAGACCGGCACCCTCTTCATCGATGATGTCGGCGATGAGAACCTTCGCGCCTTCCGACACGAAGCGGCGGACATAGGCGGCGCCAAGGCCACGGGCGCCGCCCGTGACCAGCGCCGTCTTTCCAGCGAGGCGGCTCATTCCGCCGCCTGCGAAGTCAGCGCGTCGACCGGGGTGAAGCGATAGTCGCTTTCCACCGGACCCCGCGTCATGTTCCAAAATTCGAGCAGTTCGAACGGCCAGACCGCCGACACGCGGCCGGTGCTGTTCTTGTACCAGCTCATCACGCCTTCGGCGCCCCAGGCGCGGGCGCGATTGGCGGTGTCGATCCTGGAGATGAAGCTGTCGAGCGCGGCCTCGGTCGGCTCCATGTCCTTGAGGTCATTGACCACCAGGGTGCGGATGCATTCCATGATATATTCGATGCTGCATTCGATGATGAAGATCGCGCTGCCGTTCGCCGCCACGGCGGAATTGGGGCCGCCGCAAATGAAGAAGTTCGGGAATTTGGGCACGGTCATCGTCACATAGGCGCGGGGATCGGCATCCCAATATTCATGCAGTTCCACGCCATCGCGGCCGCGCACCTCGATATCGGCGAGGAATTCGTCGGCGCGGAAGCCGGTGGCATAGGCGATGACGTCGACTTCATGCAGCACGCCGTCTTCGGTGACGATGCCTTCCGGAACGATCCGGTCGATGCCGTCCGTCACCAGGCTGACGTTCGGCTTGCGCAAGGTGCGCGACCATTGGCCATTGTCGCGCAGCAGCCGCTTCGCGCCCGCCGGATAGGTCGGAATGACCTTCTCCACCAGATCGGGCCGGTCGGCGAGCTGGCGGCGGAATTCGCCCTCCAGTTCCTGGCGGAAGGCTTCGTTGATCGCGCCGATCGATCCCTCGGTGCTCCAACCCTCGTCCGCCGTGACGGTGGGCATGCGGCCTTCGGTCGCCAGCCAGAACTGCCAGAAGCGATACCAGCGCGCATAGCCGGGAATGTGGCGGAACAGCCACATCAGTTCCGGGCTGATGTCATCCAGATAGTCGGCCGTGGGGAACAGCCAGGGCGCGCTGCGCTGGAACACCTCCAGCGTGCCGACTTCGTCAGCGATGGCGGGCGCGATCTGGTAGGCGCTGGCGCCGGTGCCGACGATGGCGACGCGCTTGCCCTTCAGGCTGACGTCGTGGTTCCACTTGCCCGAATGCATGCTGGCCCCGGCGAAGCTCTCCCTGCCCTTGATATTGGGATATTTGGGGGCGTTGAGCTGGCCGGTCGCGCTGATCACCACATTGGCGCGGTGGACGACGGTCTCGCCGTTGGTGATCGCCACCACCTCCCACTCGCCGGCTTCCTCGTCATAGATGACAGACTTGACGACGGTGTTGAAGACGATCCGGTCGCGGACGCCGGTTTCATCCGCGACCTTCATGACATAATCCTGGATTTCCGGCTGGCGCGAGAATTTCTGCGGCCAGTCGGTCTTCTGCGCGAAGCTGAAGCTGTAGGCATAGTTGGACGTGTCCAGGCGGCAGCCGGGATAGGTGTTTTCCCACCATGTCCCGCCGACTTCCGGATTCTTTTCCAGGATGACATGGTCCACGCCCGCCTGCTTCAGCCGGTAGGCGTTCGCGATGCCGCCGATGCCGCCACCGATGATCAGCACCTTGAACGGGCGGTCGGGGTCGAGATCGGCCAGCTTCCACTGCGGCGCGCCGACATCGTAATCGGCCACCTCATGGTGGAGCAGGTCGCGATATTCGCTGAAATCGCGGGTGATCATGAAGCTGACGATCGTCTTCAGATCGTCCTCGCTGATTTCCGCGATCCGCTTGTCGTCGCTGTCGCGATAGCGCTTGATGGCTTCGAAGGCCAAGCGGCGGGCCTCCCGCTGCTGATCCTCGTCCAGGCCGCCCTGCGGCATCGGGATGAAGGATTTGCGGGTGTGGGGCGGCTTCAGCGATGCGGGCACCAGGCCGACATCGCCGGTCAGGCGCGCCAGCGCCGCCAGCAGGGCGGGAAGCTCTGCCTTTTCCAGCAGGCGTTCCAGCTCGGCGTCGTCGACGTCGATGGGAAGATAGGTGTCGAACGCTTCCAGTTGTTCGATGGGGTTGGCGGACATGATATTTCCTCTGTTGGCGCGATATGGGCGATATGGATGGCGGCGGTCGGATCAGTCCTGGAACATGATGACCTGGCGGAGCTGGTCGCCCGATGCGAGCGCGTCGAACGCGGCGTTGATCTGGTCGAGTTCGATATGGCGGGAAATCAGCCGCTCGACGGGAAGGCGCCCTTCCCGCCACAGCTTTTCAAGGAAGGGAATGTCCCGGCGCGGCACCGAAGAGCCGAGATAGCTGCCGACGATGCGGCGCGCTTCGGCGGTCACCAGCAGCGGCGAAATCTGCGAGCGGGCGTCGGGCGCGGGCAGGCCCACGGTGACGGTGGTGCCGCCCGGCGCGGTGATGGCGAAGGCCGTTTCGAACGCCTTGGGATGTCCGGCGCATTCTATGACGATGTCGGCCTTGAGACCCTGGGCGACTGCATCCTCTGGCGTGAAGGCCTGATCGGCGCCCATTTCCAGCCCCTGCGCGAGCTTTTCCGGAAGGGCGTCGATGGCGATGATCCTCTTGGGGCGCAGCGCCTTCGCTGTGATGAGCGCGGCCATGCCGACGCCGCCCAGGCCGACGATGGCGACGGTGTCGCCTTCGGTGGGGCGCGCTTCGTTGAGGAGAGCCCCTCCCCCCGTCAGCACCGCGCAGCCCAGAAGGGCGGCCACGTCCGGCGGCACGTCGTCGCCCACCGGCACGGCGGAGCTTTGATGCGCGACCAGATGATCGGCGAAGGCCGACACGCCCAGATGGTGCATGACCGTATGACCGCATTCGCTGAGATGGACGTCGCCGTCCAGCAGCGTCCCCGCGCCGTTGGAAGCGCTGCCCCGTGTGCAGGGAATCCGCCCCTGCGTGCGGCAGGCGTCGCATTCCCCGCAGCGCGGCATGAAGGTCAGGACGACGCGCTGCCCGACCGCGAGTTCGGTCACGCCCGGCCCGACGGCGACGATGCGTCCGCTGGATTCATGGCCGAGCAGCATCGGCAGCGGACGGCGGCGATTGCCGTTGATGACCGAAAGGTCGGAATGGCACAGGCTTGCCGCCTCGACCTTCACCAATATCTCGTCCGCTCCCGGCGGGGTGAGTTCCAGCGTGCCGATGCGGATGGGACGCGATTCCGCATAGGGGCGCGGCGCGTCCGAAGTCTCCAGGATCGCGCCTTTTATGGTCATCGGCGCGACGGTCTGCGCACTCATGCAATGCCTTTCTTGATCGTCGGGAAAGCGGAAATGGGCATGGCGGGGTCAGGCCCCCGCCATCGTGCCGCCGTCGACGACGAGCGACGTGCCCGTGATCCACGACGCGTCGTCGGACGCCAGGAAGAAGGCGGCTCCGGCAATATCCTCCGGCTTGCCGAGGCGGCCGAGCGGATGGCGGCGCGCCAGAGCCTCCCGCGTGAAGGCCTCTCCGAAATGGCCCAGGACGGTGTCCACCATTGGCGTGTCGATGATGCCCGGACAGATGCAGTTCACGCGCACGCCCGCAGGCGCGAAATCGAGCGCCATGCATTTGGTGAGGCCGACCACGGCGGTCTTCGACGTATTGTAGACGACCGTCCCCGCTGTGCCCTTCAGGCCCGCGACCGAGGCGATGTTGATGATGGAGCCGTTCGTTTCCTTCAGGTGCGGAAGCGCGGCGCGGGCGAGGAGGTAAGCGCCCGTCGTGTTGACGTCCAGGACGCGCCGCCACTGGTCGGGGTCCACGTCCAGCACGGTGCCGCCGAACCACATGCCCGCGGCGTTGACGACGGTGTCGAGCTGCCCCGTCCAGTCGATCATCACGTGGATGGCGCGGTCGATCGTCTCCGCATCGCTGACGTCGAGCTGCGCTGCCTGGGCGCGACCGCCGCGCATGCGGATGGCGTCCGCGACCTCGGCCGCCTTTTCCACGTTGAGGTCGGTGATCAGGACGGACGCGCCCTCTGCGGCGAAGCGTTCGGCGATCGCCTTGCCCACGCCGCTGGCGGCGCCTGTTACGAGTATGGATTTATTGCGCATCGGAATCTCCGCGCCAGGAAAGGAAAGCGCGCGCCCCGCCGAAGCGGGACGCGTGAAGGAAATGCGATGGAGGTGGGCGGACGCCACCCCCATCGCTGGAAGATGCCCTGAGAGCCTGCACGCGTCTCATGAGCGTCATGGACTAGAACTTCCAGTTGAACTGGACGCCGTAGGTAGCGGGCTGGCCCGCAATCCGGCGGACCACGTCGTACATCTTGGCGACGTTCGTCCAGTAATAGGTGTTCATCACGTTGCGCCCGAAGACGCTGACCTGCCAATTGCCGTCATTGCTGCCGAAGCCGGCCCGCAGGTCGAGGGTGCCGTAATTCTTCATGTAGAGAATGGGTTCGTTGCCGAAGCCTGCATTGGTCTTCGTGCGGTAGGTGTAGTTGGCGCCCAGATTGGCATCCAGATCCGAGGAGATCGGGAATTTATAGGTGCCGTCCAGATTGAGCTGCCACTTGGGCGTATAGGGGAATTCGTTGCCCTTGAAGTTCTGACGATTGCCGATCATCGTGTAGTTGACGAAATCGGACGTCACCTTCGATTCCAGATAGGTGGCGGCCGCCGTCAGCGTCAGCCCGTTCACCGGATAGACGCTGACCTGCGTTTCGAAGCCGCGCACCCGCGACTTCGGCACGTTCACCAGCGCCAGGAAAGTGCCCAGCAGCGTGTTGATGCGGCCCTGAAGCTGTTTGTCCGAATAGTCGTAATTGAAGACAGCGCCGGTCACATCCATATGACGGTCGAGAAGCGACGCCTTGAAACCAGCCTCCAGGGCGAGGACGGTTTCCTGCTTCACGGGCCGGTATTGGTCCGCGCTGGTGCCGGAAATGACCGGGACGCTGCCCGCCTTATATCCGCGGCTCGCATTGAAATAGAGCAGGACGCGTTCGGCGGGCTTGATGTCGATGCCTGCGCGCCAGGAAAGGCTGTCTTCATTGAACGTGCCGGCGATATGCGGCGTGAAGGCGAGCTGGGCGTCGAGCGCCATGCAGCGATCCACCCCGATGAACGGGATCGGGCCCAGCCCGAAGGAGCCGCGGAACATGCTGAAGAGCCGCGTTGCCGAGACCGCCGAATTCAGGTTGGCCGGACGGCCGCAGCCCTCATAGCTGAGGTCCGCCTTGGTATAGCGGGCGCCCGCGTGCAGCGTGATCAGGCGGCCGATATCATAGTCGATATTGCCGAACGCCGCATAGGTGTTGAAATTCTGATAGCCGTAGGGCGCGGCGGCGGAGTCGTTAGTGGTGGGCGTGAAGAGCGAGTTCTGGGTGGAATAATAGGTTCCCCAGATGGAGTCTTCACGGGTCTTGTCATAGGCGTAGTTGAGGCCGAATATGATCGTGGCGGGGCCGAAATTGCCGGTCAGCCGCTCTTCGGTCGAGAAGGATGTCAGCCGTCCGCCCACCGTCAGCTCGCCGTTCGGCAGGGCCGTGCCGTCCAGGTCGACATGCTGGCGCATCTTCATGTGCGCGTAGGAATTGAGCGACACCAGCGTGATGTTGTCGGTCAGTTCATAGTCCGCACGCACCACCGCCTGGAAGAATTTATTATTCTTGCGATAAAGCGTGTTGGGATCCCAGTCCGCCGCGCGCGGCGTCTCAGGCGAATGAGGATAGTTGGTCACGAGCGGAATAGTACCCGAAAAGGGGGTGAAAAGCGGCGTGATCGCGATCAACTGGCCCGCCTGCGTATCGCTCTTGTCGATGAAGCCGTTGAGATTGAGCGACAATTTGAAGCGATCGGACGCTTCCCAGTCCAGCAGGAAACGGCCCTGGAGGAAACGCTGCCGACCCAGTTCGTCGTCGCGGGTATAGCTTTGCTGCCATTCGTCGCCCCGCACGCCGCGCACGGCAAGGCGGGCGTTCAGGCCGGGCGCGAGCGGGCCGGTGATATAAGCCTGGGTGTCGAGCGTGTTGAAGCGCGCGAAGCTGGCGGTGATGCCCGCATGAAGCTGATCCTTCGGCTTCGCGGCGATATAGTTGATGGCGCCGCCCGTGGCGTTCTGGCCGAACAGCGTGCCCTGCGGCCCCTTCAGCACCTCGACCCGCTCAAGGTCGAAGGCCGCGCCGGAGGTCATGACGGAAAAGGGCAAGGGCGCTTCGTCGACATAGACGCTGACCGTCGGCCGCGCGCCCACGGCGGTGTCGTAGAAACCGACGCCGCGCAGCGAGTAGACGGGTACGCCGCTGCCGCTCTGCACGAAGTTGAAGCCGGGCGTGACCTTCGCCAGATCCTGGACGTCGGAAATGCCGCGGGCCGCAAGCTGGTCGCCGGTAAGCGCCGTCACGGACATGGGAACGGTGCTGAGGCTCTGCGCCCGCTTCTGCGCGGTCACGACGATGTCGGATACGCCGGCGGCCGACGAAGCCGCATCGTCGCTATTGGCGGGAACGGCCTGGGCATAGGCGGCGGGAACGATCACGGTCGCGCCGGCCAAGCAGAGAATCGCTTTGTACTTCTTCATATTCATCCCCCTCCTGGGATCACTCATTCGACTGATGAGCTGTTTTCGAGATTGCCGATGTGAAGAGACCATCCCTGCAAGCCGCACTTTCCTTGGTCATACTCGGATGGTCGCAACATAGGTTCGCTGGCCAACCGCCACGGCGACGGATTCGGCCAGGTTCGTCAATTCCAGTATTTTGATTCGCCCCTATATGTGTACCTACACATTACAGCCTGTCAATCGCCATCTCAACTGTTGTCGGAGGAAGGCCATTGCGGGGACGGGGCGGTCCTCCGCAGGTCGGTCGGGATGAACGGAACGGCGCGCCGTCGAAGGCGAAAGGGCCGTTCGGCCGACGCTTTGCGCTTCAGTGGAAGCGTCTATTTACAATAACTTAGGCGATAGGAAGATGTAGGGAGCCGCGAAGATGCATCGGCGCAACGCGCGGTTCAGACCGATGCCTCTTCGGCGGTCGCCAGCTTTGCGATACGGAAATCCCTGGGCCCCACATCACGGCCATGTTCGGTCTTCAATTCCAGCCTGGCGATCTGCTCTCCGCTTCGCCGGTCGACGACATGATAGCGGGACTCGCCCGGCTGGAAGCAGGTGCTCTCACCCCATTGCCAGAGGGCGATCAGGACGATGTAGAGTTCATGTCCCTTTTCCGTGAGGACATAACGGTGGCTGACGGCATTCCCCTCATCGGCTTCGATGCGGAATATGCCCTGCTCCACCAGCTTTTTCAGCCGGGAGGAAAGGATATTCTTGGCGAGGCCGATGGTCTTCTGGAATTCGCCGAAGCGCTCCTTGCCCTGAAACGCCTCGCGGATGATCAGCAGCGACCACCAGTCGCCAATGACCTGAAGCGATCGGGCTATGCCGCATTCGGCATTTTCCAGATTGGTCCGCTTTCCCTTCATCAAATTCTCCGGCCCGCCATGAAGGTTGCGAACTTAAACCATTTTCTTCCGTCTGTCGAGTGTTCCGCATTCATGCATCGAGCCGGGCGGCGGGCGCCCGGCTCGATGCGATTTGCGACAGCTAGACGATGCGGTTCAATCGATGGCGACGACCATCTTGCCGAAATTCTTGCCCTTCAGCATGCCCATGAACGCTTCCGGAGCATTGTCCAGCCCCTGCACGATGTCCTCGCGGAACTTGACCTTTCCTTCGGCGATCCACTGGCTGACTTCATCCAGGAATTTGGGCCGCTGGTCCCAATATTCGCCGACGATGAAGCCGCGCATCATGACGCTGCGCGACAGGACGATCCGCATGGCGGCGGGCAGATTGTCCACGCCTTCGGAAGGGGCGCCGTCATATTGCGCGATCAGGCCGCACACCGGCACGCGGGCGAAATTGTTCAGCAGCGGGAGGACCGCCTGCAATATGGCCCCGCCGACCAGTTCGAAATAGACGTCGATGCCGTTCGGGCAGGCGGCGGCCAGTTCCTGCGCGAAAGTGGGCGAGCGATGGTCGATCATCGCATCGAAACCCAGTTCCTCCAGCGCATAGGCGCATTTTTCCGGTCCGCCCGCGATGCCGACGGCGCGCGCGCCGTAAATCTTGGCGATCTGGCCGACGAGCGAACCGACCGGACCGGTGGCGGCCGCGACGACGACGGTTTCGCCAGGCTTGGGCTTGCCCAGGGTGAGCAGACCCGAATAGGCGGTCAGGCCGGGCATGCCCAGCACGCCGACGGCGGTCGAAAGCGGCTTGAAGCGATCATCCAGCTTCACCATCCCGGTGCCGTCCGTGACGGCGTGGCTCTGCCAGCCCAGGCGGCCCGCCACCTTTTCGCCCACGCTATAGCCGGGGTGACGGGATTCGAGCACGGTGCCGATGATCTCGCCCTCCATGACGCCGCCGACCGGCACGGGAGCGGCATAGGATTTGCGGTCGTCCATGCGGCCGCGCATATAGGGGTCGAGGGACAGATAATTGCCGCCGACCAGAAACTGCCCGTCCTGGATGGGCGGCAGCTCCACCTCTTCGGTGCGAAAATTGCTCAATTGCACCGCGCCTTCCGGACGCGCGGCAAGAACAATCCGACGGCTCGTAACCATTATATACACCCCTTCTCTATAATTCGGTCATCATGCCTGCCCGGATCGAGCGTCCTGCCATGACCGGGTTGTCGCGGCGATGCCGCGCGGGCGCCGGAGACATGGAATCGCCGGTTCCGTTCGACATATTCGCTGTTCGGATCTCCCGATGCGGCGCATCGCGGCGACGCGCCGGCATCGGGGATTCGCGCAGTGGCTATTCCCATCGCATCGGATTGGAAAGCCCTCTTTTCAGGCGGCGGACGGCCCCCAATCGAGGCCGCCGCCATGCCGTAGCGTCAATTCGATATCTTAAACCGCCTTGATATCGAGAATGTCGATGTCGATCGCGACGCGATCCAGGATCGGACGATTGTCGGCGTCGGCAGAATAGACCTTGCGCTTGGTCGGGAAGACCAGTCCGTCGAACGTCTTGTGGTCGCTGGCATAGTTGGCGCTGGTCGTGCCGCCCATGATCTCGACGCTGTAGTCGTGACGGCGCAGCAGGCCCGATTCATCGAAGTAGAAGGTCTGCACGGTCGAGTGGCTGGGCACGCTTTCCGGGAAAGTCACCTTCAGGCGACGCCAGGTTTCGCCATTCTCATCCCAGGGATCGACCTCTTCCGACTTGAAGCCGGGCATCTTGAAGAGGAAGGGCGTGGTCAGATAGGTCCACATCGCATAGCCGGTGAAATAGATCAGATGCTGCTGATCCCACGGCGTGGGGATGGTGTGGCCTTCGAAAGCGGCGCGGGGATTTTCGCGCCGTTCGATGAGCTGTCCGTCGTCGGCGACGACCGACGTGCTGCCCGGTTCCCAGACGCAATGCTGGCCCGCCTTCAGGAAGGGGGTGAATTCCGTATGCGGTTCCCGCGTGTTGATCGAGCAGTGGATGTCGGCATATGCGCCCGGCCATTGCTTCACGTGCCAGACGGTGCCGCCGGCATTGATATGCGCCTTCAGCCCGCTGATCTGTTCCCAACGCTCCCAGCCGCCATGCGCGGCGATCGCGAGATCCAATAAATCGCTCATCCTGCTTACTCCTAATGCGGCCGGCACGCGCCGGCCTGTGGTCTGTGCGTGAACCGGGCGGCTTATAGGCCCCTATGGTTTAACTTTGCAACCATAATGTCGCGGGCCGCGATCTTTGGGCGACAGCGCGCCGCAAGGCCGGTTTCGCGCCGCAGACCCCCCGATTTCCCGGCGCAGGTTATTCAGGTTCCGAATGCCCCCTATTCGACCGACCTGTCTGTTGGACGTTAACATCGGCACCGGGCTTTGATACCTCGGCTAAAGAAAATGACGGCCCGGTTCATTGTGAACAGGCACGTTATTTCGCAGAATCCTAAAGTATTCATCGGGAGAGAGATCGTTATTATGTCGACCTATCCAATCAATGCGCCGAGCCATTCCGCCGATGCCGCGGTATTGATCGTCGGCGGCGGGCCGACGGGACTTATCGCAGCCAATGAATTGCTGCGCCGCGGCGTGTCGTGCCGAATGATCGACCGCCTGCCTGTTCCCCACCAGACATCCAAAGCCTGCACGATCCACGCAAGGTCGATGGAGATGATGGAGCATATCGGCATCGCCGCCCGCTACATCGAGACCGGCGTCAGGTGCAACGGCTTCACCTTCAACTTCGAAAATACGGACGCGAAGCCGATGCTCGACTTCTCGGTCCTGCCCGGCAAATACCCCTTCATCACCATCTACAACCAGAATGAGACCGAGCGCGTCCTGCGCCAGCATCTGGAGGCGACCTACAGCTTCCAACCGGAATGGGGCACGCAGTTGCTGGCCCTGCACCAGGACGAAAACGGCATCCGCGTCGACCTGAGGCTGAAGGACGGCACCAAGCAGACGATCAACCCGCGCTGGGTGATCGGCGCTGACGGCGTGCGCAGCCGCGTCCGCGAATGCCTGGGCATCGCCTATGAAGGCGAGGATTACGAAGAAAACATCCTTCAGATGATGGACGTGGGCATTCAGGATTTCGATGCGGGCGACGACTGGATCCACTATTTCATCGGCCAGGACAAGTTCGTGTTCGTGACGAAGCTGCCGGGCACCAACTATCGCGTGATAATCAGCGACCTGGGCGGCGCCAACAAGGAGAATCTGGAAGAGACGCGGGAAGCGTTCCAGGGTTATCTCAGCTCCTTCGACGACCAGGCGACGCTGGACGAGCCGCGCTGGGCGACCAAGTGGCGCGTGTGGAAGCGGATGACGACAGCCTATAGCAAGGGCAACGTCTTCCTGGCGGGCGACGCGGCGCATTGCCATTCGCCGTCGGGCGGCAGCGGCATGAACGTCGGCATGCAGGACGCCTTCAACCTGGGCTGGAAGATCGCCATGGTGGAACGCGGCGAAGCCAAGCCCGAACTGCTCGACAGCTATCATACCGAACGCACGCCCGTCGCGCAGCAGTTGCTGGAAGGCACGCACGCCATGCATGAGATCATCATGGGGCATGGCAAGGGCCTGACCGATCGCATCGAATTGACGCAGGCGCCGGGATGGCACGACGCCGCCACCTATCGCGTGTCCGGCATGTCCTATAACTACCGCGACCAGCTCTCCGGCTTCAACGACGACCGGCTGGCCGGACCCAGCGCGGGCGACCGCATTCCCGACGCGGAACTGGCGCCCCGCGTCCGGCTGTTCGACCTGGTCCGCAACACCCGCCCCACCCTGCTGCTGGCGCCGGCGACCGAGGAAGAAGTGGTGGAAGCGGAGAAGCTGCGCGACCTGGTCCGCGCGCAGTGGCCGCTGGTGAAGTCCGTGCTGGTGCGTCCCCAGGGGAGCGAAATCTCCATCGAAGGCGACGTCCATGTCGACAGCTATGGCCAGCTCAAGAGCGAATGGGGCGACAACGCATCGGGTTGGGCCGCGCTGCTGAGGCCGGACAATTACATCCATGCGCGGGCAGGCCTGGATCGCAGCGATCTGGTCATCCAGGCGATCGACGCGATGCTTGTGCGCTGCGCCTGAGGAGACCCAAGCGATGACAAGCCCCGCTTCGACAATCGACATGACGGTCACGCAGATCACGCGCGTGGCCAAGGACATCAACTCTTACGAACTTCGCCCTGAACCCGGCGTGATATTGCCGGAGTTCACCGCGGGCGCGCATATCGGCGTTTCGCTGCCCAACGGGATCCTGCGCAGCTATTCGCTCGTTAACCCGCAGGGCGAGAGGGACCGTTATGTGATCACGGTCAATCTGGACCGCAACAGCCGTGGCGGTTCGCGCTATCTCCACGAACAGTTGCGGGTCGGCCAGCGCCTGTCGATCGCGCCGCCCGCCAATAATTTCGTCCTGGTGGAGACCGCACCCCACTCCGTCCTGTTCGCGGGCGGCATCGGCATCACGCCGATCTGGTCGATGATCCAGCGGTTGCGGGAACTCGGTTCCACCTGGGAGCTTCATTACGCCTGTCGCGGCAAGGATTTCGTCGCCTACCGCCAGGAACTGGAGCAGGCGGCGGCGGAGGCTGGAGCGAGATTCCACCTCCACCTCGATGAAGAGGCCGACGGCAAATTCCTGGACCTGGCGGGCCCCGTGGCGCAGGCGGGCCAGGACAGCATCTTCTATTGCTGCGGCCCTGAGGCGATGCTCCAGGCCTATAAGGCGGCGACGGCGGACCTGCCGTCCGAACGGGTGCGGTTCGAACATTTCGGCGCGGCCTTGACCGGCGAACCGGCGGACGACGTGTTCACGGTCGTGCTGGCGCGGTCCGGCCAGGAATTCACGGTCGAACCGGGGATGACGATCCTGGAGACGCTGCTCCAGAACGGCATAAGCCGGAATTACTCCTGCACCCAGGGCGTCTGCGGCACCTGCGAGACCAAGGTGCTGGAGGGCGAACCCGATCATCGCGACTGGGTCTTGTCCGACGAGAAGAAGGCGTCAAATTCGACCATGTTGATCTGCTGTTCGCTGAGCAAATCCCCGCGGCTGGTGCTGGACATCTGAATCGACCGCTCGAAGGACGACAATGGCACGCGAAAGATGGAAGCGAGGCTCGCGCCTCGCTTCCATCATTTGCAAGCCGCCGGATCGATCGGGCGCGGAACCCGTCGCCGCGACGGCCGGGACGGGCATCATCCTCCAGCCGGGCGGGTTCGTCCCCGTTCCGGCATTTCGCGCGGCGCGACTTGCGGCGGGACGGAAAGCGGCTATTCTGCCCGCCAGTGGGAGAGAAAATGGCGTACGGATCAGGACGATTGCGATCCCAACGGCGGTTTGCCGACCTGCTCCGCATGGCCTCCAACGCCTCTCCGCTTCGACCGCTCACTTTGGCTTCCCGCCGTGCAGATGGGAACCGCGCATGAATGATTCCGTATTACCGCTCGGCCATCTGATGGTCTTCGACGCCCTGTACCGGCATGGCAGCGCCGGGAAGGCGGCCCATGCGCTTTCCATGCCCCAGCCCACGCTGAGCCGCTGGCTGGCGCAGTTGAGGACGCATTTCGACGATCCCCTGTTCGTGCGGACGCGATCCGGCATGGAGCCGACGCCGCTCGCCGCGCGCGCCGCGCCGCATATCGCGGAGATGATCGCCATCTACCGCCAGCATGTGCGCAGCGAACTGCGCTTCGATCCCGGCACGTCGAACCGGAATTTCCGCATAGCGGCCAGCGATTTCGGACAGGCGCTGATGCTGCCCAGACTCTATGCGACGCTGGAGGAGACCGCGCCTCAGGTGCGCGTGACGGGCGTCAATCTGCGCCACGGCCCGCTGGTGGAGGAACTGGAGTCCGGGAGCATCGACATCGCGTTCGGCGGATTCCCAACCCTGTCGGCGGGCATCAAGACGCAGACGCTGTTCCGGGAAGAATATGTCTGCGTCATGCAGCAATCCCATCCCGCCCTGACGCACGGCCTGGACCTGGAGGCGTTCCGGCAGTGCCGCCACATCATCGTGACCGCCCATCAGTTCAATCATGTGCATGAGCAGGTGGAGGCGCGCCTGCTGGAGCTGCTGCCGCCGGAATCCATCCGCTTCACGACGGAAAACTTCCTGGTCAGCGCGGTCATCGCCGAGGAGACCGACGTCATCCTGACCATACCGTCCAGGCTGGCGCGATGGTTCGCCAACCGGGGCGGGCTGACCATATTTCCGGTTCCGATCGAGTTGCCCTCCATCGAGGTCAAGCAATATTGGCATGAGCGCTATGACAAGGATCCGGGCAATATCTGGCTGCGCCGCGTGATCGCGAAGATCGGTTTCCAGAATCCGCCGGCGGAGTGACAAGCGCGGCATCATCGACTACGGCATCGCTTTCTCCATGGGGAGATGAGCGTGGAATATATGGCGACCAAATTCCAATATACCGCCGTCATCCGGACCAACAAGGTGGACGATATCTTGCTGAGGGTGGTTGCTGCCCTCCGTGAGCAGAGCGTGCCTCCCGAAGAGATATTGTTCGTGGATTCCTCAGGCAGCGAGGATGTGCACGCGTCCCTCTCCAAAATCGGCAGGGCGGTGAAATATCAGGGGCCGTTCAATTTCTCCAGGGCTGTCAATCTGGGGGTTTCCAAGGTCGGGACCGGACTGACCCTGATGATCAGCAGTCATACCGTGCCATCGACCCCCCGGCTTATCGAGGATGGCTGGGACGAAGCGCAGAAGGTTGGGGCCAGGATAATCTACTGGTCCCCGCCCAGTCCCGATGCGCCCAATCCCAGGCGGATCGATATCGTCGATCGATACAGCTATAATGGGCGCAACGGGCTGTCGAACAGTTTCGGCATGTTCGAGACGGCGGAAGCCGTCGCTTTTCCTTTTCGCGAAGATGTGTTCGCTTCCGAGGATCAGGAATGGGCCAAGCGATATCTGGAAAGGCATCCGGACGCCAAAATTGTCGGCGTCATCTCGCCTGACATTCTTTATCTCAATCCCGGCTATGGCGACAGCGCCGCTGGAATTGCGAAATATGTGCAGGCCGAAGTGGCGCATCTGCTGTTCACTGCGCGCAGGTCGGCCATAGCGCCGCAAATTGCGGGCCGCATCGCCCGATCCATGCTGGCGCTGTCCAGGGGCAGGATAAGCCGGGCCAGGGCGCATGTGGAAATCGTCGCGCGCTATCTGTGGTTGAGCTGGAAGGGCAGCAGCGCTTAGCCGCCCTTCCCCGCCGCTTGCCGGTTGCCTGCTTCATGACGGGCAACCGGCACGCATTTCATCAGAAGGAATAGCCGATCCGCAGGCCGAATTGGCGAGGAGGCTTGTAGGTGACCAGTTCAGGTCCGCCTCCCCCGGCGACGTCCGTGAAGCCGATGCCCCTGAAGACGTTGCCGATCTGGACGGTATTGAAGACGTTCGTCATGAACAATTCACCCGTCCATTTGCGATCCTTCGAATAGAGGAAGGCCCTGAGGTCGACGCTCTGATAGCTTGGCGCAAAGTCCGATCCGGCCAGCCCAGGGAACGGCGTGTTGCGGTTGAAGGCCGTGTAATAGATGTTCCCCGTGTAGGAATAGTCGGCGCGCAGACGGGCGTCGGCAATCTCGCCAAGCGGGAAGTCGATGGAGCCGCCGAGGTTGAACGTCCATTTGGGCGTCCTTTGCACGCGGTTTCCATCAAGCTGGATGCCCTGCAAGATCTGCCTGTCGAAGGTCGCGTCGGTATAGGCGCCCGAACCGTCGATGCGCAGCCATGAGGTGGGGGCCGCCTGGAATTCCAGTTCTATGCCCTTGACGGTCGCGCCTTCCGCGTTGAAGGCCTGAGGACCGACCGGGCCGAATATCTGGAATTGAAGATTGTCATATTTGTTGCGGTAGGCCGACAGATTGAGTTGAAGCCGCTTGTCGAAGAATTGCGATTTCAAACCCAGTTCGGCGGCCTTGACGAATTCCGGCTCGAAGATCGCGTTGGCGACATTGGGATTGATCGCCTGGTTGATGCCGCCCGACTTGTAGCCGGTGGAATAGCTTGCATAACCCAATATGGCGTCGGCGATCTCATAGTCCGTGGCGACGCGATAGGTGACCTTCTGCCAGTTTCCGCCGACGGGTCCGCTATAGGACGGGGGCTGGAACTGGAAGCCCATGTTGTTCCCGCTCTTTTCGTCATGCGTGTAGCGCAGGCCGCCCGTGACGCTCCAGCGGTCGGTCGGCCGGACCGTGGCCTGGCCGAAGAAGGCGTAGGATTCGGAGGTGACGTTGCCCGCGATGCGGAAACCGTAGGGAACCTGGGCAGCGGCCGCCAGAATATCGTAGCGGCTGCCGCGATAGGTGATTTCGCGATAGCCCTTTTCCCGGAAATAATAGGCGCCGACAATCCAGTTGAAGACGCTGCCGGGGCCTGCGGTCGACGAAAGCTGAAGTTCCTGCGAGAATTGCCGCGCCTTCTCATCCAGGTTGAGCGAGCCGAGATCCTTCGAGGAGAAATCGGCGTCCTGCTGGGTGCGGAAGGTCGATTTCGCATAGGCGGTGATGGATTTGATCGCCGCCGGTCCCAGATCCAGGTCCAGCGTGGCGCTGATCAACCGAAAGGTTTTGTCCTGGAACTCCGACGTGTTCTTGGCCTCATGGAACGGCCTGAGGTCGTTCACCAGCGGCGTGCCGTTGACCAGATAATTGTTGGTGCCCGGCACCGGCGGTCCACCCAGATTCTGGCCGGTCGTGGACCCTGGGAAGGGGGTGCGAAGTTCGGGCTGGCTGCCGATGCCCCCTGCATGGATATAGGCTCCGGAGATGAGCGCCGTGAAATTGCTGGTCACTTCGGCCAGGATATGGCCGCGAATGCCGTAATTGTCGGCGTCATTCGCCTCCGTCCCGCCGGGAACGCTGTTATGGGCGAAGCCGTCGCGCTTCTCCTTATAGCCCACGATCCTGGTGCTGATGCCGTTGGTGACGGGAATGTTGATCGCGCCGCGCAGACGCCACATGTCGTAGTTCCCGATGGTGACGTCGGCATTCGCCTCAAATTCGTCCACCGGCTTCTTGGTGATGTAGTTGATCGACCCGCCAGTCGCGTTCCGTCCGTACAGCGTGCCCTGGGGCCCGCGCAAAATCTCGACCCGCGCGCTGTCGAAGGCGGAGAAGAGGGTGCCGACCCGACGGCCCACATAGACGCCGTCGAAATGGAAGGCGACGCCGGGATCGCCGCCCGCCATGCTGTTTTCATTGCCGATGCCGCGCTGGGTGACGAAGGCGATGGGGCCGAAATTGCTGAGCTGGATCGACGGCGCCAGCTTGGTCAGCGTCGCAAGGCTGTCGAAGCCCCTGTTCGCCAGCGCTTCCCCGCCCAGGGCCGAGATGGCGATCGGCACCTTCTGGACATTTTCGCTGCGCTTCTGGGCCGTCACCACAATGTCTTCGATCTGGTTCGCCGACGTCGCCGGTTGATCGGCGGCCTGCTGGGAGAAGGCAGTATTGGGCAACAGTGCCGCCGAGGCGAGCAACAGCGATGTAGTTGCAGGGAAAATCCGTCGTTTGCGGGCCGCGCCCCCCGCCAAATATATTTCTGCACGCTTCATCACTGCTCTCCCTCTCCATGCAGCCTGTCGCTGCGATGCCCGCTATCCGTTCCTGGTGCAGGCTTGGCATGCAGCTAATTGTAGTCTGGACGAGAGAAGCAATTTCCATATGCGAATGAGGTTCATTCACATTCACCATAATTGGATCGACAGTCGCCAAGAAATAACTGGCGCGACATGGCCGAGTAATTACATCTTACGACATTCGGTTTTCGAGAAGAATTCATTCATTTTTCATATGAGCCGACATGGCGATACCTCCCTTCGCGGACGATATCGCCATGTCGGCACAGGTTCAGAATTCGAATCCGGCGGCGACGCCGTAGCGTCGCGGTTCCAGCGTGAAGCTGTTGGTGTAGAGGCCCGACGCCGGATCGGACACATATTGGCCGGTGATCGCGTTGTTCGCGGTCAGGTTCTGGACGAACGCCCTGACGAACCATTTGTCGTCCCGGCCATTGAGCTGGGCTTGGGCGTTGACGACTTCATAGCCCTTGATCCTGTCGACGGGGCGATTGAAGCTGCGGCTGAAATATTCGCCGGTATAGGTAAGGTCGACGCGCAGGACGAGGCTCATGCCATTGTCGAATTCGCTGACATGCTGCGCGCCTGCGGAGAATTTCCAGGTGGGCGCCTGCGGAAGCTGGTTGCCCGACAGGGGCACGGCCACGCCGGACGGCAATGACAGTGGCGCTCCGGTCAAATCGCGATTGAAGGCGAAGGGCAAGGGTCCGCCGGGCGCGACGCCGAGCAAGGTCGAGATCGCCGGCGGCGGCTCCGCGATCATTTGCAGGATCGCCGCGCAACTGGAAAAGACGCCGGACGTGTTGGTGCCGGTCACCGGTTGCAGCGCGCCCAGCGCGGGCGCGGCGGCGAACAGGGCCTGGGCGGTGATCGCCCCGGTCGGCTGGACGACGCAATTCGCCGCGCTGGCCGCGTCCTTGACGATGACGGTGTCCGACCGGCCGCCGGACGGGTCGCGGCTGTCGTCGAGCGAGAAATTCTTGATCTTCGAATGCAGATAGCTGGCGCTCAGGTTGAACTGCCAGGCCGGGTCGGGACGGATGACCGATTCGATTTCGACGCCGTAGATGGACGCGTTCGTATTGTCGTTGAAGGCGGTCCGGTTGATGAGGCGGCTCAATTGCAGATTGCTGTAGTCATAATAGAAGGCGCTGGCGTTCAGGACCAGTTTCCCCCCGGCGAATTTATTCTTCGATCCGATTTCGAGCGCCTGGATGATCTCCGGCTTGAAGGTTGCGGGCGCCGTGAACAGGGACGGATCGAACGGCGGATTGATGCCGCCCGATTTATAGCCGCGCGATGCGGACAGATAGAGGAGATTGTCGTCGGTGACTTGCCAGTCGAGGAGCGCGCGGCCCGTAATCTCGCCGAACTTCACGCTGAGGACGCGATTGGCCTGATTGCCCGGAATCGCCGGATCCTGATCGTACAGCAAGGGGAAGAAGGGCGACGTCAGCGCGTTGGTCGAACCATAGGGTACGGGGAAATTGTAGAGGAACGCCCGGTCCACCTCCGGCTTCTTGTCGCTGGAATATCGCATGCCAGCGGTGAATTTGAGCCTGTCGTTCAGATCATAATAGATTTCGCCGAATATGCCGTAGCTTTTGAGCGATATATCCGACGTCTCGCTATTGTAGAATGACGGGCCGAGATAATGGGTGGCGCTCAATTCGGGCGGACCGATAATGGCCGCGGCATAGTCGAAGCCCGTGCCGGCGATGAAGAAATTATAGTCAGACTTCACATTATAATAGATGCCGCCCGCAAGGAAGTTGAACTTCCCGTCGAAATGCGAAGTCAGATGCGCTTCAAGCGAATAGGCGCGGCTGCGGCCGGTGGACCGGTCGGCCGTGGTGGGGGAGGCCATGCAGGATTGGCGGTGGCCGCCATAAACGCCTGCATAGCTGCGATCCGGGGCCGATGCGCAGATGTTGCCGGCACTGTCGAACAATGAAGCGGCCGCAGTGGGAAAGACGGCCTGGAAGATCGGGATGCCGGGAAAGGTCGATATCGAACGTCCCCGCGATCCGAAATAGTCGGTCTGGGAATCGACCTCGGTCTTCGTGTAGCCGCCGATCACGCCCAGATCGAGCGTGTCGCCGATCTTCTGTTCCCACCGGATCTGTATTTGCTTGTCCTCGGCGAAATATCGGGGGGTATAGCCGCTGTTCACGGTGCGCATGTCGGCCGGATTGACGATGCCCGCATAGATGTCGGGGCCTGAGCGGCTGGTCCAGCCCAGTGGTCCGATGACTTCGCTGTTCGTCAATATGCCGGTGATGGTGGCATGCCCGTTCACGACATCATAGCCGAGGCGGTCGGGCGCGCAGCCCAGCACGCCGCTGGTGTCGCGATGGCAAAGCTGCTTTCCGACGCGGTTCCGGTCGTCCTTTTCCCGGAAATAATAGCCGATGATGTCGAGGGTGGTGGCATCGCTCGGCTGGAAGCGGACGGAGCCGCGCAGGGCGTAAAGATCGCGGCCGTCGATCCGCGAATTATTGGCGATGTCCTTCGTATAGCCGTCGCGATTGAGATAATAGCCCGCCAGCCGGACGCCCAGCCTGTCGCTGAGGGGAATGTTGATCATGCCCTTGACCTTGACCGACTTGTAATTGCCATATTCGATTTCGCTGGATGCCCCGAATTTCGTGAGGTCGGGCCGGTTGGTGATGAAGTTCACGACGCCCGATGTCGCGTTGCGCCCGTAAAGCGTGCCCTGCGGTCCGCGCAGCACCTCTATGCGCTGGAGGTCGAAATATTCGGTTTCGAACAACCGCGTGATGGTAGGCATGTCGTTGACGTGGATGCCCGTGGCGGATTCGCAACTGGCCCCCACGCAAAGGTCGCCCACGCCCCGGATCGTGAAGCTGGAATTGGTGAAGTTGGTCTTGGTGAAGGTGACGTTGGGCAGGCTCAACTGCAAATCCAGCGCATTCTTGATCTGCTGCTTTTCCAGCGCCTCGCCGCTGAAGGCGGAGATGGAGATCGGCACGCTCTGCAATGTTTCCGACTGGCGCTGCGCGGTGACGACGATGTCGGCAATCGCGCCGGAGGGAGCCGATGCCTCCTGCGCGTGGGCGGACGCCGCCAGGAGGCCGATGCTGGAAACGCCGATCAAAAGTGCCGCGTGATGTGCAGCGATATTCATAGCGATACTCCCCTAATGCTCCATGATCATGTCGGCCTGCGGGCGCGCTTTTTATGGCCGTTTGTTTTACGACATTTTTACATATTCTCGTTGTCCTAGAGAAATATCGATATTATAGGCGTTGTCAAGCGCGCCCTCGAAAGGGGCACGGGTCGCCGCTATCGAAACCGGTCGGGGAGCTAAGCATCGCCATGAGTCTATTTTCGCGCATATTGACGGGACGAAATCTCATCCTGGCTTTCGCGGTCATCCTTGCCCTGTCTGGCGGATTTGCCTTCTGGCTGTGGCTGGGGGTTCCGGCGGGGCACAGCCTGGACCAATTATCGGGCCGCGATCCGGTGATGGTCGCCCCGAAGCTGGAGCAGATACCGAGCGTGCGGATCGCGACGCCGGTCGGCTGGGGCCCCGGCGAAACGCCGGTCGCGGCTCGCGGGCTTCGCGTTTCGCGCTTTGCGGAGGGACTCGACCATCCCCGCGTGATGCTGACGCTGCCCAATGGCGACGTGCTGGCCTGCGAGGCGGATGCACCCGCAGGCAGCATGGGTAGCGGCATGAATGCGGCGATCGGCGAATGGCTGATGAAGCGCGGCGGATCGCATGGCAAATCGCCCGATACGCTGATGCTGCTACGCGACGGCGATGGCGACGGCAAGGCAGAGCAGAAATTCGTCCTGCGGCGGGGAAATGGGCTTGCCTCTCCGTCCGGCCTAGCCTGGCGCGACGGCACGCTTTACCTGGCCAATCATGATGCGGTCCTGGCCTTCCCCTACCGGTTGGGCGAAACCACCCTTGCCGCAGCCCCCCGGAAGCTGATGGCCCTGCCCAGGGGCGATCATCACTGGATGCGCAACCTGTTGCTGAGTCCCGATGGATCGCGCCTTTTCGTCGCGGTCGGATCAGCCAGCAACGCCGCGGAAAAGGGCATTGCCGTAGAGAAGGGGCGCGCCGCGATATGGGAACTGGACCTTCATTCCCTGCGGTCGCGCCCCTATGCGCAGGGTTTGCGCAATGCCAATGGGCTGGCCTGGAATCCCACCAGCGGCAAATTATGGGCGGTGGTCAATGAACGGGATCAGCTTGGCCCGGATTCGCCGCCCGACTATCTGACCAATGTGCCGGAGGGAGGCCATTTCGGCTGGCCATGGTATTATTGGAAGGACCATCGCGACGACCGCGTCACCGAAGCGCCGCCGAAAGACCTGAGTGGTCGCGTTCGCAGGCCGGCCTATGCGCTTGGCGCCCATGTCGCGCCGCTTGGCCTGGCCTTTGGGGGACTGGGGACCGGTTTCGCGAACGGCGCGGTCATCGCTCGCCATGGTTCGTGGAATCGCAAGCCTCTGTCCGGTTACGATGTCGTGTTCGTGCGGTTCGATGCCGACGGCAATCCGCAAGGCCTGCCCGTTCCCCTGCTGACCGGGTTCCTGACCGGGGACGGCGAGACGCGCGGCCGTCCTACCTGGGTGAATTTTGCCGGGGACGGCGCGCTGCTGGTCAGCGACGATACGGGCGGCATCATCTGGCGGGTTGCGGTGCGGTGATCGAGGGGCGTAGATGGTTTGGAGTGGGGGGGGAAATGGCGCGACCTGCGTATTTCCCCTCCACCAGCCTTCGGCTGGTCCCCCTCCCCATCTATCGATGGGGAGGATTAAGAAACACAAATCATTCAGTCAGTGCATCCTGAACTTGTTCACGCTGGCTAGAATTTATACCCCAGCGTCACGCCGTAAGTCCTGGGGGCGCCATTGGCGCGGATCACGCCCTGATTGGCCTCCAGCATTGATGTGGCATAATAGCTGTTGCCCAGATTCTTGCCCCAGACCTTGACCGACAATTGCCCCGACAGGTCCGTCCAGCCCATCGATGCATTCACCAGGTCATAGGCGGGTTCCGTCGCGACATTGTCCGGCGCGGCGAAGACGCTGCTTGCGCGATAATAGGTGGCGTGCGCCTCCAGCGTGCCGAACGAAACGTCGACCTTGTAGTCCGCGCCGATATTGAAGGTCGTCTTCGGGGTGAAAGGCAGGCGGTTCCCAGCCGCCGAGCAGGTGACGACATGGCCCGGCGTGGGCGTCTGGCCTTCGCACGGCACGATATAGTCGGCCAGTGGGAAGGATTTGAATTCCGCATGAATGTAGGAAAATCCGCCATTCAGGGACAGGCCCTGCGCGACGATGACCTCTCCGTCCAGGTCCACGCCGTAAATCTCGGCCTTGGCGCCGTTATAGACCGTCTGCACATTGTTGAAATAGCGCCCGACCTGCAGGTTGCCATAGTCATAATGATAGGCGGCCATGTTCAGGCGAAGACGTCGGTTGAAGAGATCGCTTTTCAAACCGACTTCGGCGGCCTTGATCGTCTCCAGCTTGTAGGGAGGATTGGTGGGAGCGGACAGATTATATCCGCCGCTCTTGAAGCCGGTATTATAGGACACATAGCCCAATATGTCGGGCGTGAACTTATGGTCCAGCGCGATGCGATAGGTGAACCGGTTCGCCTTTATCGTATCCACGATGCCGGGAGCGGGAAAGGTGGTATGCTGGGCAACGGCGCCGCCGACGATGAAGTCCTCTCCGCCTTCCGAATGCTTGCGTTCATAGGTGAAGCGACCGCCAAGGGTGAGCCGGGTTTCCGGCAGGAATTCATATGTGCCCTGCGCATAGCCCGCGAAGGAATTGGTGCGCATCTTCGAATCGGTCCTGATGGAAACCGGCGCGAAGGGTACGGGCGACACCGCCGTGGGCGGAAAATCCACCTGAAGCGGATTGTTGCTGTCGTCAGCATGGTAGAAATATAGCCCGCCTGTCCATGTCAGCGGACCGCTACTGTCGGACGATAGCTGCAATTCCTGGCTGAATTGCTTCATCCGGGATGAAGCGAAAAGCTGGATATATTTGATGGGCGTCTGATCTATATCCAGGTTGATGTCGAATTTGGTGTCCCGATAGGCGGTGATGCTCTGCAGCGTGGCGCCGCCCAGTTCCTGCTTGATATGAAGGGACACGCCCTTCGCCTTCAGCCGGTTTTCCGGGTCGATATTATTGTTGATGTCGTATTTCCCGCCCTGCGGGAAGGGCCCGCCGAAGAGGGGGTTGTTGAAAGTGCCCTGGAACAGGCGCTCGTCCAGTTTCTGCACGTCGCGGCGACTGACACGATCGGCATAGTCGACCGCCAGCACGATGCTGGTATCCGCGCCCGGTTCGAACAGGAATTTGGCCCGGCCCGCAAAGTCGTGCGGCAGCGTGCCTGCCGGGTTGCCCGTGCCCAGATTGGTTCCCCAGCCGCTTTGCTGCGTTTCATAATGCAGCGCCAGGTCGGCGCGGAACGCATCGGCGATCGGGCCGGACACATAGGCGTCGGCCGTGATGTCGTTATATTTCGCGTAGCTGAGGTTGAACGCGGCCGTGGGCTTTTCCGAAGGATCCTTGGTCACGACCTGGATGAGGCCGCCGGTTGCATTCCGGCCGAAAAGAGTGCCCTGCGGCCCCTTCAGCACCTCCACGCGGTCGATATTGTTGAGCGTCAAGAGCGAAGCGGGCGCGGCGGCGAGATAGACGCCGTCGATATAGGTGGCGATGGGCGGCTCCTGCCCCGGCCCGTTGGTGCTCGATCCGATGCCGCGGATGCGCGGCTGCGAATAGCCCGCCGTCTGCGGCATGCTGAGGCCGGGCGTCACAACGGTCAGCTCCTGCGTGCTGGCGATGCCCACGGCGGCCAGCTTTGCCGCCGACGCCGCCGTGACGGCGACCGGCACGTCCTGCAGACGCTCGCTGCGCCGCTGGGCCGTGACGACGATGTCCTCGATAGCGGTCGCATTTTGTCCCGACGATGCGGCGGCCGGCGGAGACGCGGGCGCATTTTGCGCCAGAGCCGGCAACGCCATGACCGATGTCAGTGCGGTCGTAGACAATATGGCAATGCAACCTACAGTATGATTCTTCAGATATTCTTTCACAATCACGTTCATCCTCCCGATTATATATTATGATCTTGCGATGTAATTCTGATGTGGAAATGCGTCATCTCTTCGAAGAATTGAGGAATAACGGGTAATCATGCGGCCAATTCAGCAAGGGGCCTGATTGTTGTCGCCCGCGTCTGCGTTATTCGCCCTGGCCGATCAACATCCTTCCTCCAGACATGACTATGACCGACATGACCGACGACCCATCGCGTAACGGCTTTTATATTTGCAGCTTGGGCTAAGGCCGGAAGGAAGATAACGTCCTGTATGAAAATGTCGTTTTCCTGCGCGAACTGATCTCCCCCCTTGTCAAGCGAACCGGGAGACGTACTCTTGATGGGCGGGATGACCATTATCGTATCCAATTTGTCTATAAAATTGACGTGATGGAGCGATATTTGCCATTGACCGGCATAATGGGATACATTAATCCCTGCGCAGCTTGATGGCTTTACCTCCGCGAAGAGGGATGAGGATGCCGTGGAAAACCAGATCTTGACGCCAGAAGCAGGCCTTCCTGGCCTCAGGGAAGCCGAGCATATCGGGTTCACCGTTCCCGATATAGAGGAGGCTGTCCGCTTCTTCGTCGATGTCATCGGTTGCGAGGTCGCCTATGAACTTCAACTGACGCCAGCGAACGGCAATTGGATGGAAACCCATCTCAATGTTCATCCGGACGCGGCAGTGGAGAAAATCGCTTTCCTGACGTGCGGCAACGGACCGAATCTGGAGATATTCCAATATAGCGCGCCGGATCAGCGGCGGTCCCAGCCCCGCAACAGCGACATTGGCGGACATCATGTCGCCTTTTACGTCCATGACCTTGACAAGGCGGTCGAATATTTACGCGGCAAGGATGTCGTCATCCTGGGCGATCCCACCGACAGCAAGGGGCCGAGCGAGGGCCAGCGGTGGGTTTATTTCCTCACGCCGTGGGGCATGCAGCTCGAACTGGTCAGCTACCCCCATGGCAAGGCCTATCAGAAGCGCTGACCGGCGCGACGATGCGATTCAAACAGGAAGACATTGTGACAGCCACCAACGCCTCCGCGATCCTGTCCGACGCGAACTATGCGCGGCATTCCCTTGCGCAGATCGCCTTCATTCGTGCCTTCGAAGCCAAGGCGCTCGCGCTGACGCAGACCAAGCCGCCTTCCGTGTTGGGATCGATGCATTTCTGCGCCGGACAGGAGGCGGTGCCGCTGGGCGCGGTCGCCGGGCTGCGCGACGACGACCAGATCGTCTGCACCTATCGCGGCCATGGCTGGGCCATCGCGTCGGGACTCGACCCCCGCGCCGTGTTCGCTGAAATCTGCCAGAAGGCCGAGGGCATCAACGGCGGTCGCGCCGGGTCGGCGCTGATGATGGCGCCCGACACGCGCTTCATCGGGGAAAATTCCATCGTCGGCGCGGGAACGACCATCGCCTGCGGCGTGGCCATGGCGAACCTGCACAAGGGCAATGGCCGCGTCGTCGTGGTCACCATCGGCGACGGGGCGCTCAACCAGGGCGCGGTGTCCGAAGCCTTCGCTTTGGCGGCTGCACGCAAATTGCCGGTCATCTTCGTCGTGGAGAATAATGGCTGGTCGGAAATGACCAGCACTGACGACATGTTCCTGGCCAAGCGCCTTGCGCAGCGGACGGCGGGCTATGGCATTCCCTCCGCGACCATCGACGGGACCGACCCCATCGTCGTGCGCGACAGCTTCGCCATCGCGGCGGAGCGGGCCAGGAAAGGCGATGGCCCTGCCCTGCTGGAATGCCGCGTGCCGAGGCTATGGGGTCATTATAACCGTGACATGGAGCATTATCGGTCCAAGGATGATCGCCGGAAGGCGGAGCAGATCGACCCCTTCATCACCCTGTCGCAGCGGATGATCGACGCCGGGCTGATGACGGAGCGCGAGGTCGAGGCGCTGCGTGAGGAGGAAGAGCGGAAGGTCGAACGGATCGCGGACGCCGTGATGGCTTCGCCAGATCCGGTTCCCACGGGACTACTCGATCATGTCATCGCAGCGCCCGTCGATATGAATCCCCGCGTGATCGGGACGAAGGAGATGAGCTTCATCGAGGCCGTGAACGCCGCCCTTCGCGCCGAACTGGACAGGGACGAAACGGTGATCGTCTATGGCGAGGATGTCGGCAAGGGGGGCGGCATCTTCGCGGCGAGCCGCAACCTCCAACGGGAATATGGCGCTCATCGGGTGTTCGACACGCCGATTGCGGAAAACGCCATCCTGGGTTCGGCGGTCGGTGCGGCGATGAGCGGCCTGAAACCCATCGTGGAGATCATGTGGGCGGATTTCCTGTTCGTCGCGCTTGACCAGCTTGTGAATCAGGCTTCGAACATCCGCTACATCACCGGCGGCAAGAGCGGAGCGCCCATGGTCGTGCGCACGCAACAGGGCGCGACGCCGGGTTCCTGCGCGCAGCATTCCCAGTCCATAGAGGCGATGCTGGCCCATGTGCCGGGCCTGAAGGTCGCCCTCGCATCCTCGGCGACGGACGCCTATGCGCTGCTGCGCGCCGCGTCCGCCGATCCCGATCCGGTCATCGTCATAGAGGCGCGGGGCCTGTATCAGGTCAGATCGACGGTCGAACTGACCGAAGGCGCGGAGCCGGTCGGCAAGGCCCGGCTGCGCCGCCCCGGCAAGGATGTGGCGATCATCTCCTGGGGCACGATGGTCGACCCTGCGGAGGCAGCGGCGGAGGCATTGGCGGAGGAAGGGATCGATGCGGCGGTGCTGGATCTGCGCTGGCTCAATCCCATCGATGAGGAGGCGTTGACGCAGGCCGTCCGCGAGGCGGGCGGGCGCGTCCTGATCGTGCATGAGGCCGTGCGCACCGGCGGCTTTGCGGGCGAGATCGGCTTTCGCATCCAGGAACTGCTCGGCGAGCGGATAGACCTGAGCGTGCGCCGCCTAGCCACGATGGATACGCGGATACCGGCCAGCCCGGTGCTTCAGGCGGCCGTCATTCCGAATGCCCGGTCTATTGCGGACGCGGCAAGGGTGCTGGCCGGAAAGCGCATGATCGCCGCATGATCGATACGGCGGGGCAAGATACGACTTGCCCCGCGACCGCCGACGGGAATATTGGGCCTATGCAGCTAATATTCGGTTCCGCCTCCCCCTTCGTCCGGAAAGTCCGCATCGCCCTGGAGATTCTGGGGCTGGGCGACAGGGTGACGCTCGTCCCCGTATCGACCACGCCCGTCGCCCCGGCGGAGGAGCTTGCGGCGATCAACCCGATTGCCAAGATTCCGGTGCTGGTGACGGATTCGGGCTCACGCATTTACGGTTCGGCGGTCATTGCCGACTATTTGCAGACGCTGGCTGACACGCCGGTCCTGATCCCCGCTTCCGGCGACGCCCGGTGGGAGGTGCTGCACCGGCAGGCGCTGATCGACGGCATGACCGAAGCCGCAGTCATGAGCCGTTACGAGCAGCTTCGCCCCGCCGAACTGCGCTGGGCGCCCTGGGTCGAGGCGCAGATGGAGAAAGTGTGGCGCGGCCTGGAGGCGATGGAGGCGGACAGCCCCGCCCTGCACGGCGAACCGACAATTGCCGAAATCGCCCTCGCCTGCCTGCTGGGCTATCTCGACTTTCGCTTTGCGGACCGGCCGTGGCGGGAGGATTTCCCGGAATTGGCGCGGTGGTTCGGCGTCTTCGAGCAGCGGCCGGAGATGATCCTTACTGCGCCGGTCTGATTGCGCGTGAGGCTGGACTGAATGCCGGTCCCTTGCCGCATCCCTTCGTCATGCTGAACTTGTTTCAGCATCCATCGCGCCCCACAAGCGATGGTCTGAGGGGAGGAATGGATGCTGAAACAAGTTCAGCATGACGGACTGCTTTTCCGGGCCAATCGCCTCATGTCAGTTCGCATGGCAATCGGCCCAGATTCCATCCTATGCCGGAAAGCGCCTCTGCAACCAGCCGGTGATCGCTTCGTTCAACTCGGCGGGCTTGTGTTGCGGGGTCCAGTGGCCGCAATCGGCTATGGTCTGCATCTCCAGGTCGGGGATATGGGCTTTCATCCCGTCCGTCATGCCGGGCGTCAGGATCACGTCGTCAGCCGCGCTGATCATGAGCGAGGGCACGCGCACGACCTGCTCGACATCCAGGCCCGCCCGCCAGTTGCGCGAGACATTGCGATACCAGTTGATGGCCGATGTGAAGCCGGTGCGCGCAAATGTTTCGGCGTAGAAATCGAGTTCCTCCGGCGCCAGCAGGCTGCGGCCCGGCAGTTCGGCCGGCTCAGGCCGACCAAGCGGCACGAACAGCGCCATCTGGCGATATTCCGGCGGCAGTTTCTTGTAGTCCGACGCGGAAATCATGTTCCCGCGCATGGCCGACCGGAAGGTGCGGCGCGGATCGAGCGCCATCAGCCTGTCCCCGACATCGTCATTGTGGAACATGAGGACATACATGTCCGGGCTGTAGACTTCCCGCATCTGCTCGATCGGGTCGCGCTGCGGATCGGGTGCGAACCCCTCAGGCGCCAGATCGCCGATATGGTCGGGGTGCAGCCAGACCATCCAGTGCGGCACGAAGGGCGTGTTGACGCCAACGACACCGGCCGTCCGCTCCGGATAGAAGAGCGGCAATTGCCAGGCGAGCAGGCCGCCCCAGTCATGCCCCACCCAGACCGCCTTTTCGATCCCCCGCGCATCCAGCAGGCCGATCAGGTCGCCCAGCAGATGAGCAAGGTCGTAATCCTCGACCCGGTCGGGGCGGTCGGTCAGGCCATAGCCGCGAAGGTCGGGCGCGATGACCCGGTATCCCGCCGCCGCCAGCGCCGGGATCTGCCTGCGCCAGGAATAGGCGAGTTCGGGAAAGCCATGCAGCAGGACCACTGCCGGACCGGTCTCCGGACCCGCCTCGTAAACGGCCATCCTGATGCCGTTGGTTTCCACATAGCCGACCGGCGGCATGGTGACTTCCTGTAAGTTCAGCATGATTTTCTCATCTTCCGAAGGTGATCGAATTCGTCCCGGACGACGGCGTCGGAAGCCGATATGTCCCGGCCCGCGCGCCGCAGCACCAATATGCCCTGATAGATCAGGAGAAGGCGGGTGACGGCGCGGTCGACATGCTCCGCGTCAATGTCCCGCAGGAGCGCGTCGCGCATGCCCGCCTCCAGCAGGGCGAGGCCGTCCTGCACGCCCTGCGTGGCGACGGACGGCCCCGCGCCGAACTCCACGGCGGCGTTGGTCAGCAGGCAGCCATTGGGATTGGCTTCGCCATCGGACAGCAGGGAGAGGAAGAGCCGCTCGACCCCGTCCACGCCCCCTTCGGCGCCGATATAGGTGTCGAGCCGCCAGCGAATGACCGCATCGATATAATGGTTCAGCGCGGCCCGATAGACGCCGTCCTTGTCGCCATAGGCATTGTAGATGCTGCCGGACGTCAGGCCTGTCGCAGCCTCCAGCGTCTTGATGGAAACGCCCGCGAAGCCGTGCTTGCGAAAGGCGTTCATCGCGTCGGTCAGCACCTGCGCTTCATCGAATGATCTGGAACGAACCACCGCTTCCTCATTTTAAATCGTTCAATCTAAAATGAACATGTTAGAATGAGAGTCAAGCCGGATTGTCGCGCCCCGACATTAATCGGCGCTGCGCACGGGAAGCGCGGTCCGATACACCACCGGCCGCAATCCGAAACTGGTCGTCACCTGGGACACGCCGGTAATCCTCGTCAGCTTGCGGCGCAGGAAATCTTCAAATTCGCCCAGCGATTCCACCAGCACGCGCAATTGATAATCGGCCTCCCCCGTCATCAGATAGCATTCCATGACCTCTGGCAGGTTTGCGATGGCGCTTTCGAAGGCGGCGAGGTGACTGTCATCCTGCTGGTCGAGGCGTATCCGCACGAAAGCGGTAACGCTGAGGCCGACCGCCTCCGGATTCACCAGGGCGACATAGCCGGCAATGACCCCGCTTTCCTCCAGCAGCCGGACCCGGCGCAGGCAGGGGCTGGGCGAAAGGCCGACATCCTCCGAAAGCTGCTGGTTGGTGACTCGCCCGTCGCCCTGCAATCGGTCGAGAATCTTGACGTCTATGTCATCCAATATCTGTTTTGGCATAATTCACCCTTAATAAGACGATATCCGATTAATATTCCAATATCATGCGGATATTGAGCAATGATCGCAAGGATTCTCGCCGTCATTCCGGTTATCAAGGCACGCCGATGATAGGGAGAGATGCCGTGGCTACCGCCATTTCAGAAACGCGACAGGCCGATATCCATGCGCTGGAGGCGCTCGACACGCGCTTGCGCTGGCTTTCCTCCTGGACGGTGCACAATGCCAACCATGTCCGCACCAAGCGGGACGGCATGAAGGTCGGCGGCCATCAGGCCAGTTGCGCGTCGATGACGACGATCATGTCCGCGCTCTATTTCAGCGCCCTGCGGCCGCAGGACAAGGTCGCGGTCAAGCCCCATGCCGGGCCGGTGCTGCACGCCATCCACTATCTGCTGGGCAATCAGAGCCTGGACCAGTTGCAGCGCTTTCGCGGGCTGGGCGGCATGCAAAGCTATCCTTCGCGGACCAAGGACCAGATTCCCGTCGATTTCTCCACCGGGTCGGTCGGGCTGGGCGTCGCGATCACGGCCTTCGCCAGCCTGGTGCAGGATTATCTGATCGCCCATGGCCAGATGGCGGAGGTGGACGCTGGCCGCATGATCGCGCTGATGGGCGACGCTGAACTGGATGAGGGCAATATCTACGAATGCCTGATCGAGGCCTATAAGCACGACATCCGCAATTGCTGGTGGATCGTCGATTATAACCGGCAGTCACTGGACAGCACGACCGCCGACCGCATGTTCCGCCGCTTCGACGATATTTTCGAGACGTGCGGCTGGCGCGTGCTGACGCTGAAATATGGCAAGCTGCAACAGGCGGCCTTCCGCAAGCCGGGCGGCAAGAGCCTGGAGGAATGGATCGATAACTGCCCGAACGCCGACTATGCGGTGCTGACCTATCAGGGCGGCGCAGCGTGGCGGGCGCGGCTGATCGCCGACATCGGCGGCAAGCCTAACGTCAGGAAGCTGCTGGACGATTATGACGATGCCGCGCTGTCGGCGCTGATGACCAATTTGGGCGGCCATTGCGTCGAGACGTTGCTGGAGGCGTTCGCCGCAGCCGACGACGACATGCCGACCATGTTCATCGCCTATACGATCAAGGGGTTCGGCCTGCCGCTCGCGGGGCACAAGGACAATCATTCGGGCATGATGAACCCGCCCCAGATCGCCGAACTGCGCGCCAGCCTGAACATCGCGGAGGGCCAGGAATGGGAACCCTATGCCGGGCTGGGCGACAATGTGGCCGCCGAACTGGACGCCTTCATCCGCAAGAGCGCCTTCGCCGCGACGCCGCCAGAGCATCAGGCCGAAGCGATGCCGGTGCCGGACCGCCTGCCGGTGCCGGATGGGGAGGAACAGTCCACCCAGTCGGCGTTCGGCCGCATCCTGATGGATCTGGCGAAGGCGGGCGATCCGCTGGGCGACCGCATCGTCACGACCGCGCCCGACGTCACGCAGACGACCAATCTGGGCGGCTTCGTCAACCGGCGCGGGCTGTTCCGCCGCCGCGAACTGGCCGACGTTTTCCATGCCGCGAAGATTCCCTCCGCACAGAAATGGTCGGGCCATGCCGCAGGCCAGCATATCGAACTGGGCATTGCGGAGAATAATTTCTTCCTGATGCTGGCGGCGCTGGGTCTGTCGGCCCCGCATTTCGGCACGCGCCTGCTGCCGGTCGGGACCGTGTACGACCCGTTCATTTCACGCGGGCTGGATGCGCTCAACTATGGTTGCTACCAGGATGCGCGCTTCCTGCTGGTCGGCACGCCTTCGGGCCTGACGTTGGGCGCGGAAGGCGGGGCGCACCAGTCGATCAACACGCCCCTGATCGGCATGGGTCAGCCCAATCTGGACTATTTCGAACCGGCCTATGCCGATGAGGTGGCGCTGCTTATGCGCCATGCCTTCGACCATATGCAGAAGGCGGAGGGCAGTTCGGTCTATCTGCGCCTCAGCACACGGTCCATCCCGCAGATCACGCGCACCGATGCCGATTGGGAAGCCGACGCGATCAAGGGCGGCTATTGGCTGCGCAAGCCCGCCGCCGGTTCCGAGGCGGCGTTGGTCTTCACCGGCGCGATCGCGCCCGAAGCGCTGGCGGCGTGGGAATTGCTGGCGGAGGATATGCCGGGTCTGGGCCTGCTGAACGTCACCTCGCCCGACCTGCTGCATCGCGGCTGGTCGGCCCGGCGCGCTGCCCGCTGGACCGACAAAAACGCGGCGCCCAGCCATGTCGAGACGCTGCTGTCCGCGCTGGCTCCCGGCGCGGGGCTGGTGACGGTGATCGACGGATCGCCGGGCGCGCTGTCCTGGCTGGGCGGCGTCAAGGGGATGCGCGTCAGCCCGCTGGGCATCGACCGCTTCGGCCAGACCGGCGACCTGCCCGACCTTTATCGCACCTACAGGCTGGACGCCGACGCCATTGTCGAGGCCGCCGCCGAACTTTTCCTGGGGGAATGACATGGCTGTTGAACTGACCATGCCGGCGCTGTCGCCGACGATGGAAAAGGGCACATTGGCCCGGTGGCTCGTCAAGGCCAGGGACAGGATCAAGCCGGGCGACATCATAGCCGAGATCGAGACCGACAAGGCGACGATGGACTATGAAGCCACGGAAGGCGGCGTAATCGCGTCGATCCTCGTTCCGGAGGGGAGCGAGGACGTGCCCGTGGGCACGGTAATCGCGACCGTCGCCCAGGGAGCGGAAGCCGTCGCCGCGCCCGTGCTGGAAACGGTTTCGGCGGCCCCCAAAGCGCCTGCCCTTGACGAGAGGGACATCAACGCCACGCCGCTTGCCAGGCGGATCGCGGCCGTGCGTGGGCTTTCGCTGTCGGGCATCACCGGCAGCGGTCCACGCGGACGCATCGTCAAGGCGGACCTTGGCCTGCCATCGCTTCTTACGCCCGCCGCCGTCATCGCTGCCAACGCGCCGGTCGCCGCAGCGGCGCCGGTCTACGATCCTCCGGCGGGCGTGCCTGTGGACACGGTCAAGCTGACGGGCATGCGCAAGACCATCGCCCGCCGCCTGACCGAGTCCAAGCAGACCGTGCCGCATTTCTACCTGACGGCGCGCTGCAACATCGACGCGCTGAACCGGCTGCGGACGGAACTGAACGCCAGCCTTTCCGCGCGCGGCGTCAAGCTGTCGGTCAACGACATGCTGATCAAGGCGATGGCGCTGGCCATGGCGGCGGTCCCGGACGTGAACGTGCAGTTCGGCGGCGATGTCCTGCATCGCTTCTCCCGCGTGGACATTTCCATGGCCGTCGCGATCGAGGGCGGGCTGATCACCCCCGTCATCAAGGACGCGGGCGCGCTGTCGCTTTCGGCCATCGCCCAGGCGAGCAAGGCGCTGGCGGCCAAGGCCCGCGACGGCAAGCTGGCGCCGGAGGATTATCAGGGCGGCACCGCCTCCATTTCCAACCTGGGCATGTTCGGGATCGACGAGATGTTCCCGGTGATCAATCCGCCGCAGGCGCTGATCCTGGGCGTGGCGGCGGGCGTGGAGCAGCCGTGGAAGGTGGATGGCGCAATCGCTCTGGCGACGATCATGGCGGCCACCGCCAGCTTCGATCATCGCGCCATCGACGGCGCGACGGCAGCGCAGTTCATGGCCGCGTTCCGCGATCTGGTGGAGGATCCGATGCGGATCATTTGCTAGGTATGTGGGATTCGTAAACGTTAAATCCTCCCTACGCGAAGCGTGGGGAGGGGGACGGCCGCTGAAAGCGGTGGTGGAGGGGAAATGGCGTGACCTGCGCATTTTCCCCTCCGTCAGCGCTTCGCGCTGCCACCTCCCCATCTTTCGATGGGGAGGAATAGGATAGGTCCGCAATCCACCCAAATCACTCAGGCCGACGCTACCTAGGGATTTGGCCCGGTCAGGCCTTAGCCGCCGCCTCCTGTAGAGCGGCAAGAAAGGCGCGCCCGGCGGCGGTCACGGCCCGGCGGGAGGAATAGGCGGCATAGATGGAGACCGGATGGGGCTGATAATCCGGCAGGATATGGACCAGACGACCTGCGGCGATGTGGGGAATGGCCTGCGCCGCAGGCAATCGCGCAAGGCCCAGCCCGGCGATCGCCGCCCTGGCCGCAAGGGCCAGATCGTTCGTGCGCAGGGTTGGAGAGACCGCCAACTCGTGGATGTTTCCACCCTCGTCCGTGAGTTTCCAGATCTCCGGCGCGCCGTCATGCGCCCAGCCTATGGCGACGCAGCCCTGCAGCTTTTCAAGGCTGGCTTTGCCGGAGACCGGCTGCCAACGGGGTGACGCGACGAGGCGATATTCGGCGAGCAATATCCGCCGGGCCACGAAATCGGCGTCGGGCAGGCCGCCTGTCGCCGGAAGGATCACGACGTCATAGGCGTCCAGTCCGGCTGTGGGCAATATCGTCCGGACTTCGAAGTTCAGCCTCACCTTCGGATGGCTGGCGGCGAAGGCCACCGCGACATCGCCGAACAGCATTTCCGACAGCAAGGGCGGGCAAACGACGTTGAGCACGCCGCTGGGCGTCCGCTGCTGCTCCTCGACGATGCGGAATGCCTCGTCGCGATTTTCCCGCACCTTGCAGGCGTTGGCATAGACCTGGTTGCCAAGGTCCGTCACCCTGATCCCGTTCGCCCCCCTTTGCAGGATATTGAGGCCAAGCGCCGTTTCCAGCGCGGCGATCCGGCGGCTGAGGAAGGATTTTTGAACCCCCAGGGCCCTGGCGGTCGCCGAGTAGGAGCCGTTGTCCACCAGATGCGCGAAAAGGATGAGGTCGTCTGCAAAGCGCATGGCTTGATCCCGTACAGCCTGATCCTCCGGCCGCCTGCGCAAAATCTTCGCATCGGGTTTCCAACTTGGCAACCCCCCGTTCCCGTCGCCGCGACTGCACCGTCGCGCCAAGGCCCGTTAGATCGCCCCATGCTTCCGACATCTTCCACAGTCGACCGCGACACCCCTTCCGGCTCTGTGCGCGGCCTTTCCCTCGATGGATGCGAGGTCTTTCGCGGGCTGCCGTTCGCGCAGCCGCCTCTAGGCGCGTTGCGGTTCGCGCCGCCCCTGCCCTGCCCGCCATGGAATGGGACGCGCGATGCAACGGCCGCCGCGCCGATGGCGCCGCAGACCCCCTCCCGCATGTTCACCGCGCTTGGCCCCATGTCGGGCGATCAGGATGAGGATTGCCTCACCCTTTCGATCTGGGCGCCCTCCGGCGCCCGGCAGGCCCCGGTCATGGTCTGGTTCCATGGCGGCGCTTTCCTGACCGGTTCGGGCGACCAGCCCTGGTATGACGGCGCCCGCATGGCGCGGGAGCAGGGCGTGATCGTGGTCTGTCCCAATTATCGCCTGGGAGCGCTGGGCTATCTTGCGGCACCAGGAGTCAGCGACGGCAATCTCGGCTTGCGGGATCAGTTGGCCGCCCTGCATTGGGTGCGGAACAATATCGCGGCCTTCGGGGGCGATGCGGACAATGTCACCGTCTTCGGCCAGTCCGCCGGGGCGCATGCCATCGCGATGATGCTGGCGTCGGAGGATGCCGACGGACTTTTCAGGCGGGCCATCCTGCAGAGCGCTCCGTTCGGGCTGGAACCGCAGGAGCGGGAGGCCGCCTTCGAAAGATCGCACATCTTCTTCGAGGAAATGGGTCTGGAGCGCGGGCACGCCGCCGATCTGCGCGCCGCCTCCGTCGAGCGTATTCTGGCCGCGCAGGACAGGGCCGGGGCGCGGCTGCGAAATCCGCGCAGGGGCGATTTCACGCCCCCCTTCGCGCCCGTGGCCGATGCGCCCTGGCAGGCAGGCGGCACGCCATTGTGGAAAGCGGCCGCGATAGGCGCGGCAAGGCGCAAGGTGGACGTCATGGTCGGCTGGACGCGGGACGAAGGGGCGCTGTTCCTGTCGCTGCTGCCGGACCGGGCCGGGATCGACGGCAAATTCGCATCGTCCGTCGCGGAAGGGCTTTTTGGAGAGGCGGCCGCCGGGGCCGTCGCCGCTGCCCGCGCCCGGCGCGCGCCGCCCGACGATGCCGCGCTGTGCGAGGAATTGCTGACCGACGCCCTGTTCCGTTCCGGCTCGCTGGCCTTTGCCGATGCGCTGGCGTCTCGCGGCGGCAATGTCCAGGTCTATCGGTTCGACATGGAATCGCCCGCGCCGGAATTGCGCGCCTGTCATTGCATCGATTTGCCCTTCATGTTCGGCAATATCGACGCATGGAACGGGGCCAGGCTATTGGGCGGCGCGGAGCGGTCCCATCTGGACAGCCTCAGCATCGACATCATGACGCGCTGGACGGGCTTTGCGCGGGGCGGCGGTTCCACGAGATCGGCGTGGCGGCCGGGCGCTCGCGCCGCGATGGTCATCGGCCATTCCGGCTGTCGTACCGTCGCGGTCGAAGACGCCGATCTGTTTTGAGCCTTTTTGGGGATTAGGTCGCCGATCCCGGCCCGGAAGTCGTCATGTCAGGATACGCGGCCACGCTCCCAAATCGTTCAAATCTTTGCCCAGCGCCGCATAATCGTCGCATAGCTGATCGACCACTTCGGCGGCGGTCTGGATCGACCGGGTCTGGCCCACCGCATGCCCCGCACCCCAGATATTTTTCCACGCCTTGCTGTCGCCATGCAGGTTGGAGAAGTCGATCTTCTTCTTTATCTCCAGCATCTCCGGCGTGAAGCCCGCTGCGTCCAGGCTTTCGCGCATCCAGTTGGACGGCACGCCGGTCACCGCCGTTGTCATGACGATATCCTCCATTTGCGCCCGGACCAGCATTTCGCGATTGGGATCGGACACCATGCTTTCCCGCGTGGCGATGAAGCGCGTGCCCATATAAGCGAAGTCCGCGCCAAGGGCCAAGGCCGCCCGCACCCCCCGCGCTCCGCCGATGGCGCCGCCCAGGATCAGCGGCCCGTCCCAGAAGGAGCGCACCTCCTCCACCAGCGCGAAGGGGTTGTACTGGCCGGTATGGCCGCCCGCCCCGTTCGCGACCAGGATCAGGCCGTCTGCGCCCGCATCGACCGCCTTTCGGGCCTGAAGCGGCGTGATGACGTCGGAAAACACCGCGCCGCCATAGGCATGCACGCGCTCCAGCGGCCGCGCGGGGTTGCCCAGCGCTGTGATGACCAGGCGCGGCTTATATTCGCAGATGAGGTCGAGTTCGGCGTCGAACCGTTCATAGGTCGAATGCACGATCATGTTGATTGCCCACATTCCGGGCCGTCCGGCGGCGGCAAGTTCGCCGGAGATGCGCGGCAGCCATTGTTCCAGGTCGGCGATGGTGCGGGCGTTGGGCGCGGGAAAGGCGCCCATTATCCCGGCCTTCCCGGCGGCGATGACCAGATCGGGGCCGGAGATCAGGAACATGGGCGCCGCGATGATCGGCAGGCGCATGCTGGAATGAAGTTCAGCGACTAGGGACATTTTCAGGAAATCACCGGTTGTGCCACCGTTGCGGGCGGCGAAGAACGGAAGCCGATCACTCAGATGCGGGCTTCGACGGGCGCGGGGGACGCTGGAATATATGCCCCCAGGCGGAATTGCTTTCGTGGGTGAGGACGTGCCAGCTCTCATCCTCCACCTCCAGCCCGCCCCAGCCATATTCAATGTCGAATCCGGACGGAGAAAGGGGATAGAAGCTCAACATATTGTCGTTGGAATGGCGGCCCAGCGTGAAGCTGAGATGGGTGCCTGCGGCCATGCAGCGGTGCATGGCGCGGCCGACCTCATCGATGGAGGTGGTTTCGACCATCAGGTGGACGATCTTCTTCGGGATCGGCACCGGGGCCAGCGCCAGCGAATGATGCCGCCCGTTGCAGCGCAGAAAGCTGATCTCCAGCGGGCGGCCGGGAATCACTTCGGTCCGGATATGGTCGGAGATGCGGAAGCCCAGAACATCCTGGAAAAAGCCCAGCATCACCGCCTTGTCGCGGCAGGCGAGGACGATATGGCCCAGCCCCTGCGCGCCGGTCTTGAACCGCGCGCCGGTCGGGCTGACGAAGGGCCGGTCAGTGCGCTGGAGCGGGCCGTAATAGGCCTCATGCACATTGCCCTCCGGATCGGGGAAACGGATCAGGTCCAGTACGCGGCGGTCGGCCGCGTCGGCGCTGGCGCGTTCCACGGCGACGCCTTTGGCGGCAAGCCGGTCGTGCAGTTCCTCCAGCGCGCCCGCGTCGCGCACTTCCCATCCGGCATAGGCCAGATCGTCGCGAGGCCCTTCGTGGATGCGGATACGGGTGGCGTGGCTGTCCAGCCGGATATCCACCGTGCCGTCGTCACGCGGCGACCATTGGAGTCCTAAGGCGTGTGGACATTTAGCGCATAGCGATCTTCAGGGCCGCAAGGTTGATCATGGCGCGGTAGCTCTGATCAGTTTTCTCGTATCGGGTAGCGATGCGCCGGAATGTTTTGAGGCTACAGAAGAAGTTCTCGACGAGGTGCCTCCAGCGATAGGCATGGAAGTCGCAGTCGATTTTT
>NZ_JFHR01000044.1 GCF_000722875.1 Sphingobium chlorophenolicum | reverse complement strand
TTTTGGGTTAGGGGTGGGCGCGAGCGAAGCGAGCTTCTGACTTAGCCGTTGCAAAACGACGCAGATGTCACGCCAACCCCCCCCTAACCCCCTCCCGCCTGCGGGAGGGGGAATGCGGTATACACCACGCTAAGGCCTCACCCTCAGCGTAGCCGCAGGCGCTTCGCTGGTCAGCGGCGTCACCTTCCAGACGATCCGCTTCCCCTGCGGCGTGCTCTGCGCGCCGTCCTCCTGATTCTGGCTGACGATCTCCGCATCGGTGGTGAGTGTGAACACCCCATCCAATGCCTTCGCCGCATCCTCGCCCGCACCGCCGCCGCCCATCGGATTCTGGCTCTTGTCATAACCGTTGGAATAGCCCGGCGCCTTCACCCGCACCCGATCCTCCCCGCGCAGTTCCACCGCGACGAAGGGCAACACGATCTGCGCATCGCTGTTGAAGGGAAAGAGAAAGGCGTGGGTCAGCCTGCCGCTGATCGCATAGTCGATCTCGAACCGGTGATTCCCCATATAGCGGGCTGAACGAAACCCCTTTTCCCTGGAAAGCGCCGCCGCAATGGCCTGCATCTGCTGCTCGTCGCCCTTGTCGCCCTTGGCGTCGAACTGCTCCCCCTGCTCCTTCGATTGAAGCGCGGTGCGCAGGCTGCTCTGCTGGTCCTTGGGCGGTGCGCCGTCGATGGGATCGTCGCCGGAGGGCATGGAGCCAAGCCCCTTGCCGACATCCGACGCCAATATCTCCCCCTTATAGGTGAAGCTGAAACTCCGGTCTGCGCGGATATCCAGCGTCGATTCGAACTTGCCCGGCGTCACCAGACAGGCCGAGAGCAGCAGACTGACCGCCAGCACCCCGGCAACGCGAAGAAAAGCGGCCATGCCCACCCCCTATAATCCCCTACCGGCTGGCAGCCGCATAAAGAGCGATCGCCGCCGCATTGGACACGTTCAGGCTTTCCATGCGCGGACTGATCGGCAGTTTAGCCAAAATGTCGCAATGCGCCATGCTGTTGTGCCGTAGCCCTTCGCCCTCGGCCCCCAGCACCAGCGCGACCCGCGACGTGCCAATGGCCTCGCCCAAAGACTGGTCCGCCTCGCCATCCAGCCCGATGCGCCAGTAACCGGCTTCGGCAATCTCATCCAGCGCGCGGGCCAGGTTCACCACCCGCACCCACGGCACGATCTCCAGCGCGCCGGAAGCCGACCGCGCCAGCACCCCCGATTCGGGCGGCGCATGCCGGTCCTGCGTCACGATGCACAGCGCATCGAACGCCGCCGCCGACCGCAGGATCGCGCCGACATTATGCGGGTCCGTCACCTGATCCAGCACCAGCACAGGCCGGTTGTCGTCCTGCCCAGCCTCCAGCACGTCGCCCAGCCACACATCGTCCAGCGGCTCCACCTCCGCCACGATGCCCTGATGCGGCGCGTCCGACGGTACCATGCGGCCCAGATCGGCCACATCGGAATAGACGATGGGCAGGACCGGCGGCAGGTCGAGCGCGTTCAGCGCGTCCCGCGTCCCCCATATCTTGCGCACCACCCGGTTGGGATTGGCCAGCGCGGCGATGACGGCATGCCGTCCATAAAAGCGGGGGAACTGGCCTTTGGCCTTCCCGGTGCGATTTCCTCTTTTCATGGGAAGCGCTCTTTTCACATTGAGCCATTGACAGGCAAGTCTCCTTTCGCCATTGGGTCGCCCTCCAGCCGATCGGGGCTTCCCCGAAACGGTGTGGCGACTGGACAGGTGGCCGAGTGGTTAAAGGCAGCAGACTGTAAATCTGCCCGGGTTTCCCGTACGCTGGTTCGAATCCAGCCCTGTCCACCATCGTCGCCCTCCGGCCGGATTGTCGGCCCCACGGCTCCGCCCATCTCTCCGCCGGTTGCATGCGCGCTTCGACGGGATAAGTGCGGTTCATCCGACATCTGCTACACTCCCCCCGATGACATTCGACCGCCGCGCCGTCCTGACCGCAGCCCTTTCCGGCTTCCTGACGCTCCCGCTTCCCCGCCGCGCCTTCGCGGCGAGCGAGGTGGAGCGCGTCGACGACCTGATCGCCCGCATGACCATAGAGGAAAAGGCGGGCCAGATGACCTGCCTTGCCGACAGTTTCCGCCCCTACAACCCGCCCAATCCGCAGGTCGGCATCCAGAATGAGAAGGATCTGGCCAACGAAATCCGCAAGGGCCGCGTCGGTTGCCTGTTCAACGGCATCGGCGTAGCGGGCGCCCGCCGCGCCCAGGACATCGCGCTCAAACAAAGCCGCCTCGGCATTCCCCTGCTGTTCGCGGGCGACGTGATCCACGGCCTCAAGACCATCTTCCCTGTGCCCCTCGCCGAATCGGCCAGCTTCGATCCTGCCCTTGCCGAACGCACCGCCCGCGCCATGGCGGTGGAGGCGACGGCGGCGGGCCTGCACCTGACCTTCGCGCCGATGGTCGACGTCGCCCGCGACCAGCGCTGGGGCCGGGTGGTGGAGGGGGCGGGGGAGGACGTCACCCTCGGCAGCCTCTTCGCCGCCGCCCGCGTGCGCGGTTTCCAGGGCCGCGACCTGCGCCGCGACGACTCCTTGCTCGCCTGCCCCAAGCATTTCGCCGCCTATGGCGCGGTCGCGGGCGGCCTGGAATATGGCAGCGTCGACATCAGCGACGAGACGCTGCGCGAAACCCATCTGCCGCCCTTCGGTTCGGCCTTCGCGGCGGGCGCGCTCACCACCATGGCGGCGTTCAGCGAAATCAACGGCGTTCCAGCGACAGCCGACCGCGATCTCCTCACAGACCTGCTGCGCGGCGAGATGAAATTCCGCGGCTTCGTCTTCTCCGACTATACCGCCGATGAGGAACTGGTCGCCCACGGCTTTGCGGAGGATGAACGCGACGCCACCCGCCTCGCCATATTGGCGGGCGTCGACATGTCGATGCAGAGCGGCCTCTATATCCGCCACATCCCCGATCTGGTGAAGAGCGGCGCGGTGCCGATGGAAACGGTCGACGTCGCCGTCCGCCGCATCCTTTACGTGAAGACCGCCATCGGCCTGTTCGAAAACCCATACCGCTCACTGAATGAGGAAGCGGAAAAGACCCGCATCTTCACGCCGTCCCATCGCGCCCTTGCCCGCGAAGCCGCCACCCGCTCCATCGTGCTGCTCCAGAACAGCGGCGTCCTCCCCCTCGATCCCGCCAAGGGCCAGACCATCGCCCTCATCGGCCCCTTTGCCGAGGACAGGATGAACGTCTACGGCCCCTGGGCCTTTTACGGCGACAAGGGGAAGGGCGTCGACATCGCCACCGGCCTGCGCGCCGCCATGCCGGACCCGGCCAAATTGCTGATCGCGCCGGGCAGCGGCATATTGACGCCCATCGACGGCGGCGTCGCAAAAGCGGTGGAAACCGCAAAGGCGGCTGATGTCGTCATCCTTGCCCTCGGTGAATCGCAGGACATGTCGGGTGAAGCGCAATCGCGCACCGCCATCGAAATTCCCGTCGTGCAGCAGGTGCTGGCCGACGCCATCGCCGCCACCGGCAAGCCCGTGATCGTCCTGCTCCGCCACGGCCGCGCCCTCGCGCTGCACGACGGCGTGGCCAATGCGCAGGCGATCCTGGCCACCTGGTTCCTCGGCTCCGAATCCGGCCATGCCATAGCGGACATCCTGTTCGGCAAGGAAAACCCCTCCGCCAAGCTGCCGGTCAGCTTCCCCTGGGAATCGGGGCAGGAGCCTTTCTTCTACGACCGCAAATCGACCGGCCGCCCGGTGATCGACAACCGCACCGAATATCGCTCCCGCTACGCCACCACCGACAATAGCGCGCGCTATCCCTTCGGCCACGGCCTCAGCTACAGCGAATTCACGCTCGACCAGCTCAAATTCTCCGACACCGCGCTTCGCTGGGACGCGGCCATCGGCATCACCGTGCGCGTCACCAACAAGGGGCAACGCAAGGGCAGCGAAGTGGTCCAACTCTACATCCGCGACCGCGTGGCGAGCCGCACCCGCCCCATCCGCGAACTCAAACGCATCGAGCGGGTCACGCTGGCGCCGGGGGAAAGCAAGACGTTCCGCTTCTCCCTCTCCCGCATCGACCTGGAATTCGTCGGCGCAGGCAACCGCCGCATCGCCGAACCGGGCGCCTTCGACCTGTGGATCGGCCAGTCGAGCGTAGGCGGCCTGCAAGGAACGTTCACCCTCTACGCGGAGGGTTAGCGATTTCAGGACTGATTGACGCGAACCCCGTATTCTCCCCCCGTTCGTCCTGAGTAGCCACTGAGCTTGTCGAAGTGGCGTATCGAAGGACCAGGCACAGCAGATGATCGAAACCCTGTCCTACACCCCCCAACCCATGCCATACCCCTCACCGGCTCTTTCCACCGTCAACCCATCCACCCCGCACCAGGCGGGCACCCTCCACGCACCCATTCCGCAAAAATTCTCCTATTGCGAAATCGATGCCCCCACTCCGCACCCACGCAAATGCGTGGGCCACAACGGCGTGAACTTCGCAACCACGGCCCTTGCTGCAAAACTCCACCTCCACGCCTTCACCACGCCTTGCCGCTCTGCTAGAGGCCCCCTCCATGCTCAACCTGAACGGCATCACCGTGCGCCTCGGCGGCCGCACCATCCTTGACCGCGCCAGCGCCGCGCTGCCGCCGCGCAGCCGCGTGGGCCTGATCGGCCGCAACGGCGCGGGCAAGTCGACCCTGATGAAGGTGATGATCGGCCAGCTCGACCCGGACGAGGGCAGTTGCGACATGCCCCGCGACACCCGCCTCGGCTATATCGCGCAGGAGGCCCCCAGCGGCACCGCCACCCCCTTCGACACCGTCCTCGCCGCCGACAAGGAACGCGCCGAACTGATGGCGGAGGCGGAACATACCGAAGACCCCGACCGCCTCGGCCATATCTACGAACGGCTGAACGCCATCGACGCCTACACCGCCCCGGCCCGCGCCGCCCGCATCCTGGTCGGCCTCGGCTTCGATGAGGAAATGCAGGGCCGCCCGCTCGACAGTTACTCAGGCGGCTGGAAGATGCGCGTGGCGTTGGCTGCGCTGCTTTTCTCCAACCCCGAACTGCTGCTGCTCGACGAACCGTCGAACCATCTCGACCTCGAAGCGACGCTCTGGCTGGAAAATTTCCTCAAAAGCTATCGCGGCACCGTGGTCGTGATCAGCCATGAGCGCGACCTGCTCAACAATGTGGTCGACTATATCCTGCATCTGGAGGGGGGCAAGGTCACCCTCTACCCCGGCGGCTACGACGCCTTCGAACGGCAGCGCGCCGAACGGCTGGCGCAGCAGGAAGCCGCCCGCGCCAAGCAGCAGGCGGAGCGCGAGAAGTTGCAGGATTATGTCGCCCGCAACTCGGCCCGCGCCTCCACCGCGAAACAGGCCCAGTCCCGCGCCAAGGCGCTGGCGAAGATGCAGCCGATCGCTGCGGCCATCGAAGACCCGACGCTGCATTTCGGCTTCCCCAGCCCGCCCGAACTGCGCCCGCCGCTCATCACCATGGACATGGCGGCGGTCGGCTATGACGAAACGCCGATCCTGCGCCGCGTCAACCTGCGCATCGATCCGGACGACCGGCTGGCGCTGCTCGGCCGCAACGGCAACGGCAAGACCACGCTCGCCCGCCTGATCGCCGCGCAGTTGAAGCCGATGGAGGGCGCGATGAACGCCTCGGCCAAGATGAATGTCGGCTATTTCACCCAATATCAGGTGGAGGAACTGGACGTCACCGACACGCCGCTCGAACATATGAGCCGCGTGATGAAGGGCGCCACCCCCGCCGCCGTCCGCGCCCAGCTAGGCCGCTTCGGCTTCTCCGGCGAACGCGCCACGCAGAAGGTCGGCAGCATGTCGGGCGGCGAAAGGGCGCGGCTGGCGCTGGCGCTCATCACCCGCGACGCGCCGCACCTGCTGATCCTCGACGAACCGACCAACCATCTCGACGTCGACAGCCGGGAGGCGCTGGTGCAGGCGCTGAACGAATATTCGGGCGCGGTGGTGATCGTCAGCCACGACCGCCACATGATCGAACTGGTGGCCGACCGCCTCGTGCTGGTCGACAACGGCACGGCCCAGCCCTTCGACGGCAGCCTGGAGGATTATACCGACATCATCCTGCGCAAGGCGGACGGCAACGGCGGCGGCGGGGATGCGCCGAAGGCCGACCGCAAGGCGGAAAAGCGCAACGCCGCCGAATGGCGCGAAAAGCAGAAGGCGGCGAAGAACGCCGTCAGCAAGGCTGAAAAGGAAATGGCCACGCTGAACGCCGAACGCAGCCGCATCGACAAGGCGCTGTTCGACCCCAAATCCGCCACCGGCGCGGAGGCGAAGATGACCATGACCGAACTGATGGTGAAGCGCGCCGACCTGGAAAAGAAGCTGGAAGCCGCGGAAGAAAGCTGGATGGAAGCCAGCGCCGCGCTGGAGGAACTCTAGGCACACCGCGCTCCTGCGAAGGCAGGAGCCCAGTTCTGACGTCACGGCATGCTTCAACCGCCCGAAGGTTCTTCCGTCAAAGGCCCCTCCAGCCCATCCGCCCCCGTCCGCATCTTCGTCACGATGTTCCAGGTGGCGATGAACAGCGCCGCGATCACCGGCCCGATGACGATGCCGTTGAACCCGAACAGGTCGATCCCGCCCAGCGTCGTGATCAGCACCACATAGTCGGGAATCCGCGTATCCCGCCCGACCAGCACCGGGCGCAGGATATTGTCCACCATCCCGATCACGAACAGCCCGCAAAAGGCAAGGATCAGGCCCTGCACCACCGCGCCGGTCACGAACAGATAGATGGCCACCGGCACCCAGACCAGTCCCGTCCCGACCGCAGGGATCAGCGAGAACGCCCCCATCAGCACGCCCCACAGCAACGCCCCTGGGAGTCCCAGCGCCCAGAACACCACGCCGCCGATGAGTCCCTGCACGATGGCGACGACGATGCTGCCCTTGATCGTGGCGCGGGTGACGATGACGAACTGCTGCATCAGCGCCTGCCGATAGGCGGTGCGCATGGGCGCCGCCCGGTCCATCATCGCCGCCAGTCTAGGCCCGTCGCGCAACAGGAAGAAGGTCAGGTACAGCATCACGCCCAACGCCATCAGGAAGCTGAACGCGCTCTGCCCGATCTGCAACGCCTGCGTCGCCACCGTGCGGAAACTGGACGCGATGCCTTCGCTCAGCATCTCGCGCACCGCCGCGAAATTGGTGATGCCCAGCCGCTCCAGAAATGCCGCGGCCCATCCGGGCAGGCTCGCCTGGAACTGGGCGAACATGCGGGCGAAATTAATCTCGCCCGACTGCACCTTGGCGGTGAAGATCGTCGCTTCCTGCACCAGCGCCGCCGCCAATATGAAGGCGGGGACGATCACCAGCGCGATGATCAGCAGCAGCGTCAGGGCCGCCGAACTGTTCCGCCGCCGCGGCATCATGCGCAGCAGCGCCTGGTTGACCGGCGCGAACAATATGGCGGCGATCACGCCCCACAGCACGGCGGCGAAAAACGGCTCGATCACCAGAGCGAAGGCGATCGAAACCAGAAGGACGAAGCCCAGGAAAACCCCGTCCTCTATATGCGCGGCTGGCGATTTTCTGTTGTCCATGACGTCGCTTTGGCAAAAATCCCGATGTAAATCTATCCGCCGGTCATTCCGTCGCGGCGCTGAAATCGAAGCTGACCGCCACCTTGGGATCAAGTCCCCCGCTGCTCTCCCCGTTGCCCACGCCAAAGGAGGCGCGCGCGATGGTGGCCGATCCGGCAACCTTCCGCGCCTTGCCCGTGCCGGACAGGGTGAAACGGATGCTCTGCGGCTTGCTCACGCCCTTCAGCGTCAGCGTGCCGGAAGCGCGATAGCTGTTCGCGCCGGTCTTTTCCGCGCCCTTGGCGGTGAAGATGGCCTTGGGATGGGCCGCCACGCCGAAAAATTCGTCGCCGGTCAGCATGCCGTCCTTGTAGCTGTCGCCGACGCTGGCGCTCGCCAGATCGATCTCCACGCGGATGTCGGCGCTGTCCGGATGATCCGGGTCCATCGCGATCTTCGCCGTCCATTTCGAAAAGCCGCCGCTGATCGTCTCGCCGCTATTGCCCACCGAAAAGCCGATATTGCCGCCCGGCCGCACCGCCCAGGAAGGCGGCGGCCCCGCAGCTTCTTCAGCTTCAGCCGCATTGTCCGCACCCTCCGGGGCGGTCGCGTTGGCGGCATTCCCAACGGCCTCGGCGACATTGTCAGGCGCTTCCTCCTCGACGGCGGCCGGTACGGTCGCGGCGGCTGCCGCCTTGGGCGCGGGCGCGGGCAGCACGATGCGTCCCAGCAGGAACCCGGCCGCGACCAGCGCGGGCAGGGCCGCCAGCAACACCGGCGAACGCGCCGGTATCATGCGCCACAACAGCCCGTCGCCGATCAGGAAATGATGCCGCAACGCGCCCGCGACATGCAGGGCGAACAGGGCGATGCCGATCCACGCCAGGATCGCATGCGCGCTATGGGCCGGATCGTTAACGCCCATCGGCAGCGGCAGGTGGGGCAGGGGAATGACGCCGAAGATCAGCGTCGGCACCTTCACCTTAGCGGTCGACACCAGCGCCCACCCCGTCAGCGGCCCCCCCAGCATGAAGACATAGAGACCGGCGTGCACCGCCTTCGCCAGCGCGCCTTGCCACCCGCCCTCGGTCGAGGCCGGACGCGGCTTCCAGTAACGCAGGACGATGCGCGCCAGCGTCAGCGCCAGGATGGAGATGCCGATCGACTTGTGCAACTGGAACAGGGAGAAACCGCGTGCGCCCAGATCCTCCAGCGCCCATCCCACGGCGATCTGGAAGGCCAGCAGGGCCGCGATGGCCCAGTGCAGGAAAATGGCAGTCCGACTATAGCGTTGCATGAAAACCCCGTCCGCGAATCCGGTGCGGAAACTATGCGGCAACCGCGCCGAAGTCCACCGGCCCCGGTGGAAACGATCCGTTACCGAACCAGAATGATCGCCTGCGCGCCTGTGTCAAAAAGGTCGCAGTTCGACCAATTTCCACCCGAAGATTGCATCCCCGCCGCGAGCGACTAAGAGCAAAGGGTAAACAGGACATATGGAAAGCAGGACATGGCCAAACCCGAATCCTGGCGCCTTCGCCCGGACGCTTATCGTTTCGTCACCAGCATCGATACCCGCTTCCAGGACATCGACACGATGGGCCACGTCAACAACGTGGCGATCTCCGGGATTTTCGAAACCGCTCGCATCCGCTTCCACCATCATCTCGGCCGCCATCCGCAGGAACAGGGCGTGCGTTGGCTGGTCGCCAATGTGAATCTCAACTTCGTCGAGGAATCGCATTTCCCCTATCCGTTCGAGGTGCATTGCGCGATCGGCCATATCGGCCGCACGAGCTGGACGATCAGCTCGGCCGGTTTCCAGAAGGGCGTGTGCGTCGCCACCGCCGACACCACGGTCGTGACCCATGGTTCGGAAGGGCGCCGCAGCATCGATGAAAGCCTGCGCGAAGCCATGGAGCGGAATTTCATCATCCGCCCGGAATAAGGATCAACGGAAGCCGTCCATGCGGCGGCTCCATTGAAAGGCGATGACCGCCGCCTTGGCCGGCTGGATCATCGCCACCGCGAGCAGGATCGCCAGCCCCGGCCACAGCAGCGCCTGCATGCCCAGCGGGATATCCAGCGCCGCATTCACCTCGATCATCAGGGGCACCAATATGTGCCCCAGCAGCAGGATCACGATATAGGCCGGGAAATCGTCCGCCCGCGACTGGTCCCACGCCTGCCCGCAGGTTTCGCAGGCGGGGCTTGGCTTCAGGAAGCGGGCGAACATGCGTCCTTCGCCGCATGCCGGGCAGTGCCCTCGCAGCGCCAGCCCCAATGCCGGCCGCAACGGCCGCGCCGCCTCATCACTGGTCGAACCGTCGGTCATGGTCCGATCCCTATGGCCGATGCCCGGCCCGCGCAACAGCGCATCGTTCCTCTTGGCCCTTCCGCCCGCGGCAAAGCCTGTTAAGAGGGCCGCCATGCGCCTTCCGGGACCGACCGAAGCCTTCGTCCTGTTCGACGACGCCCGCACGCGGGGGGCGGCGCCCGCGCGCCTTTATCGCGATCCCGTCTCGATCATCGCCGCCCACCGGCTGACGGAGGTACAGCCCGCCCTGGACCGTCTGGCCGAAGCGGCGGAGGAGGGCCTGCACGCCGCCGGCTTCATCGCCTATGAAGCGGGCCTCGCGCTGGAGGAACGACTTCACCCGCTGGCGGAACGGCACCGGCAGGACCAGCCGAAGACGCCGCTGCTCTGGTTCGGCCTGTTCGAAGGGGTGCGGCTGATCGATGCGGCGGACATGCCGGGCCTGCTGCCCGATCCCGCCGCCGGGGTCGACAGGCTCCAGCCGCTGATCGATGAAGCCGCCTACCGCGCCGCCTTCGCGCAGGTGCAGGATTATATCCGCGCCGGGGACATTTATCAGGTCAATCTGACCTTCCCCTGCGCCGCGCATTTCACGGGCGATCCGATGGCGCTCTACGCTGCGCTGCGTCCGCGTCAGCAGGCGGGCTATGGCGGCGTGCTGCACACGGGCGATCATGCCATCCTCTCCTTTTCCCCCGAACTCTTCTTCACCCATATGCGGGGTCAGTTGACCGCCCGCCCGATGAAGGGGACCGCCCCCCGCGACCCGGATCTGGTCCGCGACGCCGAACTGGTGCAATGGCTGGAGCGGGACGCCAAGCAGCGCGCCGAAAATCTGATGATCGTGGACCTGCTGCGCAACGATCTTTCCCGTGTCTCCCACGCTGGCACGGTCGCGGTGCCCGACCTGTTCAAGGTCGAAACCTATCCCACCGTCCACCAGATGGTGTCGACCGTGCGCGCCCGGCTGCTGCCCGGCCTGTCGCCGGTCGACGTGCTGCGCGTCCTCTTCCCTTGCGGGTCGATCACCGGCGCGCCCAAGGTCCGCGCCATGGAGATCATCGATGCGGTCGAAGCCTTTCCACGCGGCGTCTACACTGGCTCCATGGGGTGGATCGATCCTTCGGGCGACGCCGCCTTCAATGTTGCCATCCGCACCATTTGCGTCGAAGAAGGCAGCAGGGAGGGGCGCCTGGGTCTGGGATCGGGTATCGTCGCGGATTCGGAGGTCGCTTCCGAATGGGCGGAATGTCTGGCCAAGGCGCGCTTCCTCACGCCGGCCTGACGGACGATATCAAGGGAGTTGCAGGGTTTTTCATGGCATTGGCTGACGGACGGTTCGATCTGCTCGAAACCATGGCCTTCGACCCGGTCGAGGGCATCAGGTTGCTGGAATTGCATCTGGAGCGGTTGAAGACCAGCGCGGAGGCGCTCGATTTCGCGTTCGACCGCCATGATGTGCGCAACGAACTGCAAGCCGCGACCTTCCGCCTGAGCGAACGCAGCCGCCTGCGCCTGCTGGTGTCGCGGCGGGGCTCCATCGCCATAGAGGTGCGCGAGCATCGCACCTGGCCGCAAGCGATCATGCAGGTGGCGCTGGTCCCCCGCAATGCGCCTGCGGGAGATTCGCGGCTGGCGCACAAGACGACCGACCGGTCGATCTACCGCGACGCGTTGCAGCGCGGCGGCACCTATGAAGTGGTGATGACCGACGAACAGGGCTTCCTGACCGAGGGCAGTTTCTCCTCCATCTTCGTGGAGCGCGGCGACAAGCTGTTGACCCCGCCGCTGTCCCGGGGCGTGCTGCCCGGCGTGCTGCGCCAGAGCCTCATCGACATGGGGGAGGCGATCGAAACAGACCTGCGCCCCCGCGACCTGGAACAGGGCTTCTTCATCGGCAACGCCGCGCGCGGCATGGTGGCGGCCTCCCTAGTGCGCTAGGACCGATCGACATTCAGCCCATGGCGGCCTGCAAATGGCACTTTTCCGTGCTTCCGGTGCTCACGTACTTTGAGTACGCTGCGCTCCGGGTCACGAAAAACTACCATTTTCGGCTCGCCCTGAACTAAATGTCGATCGGTCCTAGGGACTATTGGCACCCCTACCCTCAGCATGACGGTTGTCATCATAGGCTGCGCTTACGCAATGGATGGCGGATATTTCCTCCCGGCCCCCCATAATCCGTCGTTACGGCCAATGGGTGCAAACTGGCCGGTTGCCCCTTCTTTCGTTGCGCACTAAGGAGCCTCGCGTCCGCTTCATTGCGGATCCAGGGACTCTAGAGAAAGATTGTCACAATGAGCCAGACTTCCGCTGCTCTCGGTCGCATCCAGCCCTCAGCCACCATGGCGATGAGCGCGCGCGTGAATGCGCTCAAAGCCGAAGGCGTGGACGTGATTGGCCTCTCCGCCGGCGAACCGGATTTCGACACGCCTGACTTCGTGAAGGAAGCGGGGATCGAGGCGATTCGCAAGAATCTCACCCGCTACACCGACGTGGACGGCACCGCCGACGTCAAGGAAGCCGTCGCCTTCAAGTTCAAGCGGGACAACGGCCTGATCTACAAGCGCAGCCAGATCAGCGTGAATTCGGGCGGCAAGCACACCCTCTTCAACGCGCTGGTCGCGACGGTCGACGCGGGCGATGAAGTCATCATCCCGGCGCCCTATTGGGTCAGCTATCCCGACATCGTGAACTTCGCGGGCGGCACCCCGGTCTTCATCGAAGGCCCGGCGAGCCAGGGTTACAAGATCACCGCCGCCCAGTTGGAAGCCGCGATCACGCCGCGCACCAAGTGGGTTATGCTGAACTCGCCCTCCAACCCTTCCGGCGCGGCCTATTCGGCGGCGGAACTGAAGGAACTGGGCGAAGTGCTGCTGCGGCACCCGCATGTGCTGGTGATGACCGACGACATGTATGAGCATGTCTGGTATGCACCGACCCCCTTCGCCACCATCGCGCAGGTCTGCCCTGACCTGTACGACCGCACGCTGACGGTGAACGGCTGTTCCAAGGCCTTTTCTATGACCGGCTGGCGCATCGGCTTCGCGGGCGGCCCTGAATGGATCATCAAGGCGATGGGCAAGCTGCAGTCGCAGTCGACCAGCAACCCCTGCTCGATCAGCCAGGCCGCCGCCGCCGCTGCGCTGACCGGCCCGCAGGATTTTCTGGAAGAGCGCAACGCCGCCTTCAAGAAGCGCCGCGACATGGTCGTCGCCATGCTGAACGATGCGCCGGGCCTGGATTGTCCGACGCCGGAAGGGGCCTTCTACGTCTATCCCGACGCCAGCGGCCTGATCGGCAAGAAGACCCCGAAGGGCGAGGTGATCGCCAACGACGAGGCGCTGATCGGCTATTTCCTGGACGAAGCGAAGGTTGCCGCGGTCCATGGCGCCGCCTTCGGCCTCTCGCCTGCGTTCCGCATCAGCTACGCCACTTCGGAAGAGGTGTTGAAAAAGGCCTGCACCCGCATCCAGGAAGCCTGCGCCGCCCTGAAGTAATCCACTAAATCCTCCCCATCGAAGATGGGGAGGGGGACCGTTGCGAAGCAATGGTGGAGGGGAAAGGCGCAAAGCTGTCCTTTGCCCCCTAACAAATTTGGAAACGGAAAATTTCCGCCGCGCCGTCTTGCAGATGAAGTCGCGGAGTTTATATCCCGTTTCGAACCAAAACTGGCTTTCCCCCGGTCGTCCATCGCCCCGAATGGCGCGTTGGTCGAAACTGCCGCCGCGCAGCGTTCATTCGGGATTAGGCCGCGCGACATTCATTTCCGCCAGATTGGCGGCCAAGACGACCGAAAGGCAGAACGCCATGGTGGCATTCTTGAAATCCGACCTGTTCCTGCGCTTTCTGGGCGGGTTCGTGATCGGCGTGATCGGCGTTTTCGTCCTGCAGCCCAATGACGATCATTCGGCGCTGACCAGTCCCGCCATGGCGGCTCCGGCCAGCGCGGATTCCGCCTCGACCGCTGGCGATGCGGCGCGCTGACGGCATAGCCTTGGCTTTTCTGGCGGCCCTGGCCGTCGCTTCGCCGCTGCGCGCCGAACGGCCGGTGCTTGCGCCTGTGCCGGCTGTCGACGCCACCCCTGGCCGCCAGCTTGAGACCGCCGTCTTCGCGGGCGGCTGCTATTGGGGCGTGGAAGGCGTCTTTTCCCATGTGAAGGACGTCCATCTTGCCGTTTCGGGTTTCGCCGGCGGTCCGCGTGGCCGCAAGGTCGATTATGAGCAGGTCAGCCAGGGCGACACCGGCTTCGCCGAGTCCGTGCGCGTCACATATGATCCCAGGCAGGTCAGTTATGGCACGCTGCTGCGCGTCTTCTTCTCGGTGATTGCCGACCCGACGACGCTCAACTATCAAGGGCCTGACCACGGCACCCAATATCGCAGCGCGCTCTTTCCGCTGAACGCCGAACAGGACAAGGCGGCCAGGGCCTATCTCAGCCAATTGGGCCAATCGAGTCTCTGGCCGGGGCCGATCGTCACCCGCGTCGAACGATTCACGGGTTTCCAGGACGCGGACCGCAGCCATCAGGATTTCCTGAGGAAGAACCCGCGCCACCCCTATATCCAGCGCTGGGACATGCCGAAGCTTGACGCCTTGAAGGCTATGTTCCCGCTGCTCTACAACGAACGCCCCTCCGCCTGATCAGGAATTTTTCATGAGCGACACGCACGGCCTCAAGCTTCTTTCCACCCTGCATGAAGACGGCCGTCTGGTCGTCGAACTGGCCGAAGAGACGCTCCCCGCGCCCAAGGGCGGCGACGTGCTGGTCCGGCTGGAAGCCGCGCCGATCAACCCCTCCGACCTCGCGCTGCTCTTCTCTGCCGCCGACCTCCAAAATGCCGATTATGGGGAAGGGCGGATCATTGCCAGGATGCCCGACGGCGCTCGCCGGGCGCTGGCCGGGCGGGTCGGCCAGCCCATGACCATCGGCAATGAAGGCGCCGGCACCGTCATCGCCGCGGGCGAAGCGCCCGAAGCGCAGGCCTTGCTGGGCAAGCGGGTCGCGGTGATCGGCGGCGGCATGTTCGCGCAATATCGGCTGATCGGCGCCGACGCCTGCATGACCCTGCCCGACGGCGCGACGGCGGAGCAGGGGGCTTCGGCCTTCGTCAATCCGCTGACCGCGCTCGGCTTTGTCGAGACGATGAAGCGGGGCGGGCATAAGGCGATCGTCCACACCGCCGCGGCCTCCAATCTCGGCCAGATGCTGGTGCGCATCACGCAGGAGGATGGCATTCCGCTGGTGAACATCGTCCGCAACGAAGCGCAGGCGGCGATCCTTCGCGGGCTGGGCGCCGAACATATCGTCGACAGTTCGAAGGAGGATTTCACCGCGCAGCTCCAATCCGCCATAGCCGCGACCGGCGCGACCATCGCCTTCGACGCGATCGGCGGCGGCGCCCTGATCAGCCAGATCCTCCATGCCATGGAACAGGTGGTCAGCAAGGATGAACCCTATAGCCGCTATGGCTCCAACCGGACCAAGCAAGCCTATATCTATGGCGGGCTGGACATGTCCCCGACCATCCTGACGCGAAGCTTCGGTTTCGCCTGGAATATCGGCGGGTGGCTGCTCTTTCCCTTTCTGCAAAGCACGGATGCCGAAACTCTCGAACGCCTGCGCCAGCGTGTGCGCGATAATCTGACCACCACCTTCGCCAGCCATTACAAGGCCCGCATCTCCCTGGCGGAAGCGCTGAAGCGCGACGCCGTGCTGGACTATAATGCCCGCCGCACTGGAGAGAAATATCTGATCGTCCCGCACTGAGCGGTTCGTCAAAGGACCGGATTCAGATAGAATTCTTTCAGCGCATGGGCGTCATACAAGGCGTTGTGCGGCATCTTGCTGTTGGCGGCGGCGCTGAAACCCGCGGCGTTGATCAGTTCCAGGCGAAGGCCGTTATGGTCGATGATCTCGCCCGGGCCGGTCACGAGCAGCGCGCAGAAATAAGCGAGGTCGTCCGGCCAGTCCGCCACGATCAGCGGATCGGGATCGTTCGCCAGATAGGCTTCCAGATGCCGCGCCGCGTCCACCCGGCTCAGTTGATGGTCGACGCCTTGCGGCACGAAGCGGAGATAGGGGATTACATTCTGCGCCACCCAGGGGTGGATGTCGTCGGGCAAGGGGAATGAGACGTAGAAGTCCTGGTCGCCATATTCCGGCGCGAGCGCGAGGCTGATCAGTTCGCCGCCAAAGCCATTATATTCAGTGTCGAGGAAATATCGCATGCTTCCCCCTTTGACGCCGCGATCCCCTGCCGTAAAGCCCGCCGATCAGGAATGACGACGGGCCGAGAGGTGCTGGCATGCAAACGCGTGAATTTATCGGATCGGCCCAGGTGTCCGGCGGGGCGGAACTCACCCTCTACCGGCGCGGCGGCGACTTCATGATCGTGCTCGACCGCAATGAGTTGATGAGCAGCCGGATGAGCGGGTCGGAGGAGGCGTTGGCCAATCTCACCTGCGACCGGCTGCGCGGCCGGGCGCGCCCGCATCTGTTGATCGGCGGCTATGGCATGGGTTTCACCCTGCGCGCCGCGCTGGCTGCGCTCGATGGCGGCGGGCAGGTCACTGTCGCGGAACTGGTGCCGGAGATCATCGAATGGGCGCGGGGACCGATGGCGGAACTCGCGGCGGGGTGTCTGGACGATCCCCGCGTGCGTCTGCTGCAAGCTGACGTTGCCGATGTGATCGCCGCCGGTCGCGGAACCTATGACGCGATCCTGCTCGACGTCGACAATGGGCCGGACGGGCTGGTGCGGCAGGCGAACGACCGCCTCTATTCCGCGCAGGGCATATCGGCGGCCATGGCGGCGCTCAAGCCGGGCGGCATCGTGGCGATCTGGTCCGCAGGGCCGGACCCAGCCTTCACCCGCCGCCTGTCCCGCGCCGGTTTGTTGGTGGAGGAGGTCGTCGTGCGCGCCCGCAGCAATGGCAAGGGGCCACGGCACGTCATCTGGTTCGCCACGAAGCGAGGGGCCTGAGCGCCTATTCGGCCTCGCGCCATTGCCCCTGCGCGATGCCGTCCAGCGTCCAGTCGCCGATGCGCCATCGCACCAGCCGCAATGTCGGATGCCCCACCGCCGCCGTCATCCGCCGCACCTGCCGGTTGCGCCCTTCGCGGATCGTCAGTCGCAGCCAGCAATCGGGCACGCTCTTGCGGAACCGGACAGGCGGATCGCGCGGCCACAGCGCCGGATCGCCGATGCGCTCCACCTGCGCGGGCAGGGTCGGGCCATCCTTCAGCTTCACGCCGCGCCGCAACGCCTCCAGCGCGGCCTCGTCGGGATCGCCCTCGACCTGCGCCAGATAGGTTTTCGGCGTCTTGAAACGGGGATCGGCGATCCGCGCCTGCAACCGGCCGTCATCGGTCAGCAGCAGCAGGCCCTCGCTGTCGAGGTCGAGCCGACCGGCAGGATAGACGCCGGGCCGGTCGATGAACGCCGCCAGCGTGGGGCGCGGCGGCCCGGTGCTTTCATCGGTGAACTGGCACAGCACGCCGTAAGGCTTGTTGAACAGGATCAGCGTCATCGCCGATCAATCCCCTTCGTCGAACGCCAGGCTGCCCTGGTCGATCAAGGCGGCGATCAGCCCGATGACCTCCGCCGATGCGGAAAGGCCGGGGTCCACGACCAGACTTGACCCCGCGCATAATTTTTCGGCCAGCCCGGCCAGATCGCCCGCGCAGTCGAAACAATGGCCGTCCACGAACAGCAGAATGACCTGCTCCCCTTGCCGGATGAAGGAAAAGCGACTGGCCGGGTTGCGGCTCAACGGCACGCCCTGCGCCAGCAGCCCGCGCACCTCTTGCGTGTCGACAGCCTCCTCCGGCCGCCAGTCTGTTTCGGCATATTTGGGCAGGCTGTTGTGCAGGCCGAACCAGCGGGCAAAGGCATCGCGGTCAGACAGCGCCTCCATCACCATGGCGTGCAGCCGGTCGATGGCCGGAGCTGCGATTTCGCCGGGATTGCTCTGTATTGGGAGGTCGGGATCGGCATACCGATCCTCATCCCCCAACCCGTCGACCTGATGCTCGCACCAGCCTTCGACCAGTTCGGCGCGGGACGGTGCGCGGAAACCGATCGAATAGGTCATGCAATCATCGCCGACCGCCACGCCGTCATGCGCAAAGCATGGCGGTACATAGAGAATATCGCCGGGTTCGAGAATCCAGTCGCCGGTCGCTTCGAAATCAACGATCAGGCGCAGGTCGTCATGCGGCAAAAGGGGCGTCGCGGCATCGCACCGCGGCCCCACCCTCCACCGGCGCTGGCCCAGCCCCTGCACCAGAAATACGTCATATTGATCGAAATGCGGCCCGACCCCGCCGCCATCCGTGGCGTAGCTGACCATCACATCGTCTATGCGCCAGTCCGGCACGAAACGGAATGGCTCAATCAGCCCCGCGACTTCGGGTGAATGATGGTCCACCGCCTGCACCAGCAGCGTCCAGGAGCCGTTGAGCTTGCTGAAGCGATCCTCCGCCAGCGGGCCGCTTTCCATCGCCAATCCGCCTGCATACCGCGTGACGAGGCGCGATTCCACATCCTCTTCGCAGGCCAGCCCCGCCAGTTCGTCAGGGTCCAACGGGTTGCGCCATGCGTTCCACGGATTGCGGATGAGCAGGGGTCGCTTCTGCCAATATTCGCGCAGGAACAGATCGACGTCGAAGTCACGGATTTGCATGACCCGCCCATGCGCCCGCGGGCAGCCGCTGTCAAAGGCGCGGTATTGCTTTGCGGAAGTGGCGACCCCGACAGGATTCGAACCTGTGACCATTCGCTTAGAAGGCGAATGCTCTATCCAGCTGAGCTACGGGGCCGTCGGCGCGTTCGATAGCGGGCCTTCGCCCGGCTTGCAATCATGGGCGGCATTGCATTTGCGCGTCGGGCCGATATGCAGGGCGCATGACCGATGCGGGGGTAAGAAAAATCGATGCCTATGCGCTGGGCGCCCGCCCATTGCGCTATTTCGATTTCTGCATGGCCGGTTTCGTCGCCATATTGCTGCTGTCCAACCTGATCGGCGCGGCCAAGCTGTCGACGCTGGGCGGCTTCACCTTCGGCGCGGGCATCCTCTTCTTTCCGCTTGGCTATGTGCTGGGCGACGTGCTGACCGAAGTCTATGGCTATGCGCGGGCGCGCCGCTGCGTCTGGGCGGGCTTCGGCGCGATGCTGTTCATGGCGCTGATGAGCTGGGTGGTGGTGAAGCTGCCCCCGGCGGAGGGTTGGCCTGACCAGAAAGCCTATGAGGCGGTGTTCGGCAGCACCTGGCGCATCGTCTTCGCTTCCGTCACCGCCTTCTGGGCGGGCGAGTTCGCCAACAGCTTCGTCCTCGCCAAGATGAAATTGCTGACGCAGGGCAGGCATCTATGGATGCGGACCATCGGTTCGACGGTGGTGGGGCAGGGTGTGGACAGCCTGCTCTTCTATCCGCTGGCCTTTTACGGTGACTGGACCAACGCGCAGGTCGCGACCGTGATGGTCACCAACTGGCTGATGAAGGTGACATGGGAAGCCGTGCTGACGCCCGTGACCTATGTGGTTGTCGGCCGCCTCAAGCGCGCCGAGGGGCTGGATGTGTTCGATGAGGGCACGAATTTCACGCCGTTCCGCGCAAGTCTCTGATCTTTAGGATAACGGAAACGCATCCAAAACCGTCATGCTGAACTTGTTTCAGCATCCATCGTGCCCCAAGCGCCGTGGCTCAATCTGGAGAAATGGATGCTGAAACAAGTTCAGCATGACGAGGAGGGGGGGCTTAGCCCTGCTCACCCGGATAACGCGCTCTCACGAAATACAGTCCGTCCGGCGGCGCATTTAGCCCCAGCGCTGCCCGATTCCTCGCATCCCGCGCCGCCTCCAGATCACCGATGGACCAGCGTCCCATGCCGACCAAGGCAAGGCACCCCACCATCGACCGCACCTGATGATGCAGAAAGGACCGCGCCTCTGCATATATGGCCAGCCGGTCGCCGGATCGCTCCACATCCAGCCGGTCCAGCGTCTTCACCGGACTTTCCGCCTGACAGTGGGCGGAGCGGAAGGTGGTGAAGTCATGCCGCCCAATCAGAAGCTGCGCCGCCTCCTGCATAGCATCGGCATCGAGCGGCTGGATCACCCGCCAGACCAGCCCATTTTCCCAGGTCAGCGGCGCGCGGCGATTGGCGATGCGATAGACATAGGACCGCCCGACGCAGGAAAAGCGGGCATGCCAGTCGTCCGGCACCGCCTCGCAGGCCAGGATCGCGACGGGGTGGGGCCGAAGGCGCGCATTCAGCGCCTCCATCAGGCGAAAGGGCGTCATGTCCTTCGCAATGTCCGCATGGGCGCGCATGGCAATCCCGTGCACGCCCGCATCGGTGCGGCCCGCCGCATGTATCACGGCTCGCTCGCCGGTCATCGCGAAGATCGCGTCCTCAATCGCCTGCTGGACGCTGGGGCCGTGCGCCTGCCGCTGCCAGCCCATGAAAGGACGGCCATCAAATTCCACGGTGAAGGCGAAGCGGGTCATGCGGATCAGGCGTCGACCCGGCTGCCCGCAGGCATTTCATAGCCGCGCAGCAATTCCCCCGCCGACATCGCGCCCTTGCCCGCGCGCTGGATCAGTGTCGGGCGGATCGCGCCATGGCCGCAGCCGATGAGCAGGCTGTTGTCCAGCAATTCCCCCGGCGGGCCTTCATGCTCCTCGACATGGGCGGCCAATATGCGGAAACGTTCGCCGCGATATTCGAAGAAGGCGCCGGGGAAGGGGTTGAAGGCGCGCACCTGCCGTTCGACCTGATGGGCGTCGTGGCCGAAGTCGATGCGCGATTCCGCTTTGTCGATCTTGGATGCGTAGGTCACGCCCTCCTCCAACTGCGGCACGGGCGGATGCTGGCCGATATCGTCCAGCACCTCCACCATCAGTTTCGCGCCCGCTTCGGCGAGTTCCTGCGTCAGCGCGCCAGCAGTCTTGCCTTCAACCGGGGTGACATGCTTAGCGCGCATCGGGCCGGTGTCCAGCCCCGCCTCCATGTCCATGATGGTGACGCCCGTGACATTGTCGCCCGCCAGGATGGCGCGCTGGATCGGCGCTGCCCCACGCCAGCGGGGGAGAAGGGACGCATGGATGTTCATGCAGCCCAGGCGCGGCGCATCGAGGATCTGGCGCGGCAGGATCAGCCCATAGGCCGCGACCACCGCGATATCGGCGTTGAGCGCGGCAAATGCGGCCTGCACGTCCGCGTCCTTCAGCGAGACCGGCGTGCGCACTTCGACGCCCATCTCTTCCGCCTTCGCATGTACGGGGGAGGGGCGCAGCGCCTTGCCGCGCCCGGCCGGACGCGGCGGCTGGCTGTAGGCGGCGACGATCTCATGCCCCGCCTTGGCCAGCGCGACCAGGGCCGGAACGGCGAAATCGGGGGTTCCCATATAGACGATACGCATGGCCGCACCTCAAACCCCTTGTGTCCACGACTTGCAAGCCCTTATTCCGGTTCCATGGCTTCTCCCGAAATCGAAGCGCTGACGCAGGCGCTCTCCCGCCTGCCCGGACTTGGCCCGCGATCGGCGCGGCGGGCCGTCCTGCATCTGCTCAAAAAGCGCGAATCCGCGCTGGAGCCGCTGTTGCGCGCATTGGACGCGGTGAACGACCGGCTGGTGACGTGCGGCATCTGCGGTAATGTCGACACGGTCGACCCTTGCGGCATCTGCGCCGACCCCCGGCGGGATGCGCGGGCGCTCTGCGTGGTGGAGGATGTGGCGGACCTGTGGGCGCTGGACAAGTCGCGGCTGTTTCCGGGACGCTTCCACGTGCTGGGCGGGCGCTTGTCGGCGCTGGAGGGCGTGCGGCCGGAAGATCTTTCCATCGACGCGCTGGTGACGCGGGTGGAGGCGGGCGGCGTAGACGAGGTGGTGCTGGCGATGAACGCCACGCTGGAGGGGCAGACGACCGCCCATTATCTGGCCGAACGGCTGGAACGCTTTCCCGTGCGCCTCACCCAATTGGCGCATGGCGTGCCGGTGGGGGGCGAACTGGATTATCTGGATGAAGGCACGCTGGCGCAGGCGCTGCGGGCGCGGCGGCCGCTGGGCTGAATCGACGGTCGCTTGAATTTTGCCTGCCGCCGGATTATTTTGGCTGCATGGCCATTTTACCGATCCTGGAGGCGCCTGATCCGCGCCTACGTACCATTTCGTCTCCGGTGGAGGCGATCGATGACGATTTACAGCGTCTGATCGACGATATGCTGGAGACCATGTATGACGCGCCTGGCATCGGCCTGGCCGCGATCCAGGTCGGCGTGCCCAAGCGGGTGCTGGTGATCGATCTTCAGGAACCCGAATCGGATGAGGAAGACGCGCCGTCGGTCAAAAAGCCGATGGTGTTCATCAATCCGGAAATCCTGGAAGGATCGGAGGATTTGTCGGTCTATAATGAGGGCTGCCTGTCAGTCCCCGACCAATTTGCCGAGGTGGAGCGGCCCGCGAGCATCCGGGCGAGCTGGATGGACCGCGACGGTCGGATTCATGAAGAGCGGCTGGAAGGGCTGCTCGCCACCTGCCTCCAGCATGAGATGGATCATTTGCAGGGCGTACTGTTCATCGACCATCTGTCGCGCCTGAAGCGGGACATGCTGATGAAGAAACTGACCAAGGCGCGCAAGGCGGCCTGATCCTCGCGCCGTGTCAGATGAAAAAGCCCCGGCCGGAAGGCTGGGGCTTTTTTCTTTCGGTGGCTGCTTTTGGCCAATCGGCGCAGAAATCCGCATCGATCAGACCGGCCGGTGCCCCTTGCGCCATTTGGTGAACAGGTGGCGCGCCAGCATCGCGGGCGGCATCCGCAGCCAGTGCGAGCGGAGATAGAAGGCGAAACGCAGCAGCTTGCGCCGTTCCCGGCCCCATCCGTCCCGCGCCAACAGCCGGGCCGCGACGATCCGGTCCCATGCCGTCAACCGCGCACCTTTACCATAGAGCGCCGCCGCCAGCCGCTTTGCCTGCCGCACATGGGGCCTGAGGCCATGCCGAGCCGCCCGCTCATCCAGCGCGGCGGCATCCACCCCGTCCAGCAGGCAATATATGTCCCACAGATTGCGCAGGCCCCCGGCCAGATCGCCGTCCGCCAGCAGATGCGCCGCCGCATGGCAGATCCTGTCCTCCGGCGAGAGCATGCATAACTCATTGGTGATGGGAACCGCGTCCGCGATCATCGCCGCCGCGTCCGGCGTCTGCCGCGCCGTCAGGGGCAGGACGGTGTGATGCACGTCGATCATCCGGTCCCGCCCCGCATGGATCATCGGCGGCAGTTCGTGCATCCATTGCCGGTAATAGGCGTCGTCATAGGGATCGTCCTTCACCCACTCCCACCCGGCATGGAGCAGGGCCTGCTCGACCGGGTCCATCGCCTCGCGGGGCACCAATATGTCGAGATCGCCGATGAAGCGCCCCTGTCCGGCCCGCAATCCCGCCGCCGCATAGGCCGTGCCCTTGAGCAGCACGACCGGCATATCCAGGCCCGCCAGGGCTTCGGCGGCGCGATCCGCCTCCCACAGCGCCTGCCGCGCCTCTCGATCCGCGTCCAGTCGCGCATCGTCCAGGATCGGACGCACCGCGCCGGGCACCGTCCGTTTCCCGATCCGGAAGGCCAACGTACCGATCAGCCGCTCCGCCCGCGCCGCGGCGATCAGGGCATTCCACCCCTGCGCATCGAGCGTCGCGACGCTGCCGGGATCGCGCAAGGACCGCACCAGCAACGGGGCGCTCATGCCGGTTCCTCCCACAGCCGCTCCACCAGGGCGATGGCTTCCTCCCCTGAGGAAAAATCGATGGCCCGCGCCGGAACATTCCGGACGAAATGGGTCAGGGCGTCAAAGCCCGGTTCCCCCAGGGCGACATAGTTGGTCGATGCCTGGGTCAGCCGCATGAAGACCTCCCCCTGTCCGACGGCGCGGACATCCGTCTGATGGCCGAAGCGGGGGAAGAGCAGCAGCGCGGGCATCGCGCCTTTGTCCATGCGCCGGATGGCGTCGCCGTTCGGAACAAGGTGGCGAATATCCCCCTTGGCCGTACCGGCGAGCAGCGGACCCATGCGATCTTCCCGTACTTCCGCCGCCAGCACGTCGATGGCGCGGTTCTTCAGCGAGACGAGACGCGGGAAGGGGAAAACCATGCCGGTCGCCAGGTCCAGCAACGCGAACTCGTCGCCCATCAGCCGCCAGCCCCGCTCGCCCAGTTGCGCGGCCAGGGTCGACTTGCCGGACCCGGATTCGCCGGTCATCACCAGCGCCCGTCCGTCCTTTTCCACGCTGGAGGCATGCAGCAGCAAGTGCCGCCGCCAGCCGAGCGCCATTTGCAGGTTCATGCCCATTTCCGCTGCCAGCAGCCCATGGGAAAGGCTCATCGGCGCGGCGTCGGCCAGCCCGTGATCGCCGGTGATGAAGATGGAGGGGCGCAGCCAGCGCCGCAGCGGACCCGCCGGTTCCAGCCGCACGGTGAAATCCGCCACTTCGACCGAAGGCGCGGGATAATCGGCATAGAGCGCCGCCAACGCCTCCACCGGCTGACGCCAGGCCGATCCGATGCGGAAGGTCGCGGGACCGATCTTCAGGGATAGCGCATGCTTCACGCCAGGCGGACCAGTCCCAGGGCGGCCAGTTCGGCAAGATGCGCCTCGACCAGCGGCACAGCCTCCTCCGCCGCGCCCAGATCGTAGAGCCGGGCCAGTTCGGCATGGACTTCGCCCGCCGTCAGCGCCGCGCCGTTGTCCAGCGCCGCCAATATCTCCGGCACCGGGCTGATCACCATATGGGTCTGTCCCGAAGGGCGGTGGTAGAGCAGCGCCATATCCTCCAGCACGCAGGCCGCGATGGCGTCCGGGCTGTCCTGGCAATAGCGGGGCGGCATGGTCACGAATAAGCCTTCGGATGGAATGTCGCACCATCCTTAGGGCAAAGGAGTAGCCAAGTGCCTAACGCGGCAGGCAATTTTGCGGAGCGGGCAGAAAAAGGCAGGCCGGAAATCGCTTCCGCTCAGCGCGGCATTTGCAGCGATGCGTAGCAGGTGAAGCCGCTCGTCCCCGACTGCAGGCGGCGGATATAGTTCAGATAGGCCTGATTCTGTTCATAGCCGGTGCCCGGCAATCGGCCGCCGCGCATGGCCTGGCGCACCTGATCGCCGGTGAAGCCCTGCCCCGCGCCGGGGAAGGCGCCCTTTGTCCCGGCGGGCACGACCTGGCCGTTGGCGGCGATATATTGGCCCGAACGGCCCTGATCGGGAACCGGAATCGTGCAGTTGAGGACCGACGCCGCCGTATTCGCCAGCGCCGGACGGATAGAAACGATGGCCGATGCCGCAACCGCCCCGCCCATCAGCAACTGACGTCGCGTGGGCACGGCAAGGTCCGGCCCGTCGTCCCGCGACTCGGCGTTGTTCCCAGAGGGCAATGGCTCGCTCATGTCATCCTGATCCGCTATCGCGCTTGCCAAACTGTAAAAATTGCACGCTATTGCGACGGTCTTTGCAGCAAATGCGTCAAATTTCCAGCTTGGTAACCATGAATCGCCTGACTGCTTCCCAGATCACAACCTCGCTCGCCGTCCTGCTGCTGGCCAGCGGCGGCGCGTTGATGATCGGCGCGGGGCCGCTCGATATCGTCCTGCCCGTGCTGGCGGGGCTGGCGGTGTTGGTCATCGCGGCGGGGGGAGAGCAGGAACAGACGGAAGAATCGCCCGCGACGGCCGTGGAAGTCGCCGATATCTTCGCCCATCCCGACGTCCGCAGCCTGCTGGAGGGCATTTCCGATCCGTTGATGCTGATCGAGCGGGGCCGGATCATCTCCGCCAACCGGGCCGCGCAGCGCCTGCTGGGCGCGCATATAGAGGGGGAGGATGTTCGCATCGCCATCCGCCATCCCGCCGCCGCCGAACGGCTGGCCAGCCTGGCGCCGATGGCCGAACCGGTGATGATCGAACTGGTCGGCCTGGGCACCCGCGAGCAGCGCTGGCAGATGCGGATTGCGCCGGTGGGCGAGGACGATCATGTCCGGCGGCTGGTTCATCTGGCCGACCATAGCGGCGCCCATGCGGCGGAAAAGATGCGCGTCGATTTCGTCGCCAACGCCAGCCATGAACTGCGCACGCCGCTGGCCGGGATATTGGGCTTCATAGAGACGCTGGCCGACCCCGATCTGGGCAAGGATGACGAGACGCGCCAGCGTTTCCTGAAGATCATGGATGGCGAGGCGCGGCGGATGCAGCGGCTGATCGACGATCTCATCTCCCTTTCCCGCATAGAAGCGGAGAAATATCGCGCGCCCGACAGCGCGGTCGATCTGTCCGGACTCGTGGCCGAAGTGGTCGGCGTGTTCCGCACCAGCCATGGCGAACGCGGGCGGGAGGTGGAGATGGACATAGCGCCGGACATGCCCGACGTTCAGGGCGACCGGGCGCAACTGTCGCAATTGCTGCACAATCTGATCGGCAATTCAGTCAAATATGGCAAGGCGGGCACGCCGATCCGCGTGACGCTGAACGACGGGCCGAGCGGCATGACGCGGCTTACCGTCGCGGACGAGGGGGAAGGGATCGGCCCGGATCATCTGCCGCGTCTGACCGAACGCTTCTACCGCGTCGATTCGGGACGCAGCCGCGCCATTGGCGGCACCGGCCTGGGGCTGGCCATCGTCAAGCATATCGTGGAACGGCATCGCGGTCGGCTCGACATCGCCAGCGCGCTGGGCAAGGGCACCGCCATCTCCATATTGCTGCCCCGCGTCGTCGTGGAGGAAAAGGCCGCGGCGACAAAGGCCTGAAGAAAAAATCAGCGACAGACCCGGCTTCCGGGGTCACTGTCATAAAAGTGCAATCAGACTGTCACAAAGGCGCGATGTACCGAGGTTACGGCGCGTGCCCGAAGGGGGTGGCGACGGCGAATCGCGGCCCTTTGTCGAAGGAGATTTTCCGTGAAGCATATCGCCCTGTTTGCCGCGACCACCGTGGCCGCACTTTCCCTCGCTGGCTGCGGTCAGCAGCCCGGCGGCGCGGCCGGCGGCACCCGCGACCAAATTCGCGCGGTCGGCTCCTCCACCGTCTATCCCTTCGCCACCGCGATTGCGGAGATGTTTGTGCAGGGCAATCCGGGCATGAAGTCGCCGATCATCGAATCGACCGGCACCGGCGGCGGCATGAAGCTGTTCTGCCAGGGTGTCGGGGCGCAGTTCCCCGACATCGCCGATGCATCCCGCCGCATCAAGAAGTCGGAGTTCGAGGATTGCCAGAAGAATGGCGTCAAGGACATCATAGAGATCCAGGTCGGCGTCGATGGGCTAGCCTTCGCCGAATCGAAGAGCGGCCCCGGTCTCAAGCTGACGCCCAAGATCGTCTATGAGGCGCTGGCCGCCAATCCCTATGGCAAGGGCCCGAACAAGGCTCAGTCATGGAAGGATGTCGACCCCAGCCTGCCCGCCACGCCGATTTCCGTCTTCGGCCCGCCCTCCACCAGCGGCACCCGCGATTCGCTGGCCGAACTGATCCTGACCAAGGGCTGCGAGACCGATCCGGCGATGAAGGCGCTCAAGGAAAAGAGCGAGGACGAGTTCAAGGCCACCTGCACCCGCGTCCGCGAGGACGGCAAATATGTGGATTCGGGCGAGAACGACAATCTGATCGTCCAGAAGCTGGGCGCCAATCCCAACGCGCTCGGCGTGTTCGGCTACAGCTTCCTGGAGGAGAATAAGGACACGCTGAAAGACGTCTCCATCAACGGCGTCGAGGCGACCTACGAAACCGTGTCGACCGGCCAGTATCCCGGCGCACGCCCGCTCTACATCTACGTCAAGAAGGCGCATATGCAGGCCATTCCCGGCCTTCAGGCCTATCTCGCCGCCTTTGCCGCGAACTGGAATCCCGATGGCGCGCTGACCAAGCGCGGCATGGTCGCTGCGCCGGAGGATGTGCGCAAGGTGAGCGCCGAAACCGTCAAGTCGCTTGCCGTGCTCGACGGTTCGCAGCTCAAGTAAGACAGGCGATATGACAGGCCCCGCAATCTTCCTGCTGCTGGCTGGCCTGGGCGCCATAGCCTGGGTCAGCGCCCGCGCCCGCGCCCTGCGGCTGCAAAGCGCGGCGCGCGCTTCCGGCCGCCGCGACGCCGTGCATAGCCTGCCGGGCTATCATGGCTGGTATGTCGCGCTCTGGACGCTGGTGCCCGCCGGCATCTTCCTGGCGGTCTGGGCGAATGTCGCGCCGGGCCTCGTCATGCAGGACGTGCTGGGCAGCCCGGCGGCGCAGAGCCTGCCCGCCGACGATTTCTCGCGCTCCGCCGTTCTGGGCGAAGCGCGAGCCATCGCCACGGGAATGCAGACGGGGGCGTTCAACCCGCTCTCGCAGGGGTTGGTCGAACCTTACAAGGACGCCATCGGCAAATATGGGCTGGCGGGCGCGGCGCTCGCGCTGCTGCTGGCCTTTGCCGGGGGTGCCTATGCCTTCACCCGCGTCCGTCCGGATTTCCGTGCGCGCACGCGGGTCGAGCGGCTCGTCATGGCGACGCTGCTGATCGCCTCGCTGCTGGCGATCGTCACGACGCTGGGCATCGTCGCTTCGCTGCTGTGGGAAAGCTTCCGCTTCTTCTCCATGGTCAGCCCCGTCGACTTCCTGTTCGGCGCCAAATGGAGCCCGCAATCGGCCGCGCTCGGCTATGGCAATGACGACGCATTTGGAGCCGTGCCGCTTTTCTGGGGCACGATCTTCATCGGCGCGATCATCGCCATGGCGGTCGCCATCCCGCTCGGCCTGATGAGCGCCATCTACCTGACGCAATATGCCAGCCCGACCGTGCGCAAATGGATGAAGCCGACCTTGGAGATGCTCGCGGGCGTTCCGACCGTCGTCTACGGCTATTTCGCGGCGCTCACCATCGCCCCGGCGCTGCGCGACTTCGCGGTGACGATCGGCATCCACGGCGCCTCTTCGGAAAGCGCGCTGGCGGCGGGTCTGGTGATGGGCGTGATGATCATTCCCTTCGTCTCCTCCATGGCGGACGACAGCATCGCCGCCGTGCCGCAGTCGATGCGTGACGGCAGCCTGGCCATGGGCGCCACCACCAGCGAGACGATCCGCCGCGTGCTGATCCCCGCAGCGCTGCCCGGCGTGGTCGGCGGGGTGCTGCTGGCCGTCAGCCGCGCCATCGGTGAGACGATGATCGTGGTGATGGCGGCGGGTCTGGCCGCCAATCTGACGCTCAACCCCTTTGCCAGCGTGACGACGGTGACGACGCAGATCGTCCAGTTGCTGACCGGCGACCAGGAATTCGACAGCGCCAAGACGCTGGCCGCCTTCGCCCTGGGACTGGTGCTGTTCGTCGTGACGCTGCTGCTCAACATCGTGGCCCTGCGGGTCGTGAAGAAATATCGCGAGGCTTACGAATAATGACGACCCAACGCCTCCCCACCGACTGGAAGTCGGATGCCATGCGCAAGCGGATCGCGCGGCGCTATGCTTCCGAACGCCGGTTCAAGATGGCGGGCCTGCTGGCCGTGGCGCTCAGCGCCGCCTTCCTGGCCTTCTTGCTGTTCAGCATGCTGGGCAACGGCCTGCGCGGTTTCACCCGGACGGAGATCGCGGTGAAGGTCGATTTCCCCGCCTCTCCCTTGCTGCTCGACCCCAATGCCATCACCGACCAGGCGCTCGCCAATGCGAACCTGCCGATGGTGACAGGAGAGGTCGTGAAGAAGGCATTGGGCGCGAATGCCGAGGAATGGGTGTCGCCCACCGCCTGGACCGTGCTGCGCGACGCGATCAAGGCCGATCCGAAGATCCTGGCGCAGACGGTGACTATCGACCTGCCAGCCGCGACCGCCGTGGATCTGGCCGCCAAGAGCAAGGGATCGCCGGAAGCCGAGGCTGCGGTGGATCGGCTGGAAAAGGCCGGCCTGCTTCACACCGGCTTCAACTTCGGCTTCCTGACCGCCAGCGATGGCACCGATCCGACGCAGGTCGGCATCTGGGGGGCGTTCAAGGGGTCGCTGCTGACCATGTTGGTGACGCTGGCCTTGAGCTTCCCGGTGGGCGTGGCGACCGCCGTCTATCTGGAGGAATATGCGCGCAAGAACTGGCTGACCGACATTATCGAAGTGTCGATCAACAATCTGGCCGCCGTTCCTTCCATCATCTTCGGTCTGCTGGGGCTGTCGATCTTCCTCAATTTCCTGGCGCTGCCGCGCTCGGCGGCGCTGGTCGGGGGCATGACGCTGGCGCTGATGACCATGCCGGTCATTGTCATCGCGGGCCGCAATGCCATCAAGTCGGTGCCGCCCAGCATCCGCGACGCGGCGCTCGGCATCGGGGCAAGCCCGGTGCAGGTGGTGTTCCACCATGTGCTGCCGCTGGCGCTGCCCGGCATCCTCACCGGCACCATCATCGGCATGGCCCGCGCCCTGGGAGAAACCGCGCCGTTGTTGATGATCGGCATGCGCGCCTTCATTGCCACGCCGCCGGGCGGGATCACCGATCCGGCGACCGTGCTGCCGGTGCAGATTTTCCTCTGGTCCGACGAAGTCTCCAAGGGCTTTGTCGAAAAGACCTCCGCCGCCATCATCGTCCTGCTGGTTTTCCTGCTCGCGATGAACGGCCTCGCCATCTACCTGCGCAACAAGTTCGAAAGGCGGTGGTGACCGCGATGACAGCCATGATGCATGAACAACAGACGCTGACCCCTGCGGGCGAAACCAAGATGCCAGAAACAAAGATGACCGCCCGTGACGTCAAGGTCTTCTATGGCGAGAAGCAGGCGATCAAGGGCGTGTCGATCGATGTCGACATGGACAATGTCACTGCCTTCATCGGCCCGTCGGGCTGCGGCAAGTCGACCTTCCTGCGGACGCTGAACCGCATGAACGACACAGTCGCCTCGGCACGTGTCGAGGGCACGATCACGCTGGACGGCGAGGATATCTACGCCCCCAGCATGGACGTGGTGCAACTGCGCGCCCGCGTCGGCATGGTGTTTCAGAAGCCCAATCCCTTCCCCAAGTCGATCTATGAGAATATCGCCTATGGCCCGCGCATCCATGGCCTGGCCCATGCGAAGGCGGACCTTGACGTGATCGTCGAAAAGTCGCTGCGCCGCGCAGGGCTGTGGGACGAGGTGAAGGACCGGCTGCACGACAGCGGCACCGCCTTGTCCGGCGGTCAGCAGCAGCGTCTCTGCATCGGCCGCGCCATCGCGGTGGAACCTGAAGTGATCCTTATGGACGAGCCTTGCTCGGCGCTGGATCCCATTGCGACGGCGAAGATCGAGGAACTGATCCACGAACTGCGCGGCCGCTACGCCATCGTGATCGTGACGCACAACATGCAGCAGGCCGCCCGCGTATCGCAACGAACCGCCTTTTTCCATCTGGGCGAACTGGTCGAATATGGCGTGACGTCGGACATCTTCACCAATCCGAAGCAGGAACGGACGAAGGATTATATCACCGGTCGCTACGGCTGATCCGGGGGAGAAAAAGACAATGGCTGAACATACGATCAAGGCGTTCGATCAGGAAATGGACAAGCTGCGCGGCCTGATCGCCGAAATGGGCGGTCGCGCGGAATCGGCCATCGAAAAGGCGATGCTGTCGCTGCAACGCCATGACAAGGCGCTGGCGGCAGAGGTCGTTGCCGACGACAAGCGCATCGACGCCATAGAGGCGGAGGTGGAGAAGCTCGCCATCGAGATCATCGCCCTGCGCGCGCCGATGGCCAACGATCTGCGCGACGTGATCGCCGCCCTCAAGATCGTCGGCGTGGTCGAACGGATCGGCGATTATGCCAAGAATATCGCCAAGCGCGTTCCCCTGATCGCCGCCAACCAGCGGACGCAGGAACCCATCGCGCTTCTACCCTCGATGGGCCAGGTCGCGACGGAGATGGTGCAGGATGCGCTGAACGCCTTCGCCGCCCGCGATGCGGACTTGGCCGTCGCCGTGGTCGAACGCGACACGGTGGTGGACGATTTCTACAACAGCGTCTTCCGCACGCTGGTCACCTTCATGGTCGAAAATCCCAAGACGATCAGCGAATGCGCGCATCTGCTGTTCATCGCCAAGAATATCGAGCGGATCGGCGACCATGCCACCAACGTGGCGGAGATGGTCTATTACGCCGCGACCGGCCAGACCCTGCCCGACCGCGAGCGCGGCGGCGCGCAGAGCCAGGAGGACTGATATGGCGCGGGCCAGGATGCTGCTGGTGGAGGATGACGCGGCGCTGGCCGAACTGCTCATCTGGCACTTCAAGCGCGAGGATTTCGACGTCGCCCATACGGTGGACGGCGAGGAAGCGCTGTTGCTGGCGCAGGAAAATGTGCCCGACATCGTGCTGCTCGACTGGATGGTGGAAAGCCTGTCGGGCATCGAGGTCTGCCGCCGCCTGCGCCGCATGAACGGCACGGCGAACGTGCCGATCATCATGCTGACCGCAAGGGGCGAGGAAGAGGATCGCGTGCGCGGGCTGGAAACAGGCGCCGACGATTATGTGACGAAGCCCTTTTCCCCCCGTGAACTGGTGGCGCGGGTCGGGGCGGTGCTGCGGCGGGTGCGTCCGGCGCTGGCGGGGGAAACGCTGACCTTCTCGGACGTGGAGATGGACACGGTGGGGCACAAGGTCCGTCGCGGCGGACAGGTGATCCCGCTGGGGCCGACCGAGTTCCGCCTGCTCAAGCATTTCCTGGAGCATCCGGGCTGGGTCTTCTCCCGCGAACGGCTGCTGGACAGCGTGTGGGGGCAGGACAGCGACATCGAACTGCGCACGGTGGACGTGCATATCCGCCGCCTGCGCAAGGCGATCAACGGGGACGGGCGTTATCACGACATCATCCGCACGGTGCGCTCAGCGGGCTATGCGCTGGATACGGATGGAGTGGCGTGACCACCTTCTAGATTCCTTCGCCCTCAATCCCGCTTCAATATGTTCGTCGCCAGCACCGTCATGGCTTCGCTGGCCGTGGCGATGACCTTGTCGGCCTGCGGCGCCCAGAAGGGGCTGTGCAGCGAAGGCAGGCTTATCTCGCCAGCCGCCGCCTTCGCCATATGTTCGGCCGGCACGCCGCCGACCCAAAAGATGAAGCTCTCAATGCTCTTGTCCGCACGATAATAGCGGCCGAAATCTTCGCCCGCCATGGACGGCTTGGTCTCGCTGACCGTGCCCGCAGGGAAATGCGCCTTCAGCACATCCGCCATCCGATTGGCGAAGGCGGGCGGATTGTAGGTGGAGGGGGTGAATTCATCCTTCACAGTGACCACCGGCATCCGCTCGTTGGCAACGCCCGCCGCGCTCGCTTCGCCCCTGGCGATGCGCTCTATGCCCCGGATCAGCCTTTCCCGCGTCTCGTCCGAATAGCTGCGCACGGTCAGCAGCAGCTTCGCGTCGTCCGGAATCACATTATGTTTCGCGCCGCTAACGAAGCTGCCGACCGTCACCACGGCGGGGTCGAACGGATCCTGTTCCCGGCTCACCAGCGTCTGTAGCGACGTCACGATCCGCGCCCCCAGCACGATCGGATCGCGTGTCGTCTGCGGATAGGCGCCATGGCCGCCCGTGCCCCGCACCAGCACATCTACGCTGTCCACATTGGCCAGTGCGAAGCCGGGCGTATAGCCGATCTTTCCCGCCTCCAGATTGGCCGCGTCGTGGAAGGCGATGGCGTGGGTCGGGCGCGGGAAGCGGGTATAAAGTCCATCCTCCAGCATCAGCCGGGCGCCGCGTCCCACCTCTTCGGCGGGCTGGAGGATCATGACCAGCGTGCCCTTCCACCTGTCCTTCATCGATGAAAGTAGTCGCGCAGTTTCGATGAAGGCAGTCATATGCGTGTCATGGCCGCAGGCGTGCATCACCCCGGTCTCCGTCCCGTCAGCGGTCTTCGCCTTGACCCTGGACGCGAATTCCAGCCCCGTCTGCTCGGTAACGGGCAGGCCGTCCATATCGGCGCGGATCAGCAGCACTGGCCCCGACCCGTTCTTCAGCACCGCGACGACGCCGGTGCCGCCCACCTTTTCAGTAACGTCGAACTTCATCGCCTTCAGGCGGCGGGCGAGTTTCGCGGCGGTGGACGCTTCCTGCTCCGACAGTTCGGGGTTGGCATGCAGGTCGCGGTAAAGCGTCATCAGCCCATCCATGTCCTGCGCAATGGTCGCGGCGATTGCATTGGGCGGGGCGGCACCCGCACCGGTCTGCGCATGGGCGATGGACGTGAAGCTGGCGGCGGCCATGACGGCCGTCAACGCATGACGCATTGCGATGGATCTCCCTGATGGACGCAGGAACCATAAGCGGAGGGTTGGGCAAAAGCAAAACGCCCGCCATTGCTGACGGGCGCCTGCCGATGCCATGGGAGCGGCGATCAGAAGTGGAAGATCACGCCAGCCGTCGGCCGGAAGCTGTCGAAATCATAGGTTTCGGTCTGGAAACGCAATCGGATGCCGCTGTTGCCGGTGATGCCGCCCAGGCCGATATCCTTCGGCCCCACCTCGACGCCCAGGCCGTACATCCAGTCCTTGCGGTCGGGCCAGGCGCCCTTGCCGTTGACCCACTGATAACCGGCGGAGGCGAAGAGCATGCCGCTTTCCCCGGCGCGCGCGCCGAAGCGGCCCTTGACGCCATATTCCCAGTCGATGTCGCTGAAACCCTTGGTCGCATTGCCTTCGACGCCGACGAAGACGGGGCCGAGCGGCACGTTGACCCCCGCTACGCCGCTGATGATGGCGCCGTTCATGATGGTTTCGCCCGGCACGCTGCCGAATTCGGTGCGCCGGTCGAACGTATGATAGCCGCCCAGAACGCCAACATAGGGCTCGACCCCGAAGGCGCTGGTGCCGTCGGGGGCCGTTTCATCCTGCGCCGATGCGACGGAAGGCAGGGCCGCAACAAGTGCGGCCGCGACAAGATATTTCTTCATGAGGAGTCCCTTTTTCCAGTTTGATGATTGGCTGGTCGAGGGGATAACCTGCGCGGATTGCGTCAGGTTTCCTCAATGAAAACAAATCCTTCCGACTGTTCCCTATAGGACACAATCCATGTTAAGGATGGATGGGCTATTGCGCCGTCCAACCGCCATCGATGCTCATGTTCGCGCCGGTGATATTGGCGGCGGCGTCGCTGCACAGATAGAGGGCCATCGACGCCACCTGTTCGACCGTCACGAACTGCTTGGTTGGCTGTCCCGCCAGCAGCACGTCGTTCATCACCTGCTCCCGCGTCATGTTCCGCGCCTTCATCGTGTCGGGAATCTGGTTTTCCACCAGCGGCGTCCACACATAGCCGGGCGAGATGCAGTTGGCCGTCACCCCGAAGGTCGCCAGTTCCAGCGCCAGCGTCTTGGTCAGGCCCGCCAGCCCATGCTTCGCCGTCACATAGGCGCTCTTGAAGGGCGACGCAGTCAGCGAATGCGCTGAAGCCGTCTGGATGATCCGCCCCCATTTCTTCTGCTTCATATAAGGAATGGCGAGGCGGGATGTGTGGAAGGCGCTGTTGAGGTTCAGCGCGATGATCAGGTTCCATTTGTCGACCGGAAACTCCTCGACCGGTGCGACATGCTGCATCCCGGCATTATTGATGAGGATGTCGACGCCGCCGAATGCGTCGGCGGCTTCCTGCATCATCGCCTCGATCTGGTCGGTCTTCGTCAGATCATGGCCGCTATAGAGCGCCTTCCCCCCGCTCAGCGCCTCCAGCCCGACCCTTTCCTTCTCGATGGCGTCCGCGTCGCCGAAGCCGTTGATCACCACATTGGCGCCTTCCCCGGCCAGCGCCTTGGCATAGGCCAGTCCGATGCCGGACGTCGATCCGGTGATAAGGGCGGTCTTGCCGGACAGGGACTTGCTCATGCCTGCTTCTCCTTGAGATGGTCGGGGGCGTCGAGGTCGAAGGTGGAGCTTTTCCCGTTGACGATGTTGCGGGCGATCAGGTCGCCCTTGTGCATCACTTCCTCCACCGCATCCCGGCCCTGCGACCAGTGGTCCAGCATGGTCGAGCGGGAAAATTCGAAGTCCCGCGCCCCGCTTTCCCAGGCGCGGCTGCGGTAGATCAGGTGGACGATATTGACCGATCCGGTGTCGAGGAACTGCCGCAGCCGTTGCGCATCGGCATCGTCCCGCAATTCCGGCGGCAGCTTGTCGAGCAGGGCGCGGATCGCCTTATGCTCCTTGCGCAGCCGCAGATACTGGTCCGTCACCTGTCGGGTACGGCTGGAATATTGAATGTCCTTGGTCCGGGAATAGACGTCGGTCATCTGCCGGGGCATCGGCCCCTCGGCGGGGAACAGGTCGACCTGGAACACCAGCATGTCGTCGCTCTGATGGTCCAGCACATGGGCGAGCGGCGTGTTGGACACGATGCCGCCGTCCCAATACCAGCGCCCGTCGATCTCGATGGGCGGCAGGCCGGGGGGCAGGGCGCCCGACGCCATGATGTGCCGCGCATCGATCCGCGTGTTGCCGCCGGGGCCGCGCGTGTCCCAATAGGCGAAATTGCCGCTTTCCACGTCCACCGCGCCCACCGACAGCCGCACCGGCCCATCGTTCAGCAGATCCCAGTCGACGCAGGCGTCCAGCGTCTCCTTCAGCGGCGCACTGTCGTAGAAGCTGATCGCGCCTGGCGTCCCTTCCGGCATCAGCGGCGCGGGCCAGAGGCGCGGACGGAACATGCCCGGCACGCCGAAGGTCGCGACCGTGCCTGCCGCCATCAAATGAGCCGCCTCGCGGATATGGTCGATTTCCGGCAGCACGATATTGGGCATGCCCCCGGATACGGTCAGCCAGAATTTCTTCAGCCGGGCCAGGCGCTTGTGCGGCGGATTGCCCGCGATGATGGCGGCGTTGACCGCGCCGATCGAAATCCCCGCGACCCAGCTTATGTCGATCCCCAGTTCATCGAGCCGCTGATAGACGCCCGCCTGGAAGGAACCGAGCGCGCCGCCGCCCTGCAGCAACAGCGCGACTTCACGGGGGAGGGGCAGCGGCATATTGGCGCGGTGGCGCGGATGGGTTTCGGTATCGGCCATGTCGCAGCGCAATATAGAGTTCTCCTGACGCATTCCAACTGAATGTGGCGTTACAATTGGTTCATAGGAACGTTCAGCGGTCACCGTTCCCACAACCCAAGGAATGGATTAGGCAAAGGATGGAAGGAGAGGCATGACATGCGGCTCGACGACGAACGGGAAAGCACGAATTTCGAGGTTCAGGACGGCCGGGGCGGCGGTCTGGGCGGCGGACTCGGTGGTGGATTGGGCCTGTTGCTGCCGCTGATCGGCAGCTGTTTCGGCTGCGGCGGGATCGTGGTGGTGCTGATCGTCTTGGCGGTGATGGGGGTCAATCCGCTGAGCCTGATGAGCGGCGCCGGCCAGATGCCCCAAAGCGGAAAGGTGAGTCGCGATGCGGCGAAGCTGACCGACATCCAGCATTGGTCGCTCAAGGTGCTGGGGTCGACCGAGCGGGTCTGGGAACAGGCCTTTCAGGAGGCTGGCCAGCAATATCGACCGACGGTCCTTTCCTTCTATTCGCAGAGCGGATCGTCGGGCTGCGGCGCGGCGCAGAGCGCGATGGGGCCTTTCTATTGCCCCAATGACGGGAAAGTCTATCTCGACACGGATTTCTTCACCGAATTGCAACAGCGCTTCGGCGCGCCGGGCGACTTCGCCCAAGCCTATGTGATCGCGCATGAGGTCGGCCATCATGTGCAGGATCTGGAAGGCACTTTGGGCCAAGTGAACAAGCAACAACGCGCCGTCAGCGAGGAAGAGGGCAACGCGCTGCAAGTGCGGGTGGAATTGCAGGCGGATTGCTATGCAGGCGTCTGGGCGAAGCGTACCGGCCTGATGGAGCCGGGCGATCTGGAGGAAGGCATGAAGGCTGCGCAGGCGATCGGCGACGACACGCTGCAAAAGGCGGCCGGACGGCGGCCCGTGCCGGAAAGTTTCACCCACGGCAGCAGCGAGCAGCGCATGAATTGGCTGCGCAAGGGGCTGGACAGCGGCGATCCCGCGCGATGCGATACGTTCAAGGGAGCATAAAAATCCTCCCCATCCGGAGATGGGGAGGGGGACCGCGCGAAGCGTGGTGGAGGGGAGGGGGCACGACCTCCGAATTTCCCCTCCACCACTCGCTTCGCGAGCGTCGAAGAGAGTCACGTGCCTCTCTTCGACCCTCCCCACGCTGCGCGCAGGGAAGATCAAATTACCTCAAAAACCTAATGCCGATCCAGCTTCGCCAGCAAATCCAGCATATCCTCCGGCACCGTTTCCCGCCCGGCGCGGAAGGTGGAGCGCAGCGCATTGCCGATGCCCTCATGGGGCTGCGGCATGCCGATATCCAGGACGCGGCGGATGGCGCCATCCTGTATCCGGGCCGACCGGCTGAAGGGTTTGCGTTGCATTTCCATGTCCGATTAACTTCCAAGCGGCGGAAAAGTTTCTGGCATTCATCGCAAACGCACGCGATATCGGCTCCATTATGGGAGAGTATAGGTGACGGACGGTTTGGCGGCTGCGGCAAGGATGCGGGCGCATTCGCCTTTTCTGGCACGGCAGATGGATCGTTTCCCCGACGTCGCCAGCCTGTTGGAAATGGGGGATTTCGAAGCCGCTTGGGCCGCCGCGCAGCAGGTCGCCGGGCTTCACGACGGCATAGCCCGCTCCCTGAGGCGCCGGCGCGGCGCGATGGCGCTGGTGACGGCGGCGGCGGACCTTGCCGGCGCCTGGGGGCTGGACCGGGTCACGCGCACCCTGTCCGGCTTTGCCGACCAGGCGCTGGAGGAGGCGCTGGCCGCCGCCATGGCGGAACGCTATCCTGACGCGGAAAACCGCGGTTTCGTTATCCTCGCGCTCGGCAAACATGGTAGCCGGGAACTGAATTATTCCTCCGATATCGACCCGATCCTGCTCTACGATCCCAAGACCCTGCCCCATGGCGAGCGGGAAGACCCGGCCGATGCGGCGGTCAGGATCGGGCGGCGGGTCAGCGAATTGCTGAACGCGCGCGACGGCGACGGCTATGTGTTCCGCGTCGACCTCCGCCTGCGGCCTTCCCCGGAGGCGACGCCCATCGCCCTGCCGGTGGAGGCGGCTATCGGCTATTATGAATCGACGGCGCTCGGTTGGGAACAGGCGGCCTTCATCCGGGCGCGACCGGCGGCGGGCGACATCGCGCTCGGCGATTATTTCATGCGGGCGATCCGGCCTTTCGTCTGGCGGCGGAGCCTGGATTTCGGGGCGATCGACGCCATCACCGACATTTCGCGCCGCATCCGCGACCATTATTCGCAGGGGCAGGCCTTCGGGCCGGGCTATGACCTGAAGCGCGGGCGCGGCGGCATCCGCGAAGTCGAATTTTTCGCGCAGGTGCATCAACTCATCCATGGCGGGCGCGACCCTTCGCTGCGATCCGGCAATACGCGGGAAGCATTGCAGGCGCTTGCGGCGGCGGGCGTGTTCGAAGCGGAGGTCACGGCAAGGCTGGACGAGGCCTATGTCCTCTTCCGCACGGTCGAGCATCGCCTGCAAATGGTGGAGGACCGCCAGACCCATGAACTACCCAAATCGGCGGAGGCGATGGACAATGTCGCCATGCTGCACGGGCTGGAGGACGGCGAAGCGCTGCTCGACCTGCTGCGTCCGCAAGTGCAGTGGGTCGGCGGCAATTACGACCGGCTGACCCCGGCGGCGGACCAGGAATCCCTGTCCCATGACGAGGACAGGCTGAAGGCGCAGCTTTCCGAACTGGGCTTCGCCGATCCGGAAACGCCGCTGGCGCGCATCGCCCGCTGGCGTTCGGGCACGGTCCGGGCGCTGCGCAGCGGTCCCTCGCGGGAAGCGCTGGAGGAATTGCTTCCCGGCCTGATGCGCACGCTGGCCGCCGCGCCCGATCCGGCGCGGGCGCTCAACCGGCTGGACGATCTGATCGGGCGGCTGCCAAGCGCGATCAATTTCTTCAAGCTGTTGGCGGCGCGCCCCGGCCTTGTGGAACTGCTGGCGGAATTGCTCAGCCATGCGCCGACCCTGGCTGATGCGCTCGGGCGGAGGGCGGAATTGCTGGACGGCCTGATCGACACATCCGCCTTCGATCCGCCGCCCTCCGTCGCGATATTGGCGGAACAATTTGCCCGGCTGGAGGCAGGCGAGGATTATCAGGCCCTGCTCGACCGGGTGCGCCAGCGGGTGAACGACCGCCGCTTCGCACTGGGCGCGCAGATCATCCGGGGCGGCGATCCGCTGGAGGCGGGCAGGGGTTATTCCCGCGTGGCGGAGGCCGCCATAGAGGCGCTCACAACCGCCACCGTCGCGGAATTCGAGCGCACTCATGGGAAAGTGCCCGGCGGCGAGATGGTGATATTGGCGCTGGGCAGGCTGGGCGGCGGAGTGCTGACCCATGCGTCCGACCTTGATCTGGTCTATATCTTCACCGGCAGTTTCGAAACCGAATCCGACGGCGCGAAGCCACTGGGGGCGACCCAATATTTCAACCGCCTGGGCCAGCGCATCACCAACGCCCTGTCGGTGCAGACGGCGGCGGGGCCGCTGTATGAGGTCGATACCCGCCTCCGCCCGTCGGGCGCGCAGGGCCTGCTCGTCGTCAGCCTCGACAGCTTCGCCCGCTATCAGCGGGAGGAGGCCTGGACCTGGGAGCATCTCGCGCTCACCCGCGCCCGTCCCGTCTTCGGATCGGATGCCGCGCGCGCCGCCCTCAACGCGATCCTGACCGAAACGCTGGAGCGTCCCCGCGATTTCGACGAACTGGCGCGCCATGCGGTGAAGATGCGCAGCGACATCGCCAAACATAAGCCGCCCGCAGGCGATCTCGACGTGAAGCTGGTGTCGGGCGGTCTGGTCGATCTGGAATTTCTGATCCACGTCACACAGTTCCGTCACAATATGGCGTTCGATCCCGACCTGCGCGCCGCGCTGGAGCAATTGGTGGCGGCAGGCCATCTGCCGGGCGAGCTGATCGCCGCGCACGACCTCATCACCCGCTTTCTCGTCGTTTCCCGCCTCGTTTCGCCCAAATCCACCGAGCCGCCCGACGCCACCCGGCCCTTGGTCGCCCGTGCCTGCGGCGTCGAAAGCTGGGACGCCCTGCTTGAAAGCTACGCGCAGGCCCGGCAAAGGGTCGGTGACGCATGGGCGGCGCTGGCCGCCCCCTTCAAGGAGGAATGACGATGCTGGACGTGGGCGATGCGGTGCCGGAAGTGGGCCTGAAGGACGCGGACGGCGCCGATTTCACCCTGGCGCGCTACAGGGGCAATCCGCTGGTCGTCTATTTCTATCCCAAGGCGGATACGCCCGGCTGCACCAACGAGGCGAAGGATTTCACCGCGCTTGCCGCCGATTTCGCGGCATTGGGCGTGCCGGTGGTCGGCATATCGAAGGACAAACCGGCCAAGCTCAAGAAATTCGCGGAGAAATATGACCTGACCGTCACGCTCGCTTCAGACGAGCCGGGCGACATGTGCGAAGCCTTCGGCACCTGGGTCGAAAAATCGCTCTATGGCCGCAAATATATGGGCATCGAACGGGCGACCTTTCTGGCCGGGGCGGATGGCAAAATCCTGCGCGTCTGGCCGAAGGTGAAGGTAAAGGGCCACGCCGTCGAGGTGCTGGAAGCCGTAAAAGCGCTTTGAGCTTGCCCGATTCCATCGACAGCGTGGGCGCGGCCTGCGCCCATGTGCTGATGACGCCCGATCCCGTCGCCAAGCTGATGGCGGCGCGGGCGGCGGCGCGGAACTGGCGGCTGGGACGGCTCGCGCATCGCTTCGACACCGCCATGCCGGACCGGCCTGCGCGCCCTGAAAAGCCCGAACTCCTGCCACCCAACCGGATGCCGAAGCGCGGCAGGATCGGTTCGGAACGAGCGCGGATCGCGATGCTGCACGCGCTTGCCCATATCGAATTCGTCGCGATCGACCTCGCCTTCGACCTCATCGGGCGTTTCGGCGGGGAATTTCCGCCGGAATTCACCGATGAATGGATGCGCGTGGGCGCCGATGAAGCCATGCATTTCGCGTTGCTCGACCGGCGGCTGCGTCAATTGGGCAGCCATTACGGCGCGCTCCCCGCGCATGACGGCCTGTGGCAGGCGGCGGACGAAACGGCGCATGACGCGCTCGCCCGCCTCGCCATCGTGCCGATGGTGTTGGAGGCGCGGGCGCTCGACATCACGCCCGCTACCATAGAGCGGTTCGAAGGGGCGGGGGATGAAGCGTCCACCCGCATGTTGCGCCGCATCATGGCAGACGAGATTCGCCATGTCGCGGCCGGGACGACTTGGTTCGGCCATGCGACGAAGCGATTGGGCGTGGACCCGGCAAATCATTACCAAATCCTTGTGAAACGGCACTTTCGCGGGGCGTTGAAGCCTCCGTTCAACGACTCGGCGCGCCGACAAGCCGGTTTAACGCGGGAATTTTACGCTTCGCTTGCACAATAGGGCCGGACATGTCCTCTTGTGGACAGCGGGTGGCGGCATCAGCCGCATTTTGGTTAACGTGGGGATAGCCGAGGGGCGCAAAGCCTCCGGTCAAGAGTCGGGGTCGGCGATGTTGGTTCTTCATTCTGAAAATGCGTGCGCTGCGCGATGGTTCCGTTCCGCGCTTAAAATTGCTGGATCGATGGGTATGGCGGGAGCGCTCTGCGCAGCCGTCCCGGCCCAGGCCAAGGCGGACGAAGACGATCCCTATGGCGATGCGTCGGAAATCAACACCAGCGCGCTCGGCCCGGCCGATGTCGGTTTCTCCAACCTTTTCTCCAGCCTCCAGCGGCTTGATGGCCAGACCAAGTCGGCCAATTACATCCCCTCCGGTCGTCCGGTCGAGAAACTCTCCCTGACCTCCAATTTCGGCGTCCGTTCCGACCCCTTCAACGGCGGCACCCGGATGCACAAGGGCATCGACATCCCCGGTCCCCTCGGCACGAAGATCTACGCCACCGCCGACGGCATCGTCAGCCGCGCCGGTTGGGCCAGCGGTTACGGCAACCTCGTCCAGATATCGCATGGCGGTGGCATGGAAACGCGCTACGGCCATATGTCGAAGCTGCTGGTCGCCTCCAACAGCTATGTGCATCGCGGCCAGTTGATCGGCCTGATGGGCTCGACCGGCCGCTCGACCGGCAGCCACCTCCACTATGAAGTGCGCGTCGACGGGCAGGCGATCAACCCGATCCCCTTCGTCGCCGGTCCCGATTATCTGGTGGCGATGAACACCAAGCCGCCGATCGCCATGGGCGGCCCGACCAAGGCCCAGGAAAAGGCCGCCGAATAAGCGCCGCTTTCATCCCCCTTTCCAAAGGCCCGGCATGCGAAAGCTTGCCGGGCCTTTTGCTTGATCCTATCTAAAGCCCATGACCGATATCGACCTGACCTCGTCCGCCGCAGCCCGCGTCGCCGACATCGCTGCCAAGCAGGGCAAGCCCGCCATCCTGCGCCTTGCGGTGGAGGGCGGCGGCTGTTCGGGCTTCCAATATCGCTTCGGCCTGGCCGATGGGGTCGAAACGGGCGATATCACGGTCGAGCGCGACGGCGTGACGCTGGTGGTCGATGACGTCAGCATCGACCTGGTGCGCGGATCGGCGGTGGATTTCGTCTCCGATCTGGGCGGCAAGGCGTTCAAGGTCACGAACCCCAACGCCACCGCCGGTTGCGGCTGCGGCACCAGCTTTTCGGTTTAAAATCGGTCCTGCCCTTGTCGACGGGGGCTGTTTCTCTTTAGGGATGCGCGCAAGGAGATTTCGTCCATGCGCATCGCCACCTTCAACATCAACGGGATCAAGGCGCGCCTGCCGCGCCTGCTGGAGTGGCTGGACGAGACCCGCCCCGACATCGCCTGCCTTCAGGAAATCAAGACCTCCGACGAAACCTTCCCCGTCAAGGACATAGAGGATGTCGGCTATGGCGCGATCTGGCATGGACAGAAGGGGTTCAACGGCGTCGCCATCCTCGCCCGCGGCGAAACCCCGGTGGAGGTTCGCCGAGGACTGGAGGGTGAGCCGGAGGACGAACATAGCCGCTATCTCGAAGCCGATGTGAAGGGCCTGCGCGTCGCCAGCATCTACCTGCCCAACGGCAATCCGCAGCCGGGGCCGAAATTCGACTATAAGCTGCGCTGGATGAAACGCCTACGCGACCGCGCCACGGAAATCTGGGCGGAGGAAGTCCCCGCCATCCTTGCGGGCGATTACAATGTCATCCCACGCGACAAGGACGTCTATTCGGTCAAGGCCATGGCGGACGACGCGCTGATGCAGCCGGAAAGCCGCGCCGCCTATCGCCGCCTGCTGGGCGACGGCTGGACCGACGCCATCGCCTCGCGCCATCCGGCGGGCGGGGTGTGGACCTATTGGGACTATCAGATGAACGCCTGGCCCCGCGATGCAGGGTTCCGGATCGATCATCTGCTGCTTAGCCCGGGCGCCGCCGACCGCCTGATCGATGCGCAGGTCGACAAAGATTTCCGGGGACGGGAAAAGGCGAGTGACCACGCCCCGACCTGGGTGGAATTGTCGTAACCTCCTTGGACGACGGCTTTTGGCAAGAGCGGACATCAATTCCTCCCTACGCGCAGCGTGGGGAGGGGGACCGCCGCCGAAGGCGGTGGTGGAGGGGAAATACCCAGGTCGTGCCCCATTCCCCTCCACCAGCCTGCGGCCGGTCCCCCTCCCCATCTATCGATGGGGAGGAATAGGATAAGTCCGCTTCCCACCCTTCACCGCCTCCGCCACCTCTATCCCCGGTAACGCCGCAGGATCAGCCATATCCTGCCCGATCCATCCGCCGCCCTGCTTGAAATAAGCGACATGATGCCCGCGCTGGAAACTGGCGCCGTCCCACACCACCACCTGCAATTCGATCTCGTCATGACGGTGGACATGCAGCCAGTTGAAGCTCTGCGGTTCGGCATTGCGGAGCCGGGTGGATGTCGCCGTCCCCGCCTGAATCACCAGCGCCCCGCCCGCATGAGCCACCATCTTCTCCGCCGCCTCCGCATAGGTGCGGTGGAAATGGCCAGCCAGCGCGACATGGATGCCAGCCGACGCCGCCGCCCGCACCGCATCCTCATGCCGTCCGACCGCTTCGCTCAATTCGCCGCCCTTGCCGATGGGCATGGCGAACAGCGGATGATGGGTGACGAGGATGCGCGTCTTCCCCGGAGCCACCCGCGCAAACCGGTCCCGCAGCAGGCGCATCTGGTCATGATTGAGCCGCCCGCCCTTGATCGTCAGCGATCGCGCCGTGTTGAGGCCCAATATCGCCACCTCATCATTCTCGAAAAAGGGGCAGAGATCGTTGCTGATACTGCGCTTGTAGCGGCGCAGCGGGGCCCCGAAGCGACGGGCGAGGTCGTAGAGCGGCACGTCATGATTGCCCGGAACGACCAGCAATTTCATGCCCGCCGCGCGCAGCCGGTTGACCCAGGCGCTGGCCTGCCGGAACTGGTCGCGCCGGGCACGCTGGGTGAAATCGCCGCTGATGACGACCAGATCGGGCTGGCGCTGTTGCAGCCAGGCTTCGGCGGCGGCGGCGATCTTGGGATCATGCGCGCCGAAATGCATGTCGGACAGATGGGCGATACGGGCCATGTCCCATGAACGTGCGCGGCCCGTCCTTGGTTTCGGACCCCGAAGGCGATTTGCGTGTTGTTGAGGCATGGAAACGAAATCCCCACATCCCGGCGACCTGCCGCGCGAAGCGGCGTTGATCGTCAATGTCCACTCGCGCCGGGGGGAGGCTTTGTTCAAGGACGCCAGGGCCTTGCTGGAGCAAGCGGGGGTTCGCTTGACCGCCGCCCATGCGGTAAGGGAGCCGGATCGCCTGCAGGAGACGGTCAGACAGGCAATCGCGCAGGGCGCGCCGATGGTGATTGTCGGCGGCGGCGACGGATCGCTGTCGGGCACGGTGGACGAACTGGTGGGCAAGGATTGCGTCTTCGGCGTCCTCCCGCTCGGCACCGCGAACAGCTTTGCGCGGACCCTGGGCATCCCCCTCGATCTGGAGGGAGCGGTCGCGGCCATTGCCAATGGCCGGAGACGGCGGATCGACCTTGGCATGATCGACCGGGATTATTTCGTGAATGCCGCGTCGCTGGGACTGTCGCCCAGGATCGGGGAGACGGTGCCGCACAGGCTGAAACGCTATCTGGGGCGGGCGGGATATCTGCTCTGGGCGGTCAAATGTTCCATCGGGTTCCGCGCCTTCCGGCTGGTGCTGCACGATGGAGCGCAGGAACGGCGCCTATGGTCGACGGAGGTGCGCATCCTGAACGGTCCCTATCATGGCGGTGTTGAACTGTCCGATCGGGCTGACGTGGATACGGGGGAGATCGTGATCCAGGCGGTAGTGGGACGCAGCCATGCGCGGCTCGCCTGGGACTGGTACGCCAAATTCTTCAGATTGCGCGACCGCGACGCGCAGACGGAGGAATTTCGCGGCCAATCCTTCCGCATCGAAACGCTGCCGCCGCAACGCATCTCCATCGATGGGGAGGTGCTGGCGAAGACCCCTGCAACGGTCAGGATCGCGCCCGGAGCGGTGGATGTGGCTGTGCCCTGATCCTTCTCCTCCCGCAGGCGGGAGGGGCCAGGGGTGGGCAATTCGAATTGACGGGAAATGGCCATTAGCGGACGCTCTTAATCCTCCCTACGCGAAGCGTGGGGAGGGGGACCGCCGCCGAAGGCGGGGGTGGAGG
>NZ_JFHR01000043.1 GCF_000722875.1 Sphingobium chlorophenolicum | reverse complement strand
TTGACGGCCGCTATCGATGGTCTATTCTCATTCCTGGTCATGGTGGGGCTCCATTGGGGTTGGCGACTTTGAACATCACCAGCCTGCCATGGCCGCTCAAATCCTCAATGGATTTTGCAGAACATCCCGCACACTACCTCGTGACGGTTCAGCCAAGCATGGCAGCGATCTCCGATGGGGTGGCTTCGCTCAGGAGTTCCCAATCATATTTGAAACCATCAATCTCTACAGTGCCGCTGCGGCCGGGTGTTTGAAAAATATCATACCCTCAGCATGTCAGCAGCTTTACTCCATCCATGGCATCGCAGGTTTTCTCGACGCCCTCAGTCGTCATTCTGAGCGAATGGAGGGTGGAGTGAGGGTTTATTTTAATCGCCCAACCAACCGGATATAATCTCGCCCTTATGCCCTTCGGGCGCTAACGCTGCGCGCAGAGCCTCCAACAGTGGCGGGAGTGCCTGTGTGAAAGCGTAGGGCGGATTGACGATATAGAGGCCCGCGCCGTTGTAGATTCCGGGTTGCTCGCTATCGTATAGCCAATGCTCCACCAGCAGCAATTTCGGGATGCCCAGCTTGCGTAGCTGCTGCTTCCACCGCCAATGCGTGGCGCTGTCTTTCAGCGGATACCAGATCACCGTCACGCCATGCGCCCATTTGCGGTAAGCGGCGGCGAGGGTGGCGGTGATGCGGGCGCGTTCGTCCGGCTGTTCGTAGGGCGGGTCGACCACCACCACGCCGCGCGCGGTGCGGGGCGGCAGCATAGCCAGCCAGAGTTCGTAGGCGTCGCGTTGATGCACGGCCGCGCCGGTATCCCGTATCGCGCCGCGCAGCGCGTAAGCGTCTTCCGGGTGCTTTTCGTTCAGGATCAGGAAATCCTGCGGGCGCAAAAGCTGGGCCAGAAACCGCGGTGAGCCGGGGTACAGATGCGGCTCGTCACCCACATTCACCGCCCGTACGGCGGCGCGGTAATCGTCCAGCAAGGGGTTCGGATCGGCAAAGACCCGCAGCACGCCCTGCGTGGCTTCGCCGGTGCGTCGCGCTTCGTCGCCGCCAAGATCGTACAACCCGCAGCCGGCATGGGTGTCGATCAGGGTCAGCGGCCCCGGCTTGTGCTGCAAAGCCCGTACCAGGGCGATCAGCAGGCCGTGCTTTACGACATCGGCGCTATTGCCAGCATGGAAGGAATGGCGATAATTCATGGTGGTTCAAAATCCTGACGGCCTGCCTTTAGACGAGCTGCCGGACCTTCTGCAAAGCGAAGTTATGGCCGTACCGCTATTGTTGGGCGCGCAAACCGAGCGCGAGGCGATTGAAGCAACCAACCCGGTGCTCGCATAGGGGCGGGCGAAAACCTTCAAAGCGCTTTAGCGCAAGGCTCCAAGCCCACTTTAGGGTGTGTGGGGATTCAGATCAGGGCGCGGCGAAAATAGTGGATTCGAGAATCTCGAAACGAGGCACGTGACTCGTTTCTACGCAGCATACTTCAGTAAGTGAGCACCGGAAGCACGGAAATTGAAGCGAGTCAGGTGTCTCGCTTCAACCATTTGCAGGCCGCCACGGGCTGAATGTCGATCGGTCCTAGGTCGGAACCAGCCTCGCGCATTCTTTGCCATGTTCCGCGACAAGGCGCATCGGCCGGCCGCCAGCGCAGAGGCGGTCGACGGAAATGCTCTTCCAGCCCGAGGGGAGCACGACCGCGCGCCGCGCCCACGCGGCAGGCTTCTCTCCCGTTATCTCCAGTCCCGGCAATCCCATGAGCATCGTCATCAGCATCCCGCCGATATTGGCCATGAATGGACCTGCCGGAACCTTTGAATCGGGATGATCTTCCCTATATTCCAAGCATTGGTGGAAGCGTCCCTTGTCATAAGCGGCATAGCCTTCCTCGAACAATGCGAGCGCCAGGCCTCTGTCTCCGGCCATGGCGGCCCAGGCTGGATAGAAGGCAGGCAGCATGGGCGATCCGACATAGTCGCGCCAGCGCGCAAGGAAGAAGTCCAGCGTCGCCTTCCTTTCCCGATCGGACGCGGGATAATGCATCGGAAACAGCCCGGCCAGCGACGACGGCGTCGCGCCTTTCTCCTCATCGACGCGGAAATCCCGGTGCGGGGCGATCACGCCGTCGCTCCGCACCGGCAACCGAATGCGATCCAGCAGCCTGTGCCATGACGCAGGCACCTCGGCATCGATCGACTTCGCCAGACGGATCGCGCGGCGCAGCAAGTCGCAGGCAGTCATCAGCGTGAAGCTGTCATTGTCCGGCGGATCGGGAACCTCGGCCGGACCGGTCGCGCGCAGCAGATTCGCCCCGCGATCGGTCATCGATATGCGAGCCGCAAGCCAGTCGGCCACGCCGGACAGGATCGGCCAGCCTTGGGCCCGCAAATAGCGACTGTCCCCTGTGACATCGGCGTGCAAGGCAAAGGCGCGGGCGACATGCAGAGACACATGCGCAGCGTTGGCCGCCGCAGGAGCGGCGCCAGGGGTCGCCTCCTCCCCCGAACGGGGCGCCGCCTGCCAGGGAAAGCGCATGCCATCATGACCGTCGAGCTTCGCATAAGCCCTGGCCGCATCGACATGCCGTGCGCGAAAGTCGAGCAGACTCTGCGCCGCTCCCGGCTGGACCAACAACAAGGGCGGGACGCAGAAGGCGTCGATGTCCCACATCACATGGCCGTAATAATAATTATAGCCGGGCCAGCTCGCGAGGCCGAACATGGATGTCGCGGCCGGGGATGATCTGTGCGCCGAACTGTTGAGGTAGAAGAAGCCCGCGTCGATGAGCCGCTGATGATCGCTGCTTGCGCCTTCGACGAGGATGCGCCCCTGCCATATTTCCTGCCAATGTTCGCGATTGAGCGCCCGCAGCCTGTCGAATCCCAAGGCGAGACCCTTCGCCAGACGGCGGACCGCTTCCTCGTCCGGCTGATGATGCACGATGGACGGGATCATTGCGGAAACCTGTTGCAAGCGGGCGGGCCTGCCTCGCTTCAGCTTAACCCGATATTCCTTGATGAGCGGCCCCGAACCATGTTTCTGCCGAAATTGCGGTTGCTCCTCCGCACTCCTGCACTCGCTGGAAAAGGCGATGCCGCAGCTACTCATTCCCCCTTCGGGAATCCAGAGCAGGGCGCCGTCTCCCGCCTGCGCTTCCGCGCCGATCATTCGCCTGGCGGCGTGTCCTCGCACATTTGCGGTCCCTATTGTCGCGCGCAGCCTCACCTGACAGGCAGACTCGGAGGTTAATTCGACCTGTTGAAGGACGAGTGCGGGATCGCTACGGCTGGCAAAGGTCGTGATCCGCGCAAGAAGCGAGTGTTCGCCGACCCGGAACCGAAAGCTGCTGGAAAGTTCGCCGGCAGAAAAGTCGTAGCTCTGCTCCAACTCGCTGACGGCCCACGGCTGCTCGGACAGCCACGCTTCGCCGATGCCGATGTCGCCGCAGAGCGGATAGGGCACCGGGATCGCCGCTTCCAGGAGCTCCTCAGCGTGAAGGCCGACCACGCCGTTCAGGATCGCCGAACCCGGCAGGATCGGCACTTCGCATATCCGAAGACCGACAAGCCCGTTGCCGACATAGGCAGGCAGATCTTTGTTCCGCGCGCCACGAACCGGAAGAGGACTGGATGGTGAAACCATCCCGCTCAAAAGGCGCGGGGACAAAGTTTGTTCCTCACGAGCAGGCTTATCTGGATCAGTGTCGCGCGCATTGCCGGAAATCTCACTGATGCAAATCAGTCCACGCTCATTTGCGCGGAACATAGGCCGGGCTGCGCGCTTTCTCGCTCCAACGGCGCCGGAGCGGCGCATCCCCTTGATAGCCCTGATGTTGATCGAGATAAGGAGGAGTTCGCATGGCGCAGAAGATCGGTCAGGACAAGGGCGCGGCGGCGCAGGCCGGCACGTTTGAAACGGAGACCGGCTCTGGCGGTGAACTGCATCAACTGCCGGACGGCGGCAGCCCGGTCCTCACGACCCAGCAAGGCGTCCCAGTCGCGGACGACCAGAACAGCCTGCGCGCTGGCGAGCGTGGTCCGACGCTGCTGGAGGATTTCCACTTCCGCGAGAAAATCTTCCATTTCGACCATGAGCGCATTCCTGAGCGCGTGGTTCATGCACGCGGCTTCGGCGTGCATGGCACCTTCACGCTGACGGAGAGCCTGGAAGAGTTCACTACCGCCAAAATCCTGACCGAAGTGGGCGAAAGGACGCCGATGTTCGTCCGCTTCTCGACCGTTGCCGGTAACAAGGGCTCGTTCGACCTGGCCCGCGACGTGCGCGGCTTCGCCGCCAAATTCTACACGAAGGAAGGCAATTGGGACATTGTCGCCAATAATATTCCGGTCTTCTTCATCCAGGACGCGATCAAGTTCCCCGATCTGGTCCATGCGGCCAAGCAGGAACCGGATCGCGGCTTCCCGCAGGCGCAGACCGCGCATGACAATTTCTGGGACTTCATCGGCCTGACGCCGGAATCCATGCACATGATCATGTGGACGATGTCGGATCGCGCGATCCCGCGCTCCTATCGCTTCATGGAAGGCTTTGGCGTCCACAGCTTTCGCCTCATCAACGCAGAGGGGAAGGCCGTCTTCGTCAAATTTCACTTCAAGCCCAGACAGGGCCTGCAATCGGTGCTGTGGAACGAAGCGGTCAAGATCAACGGTGCCGATCCCGACTTCCATCGCCGCGACCTGTGGGATGCGATCGATCTCGGCAGCCCGCCCGAATGGGATTTCGGCGTCCAGATCTTCGATGACGACTTCGCCGACAGTTTCGAGTTCGACGTGCTCGATCCGACCAAGATCATCCCGGAGGAACAGGTCCCGGTCCGCATCGTCGGCCGCTTCGTCCTCGACAACCGTGTCGACAATTTCTTCGCCGAGACCGAGCAGGTCGCCTTCTGCACGCAAAATGTGGTGCCGGGCATCGGCTTTTCCAATGACCCGCTGCTTCAGGGGCGCAACTTCTCCTATCTGGATACCCAGTTGAAGCGCCTCGGCAGTCCGAATTTCACCCATATCCCGATCAACGCGCCCAAGGGATGCCCCTTCCACAATTTCCAGCAGGACGGCCATATGGCGATGCGCAACCCGAAAGGGCGCGTAAATTATGAGCCCAATAGCTGGGCGGCGGGGGAAAATAATCCGCGCGCCGACCCGAACACCGGTTATCGCCATTTCGCGGAAGAGGTGAATGGCCGCAAGGCGCAGATCCGCTCCGAGACCTTCGCGGATCATTATAGCCAGGCGCGGCAATTCTTCATCAGCCAGACGCCCATCGAACAGAAGCATATCGGCGACGCGCTGGTATTCGAACTGTCGAAATGCGAGCGGATCGACATTCGCGAACGGATCGTCGGCCACCTGCGCCATATCGATCAAACGCTGGCGACGGTGGTCGCGGACGGCCTGGGCCTGCCCGCCCTACCTGAACCCGTGCAGGCGGCTGTGCCCGCGCGCACCGATCTTCCACCCTCGCCTGCGCTCAGCATCGTGGCGCGTGGACCGGAAAGCTTTGCTGGCCGCAAACTGGGCATATTGGTCAGTGACGAGGCGCCGGCAAAGCTGCTCAAGGCGCTGGTCGCGGGCGTGAAGGCCGCCGGCGCCGTCTATGAAATCATCGCGCCGAAAATTGCCGGTGCGACGCTGGACGACGGCAGCCAGGTGGAGGCCAAGCAGAAGATCGATGGTGGCCCTTCGGTCTTGTACGATGCGGTCGTCCTGCTGCTGGCCCCCGATGGCGCGGCGCAACTCGCGCTGGACAAGACCGCCAAGGATTTTGTGAGCGACGCTTATGCCCATGCCAAGTTCATCGGCTACATCGAGGACGCGTTGCCGCTGATCGACGCGGCAGGCATCGGCGAAGCGGACATGGACGAAGGCTTGATCCTTCTTTCCAATGCCGAAACCATCGCCAGCTTCCTCAAGACCTGCGGCGCACTGCGTCTGTGGGAGCGCAAATATAAGGTGGATCTGGACGCGGCGGGCTTCCTTGCCGCGCAGCCCAAAATAGCGCCACCCAAACAGCCGGGAGCCTGACAACCACCCAACGATAAAGGAGCCTGTCCATGTCCGTACTGGATAAAGTGATCGCAGCGGTGACGCCGCCGGAAAGCGCGGAAACGCGCATCAAGGCAAGGGAAGAGGCGCGTCGGACCGCCATGAGCGGCGACTGGCTCGACCAGATCCTGACCCATCATGAGCAGATCGACGCCGCGTTCGACAGAGCGGAGGCAGCGACCGATGCGGGCGAGCGCACGACCGCGCTCAAGGAACTCGGCGCATTGCTGACCGGCCATTCGATGGCGGAGGAAGCGGTCGTCTATCCGCAACTGTCGCACGATCACAAAGGCCCGATGGGCATGAGCTATCAGGAGCAGCAGGCCGCCAAGGTACAGGTCGCGTTGCTGGAGGAACTCGATCCTCTCTCGCAGGACTGGACCGACAAGCTCGATCATCTGCGGGGCGCGGTCGCGCACCACATCTATGAGGAGGAAGGCAGCCGCTTCCTCAAGCTGCATGAGGAACTGCCGCCCGACGTTCAGGCCCGGATGACGCAGCGCTATCGCGAAGAGACGAAGCGCTACAGCACCGGCCTGGCCTGAACCGGTAAATAGGAAAATCGTCATGACCGCCGCAGGGCGCGTCAGGGCAACCGGAGAAACCATGATGCGCAAATCCCTGTTGATAGTCCTGCTCCTGCCCGCGGCGGCAAGCTGCGCTCCGTCGGATCAGGCCGATTCGGGCGATTCCACCTTCGCGCCCAGCAACATGTCCGCCGGCACCGTGCCCGACGGCGTTCCCGGAGAAGGCGCGGGCAGCGCCATGACTGACGGCGAAACCAGCACGCGGGGGGCGGTGTCGGCTTCCGAGAGCCCCTCCTCCACGCCGGGTTCTTCCGCGACGGGGTCGGCAACGCAAAATGGTTCAGGGCGATAGCCGCCTTCGACAGTCCAAGGAGAGCGACATGCAAGAAGACAGACAAAATGGCGGATCATCCGAAGACCCTGTAGAGGGCCGCAATGACGTCCCTCCGCCCGAACAGGGATCGCCCGGCGGAAAAACCAGCGACGCCGACGACGAAGCGGCGGAAAATGTCGAAAAGGGCGAAGGCAAGGATCCCAACCCGCTGGCACCTCCCATCAACACCAAAGCCGGAAGCTGAGAATGAGGGAGGTGGAGAGCCTCGGCAGCGTGGGCAAATTCAAGACTCGCCGGGCTGAGTGATTGGGTGGAAAGCGGACCTATCCTATTCCTCCCCATCGGGAGATGGGGAGGGGGACCGCGCGAAGCGTGGTGGAGGGGAATGGGGCACAACCTCCGAATCTTCCCCTCCACCACGCTTCGCGCGGTCCCCCTCCCCACGCTGCGCGTAGGGAGGATTAAGCGTCCGCTCCTGGCCATTTCCAGACATTCTGATCTGTCGACGCTGCCTAGGCAGGCACGGATCATTGCCCCGCCGAGACCGATCTGGCGGTGGGACCGAACTTCCCGTCCAGCGCCTCCGCCTGTTTGCGATGGGCAGCTATCATCGGAACGGCCTCCGCCGCGATCTTCCGAAGGGCCGCATAGTCGCCGCCCTTGGCATAGCTGCTCTGAAGGTTGAACGCCTCCTGATGCGCCGCCGCCTGCTGGCCGACATAGACGCTGTCGAACTCCTGGTCCCCGGCTCCGTTCAGGTCACCCAGCATCGCCCGGCGGCGCGGATCGATATTCTGCGGGATGGCGATATTGACTGGATTATTCGCCACGAATTGCTTGAGCCGCTCGCTGCTCTTCCTGTGATCCTCTACCATCATTTGGGCAAATGCCTTGACCTCCGGAGCGCGGGCGCGAACCATGGCGATCTTGCCCGCCTCCATCTCATACATGTCACTGATCGCCGCCTGCGGAATGTAGAAGGTGGTGGTCACCGCATCGTCGGGGCTGGAGACGCCCTCCGGCTTCGGCCCTTCATAATGTTTGGCGACGGTCGCGCTGCCGTTGGCCGGACCGGCATCATTGGGCACGCCGTCGGTCTGGTCGCAACCCGCCACAACCAGCATGGCAAGGCAGGCGGGCAGGACCCGCTTTGGAAATGCGCCCGCGATCATGGCTGCGTTCCGTTGCCGCCGGTCCCCGGCGCGCCGATGCCGGGCATGGCATCGGCCCCGCCGCCATTCCCGGCCGCGTTGATCGCCTCCTGCTGATCGGTGCCGCCGGGCACTCGCCCATTTTCGTTGCGCGCCGCCGGACTGCAGGCGCCCAATAGCATGATGGACGCAAAGAGGATTGATGCGATGGATATCGGGTTGGACGGACTGGCCGGTCGCTGCATGAAGCACTCCTTTCGTGGGGTTTCCGATACAACGTCCCGTTCCGCGCAAGCGCCCCGCCCCTCCGGCAACCCTATGTTAGCGGCAGGGCGCTTTTCCGCGCCTTCACGCAAGGGCAACATGCCGCCACCGGCATAGCGCACTTTATCGCTCATGAACTGCGCGATCGAAGGCGTCAGCCGGCCGATGAAAGAGGCTGTGCCAGCGGCCGCGATGGCGCGGCGGGCGCCACAGGCCCGGCTGCGGCCTTCGCCATCCGGCGATAGGTCGCCAGCGCCTGCCCCACCACCTGGTCCATATTATAATAGCGGTAGGTGGCGAGCCGCCCGACGAAGGTGACGTCGGACTGCACCATGGCCAGCGCCTCGTAGCGCTTGAAAAGTTGCTGGTTTTCCGACCGGGGTATCGGATAATAGGGGTCACCCTCCGCAGCGGGATATTCGTAGGTGATGCTGGTCCCCGCCACCTTCTGACCGGTCAGATGCTTATATTCGGTGATGCGCGTATAGGGCACGCCCGGCGCGGGATAGTTCACCACGGCGACGGGCTGAAACCGGTCGACGTCCAGGCTGACATGCCGGAAATCGAGCGAACGATAGGGCAATTTGCCGAAACGATAGCCGAAATATTCGTCGATCGGCCCAGTGAACACCAGATGGTCGTGCGGATAGGCGTCGCGCGCCTCGCAATAATCGACACCCAGCAGTACATCGATATTGGGATGATCCAGCATGCGTTCGAACATGCGGGTATAACCTTCCAGGGGCATCGCCTGGAACCTGTCGGTGAAATAGCGATCATCGACATTGGTGCGCGTCGGCACCCGCGCCGTCACCGCCTTGTCCAGTTCCGACGGGTCCAGCCCCCATTGCTTGCGGGTATAATCGCGGAAGAATGTTTCGTAGAGCGTCCGGCCGATGGCGGAGATCACGACATCTTCCGAAGTCCGCACCACCGCGACCGGTTCGGCTTGCGCCGTCAGGAACGCCGCCGCTTCCTCCTCCGTCCGCAGGTTCAGGCCATAAAGGCTGTTCAGCGTCGTCCGGTTGATCGGCATGGGCACCAGCAGGTCGCCCACCGCCGCCAGCACGCGATGCTCATAGGGCCGCCATTGCGTGAAGCGGGACAGATAATCGAATATCTCCTGCGAATTGGTGTGGAAGATATGCGGTCCATAACGGTGGATAAGGACGCCCGCCCCGTCCATCTCATCATAGGCATTGCCGCCGATATGGGACCGGCGGTCCACCAGCAGCACCTTCTTGTCCCCGTCGGCGGCAAGCCTTTCGGCCATGACCGCCCCGGCGAAACCCGCGCCCACGACCATCACGTCATAATGGTGCGGCCCCTCGCTCTTCCAGTTGGTGGGGGAAACGATGGGATGGGAATGAACGCCGCGCGACATCGCGTCGCGGATCAACCGGCTCATCTGCTGGAAACTCCTGTCCCAGGACATGCCCGCCAGCATCTTGTCCGCCTCCGCCAGCCAGCTTCCGCCCGAAGCGGACAGCGCCAGCGCCTCGTCGCAGGCGCGGATGAAGGCGTCGCCCGGCTCTGCGACGCGGACCGCTTCGATCTGGCCATATTGCCGAACCACGTCGGCGATGGGCGTGGACACGACGGGCCTGCCCGCCGCCAGATATTCCGGCGTCTTGGTGGGGCTGATGAAGCGCGTAGCATCGTTGATCGCGAAGGGCATCAGCGCCACGTCCCATCCCGCGACGCAGGCCGGCAATTCCTCATAGGATCGGCCGCCGGTGAAGTGCAGATTGTCCCGGCGCGGCAGGTCCGCCTCGCCGATCTTCACCACCGGACCGACAATCTCCACATCCCAGTCGGGCCGCGCATCGGCCAGCATGGCGAGCAGTTCGACATCCATGCGTTCGTCGACCACGCCGTAGAAGCCCAGGCGGGGCCTGCCCCCGTGCCGCCCCGGCTGCGACGACCGCGCCTTGGCGAAATGCGCCGCGTCCACGCTGGAGGGAAAGGGATAGACATGGCCATGCCTATCCTTCTTCGCTTCGTACAGGCTGTATCCGCCGGTGAACACAAGGTCCGCCTGCGACAGCAATCGCTGCTCCAGCGGCAGCAGTTCGGGCGGCGCGCCCTTGAAATTGGCCAGTTCGTCCATGCAGTCATAGACGATGCAGTCCGCCATGACATGGTCCGAAAAGGGCAGCATCATCGGCGTGTAATACCAGCGGACGAAAGGCCCCTCCTCGCCCGCCAGAAGCAGGTCGAGCAGGGCCTTCAGCCTTTCCCGATCCCCGCCGCGATCCCCTTCGGGAAGCTGCGGCGTGATGACCGTCATCCCGGTCGCCGCGCATGTCTCCACATGCAGGCCTGGCTGTTCCAGACCGGCGATATGGCAGGGTTCTTCCCAGAACAGGACGCGGGATCGCGCCGCGAACCGGCTCATCAGATGCTGGGGGCGCTGAAATACGAAGTTCCAGCGAAGATGGCTGAAACATATGACCGTATGCGTATCACCGACCTCTATCGATCCAGACTCATGCCAAGGAAAAAACTGGTCCTGGACCATATAGAAAAACCTTTCTGCCGGATGAACATTGCAATAACCGCATGCCATTCGGTCCAGTTCCTGCGCCTGCACTGATCCAGATTGCGACAATGTCGCTATTTCATCCTTTCACTTGATCGAAGTTTCCCGACGCGAAATATTCGACGCGCACCATCCTGTGGGAAAAGGGGAACGACCATGCCGCCGCAACTTTGGGGAGGCCTGGAATGCACCGTCAACCGGGTGCACGACCGTTATCGCGATCAGATCCGGGCGACCGGCCATCATGACAGGCCGGACGATCTGGACCTGCTTTCCGACACCGGCATCTGCGCCCTGCGCTACCCGATCCTCTGGGAAAGGATCAGCCCCGACGATCCGGCCCGATGTGACTGGGACTGGACCGACCAACGGCTGGGCCGCCTCCGCCAGCTCGGCATCGGGGTCATTGCGGGTCTCGTCCACCATGGCAGCGGTCCGGCCTATACCAGCCTGGTCGACTCCGGTTTTGCGCCCGGCCTTGCCCGGCATGCGGCGGCCGCGGCGCATCGCTATCCGTGGGTCATGGACTGGACCCCGGTCAACGAACCGCTGACCACCGCCCGCTTCTCCGCCCTGTACGGCCATTGGCATCCGCACCAACGGTCGGAACGAACCTTCTGGCTGGCCCTGCTGAACCAGATCGACGCCACGCGCCTGTCCATGCAGGCGATCCGGCGCGTCAATCCCGCCGCCCGCCTGATCCAGACCGACGATCTCGGCCGCACCTATGCCACGGCGGCGCTGCGCGACCAGGCGGCGTTCGACAATCTGCGGCGCTGGGCGAGCTGGGATCTTCTCTGCGGCCGGATCGGCCAGGATCATCCGCTCTGGGACCGCCTCTCGGCCTTCGGCTTCCAGGACCGGCTCCGCGCCATCGCGGACGATCCCTGCCCGCCCGCCATCATCGGCATCAACCATTATCTGACAAGCGACCGTTTCCTCGACCATCGGCTGCAACGCTATCCCCCGCACAGCCACGGCGGCAGCGAAAGCCAGCTCTACGCCGATGTGGAGGCGCTCCGCGTGCTGGAGCCACCGCCCCAGGGGCTGGAAGGCGCCCTGCGGGAGGCATGGGCCCGCTATCGCATACCCCTCGCCATCACGGAGGTTCATAATGGCTGCACCCGGGAGGAGCAGATGCGATGGGCCGCCCAGGCCTGGGACATGGCCGAACGGCTCTGCGCGGACGATATCCCCGTCGAAGCCGTGACCCTATGGTCGCTGCTGGGCAGTTCCGGTTGGAACACCCTTCTCACCGGGGAGGGCGCGTATGAACCCGGTCTGTGGGACGTCAGCGGCGGCGCGCCCCGCGCCACGGCGCTGCTGCCGCTGGCCCAGGCGCTCTCCCGTCCGCAGGATCGCCCGCTGCTGGCGGGGGGCGCAGGCTGGTGGCAGCGTCCGGTGCGCATCGGCCATCCGCCCGTCACCCGTCCCGCCCCGATGAAGGCGCATCTCGCGGTAAGCCAGCCGCGCTTTTCCGCCCCGCCCCTGCTGATATGCGGCGCGACCGGAACGCTGGGTCAGGCCATGGCCCGCGCCTGCGCCCTTCGCAATATCCCCTTCCTGCTGACCTCCCGCCGCGACCTAGACCTGTCGGCGCCGTCGCGCATGGCGGAAAGGATCGAACACATCGCCCCCTGGGCGGTGGTGAACGCGGCGGGCTGGGTACGGGTGGACGAGGCGGAGGCCGCCCCGGACCCCTGCATGACCGTCAACGCCCAAGGCGCGATCGCCCTGGCCCGCGTCTGTCAGGATCGCGGCATCCCCACCCTCTCCTTCTCCAGCGATCTGGTTTTCGATGGGCAAAAGGACAGGCCCTATGTGGAGGACGACCCGACCGGCCCGCTCAACCGCTACGGCCTTAGCAAGGCGGAAATGGAGCGGGGCATCGGCGCGCTGGCCGGACGCCATCTGATCGTGCGCACCGCCGCCTTCTTCTCCCCCCATGACGAATTCAACTTCGCCGCCGACGTGGTCAGATCGCTGGCGCAGGGCGGCCATTTCGTCGCGGCGGACGACCTGGTCGTGACGCCCACCTATGTCCCGCATCTGGTCGCGACCGCGCTGGACCTGCTGATCGACGGGGAGGTGGGCTTGTGGCATCTCACCAGCGGAACGCCCCTTTCCTGGTCGGATTTCGCCCGGCGGATCGCGGCGAGATGCGGCCATGATCCGGCGCGCATCCGCGCAGTGCCGCATCGCTCGCTATGCTGGGCGGCGGAACGGCCCGCCTATGCCGCCCTCGCCACCCGGCGCGGGGCCGCCCTTCCCCCGCTCGCCGCCGCGCTGGATCAATTCACGCTTCATTTGCCGCCGCATTGGGCTCGGCAGGCAGCATGATCGTTGGAAACCAATTGTCATAGCATTTCGAACATGGCCCACACCAAGGCGATCCGCTCCACGTCCCGATAGGCGGGCTGCTCCAGTTCCTCCCCGAATATGTCCGGGTCCACCTCGCTATAGCGCAAGGCGCAACCATGCTCGCGGGCCAGCATCGACAGCCTCTCGCGCAACGCATCCGCGCCCTCTACGATGGCGCTGCCTGAATAAAGCAGGAAACGCCCCCCTCCATTCCGGCGCGGCAAGGCCTCCCGCGTCATGTGCAGGGCCACGGCAGCGCCATGCATGTCTCCGCCATCGCGATAGGCGCGCCCCATTCCGTCGGCAATATAGGGCGGATTGGCGACGATCAGATCGAACCGCCCCTCCCGCGGGTCCAGTCGATCCCCCAGCGCCTGCCGGGCCTCTATCCCGGCCAGCCCCGCGTTGATCCGCGCAAAGCGAAGCGCCGCCGGGTTGACGTCGGTCATGAGGATGCGCGCATCCGGACGAAGACGGGCCAGCGTCACCGCGCCCACGCCCGCCCCGGTTCCCATATCCGCGATCCGGGAACCGGGCGAAACCGGGATCAGCGAAAGTTGCTGCCGGATCATCTCCGCGAAACGATAGCTGTCGGGGCCGAAGAAAACGGCGTCCCGCGCCCTGGTGGGATAGCCGGAGTGAAGGAACAAATCCCCGCCCAGCGACGAAACGCGCACCCGGCTCTTGATTGCGTCGCCCGCGGCCTCCACCATGTCCGCCCTTCGCAGCAGATCCATCATGGGCGCGGGAAGCAGGCCGGGATGAAAGGACAGGTTCCATCCAAACACGTCGCGCAAAGTCCGCGCAGGAGAGGAGCCTGTTCTCCTCAAGATCCGCGCATGGGTAAGCGGCGTCGGGGCGACGAATGCATAATTCTGCCCCTTCAGCCAAAGCAGCAGGTTGTGCAGCGCTTCATCCCGACCGGCCGGATCGCGCCGCAATTCCGCCTCCACCGCTATGTCCAGTGGTGACATCGCCGCTAGTCCGGCCGTGCCGCCACGGGGCAGCGACGGTTCAGATCGAAGACATCGTCCTGGCTCAGCACATGCAGCCGCACGTCATGCATGGACAATGTCCGCTCCGGGCTGGCCTCCGCGATGTTGGAATGGGTGACGCGGGAACCGTCGACGATATAGACCGCGCCCGATCCCAGCACCCGGAAACGATGCCCCTCGACGATGATCGCCCAGGATGCTTGCCGGGCAACCCGCCGGTCGAGGTGCCGGACGCGATATGGCCCTGCGCGTCGATGGCGACGCAGCCGACGGTATCATGCGCCTTGGCATATTCGGACGCCATGCGGCCGGGCGCGATCATCCCGGCCGGATCGCACAGCGCCATGCCTTGTCCCGCGGCGAACCGCTCCGCCCCCTCGGCGGCCAGCAGCACGGGCCGCGCCGGAAGGATCATGCGCGCGGCGACGATGGGATTGCGGATTCGCCGCACCCCCACGCGCAAAGGAGCAAAATCCGGCGATCTCCAGGCATGGGGGCGTTCGAACGGCATCACCGAACTGGCCATTCCCCGCGACATTCGCGAAGTCGATGCGCTCCCGGTGCTTGGCACAGGCAAGCTGGATTATGTGACAATGGGGGCATTGGCAGTTGCATGAATTTCGTCCTCTCGCTCCCCGGCAGGCGATCAGACATCCACGCCGGTTCGGTTTCGCCGAATATTCCGGACGATCTTCCTCGCCTCCAATATAGAAGATGTCGGGCCATCCTCTTGGAACGGCCAGTCGGCTCGGCTAGACGGCGATCATGCGGGGTCTAAACATCGCGATCGCAGGCTGCGGGCCGTGCGGACTGGCGGCGGCGCTGCTGCTTCATCGCGCAGGGCATCATGTCACCCTGTTCGAGCGGTTCGACACACCGCAGCCCATCGGTTCCGGCCTGATGCTTCAGCCTACCGGAATGGCGGTTCTCGCCAGACTAGGATTGAAGGATGCGGTGCTGTCGCGGGGCGCGCGCATCGATCGGCTGTTTGGCAAGGCGGGCGAGAGGGTCGTTCTCGATGTCCACTATGCCGCCCTCCGCCACCAGGGTATTTTCGGCATCGGCATTCATCGCGCCAGCCTGTTCGCGATCTTGCATGAGGCCGTCCTGCGGTCGGGCATCACCATCCATACCGGGCACACGCTGGCCGGGAGCAAGCCGATCGGGGCGAAACGCGCGCTGCACTTTGCCGATGGCAAGACGAGTGATGCCTATGATCTTGTGGTGGATGCGCTGGGCACCCGCACGCCGCTGGCTCCGCTGACGGGGCGGGAACTGGCCTATGGCGCGCTCTGGGCCAGCCTCGATTGGCCGCAGGACGTGGGCTTCGATCCCCATATGCTCGCTCAGCGCTATGACCGCGCCAGTATCATGGCGGGCGTTCTGCCCATCGGCACGCCGCCGGGCGCCACGATGCCGCAGGCTGCTTTCTTCTGGTCGCTCCGCGCGGACAGGCTGGATGACTGGCGGGAGGCCGGGCTGGCAGCCTGGAAAGCACGAGTCGCAGCGCTCTGGCCCGACTGCGCGTCGCTGCTCGACCAGATTCATGATCCCGACCAATTGACGTTCGCACGCTACGCGCATCGAACCCTGACCACCCCGGCGGAACCGGCGCTGGTCCATATCGGCGATGCGTGGCACTCCGCCAGCCCCCAGCTTGGGCAGGGCGCGAACATGGCCTTGCTCGACGCCTGGGCACTTTCTAAGGGGCTGGAGCAAGCGAACAGCGTCGATGAAGGGGTTCGACATGCTATCAGGCTGCGCCGCCGTCATATTGTGACCTATCAGTGGCTCACCGCATTGTTCACGCCCGTCTATCAGTCCGACAGCCGCTTGTTGCCGCTGATCCGCGACCGTTTGGTCGGCCCTTTGTCCAAACTATGGCCCGCCACCACCATACAGGCGGCGATGGTGAGCGGACTGGTCGCCAATCCGCTGGGACCGCTGGGGCTGGATGAAGAACTTCAGGCTGGTGAGCCTTTAGCGGAGGCGGCATGAGCGCGGCATCGGGCGATCGCAATAACGGCCCGATCATCGTCTTCGACGCGATGTGTGTGCTCTGCTCTGCCAATGCCGCATAGCGGAGGGAGGATAGCAGCGCCCGCATAGTGACAGCTTCTTCCAACGGACATCCGATATAAAAAAAGCAAGCTTTACTTGATGTTATGTTCCTCCCGTGGAACAATCTCACGGTGCACGAGTAGGGGGAATGAGATGCGCAATTCGGTCATTGCCATGGCAGTTTTGCTCGCTGCTTGCGGGGAAAAGCCTTCGGAGGAGAGAAGCGCCGAGGTGATGCAGGAGCCAGCCGCGCCCAATGTGGCAGTCACCCGCACCCCCGGCGTGTCGCTGACATATCGTTATGGCTTCCGACTGCCGCCCGAGCGAGTGGCTTCCGTGCAGGAAGCGCATGCCGCCCAGTGCGAAGCCTTGACCGCGGCGCGCTGCCGCATCACGGGGATGAGCTATCAGGTCCATCGGGACCGCACGATCAACGGGTCGCTGGTCATGAAGCTGGCGCCTGACATAGCGCGAGATTTCGGCAAGAAAGGCGTGGCGACCGTAAGCCAGCGTGGCGGCATGCTTACGGATGCGAGTATCGACAGCGAGGAGTCTGGAGCCGTCATCGATGCGGCGAAGCGCGACCAACAAGCAATCGCGGAAGAGCGTGCCCGGATCGAACAGCAATTGAACCGGTCAGGCCTGCCCACCGCTGAACGCACGCAGTTGCAGGATCGTCTAGCGGAGCTATCGGACCGGCGCCAACAGGCTGTCGCGGTGCGGAACGATGCACAGCTCAAACTCGCCAACACCCCCATGACCTTCGATTATGCTTCGGGGCAAGTCGATCCCAGTCTAAACGATGGACCGCTGCTTGGCGCCATGAAGGATGGGTGGGTCAATGTCGTCGCCGGCATCGCGGTCCTGCTGATGCTGGCGATCTCGCTCCTTCCATGGATGGTCGCTGCCGCCGGGCTCGCCCTGGCTTGGCTGGGCATCAGGCGCTGGCTGGCGCGGCGGCAACGGCACGATGCGTCTCCTCCGGAATGAAACCGGGAAGCGGGGCCTTGCGAGCGATTTTCGGTCAGGTAAGAATGGAATGATGAAAGACAATGGTCGTCTGGACCGCATCATCAGTCGTGGCGTCTCCCTGCGCCGCGAACATCCGGTCGCCACCCTGCTGGGCGCACTGGCGCTGTCGACGATTGGCCTAGGAAGCACCCTATGGGCGTGCGCGGACTCGTCCTGCGCGCCGTCCTGGCAGTTGGCATCGGCGGAATATGATTGCGGCGGCCGGGCGGTCATCAGCCCCGGCAACGATACCCGCATCAACATGCTGTGGCTGATGCGCAGCCTAGCGCCGGACGATAGGGCGCAGGTGGGCGCCGTTACAGACGCTAACAACCCGCAGTTCGGCCAAAGCTTCATGACATGGCCCGGCCTGCGCGCCGCCCTCTGGCCGCAAACCGCAGGGGGCAGAGATGACGCTGGCCAGGCGATGCCGGAGGCCCCCGGCTGCGAGGCATCGAGCGGCGGCGTTCCCGCATTCAATGCCGCGCTCGACGCAGAGACCGCCTTGCCGGAGCCGGAACGCGCGGCATTGCGCCGGTTCCGGCTGCAGGCGGGCTGTGGAGAGGCGAACTGGGACGACAAGACCGTCTCCAGCAAGCCCGGCCGCGAGTATCTGAGCTACCTGAGGGCAGCGGACGCTTTCTATAAGGCCGACTGGCCGGCGGCGCGCAGCGGCTTTGCCAGCCTGACCCGCGCCCGCAGCCGTTGGGTGGCGGAAACCGCAATATATATGCCGATCCGCATCGGTCTGCGCGCCGCAATGGCGCAGGCGGTGGATGAATATGGCGACTTCGTTGGCCCGGATAAGGTGGATCGCACCGCGGTTGCGCAAGCGGAAGCCGCCATCGCCGCTTATCTGAAGGCTTACCCCAAAGGCCGATATCGAGCGTCGGCCGAGGGACTCAGACGCCGTGTGGCCTGGCTTGGCGGCGACTGGGCGGCGTTGACCCGAAGCTATGAGACGCTCCTCGCCACGACGCCCGGCGGCGATGAAGCCGCGGCCGATCTGGCGGAGGAGATCGACATCAAGCTGCTCGAACGTTCGGACGCCTCGACCATCGTCGGCAAGCAGCAGAATTTGCCGCTGCTGACGGCCATTTTGGATCTGAAGCGGATGCGGCAGCATAGTGACGGTGCAGCGCCGCTGTCCGCGAGCGAACTGGCGACGCAGCAAGTCCATTTCCGGGCGCATGGCGACCTTTACGGTCTGCTCCAGGCAAGCCGGGCCTATTATGCGGGAGAAGAGCCGAAGACCATATTGGCGCTGTTGCCCGACGCCGCGCGGCAGAGCCGCTTCACGCCGCTGGCGTTCAGCCGTCAGACACTGCGGGGAATGGCACTTTCGAAGTTGCGGGACCCCAATGAGGTTGGCTTCTGGCGGGATCTGTTGGGCGGCGCGAGCCCGCTTTACCAGCGCCCTTTGGTGGAGATGGGGCTCGCCGTCCGCTGGCAGCGCGACGGGCGGTTGGACCAGATCTTTACGCCCGGATCGCCGATCACCGACTCCGCCACCCGCTCCATCCTGCTGCAGACCGTTGCGACGCCCGCCATCCTGCGCGCCAGCGCAGGGGATGCCGCGCGCCCGGCGCGGGAGCGCGACCTTGCGCGCTTCACCCTGCTCTACAAGGATCTGATCAGAGGCGCCTTTGGCGATTTCGCGGCCGACCTTGCGCTGGTGCCCGTCAACGCTCCGGCGGACAGCGGGCTTTGGGATTTCACCCAGCAGGATGTGATCCCTGTGGGCCTGTTCCGGAAAGGCAAATGGTCTGACGGCTTTGCCTGCCCCACGCTCGTGCAAACAGCCGCGACGCTGGCGCGCAACCCGGCAAATACGAAGGCTCGCCTATGTCTGGGCGACTTCTACCGGTTGAACGGCTTCGACGGGTTCAGCCTGTTCAGGGCATCGGACGACAAACTGGCGCTGGGTAACGGACCGGACGGATTCCCCGGTCGTCCGCAGTCTCGCGACGACATCTACACACGCATCATCGCGGACAGAAACGCAGCGGCGGAAGACCGCGCCTATGCCCTGTATCGGGCCGTCATGTGCTACGCGCCTTCCGGCTATAATAGTTGTGGTGGACCCTATCGAAACTATGAGGAAATGGAGGCGGCCCAGGCGCCGCAGGCCGAACGGAAGGCCTGGTTCACCGAGTTGAAGCAGCGTTATCCCGACAGCCGATGGGCGAAGGCCCTGCGCTACTATTGGTGAGGGGACTTCTGGCGGGACGGAGACTGGCGCTGCTGGCATCGGTTCTGCTGACCGGATGCGATATTCAGCCGGACAGGCAGGCGGGCAGCGTTGACCCGGCTGCCTATGACGCTTTCTATCTCTGGCCCGGAGTACGCCCGACCGGGGACATCCGGCCGAAGACCCTCTATCTGCTCGATGGGGAAGTGCGCCGCGGTGGGGCGGCGCGCTTCGAGCGCCTGCGCATGGGCATTCCGCGCCTTCCCGGCAAGACAATCTGGCTGGTGGTAAGGGCGGAGCGGCTCGACTGGAACGACATGGTGACCACCGCGATTTTCAACGATCTGCGCCGCTGGCAGGAGGCGGGAAACGAAGTCGCCGGTCTCCAGCTCGATTTCGATGCGGCTACCAGAGGGATTGAAGGCTATGCGAAGTTTTTGGAGAAAGTGCGACAACGCCTTCCTCGCACATGGCGGTTGTCGATCACCGGCTTGATGGACTGGAGCGCCCATGGCGATCCGCAAGCGCTGACCAACCTTGCGAAGACCGTCGACGAAGTGGTGGTGCAGACCTATCAGGGCCGTTCCACCATCCCGGATTATGAAGATTATTTTCGGAGGATGGAGAACTTCCCCATTCCTTTCCGTGTGGCGCTGGTTGAAGGCGGATCTTGGCGGGAGCCGGCCCGGCTTGCGCAACATCCGCAGTTCCGGGGCTATGCGATATTCCTGTTGAACACTGCTGAACTTCGTCGCTGACTGGATCGCCGCAAGCAGACATTCAGCCAAATGCCCCCCTAGGCCGTAAACTCATAAATGGGGCGTTCGAGGCGCCATTTATGCGTTTACGGCCTAATCCTCCCGCTCGGCGGATCGGAAGCGGAAGCGAATTTCGGCGTTCGCCGGCACCGTCATGACCCAGACCTTCTTGCCTGGTTTTGCCGTAAGCCCGCTGCCAAAATCGCTGAAGACCCGATCACCGTTCACCGGGAAATCCATCTCGAAGCGAATGGGGAAGGGATTGGAATTGCGCGCAATCACCGTGTGGCGCAGGCGCCCCCTCCCATCGTCCGCCTCTTCGTGGTCGAGGGTCAGATTGCTTGCCCCGGCAAAGCGCCATTCGACCTCCTCGTCCACGGCCTTGTCCCCGGTCGTGCTTTCCCCGACGTACATCCGCCCCCATGGGCTGTCTTGATAGAGGACGGCGCGTCCCGCCGGGAGCGGATCGCCCATGCCTTCCTCTTTCCGGTTGCGGAAACGGAACAGCATCTGGGGATCGTCCGGTTCGTCCCGGTTCATCCTCGAGCGGTAGATGAGAGCGCCCTTCACTTTGTCTTTGAGAAGGAAAGCCACCTGCTTTTGCGAGCGCGCGGCGATGGTGACAGGAACAGGAATCCGGTAGAGCTTCAGGTCGCCGAGATTTTCAGCCCTGGCGACTACCGAGACAGCGATTGGGGCGGACTGTACCGCTTCCTGGCGCCGCTGGGCGCTCACGACGATTTCGCCGGCGTCCATCATCATTTCCATCGGTGGGGACGCGGGCGGCGGTGGCGGATAAACGCTCCCTACATCGCTCGTCGTACCGGCGGGCCAGCAATTGTTGAACCTGTCAAGATAACGCGCCTCTTGCCGTGCATTTTCGCCTGTGTCGTCACGGCTATCCTCCGACCGGCCGACCCGTCCGGCCACGGCCGACGCCGTCGCATCGACAAAGCTCGTATCGTCCGCGCTCGCGAGCGTCAGCCAGCCCAGAAGGTTCAACGACTGCCCATCAGGAGCCAGCGTGGCCACATAGCTGGCGTCCCAGTCGAATCCGGTCGCGATATAGGCGAGCGTAATCGTCACGCGGCCACCGGGCTGGTCCTTCGTCGTCATCGTCAGCACCGGCTTGGCGGAGAGCGTCGGCGGCGCCTCTGGATAAAGGAGGGTCTGACGCAGGCCGGAGCAATATAGCGCTTCTACCCCACGCGGCGTCGTCACAACCAGCCTGTCGGTCGCGGAACGAACCGTCGCCTTTTCCTCGACCGTCTTGCCGGTCGCCGGATCGGTGCGGCGCAGGATTACCCGCTGGCCGGTAAAGGCGTCGACCAGCCCTTTTTGAGATAGCAAGGCCGCGTCGCGATTGCGCTCGCGCGGGGGCGTGCCGAACAGGATCGCCGATTGCGGCACGATGCCGCTGGCTACCCCTTCGAACCGGATCACTACAGGGCCGGGCGGCAATATCACGGTGCGCGTTTCGGCCACCAAGGCGAAGGCGCCCGGATCGTCGCGATCGAGCGCGCCCTCTCCCCGGTTCGGGTCACGATAGAGTGTGACCGCCACCCTGTCCGGCGCTGCGGAGATCACCACCGGCAATTGCGCCCTGGCAGCAATAGGCGCGCAAAGCAGCAGGACGAGCAGCAATCCCAGGCCCTTGATGCGACGCATGGCGGCGCGCTTACCAGGGGGTGAGAAATGTGGCGGTCAATTCGGCCTTGCCATTGGCAGGGACCGGCACGACCCATCGCCTCATGTCTGCCGTCTCCTGCTCTCCCTTGATGCTCTCTTCCGGCACGCGCAGATCGCGCCACCACCACCAACGGGCCAGGCCGGACTGGACCACATCGACATTCACCGGCACCGGCTTTGCATTGGTGATGATGTAGCGCATCTGTGTGCGGTAATATTGCTTCGGCTGCTCGCTATAGCCTTGCTTCGTGGCGCCATCGGGATAGGTGACCCGCCAACGCGAAGTCTGGGTCCATTCGTCGGTGGTGATGAGGCCGCGCTTCTCCGTGACCGGCTGCACCTTGACGTCGAAGGCGTCGCCGGTGCGCAGCGCCAGGGTCGAACCACCCGGCGTATGCGGAATGGCGCTTTCCCCGATGAACTGCGCCTGCCCGCGCGTATCGCGCATATAGACGCGCACCGTGCCCGCAGGCAGCGCGGCGCCGATCCCGGAAGCCTTCGCATTGGAGAATTTCAGCACAGATGCCGCGCTCTCGGCCTCGCTTCTGTTTTCCATCCAGTCGTTGCGATATTCGTAGGCACGTGCGGCCGGCACGCCCGATGCGTCGAGGAAACTCACCTGCTTGGTCTGGGCATTGGCGATCGTGGTGCGCCCCTCGATCGGATAGACATGGAAGTCGCCCAGTTGCTCGCCTCCACCGCTCTCCGTGCCGGGCCGGTTGCCGCGCGGCTGAGGGCGGCCGCCATCATAGCCGTAATAGCCCTGCTGCACCTGCCCCACTTCCCCCGCCACCAGCAGCGCGCGGGCATTGGTGAAGGTGGTGCCGGTGCTGTTGTTGAGCGTGATCCAGCCCTGCATGTCGAGCTTGCCCGCCTTTTCGTCGAATAGCGCGACATAATCGGATTTCCAGCTCATGCCCGGCGTCAGATAGCTGAGCGTCACTGGCCGGGCGCCGGCCTGCTGCACGTCCAGGGTAACGCTGAGCGTCGGGCGGGCGCGAAGGTTGGGCGGAATGGAGGAAAAGATGACCCGCACCGGCAGGCCATCATCACGCAGCACTTCTATCCGATCCCCGATTTTGAGAACCACGCCGCCATTCGCCGCCAGGACCGTCGCCTGCTCCCGCGTTTCCGCTCCCGTGGCAGGATTGGTGCGCAGCAGGGTAATGGTCTGTCCCACGGCCTTTTCCATGAGGGCCGCGGGCGAAAGCAGATCATAGTCGAAATTCTGCTCGACAATGCCGATGCCCTCGCCCGACAGCGTCACCGTCTCCGGCCGAATGCGCGCGGAGACGTCTGGAAACTCCTGCCGCGATCGACCGGACGACAGAGTGATCCGGCGCACGTCCTGCACCAGCGCAAGGTCGTTATTGTAGATGGTGACGGATACATCGCCTTGGGCACTGGGCGTCGCGGCCGACTGTGGCGTCTGAGCGAAAACCATTTGAGGGACCGAAACAGCTATTATGAAAGCAGGATAATTCAGCCGCATGAAGCCCCCCTCCGATATCGCTGCAAACATGCCCGAAAAGGCCCAGCCATTCCAGAAGCATATTCTCTTTGGAACCGCTGACAGGATGGGCACGAGACATCAGGCGTGATGCGGTCGCTAAAGCGGCAAACCCACATAATTCTCCGCAATGGCCGTCTGCGCCGCAGGCGAGGACGCGATATAGTCCAGATCCGCCATCTGCATGCGCCGGTCGAATGCATCATTGTCGGGAAAGCGATGCATAAGCCGCGTCAATTGCCAGGAGAAACGCTCCGCCTGCCATATCCGCGCGAGCGCCCGGCCCGAATAGCCCGTAATCGCGCCATCGTCTCCACGCCGGAAGTAACCGGCCAGCGCCTCAGACAAATAACGGACATCGGAAGCCGCCAGATTCAGCCCCTTGGCCCCCGTGGGCGGCACGATATGCGCGCTGTCGCCAGCCAATAAAAGCCGCCCATGGCGCATGGTTTCGAACACGAAGGAACGAAGCGGGGCAATCGATTTTTCCAGCGCCGGTCCCCGCGTGATCCGCCCGCCCGCCTCCGGCCCCAGACGGACCGCCAGTTCGTCCCATAGCCGATCGTCGGGCCAGTCCGCGACTTTCTCATCCAGCGGCACCTGAATATAATAGCGGCTGCGCGTTTCCGACCGCATGGATGCCAGCGCAAAGCCGCGTTCGTGATTGGCGTATATCAGTTCATGGTCGCAGGGCGGCACATCGGCCAGAATCCCCAGCCAGCCGAAAGGATAGACTTTCTGATAGGCCCGCGCCGCGGAGGCCGGGATCGCGGCGCGCGCGGCGCCGTGAAATCCGTCGCAGCCGCAGATGAACTGCGCGTCGATCCGCCGCGCAGCGCCGTCTTCCACGAAGGTGAGGTAGGGCGCATCCCCATCCAGCCCGTGCAGCGTCACGTCGGCGGCATTGTAGATGATCCGCAAGCCACGTTCATCCGCCGCGTCCATCAGGTCCCGCGTCAATTCGGTCTGGCCATAGACCATCACCTGCCGACCGGTGAGCGCATTTATATCGATGCGTATGAGGCGTTCGCCATCCGCAAGACTGAACCCATCATGCGGCAGGCCCTCCCGGTGCATGCGGTCGCCCAGACCCAGCCTGTCCATCAGGTCCGTCGTCGTCCGCTCCAGTACCCCGGCGCGAATGCGCCCAAGCACATAGTCCGCCGAAGCCCGTTCCACGACGACGGCCTCCAGCCCTTCGGCCCGCAACAAATGGCCCAGCAACAGCCCGGCGGGGCCGGCGCCGACGATGGCGATCTGCGTCTTCATCGCACCTGATCCCGTCCTGCTATCCATGGCGGCATCCTGCCCCGGAAGCCGCTTGCCGGACATGGCCGTCTCCGCCTATAAATTGGATGATCCAGCAGGTTTTTCGTCGCCATGACCACCGCCATCCCCACCTTCTATCTTTATGGAGAGCCGCAACGTGCTGTGGAGGCGGGCTTTGTCCATGTGGAAAGCCTCGACGATCGCTCCCGCCCCAGTGAGTGGACGATCCAGCCGCACATCCATCGCGATCTCAACCATATCATCCTGATCGCGGAAGGCGGCGGCTCCATGCGCGCCGATGGGAACATGATGTCATTCGACGCGCCCAGCCTGCTGCTGGTTCCCGCCGGCATCATCCACGGTTTCACCTGGCTCCGCGAATCCAGCGGTTGGGTGACGACGATTTCCGGCAGCTATCTTCAGCATCTCCTGGAACGCGATGAAGATCTTCAGCCGCTTTTCCGCAACCCGCGCGCCATATCGGTGCCTCCGGCCGACGTCCGGGAAGCCGGGGCGACTATCCAACGGCTGGCGCGGGAACTCGCCTGGTCGGGTCCGGGCAGGCGCGGCGCGATCGAATCCCTGCTGCTCGACCTGATGGTTCAGGCATTGCGCCGTGCCGCCCTGAGCGAACCAAGCGCGGCCACCGGCGGCAGGCAGGCGCGGCTCGTCGCCCGTCTGCGGGAGCGGATAGAAGGGCGTTTTCGACATCGGGAGCCTGTGGCTGCGCATGCCCTGGCGCTGGGGGTCAGCGAAACCGCGCTACGGCAGGCTTGCTCCCATGTCGCGGGCATGTCCCCGGCGGCCATGGTCGATGAACGCGCCCTGCTCGAAGCGCGTCGCCTGCTCCTCTATTCCAGTCTTTCCATAGCCGAAATCGGCTATGCTATCGGTTTCGACGATCCCGCCTATTTCTCGCGTTTCTTCACCCGCCATCTGGGCCATCCGCCGCGGGCCTGGCGGGCGGAGGCCCGCAGATCGGCCACGCGCAGATAAGTCCGTCAGAATCCACAGCGCCCGATGGTGCGAAGGCGGCTGCGCGATCATGACGAGGGCGAGGACATCGAACACGGCCCCGACAGGTTTGGGAACCAGATGTCGGGGCCGTCCTGCCCCCCGCGGACAGGAGGAATAAATTTAGCACTATGGGTCAGGAATGAAAGAGAAATGTGATGACCGGCAACCGGACGAAATCCTGATCCTGTACTGCGCCGCGCCACCGCGGCGTCGATTACAACAGCGCGCTCTTTCCTGCCCCGCTCATATACGGGTGAACCGCCAGCGATCAGCTTCGCTCTCATCCGGGTCGAAGCGATATCCGTCGCTGTCGAAGCCGCGCATCGCTTCCACATCCGTGACATGATGCTCGCAGAGCCAGCGGGCCATCATGCCGCGGGCGCGCTTGGCATTGAAGCTCACGAAACGCGGACCATTCGGACCGGGTTCGCGAAACTCGACCTCGATCACCCGCATCCCCGCCAGCTTGCCCTCGACCGCAGCGAAATATTCCTGGCTCGCGAGATTGAGCACGACGCCCGATCCTTCTTCCGCAAGCTGCGCGAGCAGCAGTTGGGCGATGCGGTCGCCCCACCAATCGGTCAGCCGCTTATGGCCGGGTGCCCAGCGCGTGCCCATTTCCAGTCGATACGGCCGGATGGCGTCAAGCGGTCGGAGCAGACCATAGAGGCCCGACAACATCCGCACATGGTTCTGCGCAAACGCGACGCCCGCATCGTCCAGCGTATGGACCTCGAAACCCGTATAGACGTCACCTGCAAAGGCGAACAGCGCCGGTCGCTCAGGCAGGTCGGCGAAGTCCCGGAAACGCTCCGCATTGAGCTTGGCGAGGCGCGGGGAGATATGCATCAGCTTTCCCAACCGCTCCTCCGTCAGGCCCGCAGCCGATTGCGCCAGACCGCGCGCTTCCTCGGCGAAGTGCGGTCTCGAAACCGTCAGCGGGGGCAGTGCGCTCTGGAAGTCGAGCGTCTTGGCGGGGGACAATAGGGCGATCATCGCGCCGCGAGTAGCGATAGCGGTCACTGGCGTCAAACCGGGGAATCCGCCGGGCTGGCCATGAGACAGCGCTGCAATCCATGCCAGGACCGTCTTCATCTCATGGCAAGAAGCCCCTCCCTTTTTCAAGCGAACGCCTCTACGTTTTTGGGATGCCCCAGATTCTCATCGATGCCGACGCCTGTCCGGTTAAGGACGAAACCTACAAGGTCGCGTGGCGACATAATGCGCCCGTCATCGTCGTCAGCAACAGCCCCATCCGGGTTCCAGCGCATCCGCTCATCTCACGCGTGGTGGTGAGTGATGGATTCGACGCGGCGGATGACTGGATCGTGGAGCATGTGGAGGCCCGTTCCATCGTCATAACCGCCGACATCTTGCTGGCTGACCGCTGTTTGAAATCGGGGTGCGGGGCTGTGATCGCACCGACGGGAAAGCCGTTTACCACGGCATCCATCGGCAATGCGGTTGCGGTGCGGGCCATCATGGCGGATCTGCGGGCAGGCGCTGTCGGCGATGGCATCGGTGGACCGGCACCTTTCGCGAAGGCGGATCGGTCACGCTTTCTCTCGGTGCTTGATGAGACGCTGGTGCGGCTTCGCCGGTAATGTTTCATTGCATGAATGACTTGGTGAAGTGACGCCCCTCCGGGCGAGGGCGTCTTTCTTGATCAATCAATTAATTATTTGTATCGTCGCGCCGATGAAAGCGAAACTGAAGGAACCGTGATGACCTTTCCCCTTCCCAATGCCAGTCAGGATTTGAGTGGCCAGATCGCCCTGGTGACTGGGGCTTCGTCGGGACTTGGTTACCGTTTCGCGCGGATATTGGCCCTTGCGGGCGCGCGGGTGGCGGTCGCCGGCCGGCGGAAGGACAGGCTGGACAAGGTCGTGGATGAAATCCGCGCCGCCGGGGGGCAGGCCTGTGCCATCATATTGGACGTGGGGGATGCCGGGTCGCTGGCGGACGCGGTGGCGCGGGTGGAGGAAGCCATGGGCATGGTGACCATCCTCGTCAATAATGCGGGCATGCCGGATGCCCAGCTCGCGACCAGGATGCCGCTGGACCTGATCGACCAGGTCATCGGCGTCAATCTTCGCGGCCCCTTCATTCTTGCCCGCGAAGTGGCCAAACGCCTGATCGAGGCCCGCAAGCCGGGCCGGATCATCAATGTGGCGTCGATGGCCGCCTTCCACTATCCGGGGAAAGGCGCCTCCCTCTATGCCATCACGAAATCGGCGGTGGTGCGCATGACCGAAGTTCTCGCCGTGGAATGGGCGACGGCCAACATCAACGTGAACTGCATCGCTCCTGGGGCCTTTTCGTCGGAAATGATGGACGGCATGCGGTCGCGCATCGGCGATGGCTTCATCGAGAAATTTCCGCGAAAGCGGCTGGGCGATCCGGCGCAGCTCGACAGCACGCTGCTTTATCTTGCATCGCCGGCATCGGAAGCCGTCACCGGCACGGTCATCAAGATCGATGACGGTCAATCGCCGCGCTAGGTAGGGTGGAGGGTTTGGAGGGGCGGGGGATGGGCATTTCTAGACATTCCCCTCCCGCCTGCGGGAGGGGGGATGACCGCTCTCACCCAAATCACTCAGTCCGGCCAGTCTTGAATTGTCCATGCGACCTAGTTGGAACGCACCAACAAGCCTTCCGTGATGATCGAATAGAGGTGATCGACGAATTCCCGCTTCAGTTCCGCCGTGATATCATGAACGTCGAACACATGTTCCAGTTGATATTTCCCGTAGAAAAGATGGTCGCAAGATCCGACGACATGAAAATAAAATAGCACAGGGTCTACCGACCGGAAAACACCGGCCTCCACACCCTGCTCCATGATCCGGCGCTGCGCTTCGGCGATCGGTTTTCCGAACTCCTCCGCAATCAATTGACCGTATGTTTCCGAATCTTCCGCCAGCAACTGGTGCATGAGGGGGTTGATATAGGGATATTGATAATAGCTGTTCACCATTCCGCTGATATGAATGCGCAGCTTCTGCTCCGGCGGGATATCCATTTCCGGCAGGAGCTTCAATTCAGCGATGCCAGCTCCCATGACCTTGCGCAGCAAGGCGACAATCAACCCGGCCTTGTTGCCGAAATAATATTTGACCAGCGCTGAATTGAGGCCGCTCTTCGCTGCGATATCGCTCAAGGATACGTCAGTCGACCGGCGTTCCGTCATCAATTCACCCGCCGCGATCAGCAATTGATCACGCGTCCCGATATCCGAACCTGCCGATTGCCTCCGCCGCCCTTTCAACGAAGTGCCCCGCATGTTCGCCTCCGAGTCAAATCCATAGCCGCGCCCCCGGTCAGCCAATCCGCCATAGGGCGCATCGGACAGTCAGGTCGCTGCATACACCCGCGACATGAACAGGTAAAACCCTATTCATTGATTAATTGATTATATCCCGCTCATCGCCAGCAGGCCAAGGATGTGCCGATATATTCGAGCGTTCGGGAGACACCGTTCAGCTTTGGGCTGACCGGCGATAATTTCCGGGCGTCGAGCCGACATGTCGCCTGAAAGTGTGAGTCAGATGCTCCTGATGCGAGAAGCCGCAACTGAAGGCAATTTCCGCCAGCGATTGGTCGCTATGCGCCAGAAGCCTCTTGGCGCGCTCGACACGCCGCCGAAGGACAAACTGATGGGGCGATACGCCGGTCGCCCGCTTGAACTGGCGGACGAAGTGGGAAACGCTGAGACCCGCGATCAGGCTCAATTCCTGAAGCTGGATCGACCTTTCCAGATGGGCTTCCACGAAATCCTGCACGCGTTTCAGCCGCCCCCTGGCCAATCCGCGACTATTGGCGGCGGGCGCCGGTTCCTTCGAATAATCGTGCCGGATCAGCCGGGCCGCGATCGCCAACGCCATCTGATCCACGTAAAGTGCGGTGGACGCGCCGCCCGATGCCGCGACGCTTCTGACCTCGAAAGCCAGTTGTTCGAGCAGTTCGTCCCGCTGGCCTACCCGCGGGCGAAGGCGGATGCCGTCGGGAAAGTCGTAACCAAGGGATTTCGCGACATCGTTGACGACGCTGCTGCGAATGTAGAGATGCAGGGTTTCGATCGAATTTTCCAACTCGATGGACAGGGTCGAATTGGCGGGGCACAGGCACAAGGTGCCGGGTGGGATCACAGCCTGGATCTTCATGTCCTCGACCACGCCGGTGACCTGGGCCAGACCACCCAGATGGAATATGAGCAGATGATCGGGCACAGGCTCGGCGGACGCCTTGAACGGCTCCTCCTGTTGTTCCGACAGGAACAGGGATGTCCAGCCAAGAGCGGCGCTTGAAGTCTGGGCGGGGTTCCGGGCACTGGCGAACAGCCCATGCGTGTGGCTGATGTCAAAATGTGCCGCCGCCATTGCCATCACTGTCCTCCAAACCGTTCCACAGGCACGGCCAGTCCGCGCGGCCCCGTTTCCCGATACCATGGATCATCATGATATCCATCTTGTGATGGGCCTTTTTTGCCTCAACCTCTAACGTGCCGTTTATGAGTTTACGCCCTAGGCCGCGTGGACAAATTCGAAAAATGTCGTGAAATGGCCAACCCAAGGCATTCCCCTTCCGCAGGCGGGAGGGGTTAGGGGTGGGCGCGAGCGGAGCGAGCTTCTTACTTAGCCGTTGCAAAACAACGCTGATGTTGCGCCAGCCCACCCCCTAACCCCCTCCCGCCTGCGGGAGGGGGATGACGGAAATCCACCTAAATCAGTCAGTCAGGCCAGTCCGGAATTTGTCCACGCAGCCTAGAACCGGAAACGGATGGGGAGGGTCTTGAGGCCGCTCACGAAAGTGGACTCTATGTAGCTGGGCTCGCCCGCCAGTTCGACATGCTTCAACCGGGGCAGCAGTTCGGCATAGAAGGCGCGGATTTCCATCGTCGCGAGGAATTTTCCGAGGCAGAAATGCGGGCCATAGCCGAACGCCAGATGCGCCGGATTGCCTGGCCGGTCGACGCGGAACCGGTCGCCGTCGGGAAAGACCCTCTCATCCCGGCATGCCGACGGATAGCAGAGCATGATGGCTTCACCGGCCGCGATGTCGACGCCGTGCCAGGTGACGTCTTCCCTGGGCGTTCGCATGAAATGCTTTACCGGCGCCGTCCACCGCACGAATTCCTCGGCCGCCGAGTTCAGCATGCCGCTATCGGCCCGCAATTTCGCCAGTTGTTCCGGAAACTGCATCAGCCCCAGCAGCCCGCCGCCGATCGATGCCGCCGTGGTGTCGTGACCGGCGGTGGAGGCGATCACATAATAGGATGTCATCTCCCGCTGCGCCATCGGGCAGCCGTTCACGGTCCCGTTCGCGATGGTGGAGATGATGTCGTCCCGTGGCCTCTGGCGTCTGTCGTCCGTCAGCGCCTGATAATATTCGCCGAATTCCGCGAACACGTCCCGCGATCCGCCTGCCCCGCCCGCCTGAGCCTTCTCCCCCGCCTGGGTCTTCAGATCCTTGTCCGCCGGACTGAACAGCCGTTGCGTCAGCCGCAGGACATGGGCCTCATCCTCCTTCGGCACGCCCATCAGCGTCATCACCACGCGCAGTGGAAACCAGTAGGCGATGTCGGCGGAAAAATCGCAGGAGCCGCCGAAATCCTCCATCCTGTCGACGAACTCCCTGGCGATGTCGGCGATCTGCGGTTCGAATTTCCGGAGATTCTTCGGGCCGAACCAGTCCATCGTGACGCTGCGGTGGGCGCGATGATAGCTTCCGTCCATGTGGGTCAGCGGCTTGACCCCGTTGCGGTCGCCATATTTCGCTTCGTAAATCGCCTCGACTTTTTCCGGCAGCAGCACCGTGCGGTCGCCAGCGGCATAGGTCGCGGGATCACGTTCGACCGCCATGATGTCTTCATGCCGCGTCATTACCCAAAAGGGGCGGTAGCCGCGAGGTTCGGCCTTCACAATCGGAGCATCGCGGCGCAACCGGGCGTAGAGATCGTAGACATCGGCCGGGCGCGCGAATGTCGAAGGCCGGGCAAGGGATTCAGGCGAAAGCGGCTCGGTCATGAACATGTCTCACGGTAAGTTATCTTCAGATTCAGCGGACCAAGCAGAGCTTCGATCTTAGCGACTGTATCGGGTCCGGAGGGAGCGCCGCTTATCTCCACCGCCAGGCAACCGCGATCGTCGCTGAGAACTCTCCAGACTAAATCCTGGGTGGAGGGGATGTCGTGCAAGGTCGCGGTCACCGCCGCCTGCGCCGCGAGCCGACGCAATTCGGGCTTGAATATCTTGCGCATCGCCGTGCGCGGCAGCGCGTCCAGCGCGAATATCCTGACCGGCGTACCGGCGCGTTCGGGCAATCGCTGCTGGCAGAATGCCTTCAGCGCGGCCTCATCCAACTGCGCGCCCGCCGCAAGCTGCACGAAGGCGACCGGCATCTCCCCTACCCTGGCGTCGGGCATGCCGACCGCCGCGGCATCGACGATGTCCGGATGATCCAGCAGCGTTTCCTCGATAGGAGCGGGATCGATATTATGCCCGCCGCGAATGATCAGATCCTTGTCGCGGCCCGTGACCCACAGATAGCCGTCAGCGTCGAAACGCCCCAGATCGCCTGAATCGATCCAGCGCGAACCGGGCATTCCGGCTATGAACTTGCCTGCGTCCTGGCTGGCGTCCAGATAGCCTTCGAACACGCCCGGCCCCGAAATCGCGATATTGCCCGTCTCGCCCGCTTCGCATTCCCGCGCAAACCGGCCCTGCGCATCGAGCAGGACGACCCTGACATCATAGAAGGGCGATGTGATGCCGCCGCTCCCCGGCCGGGCGGGCAGCGCGGACGGATTGACGCAGCAGAAGCCCGACGTCTCCGTCATGCCATAGCCCTCGTGAATCCCGCTGCCGAAGAGATTTTCGTAGGATTTGCAGAGGCTGGCCGGCAGCTTGCTCGCGCCCGCGATGAAATGGCGGATCGTCGTCCCGCCGCCCCGGTAAGTCGCGAGCAGATCGGCGAAGACGGTCGGGACGGATATGAATTGGGTGAAGGCATATTTGTCGGCCAGCGCCCAGAAATTCTCCGCGAGGCCGGGCGTCCTGAACGCGGCCGGGGTAAGGATGACCATCGTCTGGCCCAGCATCAATGTCCGGGTGGAGGCTATCCCGCCCCCGCCCACATGGAACATCGGCAGTCCCAGCGGCACGACCTGCGCCGGGTCCAGCGTGCTGGCCACGGCGCTGCTGAAGGCGCCTGTCAGCAGATTGCGATGCGACAGCCGGGCGATCTTCGGCGCGCCGGTCGTCCCGCCCGTCGGGAAATAGGCGGCGATGTCGTCCAGACCGGGGTGGCGCCCCAGATAGGCGTCGTCCGACCGGTTCTCCTGACCCGCGAGGAGATCGACCGCATTCTCGCCCGCGTCGCCGCCCAGGACGAGATGAAATTCCAGACCCGGAACGATGGAGATCAGGGAGCGGGCCAGGTCGAAGCTGCCGTCGGCCCCCTCCCTGCCCGCCGACATGATGGCGCGCGCGCCCGTTGCCCGCGCGATATCGCCGATCATGGCGGGATCGAGAAACGGGTTCACCGGCACCACGACGCCCAGCAACTGCGCCGCCCAAAAGCCGGTCAAACCGGCAAGGCAATTTGGCGCGACGTAGAGAATCCTGTCGCCCGCTCCCAGTCCAAGGGCGAGCATGCGATTGGCGGCCTGCACGATGGCCGCGTGCAGCGCCTGATAGGTGATGGTCGCGGCGACCGTGTCGATCCGCGCATCCGGAAGGTCGATCACCGCCAGCTTTTGCGGAAATCGTTCCGCCTGCCGACGGATCGCGTCGTAGATGCTGACGCCGGGCAGGTCGCGAAGCTGCGCCGCCGCGAAGCTCGCGCTGACTTCCTCCAGTGTCGGGCCTCCCGCCATCGTCGCTCCCCAGTGGCTGTTCTGTGCAGCCCCATATGGTGGGTTCCGTTGCGGAACGGCCCCCTCGAAAGGATGGGAGCGGTTATTGCCTTTTTGCCGCCTACTGCGCCGACCCATCCCTTTTGCGGGGTCGCGGCGCGATCGACGGGTTTAGATAAGGGCGGGAACGAAGGAACCAACAATCGAGGTCGTCTTGATCCCTCCCATTGCTCAACCCGGCGCGCTGGACGGTATTCGCGTGGTCGATATGACCAGCGTATTGTTCGGCGCCTACAGCTCGCAGATCCTGGGCGACCTGGGCGCCGACGTCATCAAGGTGGAGGCGCCGGGCACGCGACCGGACAATGGCGGCGATATCTTCCGCTATACCGGCAAGCCCGCGAACAGCCCGGCGATGGGGCCGATCTTCATGCATTTCAACCGCAACAAGCGGTCCGCGCTGCTGGACCTGAAGCAGGAGGCCGGACGGGAAGCGTTGCGCCGGCTGATCGCGGAGGCGGACATCTTCATCACCAATGTCAGGATGAACGGCCTCCACAAGCTGGGCTTCGATTATGAAGCGGTGAAGGCGCTGAAGCCCGACATCGTCTACGTCCATTGTTCCGGCTATGGATCGGACGGCCCCTATGCCGAAAAGCAGGCCTATGACGACCTGATTCAGGCCGCCGCCGGGGGAACCGACCTTCTGAGCCGCGTCGACGGCGATCCCGCGCCGCGCTATCAGCCATCCCTGATCGCCGACAAATCATCCGGACTGTTCGCCGCCTATGCGACGATGGCCGCCCTGTTCCACCGGCAGCGGTCCGGCCGGGGCCAGTTCGTCGAAGTGCCGATGTTCGAATGTTTCAGCTATTTCAACATGAGCGAAAATCTCTACGGTCACACATTCGATCCGCCGACCGGGGATTATGGCTATAGCCGCGTCTTCAACCCCAACAGAAAACCCTATGCGACCAAAGACGGCCATCTGGCGATCCTGCCCTATACCGACTCCCAGTGGGACGATTTCTTCGAGATTGGCGGCCTGCCGCCGGGGACATTCACGAAAAATCCCCGCTATGCGACTTATTCGTTGCGCACGGAGAATATCCGGGAAATCTATGCGATGATCGAGGAAGTCGCGAAGACGAAGACAACGGCCGAATGGGTGGCCGCGCTGACGGAACGCAATGTGCCGTGCATGAAGGTCAATCGGCTGGATGAGGTGCTCCAGGACGAGCATCTCAACGCGGTGGGCTTTTTCGAGAAGCGCGACCATGCCAGCGAAGGCCCCTACATCTCCCTTCGGCATCCGGTGCGGTTCAGCGAGACGCCAGCCTCCGTCCGGCGCGATCCCCCGCGCGTGGGGGAACATACCGACGAAATCCTTGCCGCCATCGGCCTTGGCGAAGCGCGGGATGCGTCCGCATGACCAATGTCGTCATCGTCGGCATCGGTGAGATCAAGGACCGGCCCGATGATCCTTCGCTGGGGCTGGACCCGCTGGACCTGATGGCCGCCGCCGCCCGGCGCGCCGAGGCGGACAGCGGGGCGCGCATTCTGGACCGCATCGACGCCGTTGAGGTGGTCCACCAGATCACATGGCGATATGAGGACACGGCGCGCAGGCTTTGCGAGCGTCTTGGCATCGATCCAGCCAGGGCGGCCTACCATCCGGGAGGCGGCGAAAGTCCGCTCAGGATCATGCACGACGCCGCGCTTCGGATCGCGAGCGGGGAATCGCGGATCGCGCTCGTCTGCGGGGGAGAGGCGCGAAGCACCGTCCGGAAGGCGCGCAAGGCTGGCGTCGCATTGCCCTGGCCCGCGAAGGCCCCCGCCGTGGAACATCCCTGGCGGGTGGAGGAGATGCTGTCTGCAATGGGCCGCGCCCACGGGATTGCGCAGCCGACCTATATCTATCCCCTGTTCGAGAACGCCGCATTGCATGCCTGGGGCATGACGCCGGGCGAAGCGCAAACCGAGTCCGCGCGGCTATGGTCCCGCTATTCGGCGGTTGCGGCGGACAATCCCCATGGCTGGATGCAGCGCCCCTTCACCCCTGCGGAGATCGAAACGGTCTCACGCGACAATCCGCTGGTCGCCTGGCCCTATCCAAAGCTGATGGTCGCCAATCCCAGCGTGAACCAAGGCGCCGCCGTCCTGCTGATGTCGGAGGCTGAGGCGCATGCGATGGGCATAGCCGCCGATGCCATGATCCACATCATGGGCGGAGCGGCATCGAAGGAGCCGGAGGATTATCTGGACCGCGATTGCTATCATTCGTCGCCATCGCAACAGGCCGTGCTTCAGGCGGCCGCCGCGATCAACGGCGCGCCGTTCGATCATCTCGAACTCTATAGCTGCTTCCCCTGCGTCCCCAAAATGGCGCGGCGCACCCTTGGCCTGCCCGACGGCTTCACGCCGACCGTCGCGGGGGGCCTCACCTTCTTCGGGGGGCCGTTCAACAATTATATGCTGCACGCGACCTGCGCGATGGTCCGCCGCCTGAGGGAAGGAAGCGGCAGCGGATTGCTCTACGGTCAGGGCGATTTCGTGACGAAGCATCACGCGCTGGTCCTGTCCGCGGCGCCGGGGGCGGAGCCGCTGTCCTCCGACTATCGCGTCGACGGCAGGGCCGATGCGCTTCGCGGGCCTGTGCCTATCGTCGTGGACCGTCATGACGGCGACGCCACGGTCGAAAGCTTCACCGTCATCTATGGCCGCGAAAATGCCGTCGACCGCGCCATCGCGATCTTGCGGACGCCTGAGGGATGCCGCACGATGGCACGGGTTCCCGCCGACGATGCGGTGACCATCGCACGCCTGACGGACCCGGCGCGCTCGCCGGTCGGCGAACGCGGCATCGTCACGACGGCCGATGACGGACTATTGGAGTGGAGACTTTCTTGAGCGACATCCTCATCGAACATCCTGTCGCGCATGTGGCGCTGGTCACGATCAATCGGCCGGACGCCCGCAACGCCATCAACGGCGCGGTGGCGCGGGGGTTGGAGCAGGCGGTCATCGAAACCGAGGCGAACGACGATATACGCTGCGTCGTGCTGACGGGCGCGGGCGACAGGGCCTTCTGCGCGGGTGCGGACCTGAAGGAAATCTCCGCCGGTCGGGTGGGTGATCTCGTCACCCGCGACGGCGGCTTTGCGGGCTTCGTCAGGGCTGCGCGGCAAAAGCCCTGGATCGCGGCGGTGAATGGCGCGGCGCTGGCCGGGGGCACGGAGATTCTTCTGGCCTGCGACATGTCAGTGGTATCCGAGGATGCGAGCTTCGGCCTGCCGGAGGTGAAGCGCGGACTGGCTGCGCTGGCGGGCGGTCTCTACCGGCTGCCGCGGGGCCTGCCGCGCGCGGTCGCGTTGGAACTGATCGCGACGGGCGAGCCGCTCAGCGCGGATCGCGCATTGGGGTTCGGGCTGATCAATCGGGTCGTTCCGAAGGGCGAGGTGGTGACACAGGCGCTGGCGCTGGCGGAGATCATCGCGGCCAATGCGCCGATCGCGGTGCGCGAGAGCCTGGTGATCGCTCGCGACGCATACAACCTTTCGGAGAAAGAACTGGAGGCGGCTTCGGACGCATTGGGCACGCGGCTTGCGCTTACCGAGGATTATCGGGAAGGCCCCCGCGCCTTCGTGGAGAAGCGCGCGCCGCGCTGGACGGGCCGATAGGCGGCGGGGACAAATTCGAGACTCGCAGGGCTGAGTGATTTGGGTGGAGGGCGGACCTATCCTATTCCTCCCCATCGAGAGATGGGGAGGAATTGATGTCCGGGAACGCCAATCCCCCGACATTCCGAATTGCCCACGCGGCCCAAGCCCGATCCCTACAGCATCGCCAGTCGTCGGGCGCGTGAAAGCGCGCCCGACCGGTTGCGCACGCCCAGCTTGTTGTAGATATTCTGGATATGCCACTTCGTCGTCGACAGGCTGAGGTCGATATGGTCGGCGATGGCCTGGCTCGTCAGCCCGCTGTCGAGCAGGACCAGAACCTCCAGCTCCCGCGCCGTGAGGGGGTCGACCGGCTGATCGCCTGCCGTGTCCGCGCATATGCCATAGCGCGACCGCAAACGCCCCAGCACTTCCGCCGCAGGCCCGTGAGCGGCGGACAGCAGGTCCGGCTCCGACAGCAGCGATGTCAGGCCCCACCCGCAATCGACCGCCGTCCGGCAGAAACCCCGGTCGCCCGCGATGCGCAAGGCCCGCTCCAGGCTGCGTCTGGCATCCCCCGCCTTGCCCAGATGGAGCGAACATGTCGCCGCCAGCATCAGCAGGGCGACATGATCGCGCGCCCGCCCGGCGGTTTCCGCCGACGGCAGCAGCCGCGCCACGATCGCCGACGCCTGCTGCGCCTCCCCCCGGCTCAGCATGACCCAGGCATGGGATTGATCAACCTCATGCGCCATCCAGCAGGGTATGTTCCGGCCTGTCGCGACATGCAGCCATTCGTCGTTGCATCGCGCGAAAGCGGCATGGAAATCGTCATGGGCCTCATCCGACCGGCCATGTCGAAGCTGTAGGCCGATCGCCATCAGATCGGCCCTTGCGGCGTAGCGCAGGCCGCGCACCAGCCGGTGCTGCGTTTCGCAGAGGGCCGCGTCGACGCCATCGGACTCTTCGGCCAGAAGCATCGCGGCCTCCAGCGCCGCGACATGGGTTTCGATCAGGCCATTGTCACCCGCGTGCAGATGGCCCGCCGCCAAATGCTCGCGGGCAAGACCACTCTCCCCCGTTTCGACCAGAATCCGGGCCGCCAGCAGGTGGACCGTGCCGATCGTGGAGGCCGCGACCCTCTCCAGCTCCTGCGCCTTTTCCAGCGCGAACAGGATGATTTCCCGCGCTCGCGTTGCCCGTCCGCCCAGCAGTTCGATATAGGCGTCCGCCTTGGCGACCCATAGCTGGCCATAGGCGCCGCCGCCTTCGCCCGCTTGCTGGCGGGCGACCAGCATGTCCCGCCGGGCGGCATGGCGGTCGCCGGACTGATGATGCGCCAGCGACCGAACGACATAGACCGCCGCCGTGTGAAACGGGTCGACATGTTCCCATCGCGACATCCACGCATCGGCCAGTTCGACAAGCTGCGGCACATCGTCCCCCCGCGCCGCCAGACTGACCCGCAGCCGGTCGCGATGGGCGCGCCATGCGGCGGGCGCGCTCTCAGGCATCTCCAGATCGAGGATTTCGAGTTCGGCGCATGCCGCGTCGATCTGCTGCGCCAGAATGAGCGCCCAGATTTTCCAGAGGCGCAACGGGACGGAAATCGCCTGCCCCGCCCGTTCCAGTCGCTCCGTCCAGGCGAGCATCCTGGGCAATTCGCCCAGCCCGTGGACGATGGCGGCGGCGTTATCGACGACCATTTCCTGCGCGCGGTCGAAATCGCCTGCTTCCAGGGCGTAATCCACCGCCTCGCAGACCGCGCCCTCACGCTCGCACCAGGCCGAAGCGGCGCGCAGCAGGGTGATGCTTTTGCCCGCGCCCGCCTGACGCTTCCGGCTGTCGAGGAATTTCTGGAACACGCCGTGGAGCCGCAGCCAGTCCCCCCCTCCCGCCGGAACGATCATCACATTTTCAAGCCGGGCGCGCTGCAACAGCAATTCGGCGGACGGCCCCATCACCTCTATCAGCATGGCGGGCGAAAAGCGCCCAAGGTCCGCAAGGTCGAAGAGGAACCGCCGCATGGCGTCGTCCAGTTCGACATAGATGCTCTCGTTCAGATATTGGCCGAGATCTTCTCGCGGATAAATCTCGCGAATGTCGACTTTCGACCATCCGCCGCGACGGCGCGCCAACATGCCGTAACATTGCGCGGCGATGGGCCAGCCCTCGATCCACTGGGACACTTTGCGGGCCTGCTCCATGCTGGGCGCCTGCCCGGCATAGAGCGTCAGCATCGCGGCGACTTCGCCCTCGTCCAACGCCAGCGTCTCCACGTCGATTATCTCGACCCGGCCCCTGGCGACGAGCGCGATCCAGTCCATGTCGGGCAGCGTCCGCGTGGCGATGACGAACCGTTGCGCCGCGTCGCTGGAGGTGATGGTGCGGATGAGCCGGGCGAACTTTCGCGGATCGGCGTCATGCGCGTCGTCGATGAGGATGATGTCGGAATCGTCGGCCAGCGGCGAACCCGCGACCATGCGGTCCAGCGGATGCCAGCCGACGATGCCGCCCGCCGATGCGACATCATGGGCATGGGCGCTCAGCAGCGTCGTCTTGCCGTAACCCGGTGGCGCGGACAGGATGGTGACGGCCGCCTTCCCCTGACGCAGCCGGGCAAGGGCACGGGTCGGGATAAATGCGCCCGGCCGGTTATCCGCCCCCTTCTTCGCGACGGGGCCCGCCGTTCTCGTCCCAGCCGTTCTCGCCCTCATCTTGAGCATGATCCATCTCCTCGGCCGCCCTTATGCGGGCTGCTCGCTTCTGATTTTCAATCCGTCCAGAAGGAAGCGCACGAGATGATCGGCATAGTCTTCCTTCAATTTCGATGTGATTTCCGGCGGCCCGGACAAATAGGGAAGCGTGTTGCGAGAGTGGAACAGAAACTCGCACGCGCCGATCACCGTATAGTAGAAAAGGGTCGGGTCCACGAAACCTATGTCCCCGGCCCGCAGGCATTCGTCGATGATACGGGCCTGGAATTTCTGCAGGGGCGCGATGAAGATCCTCGCCAGTTCCCGCGCCATATCGGCATTGCCGGACTGGAGGACATTGATCAGCCGGTTGATATAGGGATAGCGGAAATAGACGTTGATCACGCCGCGAATATGGAGTTCGAGCTTCGTCAGCGGCGGCATGTTCTGCCCGACCAGATGTTCCAGTTCGCTCAGCGCCCTGGCGGCGTCCCGCTCCAGCAGCGCCAGTAGCAGCCCCTCCTTGCCCTTGAAATAATAGTTCACCAGCCCGTGGTTGAGGCCGGATCGCGCCGCGATCTCATTCAAGGAAATGTCCAGCGTGTCGCGTTCGCCGAGCAGGGCGCTGGTCGCGTCGAGCAGCCGTTCCCGCGCCGCGACGCGGCCATTTGCATCAAGACGAACTCCGACTCTCGCCATTTGCATCCTCCAAATTTTATTTATGCGTATAGATAAATTTTGGCAACAGGCTTTGCCATCCTTTCGGATGGGGCATGCGCGCATAGGCCATGGCAGGCAGGCAACCTCTTTTTCCCACTCGACACATGTCCCGGATCGCGGAAACTTAGTATGACAAAGCCTGTATTGCCCGCAGAGGTCGCCGCCTCCGTCATCGATCCCGTCGCCTATGGCCGATGGGCCCCGCTGCACGAACAGCTTGCCTGGGCACGCGCCAACGCGCCGCTCGCCGTGGCGGAAAATGACGGTTACGACCCGTTCTGGCTGGTCACGCGACATGCCGACATCATGGCGATCAGCCGCGATCCCCAGCGTTTTGCGAGCAGCCTTCGTCCCACTGCGGTGACCAATCGCGATGCGGAGGCATTGGCCCGTACCGCGACGCCGAACAATGACGGCCATCTCGTCCGTTCGATGGTGCAGATGGATGCGCCCGACCATATGAAATACCGCCTGCTGACGCAGAGCTGGTTCATGCCCAAGAACCTCAGGATCGTAGAGGAACGCATTCGCCAGATCGCGCGCGACGCGGTGGACCGGATGCCGGAAAGCGGCGGCGAAATCGATTTCGCGCACGATGTCGCGGCCTATTATCCGCTGCGCGTGATCATGGACATATTGGGCGTCCCGCCGCAGGACGAGCCGCGGATGCTGATGCTGACGCAGCAATTGTTCGGCCCGACCGATCCCGAACTGAACCGCAGCCGGGAGACGATCAGGAGCGCCGAACAGGCGATTGCGATGATCCAATATGTCATCGCCGATTTCGAAAATTATTTTCGTGAACTGACGGCCGACCGCCGCGCCAATCCGCGGGAGGATATCGCGACGGTGATCGCCAACGCGATGGTGGGGGGCGAACAGATCCCCGACCGCGAACTGGCCGGCTATTATATGATCATCGCGACGGCCGGGCATGATACGACGAGCGCGTCGACCGCCGGTGCGGTCATGGAACTGGCGAAGAATCCCGCCCTGTTCGAACGGTTTCGCGACGCGGACAGCGACAAGTCGGGACTGATCGAGGAAGCGATCCGCTGGACCACCCCGGTGCAGCATTTCATGCGCAGCGCCACGGAAGATGTCGAGATCGGCGGGCAGACGATCCGCGAGGGCGACTGGCTGATGCTGAACTATGTGTCCGCCAATCGTGACGAGAGCGTCTTCAACGATCCCTTCGTCTTCGACCCGGATCGCGAAAAGAACAAGCATATCGCCTTCGGTTTCGGCGCGCATATGTGCCTGGGCCAGCATCTGGCCCGCATGGAAATGCGGATCATGATGGAAGAGTTGTTGCCGCGCCTGAAAAGCATCGAACTGGCAGGCGAACCGGCCCGCGTGGAATCGGCGTTCGTAGGCGGGCTGAAGCGCCTGCCGATCCGCTTCCAGGCGGCGTGAAGGCGCTTTTCAGTTTGGCGCGGTTGGTCATTTAAATGGCCTGACAGGACAAAACGGGATTACCGGCAGGCGATATGGCCGTACCGGGACCGGCGGCGAAGCCGGGAAATGAGCGAAGGGAGAGGCTATGGCCTACGCTGCCGCAACGCAGGATACGATCCATGACGACATCGATCTCGATGCACTTCGTCAGAAATATATGGAAGAGCGCGCAAAGCGCCTCAATCCGAAAGGCAACAGCCAATATATCGAGGTAAAGGGCGACTTCAGCCGTTACATCGACGATCCCTATGTCGATGGTCCGCTGGTTCGCGACGCCGTTGACGAAACGGTCGAGGCGCTGGTGATCGGCGGAGGCTTCGGCGGCCTTCTGGCGGCGGCGGAACTGCACAAGATCGGCGTCACCGACATTCGCATCGTCGAAAAGGCGGGCGACTTCGGCGGCACCTGGTATTGGAACCGTTATCCCGGCGCCCAGTGCGACATCGAATCCTATATCTACATGCCGCTGCTGGAAGAGACGGGCTATGTCCCGACCGAAAAATATGCCTATGCGGCCGAACTATTCGCCCATGCCCGGCGGATCGGGGAGCATTATGACCTCTATCCCCGCGCCCTGTTCCAGACGCAGATCGTGGAGATACGCTGGGACGAGGCGGCGGCGCGCTGGGTCGCCACCACGGATCGGGGCGACACGATCAGGGCGCGCTGGGTGCTGTCGGCATCGGGACCGCTGAACCGCCCCAAGCTGCCCGGCATCCCCGGCATCGAAGATTTCAAGGGCCATACATTTCACACCAGCCGCTGGGACTATGCCTATACCGGCGGGAACAGCCTGGGCGGGATGACGGGCCTGGCCGACAAGCGCGTGGCGATCATCGGCACCGGCGCGACCGCCATCCAGTGCGTTCCTCCCACCGCGCGCGATGCCGCGCATCTCTATGTGGTGCAGCGGACGCCATCGACCGTCGACGTGCGCGGCAACCGTCCGACCGACCCCGAATGGGTCAAGAACCTGAAGCCCGGCTGGCAGCGCGAGCGGATGGACAATTTCAACGTCCTGGTTTCCGGGATGCGCGCCCCGGTCGATCTGGTGCAGGATGGCTGGACCGCCCTGCATCACGACCTGCTGACATCCTGGATGCCGGAAGATCCGACGTCGGTATCCCCTCTGGAACTGATGCGGCGTGCCGAGCTTGCCGATTTCCGCAAGGGCAACAAGGTCCGCAGCCGGATCGACGAAATCGTCACCAACAAGGATGCGGCCGAGGGTCTGAAACCCTGGTACGGCATGTTGTGCAAGCGGCCGACCTTCCACGACACCTATCTGCAAACCTTCAACCAGCCGAACGTGACGCTGATCGACACGCAGGGCGGCGGGCTGGACCGGATCACCGAAAACGGCATCGTGTTCGACGGCGTGGAATATCCGGTCGACTGCATCATCTTCGCCACCGGCTTCGAAACGGGGACCGACTATTCACGCCGCGCCGCGATGGCGATCCGTGGCCGCGACGGGAAGCTGATGAGCGACCATTTCGCTGACGGCATGCGCACCTTCCACGGTTTCTTCACCGATGGCTTCCCAAATCTGTTCCTGCTGGGATCGGCGCAGAACGGCTTCAAGCCGAACGTCACCGACATGCTGGCGGAACAGGCCGAACATCTCGCCGGGCTGATCGCGGCGGCGCGCGCGGAGGGCAAGACCCGCATAGAAGCGACCAGCGAGGCGGTGGACGGCTGGATGAAGACGATCCGCGAAAAGTCGCAGCGCGCGCGCATGTTCCTCGCCGCCTGCACGCCCGGCTATTTCGGCGGGCATGGCGACATCGAACAGGGGCTTCTGATCAACACCTATGGCGACGGATCGATAGCCTTCACGGCGCTTCTGCAGGCGTGGCGCGCCGCCGGAGACCATGCGGGATTGAAGATATATTGACCGATTGACCGATCGGACGAAGGAAAGGCGGCGGTCGTTACGGGCGCCGCCTTTTCGGCTATTTGGGTCTTGCGATCTTCCGGATTCCCAGACCCATATTCTTCCGCAAATAACGGGAAGCGGCGCTCGCCTCGCTATATCCCAGTCGATAGGCGAGCAGGTTCAGGTTCGGGCGCTTTTCGGTGCGGAAATATTCGTCGACCACCCGTCGCCGCGCCGCATCGAGCCGCAGGGTGAAACTCGTCCCCTTCTGCTCCAGGCCCCTTTGCAATGTCCGGCGGCTCACGCGCAGCAATTTGGCGACATGGTCCATCATCGCCTCGCCGGATGTCAGGTTGGCCGCGATCAGTTGGTCAACCTGGCCGACGAAATCGACCGGTTCCGCGCTTCTGACCGTTTCGAGATGACGTTCCAGAAAGGCGAGCAGATGTGCGTTTCCATGTTGCGTGGGACGATCAATGTCGTCGCGACTGATGATCACGGCGGAACGGTCGGCCCCGAATTCGATGGGGCAACGGAATAACTGTCGATGGAGGGCGTAATCTTCGGGCGCCGAATGTTGAAATTCGATCCGGACCGGCGACCATCCCTCCCCCAATATGAGGCGCCCCAGCCGCGTCGCGAGCAGCAGGACCGACTCGATGAACTGCGATCCGCCGTAGCGCGCCGGCACGAGAAGCAGGTGCCGGATCGCGACCTCGTCAATCTGCTGGTCGAGCGAGGTCGTGATCGCCTTGCTTTCAAGCTCGGCAAAGCGGGAATTGACGCGGATCGCATCGGCCAGCGTCGGGCAATGGTCCCACAGCAGGCTGAGCGGGCTGTTGCCGCGAATATTTCCCCATTGCGCCAGGGCTATGCCGAGATTAGACCGCCGGGTGACGACCGAGCAGATCTGCAACATGTCGACGATTGCATGCGCCGGAACGCGCTCGGCCTGCGGCGCCGCCGTGGCGATCGAGCGAAGTTCCCTGTCGAGGATCCGGTCGAGATCGAGTCCCGACGTTTTCGCGAAACTGATGAATTGCCGCAGCGCGCCGGCATCGGCATCCGCATGGGTCACAAGTCTCTCCTTTGACGTACGTTGTCATAATAGAGGCGCAGTATGTCAAGATAAAAGCCGGGCGATCTGACAATCTCCGGCTCGACAAAATCCATATTGGCAAGGAGGATGACTATGGTCGTGACAATGTTGGAAGTTCTCCGATGAGCGCGCGCGGAACCGATCCTGAAATGGCCGCGATCAAATCGTTCCTGGCCGCCAATGGAGGCCCCGGCATCCTGACCGCGGATGTCGGCATGTTGCGCGCCATGCTGTCAAGCATGTCGCCCCAGGGCGGGCCGGACATGTTTGCAGTGGAGGACCGCGAAATCGGCGGAGTGCCGGTGCGCGTCTACAGGCCGGGCGAAAGCGTCCCCGGCACCATCATCCTGTATCATGGCGGCGGCTGGGTTCTGGGAAGCGTGGCCGATTACGATCATTTCGCCCGCTCGCTCGCGCAGCGGACGGGATGCCGGGTCGTCTCGGTCGAATATCGGCTGGCACCGGAAAATCCCTTCCCGGCGGCGGTCGAAGACGCCTGGGCGGTCCTGTCGGCCATCGATGCCGACGGTCCGCTTTTCGTGATGGGGGACAGCGCGGGAGGCAATCTTTCCGCGGTCGTCGCGCAAATGGCGCGTGACCAGGGCGCGCCGAAACTGGACGGGCAGATCCTCATCTATCCCTCCGTCGCGGGGGACGCCGACAGCGCGGCCATGCACGCCTTCGTGCCGTCCACCATGAAGCGGGAGGAGATCGCCGCCTTTTTCGACCTATATGTTCCCGCTCCCCAGGATCGTTCGGACATACGCTTCGCCCCTCTGCTGGGCAGGCTGGACGGCCTGCCGCCCGCGCTTCTGGTCGTCGCGGGCGACGATCTGGCCGCCGATGAAGGGAATCGTTACGCCGATGCGCTGGCGCAGGCGGGGGTTCCGGTCACGCTCCATGAAGAACCCGATGCGTTCCACGCCTTCCTGACCCTGTTCCCCGACACGCAGGCCGCGAGCCGCAGCAGGCAGGCGATCGATGCCTTCATCGCAAATCGATTGCAGTGAATTCAGAGAAAGCTGGAGAGAGACGATGAATTTCGACCGCGATTACGCGATGTTGATTGGCGGCCGGTTGGAGCATGGCAGCGCCCGTTTCAACGTGCTCAATCCCGCGACCGAAAATGTCATCGGCAGCGCCCCAAACGCGACCCGCAACGACCTGGACCGCGCGATCGACGCCGCGCGCGAAGCGTTCCCCGGCTGGGCCGCGACCCCCATCGCGGCGCGCAAGGCGGCGCTGGTCGCGATGGGACAAGCGCTCATGGCGCATGCCGACGGCCTCAAGCGGCTGCTGACCGCCGAGCAGGGGAAACCCCATGCCGATGCCGGAATGGAGGTGATGGGTGCGGGCTATTGGCTTATGGGCGCGGCGCATCTCGACCTGCCCGTCACGGTCAATGAGGACAGCGCGGAGCGCTATAGCGAGACGCGCCATGTGCCGCTGGGCGTGGTGGGCACCATCCCGCCCTGGAATTTCCCGCTGCTGCTGGCGATGTTCAAGGTTGGCCCGGCGCTGCTGGCGGGCAACACGATGGTCCTGAAACCCTCCCCCTTCACCCCGCTTTCCACGCTGAAATTCGGCGAGTTGGTGAAGGATATCCTGCCGCCCGGCGTGCTCAACATCATCTCCGGCGGCGACGCGCTCGGCCCGTGGATGACCAGTCACAAGGGCTTCGACAAGATCAGCTTCACCGGATCGACCGCGACCGGGCGGCGGGTGATGGAATCGGCGGCGCCGACGCTGAAGCGCGTCACGCTGGAACTGGGCGGCAACGACGCCGCGATCGTCATGCCCGACGTCGATGTCGAAAATGTCGTGGAAGAACTGTTCTGGGCGGCATTCCGCAATAACGGCCAGATCTGCGTCGCGACCAAACGCATGTATGTCCACGAGGATATTTACGAACCGTTGAAGGACGCGCTCGTCGCCTATGCGAAGACCGTGAAGGTGGGCGACGGGTCGGAACAGGGCACGCAGATCGGCCCGATCAACAATGAGGCGCAATATGCCCGCGTGGTCGACCTGATCCAGGATGCGAAGGACAAGGGCTACACCTTCCTGCTGGGCGGCGACGCGGTGGACGTGCCGGGCTATTTCGTCCCCATCACCATCATCGACAACCCGCCGGAGGACAGCCGCATCGTCCAGGAGGAGCAGTTCGGTCCCGTCCTGCCGCTGATCCGGTTCGACGATTATGACGATGTCGTCGCGCGCGCCAACGCCACCGAATATGGCCTGGGCGGATCGGTATGGGGCAAGGATGAGGACAAGGCGCTGCGGATCGCCGAGCGCATCGCCAGCGGCACCATATGGGTCAACGAAACCCAGCATCTTTCCCCCGCCGCCGCGTTCGGCGGGATGAAGCAGTCGGGCGTCGGCGTGGAGGGCGGGCTGGAAGGCCTGCTCGAATATACCAATGCCCAGACCATCGTGCGGAAGAAGCAGCCGGCTTGACGCCGTCACGCCGAAGCGTCCGGCTTCGACGGGCGGCTGGCCAGAGCTTCGGCCCATATTTTTACGACATCCCCGTGCCGCCAGCGATTTCCCCCGGCGGCACGGAAATGATTTCATGGAGACGGAAGCAATGTCGATGAAGAAAGTCCTGCTCTTGCTGTCGGCCTTTGTGGGTGCGTCGCAATATTCTGCGCATGCCGGGGAGGGGCAGTTCACTGTCGCGGTGATACCCGACACCCAATATTACACCGATTTCCGGCATCAGACCGATGCGGGCTTTCCCTTTGACGCTCGCGAGCTTTTCTTCGACCAGATGCGCTATATCGCGGCCAATGCGCAGTCGGCGGGCGGCGACATCGCCTTCGCCACGGCGCTGGGCGACGTGTGGCAGCATCCCAGCGAACGGATGCCGGCCGAATATGCCGCCAAGGGCTACAAGCATATCGAAAGCTTCCTGACCAGCCTGCCGCAAATCCATCCGGACGAGCGGGTGAAGACGATCGAGATGCCCACGGCGCGCCAGGGCTATGAGCTGATCGCGGGGAAACTGCCCTTCTCGGTGGTGCCGGGCAATCATGATTATGACGCGAACTGGGCCGATTCCCGGTACGTGCCGGGGCAGAAGCCGGAATTTCCCTTCGGCATGCTCGCTTATGGCGGGCTGAAGAA
>NZ_JFHR01000042.1 GCF_000722875.1 Sphingobium chlorophenolicum | reverse complement strand
CCGACCGCCACAGCCTCCTGACCGATATAGAGGTGGCAGAAGCCGCCGATCAGGCCCAAACCATATAACTGCCCCGCCTTCTCCTCAAAACGCCGGATCAGCACCATCTGCCGGTAAAATTCCCGCAACTCTTCCTTGCTGGCCTTATAATCATCAGGCGCCTCTGGACGAGGCCGGTTGTGGTCCGCGCCGACAGCTTTTGCTGCCTTTGCGCGTGAGGGGCGCGGCGTCGCTGGTTTCGCCAAGGCTATTATCCTTTTGCGTAGATGAGGATGGAAGGAAGGCCGGTATAACGGCAGAACGTCCCAAAATGCAACGCGGCATGGGACGCAAGGGCATGGAGAAGCGATCGATTAGTCGCCCCGGACAATCAGTTCAGCGGGACGATGACTTCATCATGATGGACGACGCCCAGCTCCCGCCGGATCAGTTCATCGGACAGATCGGGGTCGACGCGCCGGGGATTGAGCAGATCCACCCGGTTCTTGAGTTCCTGCCGATGGGCCTGGACCTGCTTCAGTTCGCCCTGCGCCTGATGCAATTGCCGCTTATAGTCGCCCCAGGCCAGAACGCCGTTCGATCCCAGCACCACATAGCCGGCGAAGAAAAGAAGAAGAAGCACCGCAATCGCCGGACCGAAAGCCGAAAAAAGCAACATGCGGAGTTTCGCGATATGCGCCATGGACCAGTTGAATCACACGGACGGGCCGGCCGCAAGCAAAATTTATAGCCCCTGCGGCCGTCCGTCGGAAAATTGACTTAGCGGAAGATCGAACGACCCGCGTAAACGGCGATGTCGCCCAATTCTTCTTCGATACGGATAAGCTGGTTATACTTGGCAAGCCGGTCCGAACGGGCGAGCGAGCCGGTCTTGATCTGACCGCAATTGGTGGCGACGGCCAGGTCCGCAATGGTCGCATCCTCGGTTTCGCCCGAACGGTGCGACATGACGGCGGTGTAGCGCGCCCGGTGCGCCATGTCGACCGCAGCCAGCGTTTCGGTGAGCGAGCCAATCTGGTTCACCTTCACCAGCAGCGAGTTGGCGAGCCCCTTGCCGATGCCCATTTCCAGGCGCTTCGGATTGGTGACGAACAGGTCATCGCCCACCAACTGGACCTTCCCGCCGATCTTGTCGGTCAGCGCCTTCCAGCCTTCGAAATCATCCTCGCTCATGCCGTCCTCGATCGACTTGATCGGATAGTCGGCGCAAAGGGCAGCGAGGTAATCGGCCATCTCGACCGGGCTGAGCGACAGGCCTTCGCCCGAAATTTCATATTTGCCGTTCTTGAAGAACTCGGTCGCAGCGCAGTCCAGCGCCAGCACGACGTCGTCGCCCGGCCTGTAGCCCGCCTTCTCCACCGACAGCATGATGAAATCGAGCGCGTCGCGGGTCGACGCGATGTTGGGCGCGAAACCGCCCTCGTCGCCTACGGAGGTCGCCAGCCCCTTGTCGTGCAGGCCCTTCTTCAGCGTATGGAAGATTTCCGACCCGATCCGCACGGCGTCGGCGATGCTTTCCGCTCCGACCGGCATGATCATGAATTCCTGGAAGTCGATGGGATTGTCGGCATGCTCGCCGCCGTTGATGATGTTCATCATCGGCACCGGCAGGACATGCGCGTTTACGCCGCCGACATAGCGGTAGAGCGGCAGGCCGCGCGTGTCGGCGGCGGCCTTCGCCACGGCCAGGCTGACGCCCAGAATCGCGTTGGCACCCAGGTTCGACTTGTTCTCCGTCCCGTCGAGCGCGATCATCGCGGCGTCGACCTCCGCCTGATCCTCCGCGTCCAGGCCGATGATCTGCTCGGCAATCTGGTCGTTGACGGCAGAGACGGCGGCCAGCACGCCCTTGCCCAGATATTTGCTTTTGTCGCCGTCGCGCTTCTCGACCGCTTCATAGGCTCCGGTGGACGCGCCCGAAGGCACGGCGGCGCGGCCGAAGCTGCCATCCTCCAGCATCACGTCGACTTCGACGGTCGGATTGCCGCGGCTGTCCAGAATCTGGCGGGCGTGGATATCGAGAATGGCGGTCATGGATCGCTCCTTGTGACTGGTCTTGGGGGACTGGCTCTGGGTCGCTTTTCGCGCTCCGCTTAGCTACCGCCTTCCCGCTTGGCAATGCAGGGGCTTGCAAGGACTCGAAAAATGCCGATGCTCAAAATAGTAACGGCAACGGAACTGTGAGCGGTGGCGAGCATTAAAAGCAAAGCCGCCAGCCCGCATCGCAATCCGACCGCATTTAAAGGGAGACAAAGGACGATGGCCGACACCCCCCAAACCCCGCCCGCCAAGCGCGCCAAGAAAGCCAGCCCGGCCAAGACCCCGAAGGCCAAGCCAGCCACGCTGACGAAGGCCGCGCCCGTCAAGGCCGCCCCCACACGCAAGGCCGCAACCCCCAGCAAACCCGGCAACGGCGCCGCTGCCCATGGCTGGACCGCGCAGATCGCGCCGATCAAGGCCCAAGCCGAGAAGGCGGCGAAGGCCGCTACGGACAAGCTGAACGCCGTCGATTGGAAAGCGCATATCGACCCGCTGAAGGATCAGGCCTCCAAGACCGCGAAGTCGGCGGCCGGCGTCGCCAAGGACAAGACCGGATCGGCCATGCAGAGCCTGGCCAAGCTGATTTCCGACACTGCGGGCACGGTCGACGCGAAGCTGGGCCCGCAATATGGCGATTATGCCCGCCAGGCTGCGGAGTCCGTGGCCGGAGCGGCAAAGACGCTGGACAGCAAGGATGTCGACCAGTTGATGACCGAAGCGCGCGATTTCGTCCGCAAGAGTCCTGCCGTCGCCATCGGCGCGGCGGCGGTGGTCGGCTTCGTGCTGATGCGCCTTGCCAAGGGTTCCGACGAAGACGCCTGAATATGCCGTTCGCAAGTGGTGAACGCAAAGCCCCGACGCTGGGGCGGAGGAAGTTTTGACGCAAGAGCCCTTGCACAGCGAAGAACAGGACGAGTCCGTCCGGGGAGCCTTCACACGCCTGTACGCCGACGGCCGCGCCTATGCGGAGGCGGAGGTTGCACGGCAGAAACTGCGCGCCGCCATCGTGGGCGCGGGAGTGCGCGATGCCGCGATCCTGGCGGTGGTGGCCGCGATGCTGGTCTTTGCCGCCATCGTCGCCGGACTTGTGGGCGCTGTCCTGGCGCTGGCGCCCCTTTTGGGGACAGGTTGGGCAACCGGCGCGGTATTCGGCGGCACGCTGATCGTCGCGTTGCTATTGCTGCTGATCGCCAAGGGTCGGATTGACCGGATGAAGAAGGCCGTGAGGGCATGAAGCGGGAACAAGCCTATCGGGATGCGACGGCGCTGGCGGATGCGCGCAAGGCGGCTTTTCTGTCCAGCGCCCTCGCCGCCAAGGCGCGCGTCGCGCCCGCCCGGCTGAAGCAGGATGCGCGGGACAAGACGACCGAGGCCCTGTTGGACGGCACCGCCTATGCCGCCGCGAAGGTGCGGCAACGGCCGGCCGCGACGGCGGCGGCGGTGGGCGCATTGGCGCTTTATTTGATGCGGCGTCCGCTTGGGAGCCTTTTCCAGCGGCTATACGTTCGGATAAGGAACCGCACAGAAGATTCCGGAGACTGATGATGGCTGGTATCCGCGCTCAAATCACCCGTGCCCGCGAAGCGGCGAACGACATTGCCGAAACCGCTTCGGGCAAGGTCCGCGATACGGCGGACCGTGCCAGGGAGGGCGCCGGGGGGTTGATACAGACAAGCCGGGAACGGGCGGGCGACGCCCGCGACAAGGCGAGCGCCGCCTATGCCGACGCGCGGGACCGGTCGCAGCGGGTCGCAGCCCGCGCCAATGAGATCGTGCAGGAACATCCCATCGTCGCCGTCGCGGGGGCCGTGGCTGCCGGGGCGGTCATCGCCTGGATGTTCCCGAAGAGCCGCTCCGCGATGAAGGCGCTGCCCGGCCTGGCGTCAAGCGCGGGCGCGAAGGTGCTGGACGCAGCGCTCGCCGCGAAGGCCGCGGCAGCGGAGAGCGCCGAAAGCCTGAAATCCAGCACGACCGACGCGCTCAACAACGCCGCCGAGGGAACGAAGGAGGCGGCAACCTCGGCCCGCGACGCCGTGGCCTCCGCCGATTTGGCGAAAAAGACCTCCCGCCTCGCGGACGATGTGATCGCGCTGGTGGCGGCCAAGGTGGATGCGATTGGCGAGGCGCTGAAGGCCCGGTTGCCGAAATCCTAATTGCTCAGTCAGCAAAAGCATGCTGAACTGGCCGCCTGCCCCTTTGACGGGTGCGGGCGGCCTGCTACTGTGCCTGTTCACCGAACAGGAGAAAATAAGACACCATGAGCAAGCTGCACCTTGTGATGGGCGGTCGCGTCAAAAATCCCCAGACGCTGGAATTCGAAGATTTGAACTCCATCGAACTGGTTGGGGTCTATCCCGATTATGCCGCGGCGGAAAATGCGTGGCGCGGCGCGGCGCAGCGGACGGTCGACGATGCGGAGATGCGCTATGTGATCGTGCACCTGCACCGGTTGCTGGAACCGGATTTGCCGAACGAATAAGGGACGTTCAGGCCAATATTTCAGGAAAGGGGCTGGGGACGCTTGCGGAAGCGCCAGCGCAGCAGTGGGCGCGTCAGCGCCAGCCCCACCAGAAAACCGCCGATATGCGCGGCGATAGCAATCTGGCCAAGGCCGCCTGCGCCGCCCGCCGTGGCGAAACCGATCATCAGTTGCAGCACGATCCAGCTTGCCGCCAGCCAGAGCAGACGGACCAGATTGGCTGAAATCGGCCCGACCCGCCGGACTCTCTGCTGGCTGTAGAGAAGCGAATAGGTGGCGATGACGGCGGATATGGCGCCGCTGGCGCCGACCATTGGATTGGCCGAATGCGGATCGACCGCCCATTGCAGCGCCGTCGCGCCATAGGCGCCCGCAACATAGAGGAGCAGCGTGGCGCCCTTGTCCAGCACATGTTCCACCTGCCGTCCGCAAAAGACGAACATGAACAGGTTGAAGCCGATATGCAGCCAGTTCGCATGCACCAGCGTGCAACTGATCGGCGTCAGCCAAGCCGGCACCGCCGCCATTCCGGCCAGCAGCGCGCCATCCTCCACCCGCGCCGGGATGAAACCGGCGATGATGGCGGCATTGTCGACCTGCCCCGTCAGATAGAGCAGGAGAAACGCGGCGAATGTGATCGCCGCGATCCCGTTGGTCATGCGCCCGGCAGGCAGTTTCATGGATTTCAGATGAAATCGATCTTGTCGACCAGGTAGAATTTGTCGCCCGAGGGAACCGAAACTTCGACCTCTTCCCCGATCTGGCGGCCGATCAGGGCGCGGCCGAGCGGGCTGTTATAACTGATCATGCCAACCTTGGCGTCCGCCTCGGCCTGGCCCACGATCTGGTACTTCACCGGCTTGTCGTCTTCGTCCAGCAGCGTGACGGTCGCGCCGAAGACGATCTTGTCGCCCGACAGGGTCGTCGGGTCGATGATCTGGGCGCGGGACAGCTTGTCCTCCAGGTCAGCGATGGTCGCCTCGACCTGACCCTGGCGTTCCTTCGCCGCATGATATTCGGCGTTTTCGGAAAGGTCGCCGTGTGCGCGCGCTTCTTCGATGGCGTCCACGATCAAGGGCCGTTCGGCCTTCAATTCGCGGAGCTGCGCGTTGAGCTTGTCATAGCCCATTTGCAGCATCGGCATCTTCTCGACGGTCGCCATTATTGCAAATCCTTCGTCAAAACTTCCCTTTGGCGGCCCCCACCATGGGGCCGCCCGCAGCATGCTTCCTTATGCAGGGGTTCAGGCTTGCGACACGGGATAATAGGACTGGAGCGACCGCACTTCAAGGGCATGCCCCCGAAGAGCCTCTATCGCGTCCGCAGCAGCGACCGAAGCCGCCGCCGTGGTGAAGCTCGGTACCTTGGCGCGCAGCGCGCTGGTGCGGATTTCCTTGCTGTCCTTCAGCGACTGCCAACCCTCCGTCGTGTTGAAGATCAGGTCGACGTCGCCGTCGATGATCTTGTCCACGATATGGGGGCGCCCTTCCGCCACCTTGTTCACCGGCTGGACGGCGATGCCCTGATCCTCCAGATAGCGGGCGGTGCCGCCGGTCGCGATGATCGCGAAGCCCAGGGCGGCCATCTTCTGCACGGCGGGCAGGATCACCGGCTTGTCGCTGTCCTTGACCGACACGAACACGGTGCCGCTCTTGGGCAGGACGGTGCCGCCGCCCAATTGCGACTTGGCGAAGGCGGTGGCGAAATCGCTGTCGATGCCCATGACTTCGCCGGTGCTCTTCATCTCCGGTGAGAGGACCGGATCGACGCCGGGGAAACGGGCGAAGGGGAAGACGGCTTCCTTGACCGCGATGTGCGAAATCGCGTTGCGGTCGATCTTCGGCAGATCATGCAGCTTCTCGCCCGCCATGACGCGGCTGGCGATCTTGGCGATGGGGGTGCCGATGGCCTTGGCAACGAAGGGCACGGTGCGGCTGGCGCGGGGGTTGACCTCGATCAGATACACCACCCCGTCCTTGACCGCGAACTGGATGTTCATCAATCCGCGAACGGACAGGGCGCGGGCCAGGACGTCAGCCTGACGCTCGATCTCCGCGATGATGTCGTCCGACAGGCTGTAGGGCGGCAGGGAGCAAGCGGAGTCGCCCGAATGGACGCCCGCCTCCTCGATATGCTGGAGCACGCCCGCAACGACCACATCGTCGCCGTCGCAGAGCGCGTCCACATCCACCTCGGTCGCGTCGCGCAGATATTGGTCGATCAGCACCGGGGAGTCGCCCGACACCTGGACGGCGGTGGCGATATATTCCTCCAGTTGCGCCTGACCGTCGACAATCTCCATGGCGCGGCCGCCAAGGACGTAGGAGGGACGCATCAGCACCGGGTAGCCGATGCGGTTGGCTACGGCGATGGCTTCTTCCCGGCTGCGGGCGATGCCGTTGGCGGGCTGCTTGAGCTTGAGCTTGTCGATAAGAGCGGCGAAGCGTTCGCGGTCTTCTGCGAGGTCGATGGCGTCGGGCGAGGTGCCCAGGATCGGAACGCCCGCATTTTCGAGCGCCTGGGCCAGTTTCAGCGGGGTTTGACCGCCAAATTGCACAATGACTCCAAGAAGTGAACCGCTCGACATTTCGACGCTGAGGATTTCCAACACGTCTTCGGCGGTCAGCGGCTCGAAATAGAGACGGTCGGAGGTGTCATAGTCGGTTGATACAGTTTCAGGGTTGCAATTGACCATGATCGTCTCATAACCGGCCTCGCTGAGCGCAAAGCAGGCGTGGACGCAGCAATAGTCGAACTCGATGCCCTGCCCGATGCGGTTGGGACCGCCGCCCAGGATCACGACCTTCTTCCGGTCGCTGGGCTGCGCCTCATTCTCCGCCTCCCCGAAGATCGGCGCTTCGTAGGTCGAGTACATATAGGGCGTCTTCGCCTCGAACTCGGCGGCGCAGGTGTCGATGCGCTTGAAGACCGGGCGCACGCCCAGCTTGTGGCGCAGGGCGCGGACCTCATCCTCGGTGACGCCGCCGGTCATGGCCTTGACCGCTTCGTGGATCAGGCCCGAACCGCGCGCGATGCCCCGCTCCATGCCGCGCAGATTGGCGGATTTGAGCGCGAGGTAAGCGAGGCGCTTGTCGGAAAAGCCCATGGATTTGAGGCGGCGCATGCCATCCGCGTCCTGCGGCAGGCCGTTGCTGAGGATTTCGCCTTCCGCGTCGATGATTTCCTTGATCCGTTCCAGGAACCAGGGATCGAACTTCGCGATATTGTGGATTTCCGCGACGGTCAGGCCTTCGCGCAGCGCCTGCGCGGCGACCAGCAGGCGGTCCGGCGTCGGCTGGGCCAGGGCGGCGATGATGTCGTCCTTGGGGGCGCCGACGAGATGATCGACCTCGTTGAAGCCGCACAGGCCGGTTTCCAGACCCCGCAGCGCCTTCTGCATCGATTCATGGATGTTGCGGCCGATGGCCATCACCTCGCCCACCGACTTCATCGCGGTGCCGAGCAGCGGTTCGGACCCCTTGAATTTTTCGAAGGCGAAGCGCGGGATCTTGGTCACGACATAGTCGATGGTCGGCTCGAACGACGCCGGGGTCGCGCCGGTAATATCGTTCTCGATCTCGTCCAGCGTGTAGCCGACGGCGAGTTTCGCCGCGACCTTGGCGATGGGGAAGCCGGTGGCCTTCGACGCCAGTGCCGAAGAGCGGGAGACGCGCGGGTTCATCTCGATGACGATCAGGCGGCCGTCCTTCGGATTGACTGCGAACTGCACGTTCGAACCGCCTGTTTCCACGCCGATTTCACGCAGCACCGCGATGCTCGCGTTGCGCATGATCTGATATTCCTTGTCAGTCAGCGTCAGCGCGGGCGCGACGGTGATGGAGTCGCCTGTATGGACGCCCATCGGGTCGACATTTTCGATGGAGCAGATGATGATGGCATTGTCGTTGCGGTCGCGGACGACCTCCATCTCATATTCTTTCCAGCCGAGCAGCGATTCCTCGATCAGCACTTCGGTGGTGGGCGATGCGTCCAGTCCGTCGGAGACGATCCGCTTGAACTCTTCCTTGTTGTACGCGACGCCGCCGCCGGTGCCGCCGAGCGTGAAGCTGGGCCGGATGATCGACGGCAGGCCGGTGAACTCCAGAGCCTCCAGCGCCTCTTCCATCGTGTGGGCGATGCGCGAGCGGGCCGATTCCAGGCCGATCTTGTCCATTGCGTCGCGGAATTTCAGGCGGTCTTCGGCCTTGTCGATGGCCTGCGCGTCGGCGCCGATCATCTTGACGCCAAACTTCTCCAGCGTACCGTCATTGAACAGGGCGAGCGCCGTATTGAGCGCCGTCTGGCCGCCCATGGTGGGCAGCACCGCGTCGGGGCGTTCCTTTTCGATGATCTTCGCCACGATTTCGGGCGTGATCGGCTCGACATAGGTCGCGTCGGCGAATTCCGGGTCGGTCATGATGGTGGCCGGGTTGGAATTGACCAGGATGATGCGATAGCCCTCTTCCTTGAGCGCCTTCACCGCCTGCGTGCCCGAATAGTCGAACTCGCAAGCCTGGCCGATGATGATCGGGCCAGCGCCGATGATGAGGATGGAGGAGATGTCGGTGCGTTTGGGCATTATTTCTCTTCTATTTCGCAAATCAAGGGATCGGTGGTCATCGCGACGGCTAAGTGTCGACGTTGAGCCGAGTAAATAAGGCCGCCAATCTCACGATATGGCGTGTTTAATGCGCCGCGTAAGCGCGCAAATGCAACGCCATTGGCTTGCGACTGCGCTTCGAGCTGCAAGCTGCCCGATTTCGGAATTTCGTTCAAAAAAGCGGTAAGTTGTTGGGGATCTCCGCTAAGGGTAACAAACGCATTTCCCTTTGAATCCGCCGTAATATCTTCGGCCTTGACGCAATGGTATGCCGGTGGAGGTGCATCCTGTATCAATGCACTCCCCCCGTCCGGGCCTCGCAACCCCAGCCGTCATATTCGACGCCGCAGAGGATTTCGATCTGGAGGCATTTTTTCGTCAGGGCGCGGATCGACTGTTCATCGACGGGCTGCTCGCATTCGAGGAACAGGAAGAGGTCGCCATCTTCATCCTCTTCGCGGTCCAGTTCCACGAAGCCGAACTGGCTGGCGATGGTCAAAACGCGCTCGAAATCCTTCTCGCTGCCCTTGAAGCTGACATCGACCGGGCGCGCGATGCGCGCCACATCGCCATTCGCCGCGAGATTGGCGAGGACGGCCTTGTCCGCCTCCCACTCCGCAGCGAGACGGGCTTCGTCAACCGGGGGCAGGTTGAGGCTCACTTAAGCTCCTCAACGAAGCGCTGGAACAGGTAGAAGCTGTCCTGCGGGCCGGGTGAGGCTTCGGGGTGGTACTGGACCGAGAAGGCCTTCCTGTCGGTCAGTTCGATGCCGCAATTGCTGCCGTCGAAGAGCGACACATGGGTCGGCTTCACATTGGCGGGCAGCGTATCGCTGTCGACCGCGAAGCCGTGGTTCATTGAGGTGATCTCGACCAGACCGTCGGACAGGCGCTTGACCGGGTGATTGGCGCCGCGATGGCCCTGGTGCATCTTGATCGTCTTCGCTCCGGCGGCGAGCGCCAGCATCTGGTGGCCCAGGCAGATGCCGAAGATGGGCGTGCCGGCTTCCAGCACTTTTCTGATCACGGGCACGGCATATTCGCCGGTCGCGGCGGGATCGCCGGGGCCGTTGGAAAGGAAGACGCCGTCGGGCTTCTGCTCCATCACCTGTTCGAAGCTGGCGGTGGCGGGCAGTACGGTGACGCACGCGCCCGCCTTTACGAGGTTGCGGAAGATGTTGTTCTTCGCGCCATAATCCAGGGCGACGACATGGGGACGAGGTTTCTCGACTTTGCTCGAAACGAACGGGGTTTCGGTTTCGTCGAGGCCGTAGCCATGGCCGAGCTTCCATACGCCGTCTTTCCAGAGACGGCTTTCCGTGGCGCTGACTTCGATGGCGAGGTCCATGCCTTCAAGGCCCGGCCAGGCCGCAGCCTTGGCGGCGAGCGCTTCCAGGTCGAAATTGCCTTCCGGATCGTGCGCAATCACGACATTGGGCGCGCCCTTCAGGCGGATCATGCGGGTCAGGGCGCGGGTGTCGACGCCTGCCAGACCGATGCGGCCCTTTTCCTTCATCCACTGGTCGAAGGGTTCGACATTGCGGAAATTGCTGGGTTCCGTGACGTCCTGACGCACGACGCAGCCCAGCGCATGGGGCAGGTCCGCCTCCACATCGTCCAGGTTGGTGCCGACATTGCCGATATGCGGGAAGGTGAAGGTGACGATCTGGCCCGCATAGCTGGGGTCGGTCATCACTTCCTGATAGCCGGTCATCGCCGTGTTGAAGCAGAGTTCGCCCACCGCATCGCCGACGGCGCCGAAACCGCGGCCGAACACCGCCGAGCCATCGGCGAAAACCAATACCCCTGTCGCTCCTTTGGGCACAATGAGGGTCTTGGCGTCAGCCATGGTCGTATCGTCCTTTATGCTTTTGCGGGAACCCGTCTGCTGCGGGTTAAACGGCCGGTCACCTATGCGGGTGAGGCGTTGCGGTCAACTCCTGTTAAAAATCTCTTTTGGCGTTATATCTGATCCTTTCCCGAGAGACAGGACATATTCGCATGATTCGCGACGAGATTAAGAGCGCCCAGGTCGCCGCCATGAAAGCGGGAGAGAAGGATCGGCTGGCCGCCGTGCGCCTGATCCTGGCGAAGCTGAAGGACCGGGATATCGAATTGCGCACCGCTTCGAACGTGCCGGATGACGACACGGTCGTGGTCGAGGTGTTGCAGAAGATGGTGAAGCAGCGGCGCGAATCCATCGAGATGTTCAAAAATGGCGGGCGCGACGAGCTGGCGGCCAAAGAGCAGGCGGAGCTGGACGTGATCGACGGCTTCCTGCCGCAGCAGTTGAGCGAGGATGAGACCAGGGCAGCGATCGAGGGGATCAAGGCGGAGGTGGGCGCGGCCAGCGTCAAGGATATGGGCAAGGTCATGGCCGTGCTGAAGGAGCGCCATGGGTCGGTAATCGATATGAGCAAGGCCAGCGGGTTGGTGAAGGCGGCGCTTTCGTAGGGGGTTTGGCGGGAGCATAGCATTTTGACGGCTCGCCCGCTTTTTCCCAACCACCGGTCGTTTCGAGCGAAGTCGAGAAACGGAAAGTGCACACATATCGTTTCTCGACTTCGCTCGAAACGAACGGGTGGGGGCGCGTGCGGCTCGACACGGGCGCTTGTTCCGGCATAATCAAAACATGGCGTTCTGGACCTACATGCTGCGATGCTCGGACGGGCGCTATTATACCGGGCATACAGATGATCTTGAGCATCGGATAGGGCAGCATCAGTCGGGGCAAGGCAGCCAGTTCACGCGCAGGCGGTTGCCCGTCGCGCTCGTCTGGAGCGAGGTTTTTTCTTCGCGGATCGAAGCCCTGGAAGCGGAACGGATCGTCGGCGGCTGGTCGCGCGCCAAGAAGGAAGCCATGCTTGCAGGAAATTGGTCCTTGGTGTCTCATTTCTCTAGGCCGCCGCGTGAGCGTTTCTCGACTTCGCTCGAAACGAACGGGTGTATGGAAGATGGATTAAAAGGTGGGGGCGCCAGCTAAGCATGAGTCTATCCCCGGCCTTTCTTGATGAACTGCGTGCGCGGACTTCGCTGTCGACCCTGATCGGGCGGACGGTGAAGGTGCAGAAGGCGGGCCGCGAATATAAGGCCTGCTGCCCTTTCCATAATGAAAAGACGCCCAGCTTCACCATCAATGACGAGAAGGGTTTCTATCACTGTTTCGGTTGCGGGGCGCATGGGGATGCGATCCGCTGGATGACCGATCAGCGCGGCCTGCCCTTCATGGAGGCCGTGAAGGAATTGGCGCAGGCGGCGGGCATGGACGTGCCCGCGCCCGACCCTCGCGCGGCCAAGCGGGCGGAGCAGGCCAAGGGGTTGCACGACGTCATGGCGGCGGCGCAGGCCTTTTTCGAGGAACAGCTTGGCGGCATCGAGGGTGCTGAGGCGCGGGCCTATCTCCAGAAGCGGGGGATCAGCGCGGCGATGGCCAAGGCCTTCGGCTTCGGATTTTCGCCGGATGGGCGCGGGCGGCTCAAGGCGGCGCTCAAGGATTTTGGCGAGCCTTTGTTGATCGAGGCGGGATTGCTGATCGATCCCGACGGGGAACGCGACAGCTATGACCGGTTCCGGGGGCGTTTGATGCTGCCGATCCGGGATATCAGGGGGCGGGTCATCGCCTTTGGCGGGCGCATATTGGGCGCGGGCGAGCCGAAATATCTGAACTCGCCGGACACGCCGCTCTTCGACAAGGGACGGACGCTCTACAATATCGACCGGGCCTCTCCGGCCAGCCGTCAGGCCGGGCGGATCATCGTGGTCGAGGGCTATATGGATGTGATCGCCCTCGCGCAGGCGGGTTTTGGGGAGGCGGCGGCGCCGCTGGGAACCGCGCTGACCGAGCATCAGATCGAGCGGCTGTGGAAAATGGCGGATGTGCCGATCCTCTGTTTCGACGGCGACGCGGCGGGGCAGAAGGCTGCGATCCGGGCGGCAACGCGCGCGCTGCCCTTGTTGCGGCCGGGGATGAGTCTGGCCTTTGCGACCCTGCCGGGGGGGCAAGACCCGGACGATCTGATCCGCGCCCAGGGGCCTCAGGCCATGGAATCGGTGTTGGGGGCAGCCGAGCCGCTGGTCGAGCGGCTTTGGAAGTTCGAACAGGCCGCCGCCCCGCTGGACACGCCGGAGCAGCGGGCGGCGCTCAAGCAGCGGCTTTCCGGAATCACCGACGCCATCGGCCATCCCGATGTGCGGGCGCATTATGTCCATGCTTTCCGCGAGCGTTATGACGCGCTGTTCTTTGCGCGGCAGGCTTTCCAGCCCCGGCATCAGCGCGGCGGCGGCGCCCGTTCCGGCTGGCAGCGGGACAGGAAAGGCAATTGGAAGCCCCCTCTCCCGCCCGCGGGGAGCGAGGCGCGGGCCATCGGCGCCAGCGGCATGGAGCAACGGTTATTGAGGGCCATCCTTGCCAGTCTGCTGCGGCATCCGGAGCAGATCGCGCTGCATCGGGAAACGCTTTCCGGGCTGCGAATCGCCGATGGGGCGCTGGCGGAATTGATGAAGGCGATGATCGCGGCGTCGTTCGGCAAAGAAACAGTTGAAACAGGTGGCCTCCTTACCATATTGGGGCAAGGTGAAGTGTATAATATGGCAAAGGGGATGCTCCGGGCCGACACGTTCACATTCACCCCCCACAGAAGCAAGGCCGACTCGGATCGCGTGCAACGCGATCTGGACGAGGCCATTCGGGTGATGGCGCAAGGACCGGAGCTGGAGGCGGCGTTGGCGGAAGCTACCCGGCGGGCGAGAGACGACCTCAACGAGGACAGCTTTGCGGAACAGCAAAGGGTCCGGGAGTTGAAGCTGGATCATGATCGCCGCCTGGCGGAACTGGCGCAGTCCGAAGATAGTATATGATCTTGGACCGTCCCCTGCACGGGGACGGCGGAGTTAAGGCGAATAAATGGCGAGCAAGGCGAACGGCAAGGGTGCGGGCGAGGATCAGGATACCGGCGATGCGCCGTTGCTGGATCTGAATGAAGCGTCGATCAAGAAGCTGATCGCCCGCGCCAAGAAGCGCGGCTATATCACCTATGACGAATTGAACGACGCCCTGCCGCAGGACCAGATGTCCTCCGAGCAGATCGAGGACATCATGTCCGCGCTCAACGAAATGGGCGTCAACATCGTCGAAAATGAGGAAGCCGGCGAGGACGGCGACGATCAGCGCGACGACAGCGACGACGACAACACGGACGACAGCGGCGACGACGACGGATCGCCGCGGCCGGTAGCCGAGAAGAAGAAGGAAACGGTCGACCGCACCGACGACCCGGTGCGCATGTACCTGCGCGAGATGGGCGCGGTGGAACTGCTCAGCCGCGAAGGCGAGATCGCCATCGCCAAGCGGATCGAGGCCGGTCGCGACACCATGATCCTGGGCCTGTGCGAAAGCCCGACGACCTTCAACGCGATCATCGAATGGTCCACCGCCCTCAACAATGGCGAGATGCAGTTGCGCGAGATACTCGATCTCGACGCGATGCTGTCGAAAGACCCTGCTCCGGAAAATCTGGAGGAAGGCGCCGAGGACGATGACGGCGAGATCAGCGAGAAGACCGCCGGTCCCAGCTTCAAGGAAGAGGAGGAGCCGGAAGAGGAATCCGCCGATTCCGACGAGGATGAGGACGGCCTGACCGAACGCCGCACCCGCCGGATGGAAGAGGAGGAAGAGGAGGACAACACTCTTTCCCTCGCCCAGATGGAAGAGACGCTGAAACCGATGGCGCTGGAGAAATTCGCGACCATCACGGAGATTTTCCGCGCCTTTTCCGCCGCGCAGGAAGCGCGCATGGTCGCCATGGCGATCGGCGAGGCGCTGAGCCAGAAGAATGAGGATGAATATCAGGAACTGCGCGAGCAACTGACCGCCGAGGTCGAGAGCGTCCAGTTTCACCAGCAGAAGATCGAATATCTGGTCGATCAACTCTATGCCTATAATCGGCGGCTAACCGCGCTGGGCGGGCAGATGCTGCGTCTGGCCGAGCGGCATAAGGTCAATCGCAAGGATTTCCTCGACCGCTATGTGAACCATGAGCTGGACGATGGCTGGCTGGACAAGATTTCCGGACTGGACAAGAAATGGGCCGCCTTCGCCGCCGCCGAAGGGCGCGCCGTCGAGCGCATCCGCACCGAAGTGAGCGAAATCGCGCAGGCGACCGGCATGTCGCTTTCCGAATTCCGCCGCATCGTGAACATGGTGCAGAAGGGCGAGCGCGAGGCGCGCATCGCCAAGAAGGAAATGGTCGAGGCGAACCTGCGCCTCGTCATTTCCATCGCTAAAAAATATACGAACCGTGGCCTGCAATTCCTTGATCTTATTCAGGAAGGTAATATCGGTTTGATGAAGGCGGTCGATAAATTCGAATATCGGCGCGGCTATAAATTCAGCACCTACGCCACTTGGTGGATCAGGCAGGCGATCACCCGCTCCATCGCGGATCAGGCGCGGACCATCCGCATCCCGGTCCACATGATCGAGACGATCAACAAGCTGGTCCGCACGTCCCGCCAGTTCCTGCATGAGCAGGGCCGCGAGCCGACTCCGGAGGAAATGGCCGAGCGCCTGTCCATGCCGCTGGAGAAGGTGCGCAAGGTGATGAAGATCGCCAAGGAGCCGATCTCCCTGGAAACGCCGATCGGCGACGAGGAGGATTCGCATCTGGGCGATTTCATCGAGGACAAGAATGCGATCATTCCAGTGGACGCCGCGATCCAGGCGAACCTCAAGGAAACGGTCACCCGCGTCCTCGCCTCTCTGACGCCGCGCGAGGAGCGCGTTCTGCGCATGCGTTTCGGCATCGGCATGAACACCGACCATACGCTGGAGGAGGTCGGCCAGCAGTTCAGCGTGACCCGCGAACGCATCCGCCAGATCGAGGCGAAGGCGCTGCGCAAGCTGAAGCACCCCAGCCGCAGCCGCAAGATGCGCAGCTTCCTCGACCAATAGCGCCGGGCCGAAGGCGGCTCGGCCAGCCGAGGCTAAGGCACGGTAGAATGATCGAAAAGGGCGGCTTCCGGGTCGCCCTTTTTTGGTGGCGTAAACTCCTCTTTTACCTCGTCTCTCTAATTTCGCGGAATGAGGCTCCGCCGGTTGTCCGGCGCGCGCAGGGGAAGACGATGAGCGAAGCAGCACCGCGCTACCAATTTGGCGACGTATCGCAGATTCTGGAGGCCGTGGTGGCCGCCGACGGATCGGCTGGCCATAGCCATCCCGGTGGGGCGCGGACCAGCTTTGGGCCGAATGCGACCTTGTCCCTGCCCGACCTGGCGGACGCGGCCTATTATCTCTGCCTGCTGCATGGGCGTCATCCCGGCGTCATCGACCATGCCGCCACCCGATCCGCCGACAATGCGGCCAGAAACTGGCTGATCCAGGCGGCGGACGCCTTTGCGCGGGAGCGGGCCTATCTGACGCAGGTGACGGTTGCGGTCGGCCCCGCGCCCAGCACCGCGGGACAGAGCGATTGCGAAACCGTCGTCAGCCAGCAGCGCCATGCGCTGGACATGCTGGCCCAGTCGGACCGGCGCGGCTGCGCCATGGGCGCGGCCATTGCGCTAGTGCTCGATTGGCGGGCGGTACGCCATGTTCTGGACATCGCCGCGATTCGCGTCGGGCTGGAACCCCATGTCTGCGACCTTCCGGAGCGGGCGGCGACGCTGGATATGGCGCGGGAAATCGGCGGGGACGACACGATCGACCGCGCCATCCTGTTCGGGGCGCGCCAGTTGCTCAATCAGCATCGCGGCTTGTGGGACGTGCTTCAGGCCCGCGCCAATATTCGCGCCGGCAAGGATCAAGTCCTCAATCGCGCATAAAGGCTTTGCGCTCCTCCCCTGCTTTGCCATAGTTGGGCCAGTCAAGGCAGGAAGAGAAGCAAGCATATGCGGTTCGAAGGCACCCAGGATTATGTCGCCACCGACGATTTGAAGGTGGCGGTCAACGCCGCGGTGCTGCTCCGCCGCCCCCTGCTGGTGAAGGGCGAACCGGGCACGGGCAAGACCGTGCTGGCGCAGGAAATCGCCAAGGCGCTGAACGCTCCGCTGATCGAATGGAACGTCAAGTCGACGACCAAGGCGCATCAGGGCCTGTATGAATATGATGCGGTGGCCCGGCTGCGCGACGGCCAGCTTGGCGACCAGCGCGTTCACGACATCGGCAACTATATCCGCAAGGGCAAATTGTGGGAGGCCTTCACCTCCCCCACCCTGCCCGTGCTGCTGATCGACGAGATCGACAAGGCCGACATCGAATTCCCAAACGACCTGTTGCAGGAACTCGACCGCATGGCCTTCCACGTCTATGAGACGGGCGAGACGGTGGCGGCGAAGGAGCGGCCGGTGGTCGTCATCACCTCCAACAACGAGAAGGAACTGCCGGACGCCTTCCTGCGCCGCTGCTTCTTCCACTATATCAAATTCCCCGACCGGGAGACGATGCAGGCGATCATCGACGTGCATTTCCCCGGCATCCAGAAGATATTGGTCAGCCGCGCGCTGGAGATATTCTATGAAATCAGGGAGGTGCCGGGCCTCAAGAAAAAGCCTTCGACCAGCGAATTGCTCGACTGGCTGAAGCTGATCCTGGCGGAGGACATGCCGCTGGACGTGTTGCAGGACCGCGACCCGACCAAGGCGATCCCGCCGCTCCACGGCGCGCTGCTCAAGAATGAGCAGGACATCATGATGTTCGAACGCCTGGCCTTCATGTCGAGACGGCAGGGACGGTAACGGCCAGGCTTTGGAGGCTCTTGATCCTCCCTACGCGAAGCGTGGGGAGGGGGACCATGCGAAGCATGGTGGAGGGAAATGGCGCGACCTGCGTATTTCCCCTCCACCAGCCTGCGGCCGTCGAAGAGAGTCACGTGCCTCTCTTCGACCCTCCCCATCTAACGATGGGGAGGAATAGGATAGGTCCGCTCTCCGCCCAAATCGACAAGCTGCCCAGGCGAACAGGAAAGGCCAAGCCCATGCCCCATCAAGCCGGATGCCTGTGCGGACAGGTGCGGGTCAGCATCGACGCGGAGCCGATGGCGGCGCGCATGTGCTGGTGCCGGCTCTGCCAATATCTGGGCGGCGGATCGGGGACGGTGAATGTCTGCTTCCCTTCCGACAGGATGACCGTCACGGGCGAGGTGCGCTGGCATCACAGCACCGCCGACAGCGGCAATGCGATGCGGCGCGGTTTCTGCCCCGAATGCGGGACGCCTCTGTTCAGCGTGGCCGAATCGCGTTCGCATCTAACCTTTATCCGGGCCGGAGCGCTGGACGATCCGGACATATTGGGGCCTCAGGCCGTCATCTGGACCGATGCGGCGCCGCATTGGGCGCATCTGGACCCGGAACTGCCCCATTATCCGGCACAAATTCCACCGGTCGCCTAAAAGCCCGCTTGCGCAGGGCCTGCATTTCGGCTCAACTTTCCTTCTTACATTCAAAGCCGCGCAAAGACGGTCGTGAATATGGGAAGGATGCCAATGCCCAAATGCGCGTTGTCCCTTTTATCGGCGGTGCTGGCCCTATCCGTGTCAGCGCCCGCGTTCGCGCGCGCCGCCGGGGAACGGGAAGCCTGGACGCCGACCGCCACCGCCCTGCGCGCCGACGCCGCGGGGATCGCCATGCCGCAAAGCGTGGCGGGCCTGTCGCTCTCCAAGAGCGGGGAGGTTTCCAACGGCGGCAAGGGCATCGACAATTACGCGCAATATCTGTCGGACGACGGCGCGATCCAGGCGACGCTCTATATCTATCTGCCCAGCTATGCCGACGCGTCCCTGGCCGCCTATATGACGGACAAGGCGGTGATGGAGCGTTTCGGGGCAAAAACCCGCCGCACCGCCTATGCGAGCGTGGCCGTGGCGGGACAGGCCGACCGCGCGATCCGCGCCATCTATGACGATGCGGCGGACGGGGCGCTCACCACCGCCGCCGCCTTCCTGCATGCGGGGCGATGGCTGGTGAAGCTGCGCGTCACCGGACCCGCCGAGCGGCGCAAGGAAGTACTGGCCGGGCTGGACGGCATGGTGGCGGGACTGACGTTCGACGATCCCGCCTCGCTTCATGCGACGAAACCGGCGCGGCTTGCCGCATGCCCGGCGGATGACGGCGGCGATGCCCGGCTGACGGCGCGGACCGTTGCCGAGCCGGTCGATATCTCCCTGCCGCGTGAAGGGCGGGAACTGCTTTGCGTGCGGGGCAAGGTCGATACCGCCGACGGCAGCTACGACATTCTCCAGCAGGCGGGCATTGCGGATGGCGCGATCATCGTGCCGGTGGACGATGCGGGGACAGTGGTCGCGTTCGATCCGGCCAAGGCGGGCCGGGGCTATCGGCTGTCGATCCATTCGGTGGGGCAGACCGATCTCTACGGCGTCTATGACAAGGTGCCTAGCGCCCGGCAGATCGCCCAGATACTAGACGGAAAAGACCCGCAGACCGCTCAGGCGGGGGCCATCGCCGATTATGCCGCCAATGGCGATGTGACGGTGCGGACGGCGGACGCGAAGCTGCGTTAGCCGATCGATCTTACCTCATGGACTATTGACGGTGGATTGATTGCCTTTCGTCATGCTGAACTTGTTTCAGCATCCATTGCGCCTCGGCCACACCCGTTCGTGGGGAGAAATGGATGCTGAAACAAGTTCAGCATGACGCAGTTTTTTTTGGACATACTTCTGAAATCGGGACAAACCGCCCCATAATTCAGATCAGATAGCCGACCTCGTAAAGCCCCCAGCGCCGTCCGCCGAAGGTCAGCGGCACGAAGACGCTGCGCAGGGCGCGGTAGCGGCCCTCGCCCAGATCCTGGCGGTAGGTGAAGAGGAAGAAGTCCCCCTCCCCATCCAACGCGCGGCGGGTCTGGCCGTCCATAAATATCTGGCGGTTGCGCGCATGTTCCATGTTCCAGCGCGCCTGCCCCGGCCGCTGCGGCTGGCTGCGGGCGCTGATATGGGTGGGCAGATAGCCGTTCATGTCGATCAGGCAGCAACCGACGATGGCGCCGTCCTCCGCCGTCCGCCGGTCGAGCAAAGGCTGCACGAAGCGGTCCGCAAAGGCGGTGAAGCCATTTTCATATTGCGGCGGTTCGGAACCGGGAAGCGGCCGGTAGGCGGTATCGAACAGGCTGGACATGTCCAGTTGCCCTTCGGCCAGCGCCCGCCCGATCAGCGCCTGCATCTCCTCTGCGCCTTCTTCCGCCATGGCGATATAGCGGCTGTTGCGGGTGACATGGCCGCCATGGGCGGCGGTGTTGAGCATGTCGTTCGCCATCCCCTCCAGCCCCTCCAACTGGCTGCGGGCGGTTTCGACGCGGGTGGCGCTTTCCGTCGCGGACCGGCTGAACCGGGCAAGGCCCTGGCGCAGTGCCGCCACGTCGCCGTCCGCCTCATCGGTGCAGGTGACGATGGTGTCGGACCGATCGCCGAATTGCGTCACCAGCGATGCGATTTCGGCCATGCTGATCCGCAGCGTGTCGATATGGGAACCGACATCGCGGCCGCGCAGGATATTGGCCTCCACCCCGCCGATCAACTGGCGCGCGTCGCGGTCTAGCTGGCCCAGCTTGTCGCCGACGGACGCGGCGGACTCCCCCGCCTGCCCCGCCAGACGCCGGATTTCGTCCGCCACCACGGCAAAGCCCTGGGTCGCCTCCCCACCCCGCGCCGCCTCTATCGCAGCGTTGACGCCCAACAGACGGGTCTGGCGGGCAATGGCGCCGAGTTGGCCGGAAATGTCGCCCACCGTTTCGATGACGTCCAGAAACTGGCGCAAATGTCCTTCCAGGCCGGTCACATTTTCGATGAGTTCGGTGATCTGCCCCAGCGAACGCCCGATGGTTTCGTGCCCCTGGGCGATGATCGTTCCCGCCCGACGTGCCGTAAGGCTGAGTTCCTGCGCCGCCAGCACGCTTTCATTCTGGCTGACCGCCAGCGTTTCCATGGTCGATTGCAGTTCGCCGAGATGCGCTGAATCGGCCTGAATGCGCAGCGTAAGCTCCCCCAGGAAGCCCGCCGTTTCGCTGCATTGCAATGCGATGTCGCCCGATCTTTCCCCCAGGTCGGTCAACAAATCCCCGTTTTCCAATGATCGCTGCCCTATTCCGCCCAATATGGATACTGCCTTGTTAACGATGCATTGCAACACTTAACATTCCAACAACGCGCCAGAGCTTGCATCGCGGGCCAAGCTGGCGGACAAGGGTGTCCTTATGATGCTCAATTTCCTCGACGCGCTGCGTGCTGCCGGCATTCCCGTCAGCATCAAGGAACATCTGTTGCTGCTGGAGGCGCTGGACCGCGACGTGGTCGGGCAGCGGCCGGAGGACTTCTATTATCTCGCCCGCGCGACCTATGTGAAGGATGAAGGGCTGATCGACCGCTTCGACCAGGTATTTGCCCGCGTGTTCAAGGGCGTGCTGGGCGCGGAAGGCGTCGAGGCGGAAATCCCGGAGGAATGGCTGCGGCTGGTGGCGGAAAAGTTCCTGAGCGCCGAGGAGATGGAGAAGATCAAGTCGCTGGGTAGCTGGGACGAGATCATGGAGACGCTGAAGAAGCGGCTGGAGGAGCAGAAGGGCCGCCATCAGGGCGGCAACAAGTGGATCAGCACGGGCGGCACATCCCCCTTCGGCAATGGCGGTTACAATCCCGAAGGCGTGCGGATCGGCGGCGAGAGCAAGCATAAGCGCGCCATCAAAGTGTGGGAAAAGCGCGAATTCGCCAATCTGGACAATCAGAAGGAATTGGGCACCCGCAATATCAAGGTCGCGCTGCGGCGGCTGCGGCGCTTTGCGCGGGAGGGCGCGGCGGACGAACTGGATTTGGAAGAGACCATCCGGGGGACGGCGCGGCAGGGCTGGCTGGACATCCGCATGCGGCCGGAGCGGCACAATGCGGTGAAGCTGCTGCTGTTCCTGGACGTGGGCGGGTCGATGGACCCGTTCATCAAGCTGTGCGAGGAACTGTTTTCGGCGGCGACGAGCGAATTCAAGAATATGGAATTCTTCTACTTCCACAACTGCATCTATGAAGGCGTGTGGAAGGATAACAGGCGGCGCTTTTCGGAACGGACGCCGACTTGGGACGTGCTGCACAAATATGGGCATGACTATAAGGTGATCTTCGTCGGGGACGCGGCGATGAGCCCCTATGAGGTCAGCCATCCCGGCGGATCGGTCGAACATATGAACGAGGAACCGGGCGCGACATGGTTGAGCCGGGTGCTGCATACCTATCCGGCGGCGGTCTGGCTGAATCCCGCGCAGGAGGCGCATTGGGGCTATAGCCAGTCGATCAAGATGATCCGCGAGATCATGAACGAACGCATGTATCCGCTGACCATCGAGGGAATCGACGGCGCGATGCGGGAATTGACGCGGAAGCGGTGAAAATGGGATTGGGCTGATCTGGTTTCCAGGCGGCGTGGATGAATTCAAGACTCGCCGGACTGAGTGATTTGGGTGGGAAGTAGACCTATCCTATTCCTCCCCATCGATAGATGGGGAGGGGGACCGGCCGAAGGCTGGTGGAGGGGAATGGGGCGCGACCTCCAAATTTCCCCTCCACCACCGCCTTCGGCGGCGGTCCCCCTCCCCACGCTGCGCGTAGGGAGGAATTGATGTCCGCCATGGCCATTTCCCGACATTCCGAATTCGTCCACGCGGCCTAGAATCTCACGCTGACCATCGACCCTATGCCATAATCGGCGGCGCCCTGGCTGAGCCCGGCGGTGCCGTAGAGGGTGAAGATCAGCTTTTCCGCGACCGGGCTGCTGAAGGCGCCAAACAGTTCCTGGCTATCGCGGGCGAAATCGCTGGTGGACTCGCGATAATCATAGGAGGCGATCAGCGCCGACTTGCCCAGCATCACGCTCGCGCCCCCCGATGCCGTCCAGGCGTTGTGCAGGTCCAGCCCTGACGGGTCGCCCGGCATGCGGTAGCCGACATTGGCGAAGGGCGTGATGGCGCCCAAACTCCTGGAGATTTCCGCCGCGACCGCCACATCGGTCTTGCCGGTGCCCAGCGCCCTGGAGCGGGAGGCGGTGGGCAGCTTGACCCGGGCGGAAAGGTCGAGACCGAAGCCGAGCTGCTCTTCGGGAATCTGATAGCCGATGCCCAGCGTCAGATCGCCAAGGCCGCTGCGAGTGGTGCGCGGCGCGTTCGGATCGATGATGACGCCGCCCGATCCGCTGCCGACGATCGCGGACGATCCGTTGATCCGCAGCCATGGCAGGGTCGCGGTGAAACGGAGTTGGCCGGTGCGGTAACGCAGGCTCATCGGCACGACCAGTATATGGGTGTCGGAGCCGGTGCCATAATCGCCGCTGCTGTAATCGACGCCGGTGATCGCGGTCAGGCCGCCGCCTGTGGATAAGGCTGTCGATAAGCCTGTGGACGGTTCTTCGGCCTGGGCGGTTTGTGGGCCGCTTTGCGCCGCGATTTGCGCCAGGGCGGGCATAGCGCCTGCCGCCATCGCCATGCCGGCGGCGGCCAGCATCATGGTCCCCTTCATATATGTCCCCTCCATATGCCAAGCGGGGCGAACCCTTGCCGGGCCCGCCCTCGCTCTTCATGCTTCGCTTGCGGTCAGCTTCCGCGGGTGGAGCGGGTACTTTCCTTGACGGACGTGGCCGTTTCGCGGGCCGCGCCCGCATTGGCGCGGGCATCCTGCGCGGCGCGGCGGGTTTCAGCGGCGGAGGAGCGGGCTTCGGTCGACGCGGCACGCGCGTCTTGCGCCGCCGTCGCGGCGCCCTGCGCATCCTGCAGCGTGCCCTTCACATTACTGTCCTGAAGGACGCCTTTGACATTGCTGTCCTGAAGGGTTCCCTTCACATTGCTGTCCTGAAGTGTCCCCTTCACGTTGCTGTCCTGGGCCTGCGCGCCCGTGGCCGCGCCCAAAACGGCAAGGCCGATGAGGGGAAGAATAAATCTGGTCACTGCGACTCTCCTATGATGTGACGCCCCTGGGCCCTTCCGGTTCGAAGACCCGCCTTTCATGTCGCCGATTTCGGTCGCATGCGAAATCGACCGAAAGAATTAGTGCGATGATATCCGAGACGACGATCCGATCATCGGCCGAAATTCATCTTGATTTACGGTAGGATGGAGAGACGAGATGATCGATACAGGCGTTCATCTCCGCCGATCATCGGACGATATGTGCAGAATGGGCGACCAACGGACGTGATCGACTGTCGATATGCGCGCCTTGCAACGGTCAATTGCAAGCGCGATGCGATCAGGCCGGTTCGAAGAGGACTCCGCCGGTCAGGGGCTGCGGCGCGCCGGTGGTGCCGGGGAAGCTGATCGGCAGGCCTTTCAGATGGCGGACGGCCATATAGGCGAAGCCCTGCGCCTCCAGCGCGTCGCCGTCCCAGCCCAGTTCGTCCACCGGGCGGACCTCCGCGCCCGTATAGGCCGCCAGCATCCGCATGAGCGTGGCATTGTGGCGACCGCCGCCCGCCGCGTAGATGCGGGTCGGGCGTTCGGGCAGATGATCGAGCGCCTTTCCAACAGCCGCAGCGGAGAAGGCCGTCAGGGTGGCCGCGCCATCCTCCAGCGATAGGCCGCGCGCGGCTTCGATGGTGAAGGCTTCGCGGTCAATGCTCTTCGGCGGGGCCACGGCGAACCACGGGTCTGAAAGCATCCGTTCGAGGCGGGCTTCGGCAATCCGGCCGGTCGCGGCCGTTGCGCCATCTTCATCGAAGCTGCGATCGCCATGCGTCTGCATCCAATTGTCGATCAGGCCGCTCGCCATACCGGTGTCGAAGGCGACGATCTCTCCGTCGGAGGCGATGGCAGTGATGTTGGCGACTCCGCCCAGATTGAGGACGGCGACCGGTTTGGGCAGATCGTGCGCCAAAGCGCGGTGATAGACGGGGAGCAGCGGGGCGCCCTGCCCTCCCGCGGCGACGTCGGCGCTGCGCAGGTCCGCCACGACCGGAATGCCGAACGCGCCCGCCAGCGCTGCGCCGTCCCCGATCTGCCAGGTCCAGCGGCGCTCGGGACGGTGCGCGACCGTGTGCCCGTGGAAGCCGATGACGGCAATGTCCTGCGTGACATGGCCGGTGCGGGCGAGAAGGTCGGCAATGGCCTCTACATGGAGTTCGGTCAGTTCCTCCTCGACCGCGTGGATCAGGGGTTCGAAGCCGGGCTTTTCCATGGTCATGGCGCGCTGGCAGGCTTCGGCGAGGCGGAGGCGGAAACCGTCATGATAGGGCATGGCGTGGAAGGCGACGGCTTTGATCGAGCCTTCGCCGTCGGTTTCGATCAGGGCCGCGTCTATGCCGTCGCGGGAGGTGCCCGACATCAGGCCTATTGCCAGCATTTTCCATTTCCTCCGTCCGGGCTGCGACCGTTCCTTCTTTAAAGAAGTGGAGGGCTTCGACAAGCGCAGCCCGAACAGGGTAGGATCAGCTTGCCCCATGAAGCCCTTTTCGTGTCGGTGAGCCGATGCTACAGGGCGCGGCACTATGACCAGCTATTCCTCCGATCTGCTCCGCCTGCTCGAAACGCGCGGTTACATTCATCAGTTGACCGATGCGGAGGGGTTGGACGCGCTGGCCGCCAGGCAGATCGTGCCGGGCTATATCGGTTTCGATCCGACCGCGCCCTCGCTGCATGTCGGGCATCTGGTGTCGATCATGATGCTGCGTCAGTTGCAGAAGGCCGGACACAAGCCGATCGTGCTGATGGGCGGCGGCACCGGCAAGATCGGCGATCCCAGCTTCAAGGACGAGGCGCGCAAGCTGCTGACCACCGATCTGATCGCGGAGAATGTCGCGAGCATCAAGCGGGTGTTCGAGCGGTTCCTGACATTCGGGGACGGGCCGACCGACGCGATCATGCTGGACAATGCGGAATGGCTGGACAAGCTGGAATATATTCCGTTCCTGCGGGACATCGGCCAGCATTTCTCGGTCAACCGGATGCTGAGCTTCGATTCGGTGAAGCTGCGGCTGGACCGGGAGCAGTCGCTCTCCTTCCTCGAATTCAACTATATGATCCTTCAGGCCTATGACTTCCTGGAACTGTCGCGGCGGTCGGCCTGCCGCTTGCAGATGGGCGGATCGGACCAGTGGGGGAATATCGTCAACGGGGTGGAGCTGGCCCGGCGCGTGGACGGGACGCAGGTGTTCGGGCTGACCACGCCGCTGCTGACCAATGCGGACGGGACCAAGATGGGCAAGACCGTGGGCGGCGCGGTGTGGCTCAACGAAGACCAGCTTTCCAACTATGATTATTGGCAGTTCTGGCGGAACACCGCCGACGCCGATGTCGCGAACCGGTTGCGGCTTTTCACCGATCTGCCGATGGACGAGGTGGAGCGGCTGGCCTCGCTGCAAGGGGCGGAGATCAACGAGGCGAAGAAGATCCTCGCCAATGAGGCGACCACGCTTTGCCGTGGAGCCGACGCGGCCGTGCTGGCGGCGGAAACCGCGCGCAAGACCTTCGAGGAAGGCGCTTCGGACGCGAATCTGCCGACCGTGAGCCTTGGCGCGGAAGGGTTGAACGTCGTGCAGGGGACGACCGCCCTTGGCTTTGCCGCATCGAACAAGGAAGTGCGGCGGAAGCTGGCGGAGGGTGCGATCCGGGTGAATGGCGAGGTGGTCAGCGACCCGGCCCTGGCGCTGAAGGCGGGCGACAAGCTCAGCTTCGGCGCGAAGAAGCATGGGCTGGTAACCGCCTGAAATCAAAAGAGCGTCAATCCGGCCTTAACCATATAAGGTAAGGAAGACTCTATCTTCCTCATCTTAGCCTGTCGGGCATGTCTTCGATGTTCGCCAGCCTTGCGCATCTCAATCGGTCGCGTGATCCTTCGGTCAACCAGCGGCGCGTCCAGCGCGATCTGGTCGACATGGTCAGCCATGTCACGGCGCAGGGGCGAAGCCATGGGGTGCGCATCATCAATATTTCGGCACTGGGGCTGATGTGCCGGACCGAGGCGCAACTGGGGATCGGCGAGCGGGTGACGGTCTGGCTGCCCGTCGTAAAGGAACAGGCCGGGGAAGTGCGCTGGGCCGAGGAAGGCCGGATCGGCGTCGAATTTCGCGAGAGGATCGACCCGCGCACCTATGACGCGATGCTTTCGCTCATTCCGCCACGGCAGACGGCCTGGTAAAACCCTCCCCTGCCTCCAGCCGCTGGCGCGAACGGACCAGCGCCTGCGGCATTTGCGTGCGCAGGAAATTCATCATGGCTTCGCGCACTTCGCAGCGCAGGTCGAAGGCGACGCCCGCGTTTCGAGCGCTCAGCAGGCCGCGCAGTTCCAGCGCGTCGGCGCGGTGGTCAGTGACTTGCAATATCGCGACGCGGCCGTCCCAGCGGCTGTTGGATTGAACCGCTTCGATGAATTTGGCGCGGATCGGCTCTATGTCGGCGGCGGGATCGACATAGAGGAAGACGGTGCCGAGCAGGTCTGAGGTTTTGGTCGTCCAGTTCTGGAAGGGCTTTTCCAGAAAATAGGAGACCGGGACGATCAGGCGGCGGTCGTCCCAGAGGCGGACCACGACATAGGTCAGCTTGATATCCTCCACCCTGCCCCATTCGCCCTCCACGATCAGCACGTCGTCCAGGCGGATCGGTTCGGAAAAGGCCATCTGGATGCCCGCTATCAGATTCTTGAGCGCAGGCTGGGCGGCGGCGCCTACCGCGAGACCCGCAAGGCCTGCCGAGGCCATCAGCGTGACGCCGACGGTGCGGACGCCGGGAATGACGATCAGCATCAGCGAGATGATGAGGAAACCGACGACGCACTGCGCCACGCGGTAGAGGATGCGGATGCGGGTATGCTGGCGGCGGGCCTTGAGATTGTCCTCGACCGTGATGTCGCTGCGCCGCTCCAGGATGATGCGGGCGGCCCGCATCATCGAGAGGATCAGCCAGCCCATCAGCAGGATGAAGATCATTTTCGAGGCTATCGACCAGATGGCTTCGACCTTTGCGCTGAAGGTGAGCGATTGGACTCCAGCCGCCAGGGTCATGAGCACGATCAGCCAGCGGGTCGGGTGATAGAGGGCGGGAAGGATCACCGGCTCGATCCTCATGCGGCGGACGATGCGCGTGCCCAGCCAATAAGCGAGCCGGTGGAACAGAAAGGCGACCACGACCGACAGGGCAATGGAGATTGCCGCCAAGGGCGTGACGTGGTGAAGGCTGATGTCGGGTTGCATGGATTTGCAACGACATGGGGACGGGATGGTTTCGCCGGCGGGGAATTCCTTGGGCGAAGAGCGCACCTATCCTGTTCCTCCCCATCGAGAGATGGGGAGGGGGACCAGCCGCAGGCTGGTGGAGGGGAATGGAGCACGACCTCCGAAATTCCCCTCCACCACTCGCTTCGCGAGCGGTCCCCCTCCCCACGCTGCGCGTAGGGAGGAATTAATGGCAGCTATTAGCCATTTCCCGGCATTCCGAACCACCCTGATGGGTTCCTGCCTTCGCATGAGCCCGATATTATATCGGACCAGCTAACCGCTGCGGAGCAAACCTACCGCTGCATCGCGTTCAAAGAGGTAGAGGCAGGTCCGGGCCGCCTCCCCCCTAGCTTCGGTCAGGCCCCCGTCCCTGTCAATCAGGAGATGAGCGTCGTCTCTTGCCGAATCCAGCAAGGCCGAAAGATGTTCGGGTGTTGCCAGTTTAAGCTGCTGTTCCCCCGATTGGCGCGTACCGAGGATTTCGCCCGCTCCCCTCAGGCGCAAGTCTTCCTCGGCTATGCGGAAACCGTCATTGGTTTCGCGCATCAAGGCCAGACGCGCGCGGCTCGTTTCGCTCAAAGCACCACCGCGAAGCAGGATGCAGACGCTGTGGTTCTGGCCCCGGCCCACCCGGCCCCTAAGCTGGTGAAGTTGCGCCAGACCGAAGCGCTCCGCCCCTTCGATGATGATGAGGCTGCTGTTGGGAACATCCACGCCGACTTCGATGACCGTGGTAGCGACAAGGATTTTCGTGCGGGCGGAGGCAAAGGCCTCCATCGCGGCGTCCTTTTCCGGGCCTTTCATGCGGCCATGGACCAGGCCGACCAATGGACCGAAGCGCATCTTCAGCATTTCGGCGCGGGCTTCGGCAGCCGCCTGGTCGCTGGTTTCGCTTTCCTCGACCAGCGGGCAGACCCAATAGGCCTGGCCGCCGCCCTTCACATGGCGGGCCAGCGCCTCGACCACCTCTTCCAGCCGGTTGGCGGACATGACGACGGTCTGGATCGGCTGACGGCCCGGCGGCATCTCGTCCAGGCGGGAAACGTCCATTTCGCCATAATAAGTGAGCGTCAGGGTGCGCGGGATCGGGGTGGCGGTCATCACCAGCAGGTGCGGCGCGCGTTCGGCCTTCGCGGCGAGCATCATGCGTTGCGCCACGCCGAAACGATGTTGTTCGTCGATCACTGCGAGGGCGAGATTCTTGTAGCGCACCGCCTCCTGAAAGATGGCGTGGGTGCCGACGAGTATGTCGATGCTGCCGTCCGCCAAGCCCATCAGGGTGGATTCGCGGGTCTTGCCCTTTTCCCGACCGGTGAGGATGGCGATGGTGACGGGCAGGCCCGACGCCATTTTACGCAGCGTCTCATAATGCTGGCGGGCGAGGATTTCGGTCGGGGCGAGAAGCGCGCCCTGCGCCCCAGCTTCCACCGTGTTGAGCAGCGCCATCAGCGCCACCAGCGTCTTGCCGGACCCGACATCGCCTTGCAGCAGGCGGAGCATGGGAACGGGTTGGGCCATGTCGCCCTCAATCTCCCCAAAGGCGCGGCGTTGCGCGCCGGTCGGGGCGAAGGGCAGTTGGAGCATGGCGCGCAGGCGGCCGTCCCCGGCGATGGGCATCCCCCTGCGCTTGCGGGAGGATTGGCGGACCAGCATCAGCGCAAGCTGGCCCGCGAAGATTTCGTCATAGGCCAGCCGTTCGCGGGCCTGGGCGTCACTGGGGTCGGCGTGGATGCGGGTGAGCGCTTCGCGCCATGCGGGCCAACCCTTGCGGGCGAGCAGGCTGGGTTCGATCCATTCGGGAAGGTCCGGAGCGCGGCTCAGCGACTGGGCGACCAGATCGCGCAGGCGGTTGTTGGTGAGGCCTTCGGAAAGGCCATAGACCGGCTCGCGGGCCGAGATGGTGGCGGCTTCCTCCGGCGGGAGGACATAGTCGGGATGGACGATCTGGAGATTGTCGCCATAGGCCTCCAGCTTGCCAGAGACGAATTTGGGTTCGCCCAGCGGCAACAGCTTGCGCGGCCAGGCGCTGTTGCGGCCGAAATAGACCAGCGCGACGCTGTTGCCGTGCCTGTCCTGCGCGATGACGCGAAAGGGGGCGCGGGCGCTGCCCGAGGCGTGATAGTCGGTCGGGGTGAGCTGAATCCCGATGACGCGGCCGGAGTCGGAGAGAATCAGTTCGTCCACCATGCGGCGGTCGATGAAGCTGACCGGCAAATGAAAGGCCACGTCGACGGCGCGGGCGAGGCCCAGCCGCTCCAGCGGTTTGGCCAGCGCCGGGCCTACGCCCTTGAGCGCTTCGATTTCGGTGAAGAGTGGGTTGAGGATGTCGGGTCGCATGGCTATGGCCCTTCCTCTAGCCCAGCCGGGACGGTGGTTCAAACATCCGATCGGTGATTTCGGCATGTTCGCCTAAGGAACAAATTGTGAACGAAGACCCCCGCATCCGACGCCTGCAATTCCGGGCCTGGCATCGTGGCATCAAGGAAGCGGATCTGGCCGTGGGCGGTTTTTTCGACCGCTATCATGCCGGGTGGGGCGAAGAGGAACTCGATTGGTTCGAGCGGTTTATCGAGGAGCAGGACGCGGACATCATGGCCTGGGCCTTGGGGACGCTGCCGCTGCCGGATGAATGGCGGGGACCGATGTGGGATCAGTTCGCGAAGATGGATTTTGTAGAGATCGGGAAGAAGTGACCTCACGCCCCCTCCCGCAGGCGGGAGGGGCAGCGAGACTTGCCGAGCCGCAGGCGAGGTTAGTCGCAGCGGGGTGGGTACGCCTGCACCACTGCCGTTGCAATGCCCACCCCTAACCCCTCCCGCTTGCGGGAGGGGGACTGAGTAACCGATGACCGACCTTCTCAAGATTCTCAAAGCCTCCTCCCCGGTCACCCTTTCGGGGGTTCCCGCCGGGTTTCAGCCCTGGTTGCTGGCGGACATCGCGCGGGCCGCAGCCGGTTCCGGTTCTGGGCGGGCGCTGTTCGTGGCGCCCGATGAGCAGCTTATGCGGGCGGTGGCGGACACGGCGCATTATTTCGCGCCGGAGATCGAGATCGTCGAAATTCCCGCCTGGGACTGCCTGCCCTATGACCGGGCCAGTCCTTCGCTCAGGTCGGCTTCGGCGCGGCTGGCGGGGCTTTATGCCTTGCAGGGCAAGCCCAAGGGACCGCAGCTTGTCCTGACGACGCTCAATGCATTGACTCAGCGGACGCTCACCCCCTTTCGCGTGCGGCAGTTGGTGGCGAAGCTCGCGCCCAAGGAGCGGATCGCGATTTCGCGGCTGGCGGAAATGTTGCAGGCCAACGGCTATGTGCGGACGGATACCGTTCATGACCGGGGCGAATTCGCCATTCGCGGCGGCATTGTCGACCTGTTTCCCGGCGGCGAGGAACAGCCCTTGCGGCTCGATTTCTTCGGCGATGAGATAGAGACGGTGCGGCGCTTCGACCCCGCCGATCAGCGGACCAGCGGCAGCGTCGATGGCTTCACGCTGCTGCCCGCGTCCGAAGCTTTGCTGGATGAGGAGACGATCAAACGGTTTCGCGGTCGCTATCGCGAGACGTTCGGGGCCACGGCGACGGGCGATCCGCTTTATCAGGCGGTGAGCGACGGGCGGCGGCTGGCGGGGATGGAGCATTGGCTGCCGCTGTTCGAGGAACGGCTGGTGCCGATGTCCGAACATCTGGGCGACGACACTATCGTGGTGCTGGACCATGGCGTGGCGGGCGCGGCGGAGGCCCGGTTCGAGGCGATCCGGGATTATCACGCCAACCGGGTGCAGGCGAAATCCTCCGATCCGGGGGCGTATCGGCCTTTGGAGCCGGCGGCGCTGTATCTGGACAGCGCGGAATGGGACGGGCTGGTTCACGAATGGCCCATGCACGCCACCACGCCCTTTCATGAGCCGGAAAGCGCCTCCGTCATCGATTTCGCCGTCGACGGGCCGCGTGATTTTGCGCCGGAGCGGGCGCAGAACGCCAATGTCTATGAGGCTGTGGGCAAGCATATCGCGTCGTTGCAGCGGGCGAAGAAGAAGGTCGTGATCGCCAGCTATTCCGGGGGTGCGCGGGAGCGGCTTTCGGGGCTTTTGGCCGATCATGGGCTGAAACGGATCGCGGCGGCGGATAGCTGGCAGGAGGCATTGGGAATCGCCGCCGGGGGCAGCACGGTGCTGACCGTCCTGCCGCTGGACCATGGCTTTGCCGCGCCTGACGTGGCGGTGCTGACGGAGCAGGACATGCTGGGCGACCGGCTGGTCCGGCGCGCCAAGCGGAAGAAGAATGCCGACGCCTTTTTGCAGGAGCTGGCTACGCTCTCGCCTGGCGATCTGGTGGTGCATATGGACCATGGGATCGGGCGTTATGAGGGGCTGACGCAGATTCCGGTGGCCAAGGCGGCGCATGACTGCGTGGCGCTGGAATATGCGGGCGGCGACAAGCTGTACGTGCCGGTGGAGAATCTGGAGGTTCTTTCCCGCTATGGCTCCGACAGCGAGGGCGTAAGCCTCGACAAGCTGGGCGGCGAGGCGTGGCAGCGGCGCAAGGCCCGGATGAAGGAGCGCATCCGCGAGATTGCGGGCGAATTGCTCAAGACGGCGGCGGAACGGGCCTTGCGGGCGGCGACCGTGGCGGAACCGGACAGCGCCGGTTATCCGGCCTTCGTGGACCGTTTCCCCTATCAGGAAACGGAAGATCAGGACCGCGCCATCGGCGATGTGATCGAGGATCTGAGCGCGGGTAGGCCGATGGACCGGCTGGTCTGCGGCGATGTCGGGTTCGGCAAGACGGAGGTCGCTTTGCGGGCCGCTTTCGTGGCGGCGATGGCGGGAATGCAGGTGGTGGTGATCTGCCCGACCACCCTGCTCGCCCGGCAGCATCATATGAATTTCGAGGAACGCTTCCGGGGCTTTCCGGTGAATATCGGCCGCCTGTCGCGGTTGGTGCCGGACAAGGAGGCGAAGGCCGTGAAGGCGGGCCTTGCCGACGGGACCGTCGATATCGTGGTCGGCACCCATGCGCTGCTGGCGAAGGGGCTGGAATTCAAGCGGCTTGGCTTGGTCATCGTGGACGAGGAGCAGCGGTTCGGCGTGACGCACAAGGAGCGGCTGAAATCGCTCAAGACCGACGTCCATGTCTTGACGCTGACGGCGACGCCGATCCCCCGGACGTTGCAGATGGCGATGTCCGGGCTGCGCGAGCTTTCCGTCATCCAGACGCCTCCGGTCGACCGTCTGGCGGTGCGGACATACATCATGCCCTGGGATGGGGTCGTGATCCGGGAGGCTTTGCTGCGCGAACATTACCGCGGCGGGCAGAGCTTCTTCGTGGTGCCGCGCATCGCCGACCTGACCGAGGTGGAGGAATTCCTACGCACCGAAGTGCCGGAGGTGAAGCCCATCGTCGCCCACGGCCAGATGGCGGCGGGCGAGGTCGAGGAACGGATGTCGGCCTTCTACGACAAGCGGTACGATGTGCTGCTGTCGACCACCATCGTGGAGAGCGGCCTGGATATTCCGTCCGCCAATACGCTGATCATCCATCGGGCGGATCGCTTCGGGCTGGCGCAATTATATCAGCTTCGTGGGCGGGTGGGCCGGTCGAAGACGCGGGCCTATGCCTATTTCACCACGCCCGCGAACCGGGTGATTACCGAGACGGCGGAAAAGCGGCTGAAGGTGCTGTCCGATCTGGATACGCTGGGGGCTGGGTTCCAGTTGGCCTCGCATGACCTGGATATCCGGGGCGCGGGCAATCTGGTGGGCGATGAGCAGTCCGGGCACATCAAGGAAGTCGGGTTCGAACTTTACCAGTCGATGCTGGAGGATGCGATATTGGAGGCCAAGGCGGGCGGCGCCGGGATCGAGAAGCGGGAGAGCTTCTCGCCGCAAATCACCGTCGATGCGCCAATCCTGATTCCGGAGGATTATGTACCCGACCTCGACCTGCGCATGGGCCTGTACCGCCGCCTCAACGAGGTCGAGGACCGGCAGGGGCTGGAGGCTTTTGCGGCGGAACTGATCGACCGGTTCGGGAAGCTGCCCGCGCCGACGCAAAATCTGTTCAAGGTCATCGAGATCAAGCAGAATTGCGTCGCCGCCAACATCGCCAAGATCGATGTGGGGCCGAAGGGCGCGCTGGTCAGCTTCTTCGAGGATCGCTTCCCCAAGCCGGAAAATCTGGTCGCTTATATTCAGCGCCTGAACGGCGTGGCGCGGCTGCGGCCGGACAGCAAGATCGTGGTGAACCGGGCCTGGGCCGATCCGGGAGCGCGGTTGAACGGGGCTTTGCAATTGTCGAAGGGACTGGCGAAAGCGGCGGGATAGCACCGCTTTGTTATGGCGCAGAAAAGAGCCGGAAACAGTCGCGACCTAAATTCTGCATCGATGACCGGACAGGAAAGCCCGGCATCGAGCAGGAGATTGATATGAGTTTGACCCTTATTGCGCTGGCCGCGGCGGCGATGCCTACGGCATCCCACAGCGTTCAGATCGACCATGGCGGGACGCCGGTACAGGCGACCTACAATGCACGGGCAGAATTCCAGACGAGGACGCTGGGGGCCAAGACCCCGAACCGGATGGACATGCAGCGTTGCCAGTGGACCGCGACCATCGTGGTCGACCGCGCGCTGAACCATGGTCCCGCGCTCAGCCGCACCATTTCCAGCCACAAGCGGTTTTCGGGCAGCGAGCATGGCGCTTGCACGCCGGGCCGCCAGTCGGGCGAGCGCAACCTGGCGCAATATGCGGGCCAGATTCGCGACCATCTGATCGCGGTGGCGGAAGCCGACCGGGCGCCGCTATTGGCTGAGCTTGATGCCGTCCGCAAACTTGCCTCCAACTGAGAAACGGGTTGCGCTGGCCTGCGCCCTTGCGGCGTGGGCCAGTGCGGGTCCGGCCTTTGCCCAATATGCCGACCGGGTTTCGGCGACGGTGGAGATTGCGAGCGATGAGCGGCGCCGTGGACTGAGTTGGAGCGAGGGCGATCCGGTGGTGCGCGCTGCCCTGTCCGTGCCGGTGGCGGAGGGGCTGAGCCTGGACGGCTCGGCCGTTTCGCTCTGGGGGAGCGACCGGCATGGCGGGGCGGATGCGGTGGTCGATCTGGGCGCGGCCTATATGCGGCAGATCGGCGGATGGCGGCTTTCGGCAGAGGGGCGCTACCATCTGTTTCCGGGATCGTCCGGCCAGGGCTATGGAGAGATAGGCGCGGGTGCGGGTTTTCTGATCGGACCCGCCAGTATCGACATCAACGGGAATTATGCGCCCCGGCAATCTGCTGTTGGCGGGGATAATCTATATCTTTCGGCCTCTGCGTCGGCGGGGGTGCCGGGAACGCCTCTGACGGTTTCGGCCCGGATTGGGCGATCTTCGGGAAATGCGCGCGATCCGCTGCGGGCGGCGCGGCTGCGGCCGGACGGCGCCTATTGGGACTATGGGATCGGGGTCGATTATCTCAAAGGGCGCTGGTCTGCGGGGGTGCGCTATGCCGACAGCAGCATCGACACTTCCCGCACCCGGCATGCTGGGGCGACGTTGATCGGGCGATTGGGATTCAGTCTCTAGCACCCCCGCTCATGGCTTCAACGCCAACGCCACCAGATCGGCGGAGGAAACGCCCGCCGATCGCAGGAATCCCTGATAATAGTCGCAACCTTCGCGGGACAGCAGGTCGAGTTGCTGTTCCGTCTCCACCCCTTCTGCGATGACGCTGAGGCCCAGCGATTTGGCCATGTGGATCACGCCGCGCACGATGATGCGGTCACGGGCGGTGCCCGCGATGTCCTGCGCCAGGCCGCTGTCGATCTTGAGATAATCCAGCGGCAGGCTCTTGAGATAGGCGAGGCTGGAATAGCCGGTGCCGAAATCGTCCACCGCCACCGCCAACCCCTCGGCGCGCAACGCAGTGAGCAGCGCTGTCGCATTGTCGACATCCTCGATCAGCCCGCTTTCGGTGATTTCCACCGTCAGGCGGGACCGGGGAAAGCCGCTCATGTCCACCAGATTCAGGAATTGCGGCATGAAGCCGGGCTGGGCGATGTCCTCCGCCGTGACGTTGATAGACAGGCGCAGGTGGGACAAAGCGCGGGGCCATGCGGCGGCCTGCCGCAGCGCTTCAGCCTGAATATGCGCCGACAGCGGGAGCATATAGTCGGACCGTTCCGCCGTGGCGAACAGCATCCCCGCGCCCAGCGCCCCATATTGCGGGTGGTTCCATCGGGCCAGCGCCTCCACGCCGACCATCTGTTCGCCGCCGACCGGATATTGCGGCTGGAACAATATGGCGATCTCGCCGCGATGCAGGGCAAGGCGCAGGTCGGTCTCCAACTGATCGGCGTCGACCTGACGGCTGCGCTTTTCGGAGGAGAAGATGCGGATGCCCTCCCCTCCCCCGACCCTGGCGTCAGCCAGGGCGGTTCCGGCGCGACGGATGAGGCGGGTCGCGTCATCGTCGGAACGCGACTGGGCGATGCCGCAGCGGGCGGTCAGGCGGATGAGGTGATCGCCCGCGCTGAACGGGCGGCCGATGGCGCCGATGAGCTGGCGGGCGAGGAAAGTCGCCTTCTCGGCCGTGGCGGCTTCCCCGGTCAGGCCGATCAGGAATTCCGTCCCGGCGATGCGCGCCACCATGGCTTCGGCGGCCATGTCGACCGTCATGCGCTCGATCCGGCGGGCGATCCGGCCCAGCAGCGCGTCCCCCACCACTTGGCCATAGGCAGCGTTCATCCGGTCGAACTGGCTGATCGACAGCAGGAGCACCGTGGTCGCCAGCCCCTTGCGCCGGTCCAGCCAGTCGAGCGCCGCCTGCCGCGAACGCAGGCCGGTAAGGTCATCGCGCCCCGTCTCATCAGGGCCGTAAGCGTCGGAAAGCCATTCCACATCCGCCGCGACCACGCCGTCGATCAGGCGCAGATGATGGACCAGCCGGTCGCCGGGGCGGCCGGGAGCGGCATGGGCGAAGGCTTCGGGACGGCCGGAACGCATCATGCCGCGCAAGGCCGCGATCACCGAACGCCGCTCCGAACGCGGCAGGCGGCGGATGAAGCCCGCCGGACCGATACTGCGCCCCTCAATGCCGAGATGGCGGGCGAGATTGTCGCTGAGGCGGACGGCGTCCCCCTCCCTTTCCCAGAACAGCGCGTCGCCGCGCCGGATGCGCTGGGCGCGACGGCTGTGGGTGGCGCCGCCCACCAGCCGGTCGACCAGCCGCTGGGCGGAAGCGAGCGTGGCGCGCAATTCGCCCGGCGTGAAAGGCGCGATCAGGAAATGCGTCGCCCCCGCCTCCAGCAGGCCGGGCACGGCGGCGATATGCTGCGCGTCGACCAGCACGACCAGCGCGCCGCCGCCCGCATCGACCGCCGGAACCAGCGACGCGATCAGCCGGACGTCGCCCTCGCCCGCGCCGCGCATGTCGACCAGCGCGATCTGGGCATCACTATGCAGAAAACGTTGCGCGGCGTCGGTCGCGCGGCGGGCGGCCATGGCGCGCCAACCGGCGGCCTGCGCCTGCCGCGACAGGCCGTCGCGGTCGCCCGGAGACAGGATGAAAAGGCTGCGCTGTCCGTCCAGTGCGGTTTCACCGCTCACATGATGCTCCCTGGGAGGGTCCATCGCCCCCCTTTATCCGTATATCGGTTAGCGACCTGTTCACATTGCCGCAACCGGGGACGCTTGCGCGGGGCAGGTCCATCGCCTAGCTAGGGAAGCATGGAGACGGTCGATAAGGGCATGGTCGATCCGGGGCGTAGGGCGTTGACCGACGCGCTCGGCCGCCGGATCAGCTATTTGCGGATTTCGGTGACGGACCGCTGCGACCTGCGCTGCCGCTATTGCATGGCGGAGCGGATGACTTTCCTGCCCAAGGATCAGGTGCTGACGCTGGAGGAGATCGCGCTGCTGGCGGACCTCTTCATTGCGCGGGGCGTACGCAGGATCAGGCTGACCGGCGGGGAGCCGCTGGTGCGGCGGGATATCGTAGACCTCGTCCGCCGCATCGGGCGGCATCTGGGCGAAGGGCTGGACGAAGTGACGCTCACCACCAACGGCACCAGGCTGGCGCAGCATGCGCAGGCGCTGGCCGATGCGGGCGTGCGGCGGATCAACGTCAGTCTGGACAGCCGCGATCCGGATCGCTTCGCCCATGTGACGCGCAACGGCGACATCCGGCTGGTGTTCGAGGGGCTGGAGGCGGCGCGGGCCGCCGGGCTGGCGGTGAAGATCAACATGGTGGCGCTGAAGGGCATCAATGAGGATGAAATCCTGCCGATGCTGCATTGGTGCGATGCTGAGGGCTTCGACCTGACGCTGATCGAGACGATGCCGCTGGGCGAAACCGGGGAAGATCGCACCGATCATTACCTGCCGTTGACGGAGGTGGCCGACGCCATCGGGGCGCGTCATGCCCTGGCGCCGATCGCGCATCGCACCGGTGGCCCTGCGCGCTATCATGCTGTCGAGGGGCTGGGCGCGCGGCTTGGGCTGATCACGCCGCTGACGCGGAATTTCTGCGCCGACTGCAACCGCATGCGGATGACCTGCGACGGCAAGATATTCATGTGCCTGGGGCATGAGGACCATGTCGACCTGAAATCCGCCTTCCGCGCGGGCGGAACGGCTGCGGTGGAGCCGCTGATCGACCGGGCGCTGCGGCTGAAACCGGCGGCCCATGATTTCCGCATCGGCGCGGGCGCACCGGCGGCCGTGCGGCGGCATATGAGCGTGACCGGCGGATGACGGGCGATGTCCGGCGCGCCCTGGTCGCCTCCCCCAGTCCAGCGGCCAAGGCAGCGGAGGAAAGGCTGCGCGCGGCCTATGACTTCGTGCCGGTCGAACAGGCGGATATGATCATTGCGCTGGGCGGCGACGGCTTCATGCTCCAGACGCTGCACGCCATGCTGGAAGGGCGACGGATATTGCCCGTGTTCGGCATGAACCTAGGCACAGTCGGCTTTCTGATGAACGAATGGCGGCTGGAACGGCTGGAGCAGCGGATCGAGGCGGCCAAGCTGTTCAAAGTCAATCCGCTGCGCATGACCGTCGATACGGTGGATGGGGAGCGTTTCTCCATTCCCGCCATCAATGAAGTGTCCCTGCTGCGCGAGACGCGCCAGACCGCGAAGCTGGAGGTGAAGGTCAACGACCGCACCGTGCTGCCCGAACTGGTGTGCGATGGGGTTCTGGTGGCGACGCCCGCGGGATCGACCGCCTATAATCTTTCGGCACACGGCCCCATTTTGCCCCTGGGATCAGCGCTGGTGGCGCTGACGCCGATCTGTCCGTTCCGCCCCCGGCGTTGGCGCGGCGCGATCCTGCCGGAGAATACGGCGATCCAGTTCACCGTGCTCGATCCGGTGAAGCGTCCGGTCAGCGCCGTGGCCGACCAGCGCGAAGTGCGCGACATCGCGCAGGTCGAGGTGATGATCGACCGGGCGACGCCGCTGACTTTGCTGTTCGACCCGGAACATACGCTGGACGACCGGATCGCGGCGGAACAGTTCATCGCGTGAAGATTCCGGTATTTGGCGCTTGCCATTGCCGGAAAGCCGCTGCTATAGGCGCGGCCTGCCCAGCGGAAGCCGGGCCGCTCCCCGATAGCTCAGCGGTAGAGCATTCGACTGTTAATCGAATGGCCGTAGGTTCGAATCCTACTCGGGGAGCCAATTCAACACCAAATCGTGTACGTCCCTGCGGCTATCCGACGAATTCGCGGATGGCGGCCTTAAGCTGTTCCCGCTGCGACGGAATGGCGGCTTCCACTTCCTCCCTGCTCGCGATTGCAATGGAGGGAGCCAGATCGTCGACAGTTTCCGCCACATGCACGCCGGGGCGGCCGGTCATCTGCTTCGCTGTCGCGACCTGATGATCGTTCCGATGCTCTCCCAATGAAGAGCGACGCGCCATGATGACCAGCGGCTTTCGCATGTTCTGCGCCAGCAATATCGTCCCGGTCCCGGCATGGGAGACGATGAGGCTGGCGCGGTTCAGCAGTCGATCAAATTCGGAAGCGTCCAATGTCGCCTGCCACTCCATGTTCCGGGGCCGGAATTTGCCCTTTCCCACCTGCGCGAAGACGGGCTGGCCCAAAGAAGGCGCCAAAGTGTCCATGGCCCGGATGAGGCGGTCGAAAGGCAGTTGGGTTCCGACAGTGACCAGGATCACAGGAGCGCTCCGGCGAAATGCGGCCCCTGCGGCCTCGCGAGATGTTCCCATTGAACGATGGTGCGATCGGCAATCCTGGCGGCCAGTTTTCCGCACATCGACAGGCTTTCCGCATTGGCGAAGCTTTCGATCCACAATGTCTTCGCCCCGAACAACTTGCCCGCGACAATGCAGAAAAAGCCAGGCGCCGCCCCCGTCGAGATCACGACGTCGGGGCGTAGCAGGCGGACGAGGTTGAACGCCTTCCAGATGCAACTGATCGCCGCCCATTTCGAGCTGCGGTTGCAGTCGGGCAGGATCGTCGCCTCCGTTATGCCGGCGCGGGTCGGCAAGTCCGCGAACGTCGTCGCGAAGTGAACAGCCTTATTATCGAATGCATCCTTGAGAAGCATGAGTTCTTCCCAATGCCCTCCGCCGGAGGACACAGCCAAGACGCGAACCATGAAATGACCCCCCGATCATCTTAAAAGCCGAATATATCAATAATCCAAATCAAGCTACGTCGCGGGACAGCCCCCTGCCCTTCTGAATAGTTGCGATCAAATCGGCCGCGTAGGCCAATATATGATCGCCAATATCTTCGCGATCCAGCGCCAGGGCCAGGTTCGCTTCTATGAATCCCGCCTTGGACCCGCAGTCGAACCGCTGTCCGGCAAAGGTCAGGCCGTTGAAAGGCTGGCTGCCGATCAGCGCCGCCATCGCGTCCGTGAGCTGGATTTCGCCGCCTGCGCCCTTTTCCTGCCGACCCAGCACCTGCATGATCTCCGGCTGGAGGATATAGCGGCCGGGCAGGATTAGATTGGACGGCGCGGTGCCCGGCGCGGGCTTTTCGACCAGGCCCTTGATCTCCACCACGGCGCCATGGCGTTCTCCCGGATCGACCACGCCATAGCTGGACGTCTGGTCGATGGGAATTTCAAGCGTGCACAGGAGGTTGCCGCCCAGTCTTTCATAAGCCGCCACCATCTGCGCAAGGCAGCCGGGGCTGCCATACATGAATTCATCGGGCAGGAGGACGGCGAAAGGCTCATCCCCGACAATGTGCCGTGCGCACCAGATGGCATGGCCCAGACCCAGCGGCTCCTGCTGGCGGAGGAAGACGGCCTGGCCGGGTTGCATGCGCGTGCCATGCAGCGCCGAAATATCCTTGCCCCGGCCGATCTGGGTCGTTTCCAGCTCGAACGCCATGTCGAAATAATCCTCGATCGCGCCCTTTCCCCGGCCCGTCACGAAGATGAACTGCTCGATCCCCGCCTCTATCGCTTCGTCCACCGCATATTGCAGCAGGGGACGGTCAATAATCGCCAGCAATTCCTTCGGCACGACCTTCGTCGCCGGCAGAAATCGCGTTCCGAGTCCGGCAACGGGGAAAACGGCTTTCTTGATCGGTCGCATATACCCCCACATTGCAGCAATCGACGCAAAGTTCTGCCCGAAAAGTTGCGACTCATTTAATCAATTAGCGATCCGGGACAACAAGAAATAGCGCGATGATTAAAAAGAATATTTAATCCTGTACCGAATTGGGATTACTCCTTTCCCAATTCACTTCGGAACGACGTGAACGGTCGCAGATTTTCTGCATATTCCCGTTCGCACAGGCAGAATTAGAGCATTTTCCGGCGCATTCTGCATGAATTAATCAGGGAAAATGCTTCATTCTACTGCCACGGAGCTAATGGCCAGCTTGCCGCCCCCAGCCTGCCGATTAATCCGACGCCCTGAATCGGTACATCCATCATCCTTTCGAATTAAGTTTTCAAGATATTGCAGAGCAGCATGATTTGATGTTAGCACGTGCGGTATATGCCGAAAGTTAGATTAATCCAACTTCCTAATTTAATAGGCAAAAGGGACGCGATTATTTGGACAAGATACGGAAATCAAACGACTTCATAGTCTGAGCGCGGGGGCCTCAAGAGTGCAAATAGATGTGAATCTGCATAGTGCTGCTGCCGGAAGGAAGCTGACCAGCAGGCAGATTCGCGTGACCGTCTATGCCGCGCAGTTGATGATCGACGTCTTCATCCTTGTGTTCAGCTTCCTGACGTCCAGCCTGGCGCGGATCGGTCATTTGTCCAACGGACGGAATATCGACTGGATCACGGTGCTGGTCCCCGCCTTCATCGTCGTCGCCTTTTACGGGCGGCTCTATACGCTGGATTCATTGCAATCCTACAAGCTGTCCGCCCGGCGCGCATGCGGGGCGCTGGCATGGGCGGTGGCGATCACGCTGCTGGCTTTCTTCTTTTCCAAGGACACCGATCCAGTTTCCCGATTCATCTTTTCGTCGGGATGCCTGCTTTCGTTGACGTTGCTGCTGCTCGTCCGCATTCCGATAGACATTTTCGTCAATCGCGCCATTCCCGAAATGTTCCTGAAGAAATTGCTGGTGGTCGACAATGTCCCCGCCCGCGCCACAGCGGGATATGATGTCGTGGATATGCGGGAATTGGGGCTGAAGCTGGACATTCACGACCCTGTTGCCTTGCACACCTTCAGTTCGATCGTGAGCGATTACGACCGGATATTGGTGGATTGCCGGGTCGAGGACCGCGAACATTGGTCGCTCTACCTCCAGGCCATAGGCTGCATCGGCTATCTGCTGATTCCCGAATTGCGGCCGGTGATATCCGACCATGCGCGATTGGCGTTCGACGCCGCGGCGATCAGGGTCTCCACCGGCCCGCTGGACCTGAGGAGCCGCGCAATCAAGCGCAGCTTCGACATCGCGGCGGCGGTCGCCATATTGTTCCTGGTCGCTCCGCTGCTGATCCTGGTGGCCATCGCCATCAAATGCGACAGCCCCGGCCCCATCCTGTTCAAGCAGATCCGGATAGGCCGGAGCAACCGCATGTTCCATGTCTTCAAGTTCCGAAGCATGCGCCACGAACTGGCCGATGCTTCCGGGGCCACATCGGCGTCACGGGACGACCGGCGGATTACCAGGGTCGGGCGATTCATCCGCGCATCGTCGATCGACGAACTTCCCCAAATCTTCAATGTACTTCGGGGCGACATGTCGCTGGTCGGGCCAAGACCTCATGCATTGGGCTCAAGGGCCGGGGATGATCTGTTCTGGCATGTCGACGCCCGATACTGGCTTCGCCACTCAGCCAAGCCGGGCATTACGGGCCTTGCCCAGATACGCGGTTATCGTGGCGCCACGGATACCAGGAATGACCTGATCGAGCGGTTGCGATATGATCTGGAATATGTCCGCAACTGGTCCATCATGAGCGACCTGCGGATATTGCTGGCCACTTTCGGCGTCGTCGTTCACAGGAATGCCTATTGAAGGTTGAGTGGATCTGGGTTGGCACCTGTGGGGGTGGATCCAGGTCCGGCTTGGGTGGCGGTAGCCGCGCCAACCGATTCGGTTGGAAAAACGGATATTCTTGATCCTTCCCGCCCAGCGCAGGGAGGATTTAATGAGGCGACTTATAGTGGGGTAAGCCAAGGCCGCGCCAGATTGCGGCGGCGCGGAGCAGGAAGCCCAGCAGCGCCGCGATCAACCCGGCGACCGGCACGTCCAGCCCCCACCAGCGCAACACCACGAACAGGCCGGAAGACAGGGCAGCCGCCGTCACATAAAGTTCCGGCCGCAGCAGGATGGACGGCTCCCCCGCCAGCAGGTCGCGCATGATGCCGCCGACGCAGCCGGTGACGACGCCCATCATCGCCGCCACGAAAGGGGGAACGCCGTAGCTCATTGCCTTTGCCGCGCCATAGACGGCGAAGGCGGCAAGGCCCACCGCGTCCAGCCAGTCCAGCGCCCGGTCGCTCCACCAGCGGCGCGGGGTGAACCAGATAAGCAGCGCGGCGATCATGCACGCGATGGCGGGCACCGCGTCATGCACCCAGAAGACCGGCGCGCCGATCAGCAGGTCGCGGACCGTGCCGCCCCCCACCCCCGTCACCAGCGCGAAGAAGGCGAAAGTCACCAGCGTCTGGCGCAGGCGCGCCGCCGCCAGCGCGCCTGATGCGGCAAAGACGAAGGTGCCGAGGATGCTCAGCGCTTCCAGGACCGGGCCGATTTGATAAAGGGCGATGGCTGGGGGTAGCATGAGGCCGAATAAAGCGCCGTCAGCCGCATCTGTCGAGCGGGTTCGGGCACGAATGGACAGGGCCGCCATGCCCGGTGGCGGGAATGGCGGCTTCCATCCTCATTTGGCGAGTTCAGCCTCGATCGCGGCGATGAGAGCTGAGTCATCGGGCTCGGTCGTCGGCGCGAAGCGGGCGGCGACGGTGCCGTCCTTCGCAATTACGAATTTCTCGAAATTCCAGAGGATTTCGGGTTCGGGATTAGGCGTGATGCCATAGCCTGTAAGTCTTTCGCGGAAGGCGGCGCCGTCCCCCTGCGCTTCGGGCTGGGCGCTGGTCAACGCGGCGTAGAGCGGGTGCTTTTCCGGGCCGGTGACGACGATCTTTTCGAACATCGGGAAATCGACGCCGAAATTGGTGGTGCAGAAGGACGCGATTTCTTCATTGCTGCCCGGCTCCTGCGCGGCGAAATCATTGGCGGGGAAACCGGCGACCACCAGCCCCTTGTCCTTATAACCGCCGTAAAGCTTTTCCAGCCCCTCATATTGCGGGGTCAGGCCGCATTTGGAGGCGACATTGACCGCCAGCACCACCTTGCCCGCATAATCGGCCAGGCTGGCGTCGGCGCCCTGGATGGTCTTGAGCGGGATTTGCTGAATATCGGTCATCTTTTGGCCTCCTGCGAAATGGGTCTGAACAGGGCCGTCATATGGCCGCGCCGAAAATCTTGCCCACGCCCGAAGTTGCCAGCATCGCAAACACGCCCCAGAAGACGACGCGGGCGACGGCACGCAATATTCCACCGCCGCCGAGCCGCGCGCCGACATAGCCCAGCAAGGCGAGGCAAATCAGAGACGTGACCGCGACGGCGGCGATGGCGTGGGAAGGACTGGCCACCGCCGCCAGCACGGGCGCGACCGCGCCGACCGAGAAGGTCGCGGCGGATGTCAGCGCGGCCTGGATCGGGCGGGCGGTGCTGACTTCGGAAATGCCCAGTTCGTCCCGCGCATGAGCGGCCAGCGCGTCGACATTCATCAACTGCGTCGCCACCTGACCGGCGAGGTCCGCCGTCAGGCCGCGGTCGACATAGATGTCGCGCAACTCCTCCCATTCCACATGCGGCTGTTGGGCCAGCGCCTTCTTTTCCTTGGCCAGATCGGCGCGTTCGGTGTCGGATTGGGCGCTGACGGAGACATATTCGCCCGCCGCCATCGACATGGCGCCCGCGACCAGCGCGGCTATGCCGGACAGCAATATGGTCTCCCGCGCCGCGCCGGAGGCTGCAATGCCGGTCAGCAGGCTGGCAGTCGAGACGATGCCGTCATTGGCGCCCAGCACGGCGGCGCGCAGCCAGCCGACGCGGTTGACATAATGGACCGCGTGATGGCCGTCGATCATGTCATTGTCCTGCACCGTCGCGGACTGTTCCATGTGTTTTCCCCTGACTGGATGCCTTGGCTATCAGATGAGGGGATTGGTGCAAGACCTTCTTAAGCGCCCAGCCCCTCGGCCTTTTCCGCCAGTTCCAGCCAGCGTTCCTCCGCCGCGTCCTTTTCGGCGCGGGCCTTTTCGATGGCCTTGGTCAGGGCCTCGAATTTCTTCGGGTCGCGGCTGTAGAGATTGGGGTCGGCCAGCGCTTCCTCGTCGCGGGCGATGGCAGCCTCTATCTCCTCGATGCGCTGGGGGATCAGGTCGAAATCGCGCTGATCCTTGTAACTGAGCTTGGTCGCGGCGCTTTTCTGAGGCGGGGGCGTGGCGGCTTTCTTCTCCTGCTTCGGCGCGTTCTTCGGCTGGCGCTTGGCGACCCAGTCGGCATAGCCGCCGACGATCACGTCGACAGTGCCGGAACCGTCGAGGCCCAGCGTCACGGTAACGGTGCGGTCGAGGAAATCGCGGTCGTGGCTGACGATCAGGACGGTGCCCTCATAGTCGGCGATCACTTCCTGAAGCAGGTCGAGCGTTTCGAGATCGAGGTCGTTGGTCGGCTCGTCAAGCACCAGCAGGTTCGATTCGCGGGCGAATTCGCGGGCGAACAGGAGCCGGGAGCGTTCGCCGCCCGACAGCGTCCCCACCCTCGCCTCGGCCAGCGAGGGGTCGAAGAGGAATTCCTTGAGATAGCCGTGGACATGCTTGCGCACACCGCGCACGTCGATCCAGTCGCCGCCTTCGGCCAGCACGTCCCTGACCCGTTTGTCCGGCTGCATCAGGCTGCGCTGCTGGTCGATGAAGATCATGTCGAGTGACTTGGCCTGTTTGACCTGCCCGGAATCAGGCGCGAGTTCGCCGGTCAGCAATTTCAGCAGCGTCGTCTTGCCCGCGCCGTTGCCGCCGACGATGCCGATGCGGTCGCCGCGCTGGATGCGGAGGGAGAAGTCCTTGATGACGGTGCGGCCCGGCAGTCCAACCCCGTTCGTGTCGAGCGAAGTCGAGACAGGTTGTGCGCTATGCTTCTCGACTTCGCTCGAAGCGAACGGAGCGGGGAAGGATTTCGTGACATGCTCGGCGGTGATGACGCTCTTCGTCTTGTTGTCATCGCTGGCGACCGCGATCTTCGCGACGCCCTGCGGCCCCACCATGGCGGCGCGCTGGGCGCGCATTTCCCACAGCTTCGCGAGGCGGCCCTGGTTGCGCTTGCGCCGGGCGGTGACGCCGCGTTCCAGCCAATGGGCCTCGATCTTGAGCTTCGCGTCCAGCTTTTCGGCGGCGCGGGCTTCTTCGGCATAGACGGCTTCCATCCACTCCTCGAAGCCGCCGAAGCCGATTTCGTTGCGGCGGATGCCGCCCCGGTCGAGCCAGAGCGTCTGGCGCGTCAACCGGGTCAGGAAGGCGCGGTCGTGGCTGATGACGACGAAGGCGCCATTATAACGGCTGAGCCAACCCTCCAGCCAGTCGATGGCGTCGATGTCGAGATGGTTGGTCGGCTCGTCCAGCAACAGCAGGTCGGGTTCGCTGGCCAATGCGCGGGCGATAGCGGCGCGGCGGCGTTCGCCGCCCGACGCTGTGGCGGCTTCGCGGTTGAGGTCGGTGCCGAGCTGGCTGGCGATGGCGTCCACCTCATGGGCGGGCGGGGCGAACTGGCCCGCCAGCGCGAAATCGCGCAGCGTGGCGAAGCCGCTGACGTCGGGGTCCTGCTCCAGCATGATGACACGGGCGCCGGGGCGGACCGAGCGGTTGCCCTCGTCCGGCTCGATCTGCCCCGCGATGAGCTTCAGCAGCGTGGTCTTGCCCGCGCCGTTGCGGCCGATCAGCGCCAGCCGGTCCCGCTCCCCGACGAAAATGTCGAGATTGCGGAACAGCCAATGGGTGCCCTGGGAAAGGCCGAGATTTTCGAAGGAAAGGATGGGAGCCGCCATGGCGGTGCAGCTAGGCTTTCCGGGGGTCGAGGGCAAGAGGGGGAACCGGAAGCTGTCTGACGGCTTTCAGCGCATGTCAGCGTCCGTTCATCGCAGCCGTTACAATGTGGCTGCATCGCTTTGAGGAGAAAGCCCTGTGAAATCAATGTTTGCCCTGGCCGCCCTTGGCGCCGCCCTGCCCGTCGCGGCGGTCGCGCAGACCAGCGTCACCATCGCCGAAACCGCGCCGGTCGTGACGCTGAACGTTACGGAAACGGTGGAGGCAGCGCCGGATGTGGCGACGGTCGGCACCGGGGTGCAGACCCGCGCGCAAACCGCCGCGCAGGCGATGCGCGACAATGCGGTGCAGATGGACAAGCTGATCGCAGCGCTGGTGAAGGCGGGAATCCCGAAAAAGGATATCCAGACCAGCGGCATCAATCTGAGCGCGCAATATGATTACAGCAATCGGGACGGGCAGCCGAGCGGGCCGCGCTTCATTGGGTATGAAGCGTCGAATCAGCTTTCGGTGAAGCTGCGCGACATCAGGAAGGTGGGGACTCTGCTGGATACGATGGTGGAGGCCGGTGCGACCAATGTGAACGGGCCGAGCTTCTCGATCAGCGACCCGACGCCCATGCTGGCGCAGGCGCGGGCGGCGGCTTTGAAAACCGCGAAGGCGCAGGCGGATTTCTACGCGCAGGCGGCGGGTTATCGCTCGGCGCGGCTGGTTTCGCTGGCGGAGAGCAATAGCGGCGGCCAGCCGCCCATGCCAATGATGGTGTCGGCGCGGTTCAAGGCGGATGCTGCCCCCGCCACGCCGGTGGAGCCGGGACAGGTCGGGTCTTCGGTGACGCTGACGGTGCAGTACGCGCTGGAGAAATAACGCGGCCGGGTGGGTT
>NZ_JFHR01000041.1 GCF_000722875.1 Sphingobium chlorophenolicum | reverse complement strand
CCCTAACCCCCTCCCGCCTGCGGGAGGGGGGATGATGACTACCCCCCGCGCCATTCACCACCTGTTCAATGGTTCGCGGCTATGCCAAGGTCATGCGAATGATGCGGTTCAAACTGATTGCGGGCCTGGGAGCCATGGCGGCGCTTTTCGTCGCGAATCCGGCCGTTTACGCCGGCAGCCAGCGCGACGAGCAGGATGCCGCGCGCCGCGCCATGCTGGACGGGCAGGTCATGCCCTTTTCCGTCATCAAACGCCGGGTCGACGCCGCCATGGGCGGGGCGACCTATCTGGGCAGCGAGTTCAATCCCTCCTCCAACCGCTATCGTCTGAAATATGTGAAGGACGGCAAGGTGGTATGGGTTGATGCGGACGGGCGCACGGGCGATATAATCGGCTGGGCGCGTTAGGCGCGCTGACAGCATAATAACGGAAACGGGGCCATATGCGTCTGCTGATCGTCGAAGATGAACCGAGCCTTGGGCAACAGCTCCGCAATACGCTGGAGGGCGCGGGCTATGCCGTGGACCTGGCCGACGATGGCGAGGACGGGCATTTTCTGGGCGCGACCGAAAATTATGACGCGGTGGTGCTGGACCTGGGCCTGCCGACCATCGACGGGCTGACCGTGCTGGACCGCTGGCGCAAGGAAGGCCGGGGCTTTCCGGTGCTGGTGCTGACCGCGCGCGATAGCTGGTCGGACAAGGTCGCCGGGCTGGACGCGGGCGCTGACGATTATCTGGCCAAGCCGTTTCAGAGCGAAGAATTGATCGCCCGGCTGCGCGCCCTGATCCGTCGCGCTTCGGGCAATGCGTCAAGCGAACTGACGGCGGGCGACGTGCGGCTGGACACGCGGTCGGGCAAGGTGACGCTGAAGGGCGAGCCGGTGAAGCTGACCGCGCAGGAATATAAGCTGCTGTCGTACCTGCTGCACCACAAGGGCAAGGTGGTGAGCCGCACCGAATTGATCGAACATATTTACGATCAGGATTTCGACCGCGATTCCAACACCATCGAAGTGTTCGTGACGCGCATCCGCAAGAAACTGGGCGCGGACGTCATCACGACGATCCGGGGCCTGGGCTATAGCCTCGATGAGCCGGGGCGGTAACGCCAACCTCCGTTCGGGCTGAGCTTGTCGAAGCCTTGTTCTTCTCAAAGAAAGTGCGGCCCTTCAACAAGCTCAGGGCGAACGGAGATACAGGCTTGATCGTCTTTTGACCGATCTCCCCTCCCCTTCGCAGGTCCATTCCACCGGATCGCTCAGCCGCCGCATGATCGGCATCGCGGCGCTGTGGATCAGCCTGTTGCTGCTGGGCGGCGGACTGGCGCTGGACCGGGTGCTGTCCGACGCGATCACGCGCAATTTCGACGACGGCATGAATTATGTGCTGACCGCCATGATCGCGTCGGCGGAGATCGGGCCGGACGGCGAGGTGCTGTTCAACCGCGAACCCGCCGACCAGCGCTTTTTGGAACCCAATAGCGGCATTTATTACCAGATCAGCGGCAAGGGGCATGAGGATTGGCGGTCCCGTTCGCTCTGGGACCGGGCGCTGAAGGTGAAGCCGGAGCATCAGGACGATGCCCCCCATATCTACGACAGCAATCAGTTTCCGGGCGAGGATCTGCGCATATTGGAGCGCAGCATCGTCCTGCCAGGGTCGGACACGCGCTGGATGTTCATGGTGGCGCAGGCGCGGCAAGGGCTGGACGCGCAGATCAAGACGCTGCGCTCGACCCTGTTCGAGAGTTTCGCGCTGCTGGCGCTGGGGCTGATCGTGCTGGCGACGTTGCAGACGCTTTACGGGCTGCGACCGCTGCGCAAGGTGCGGCAGGAGATCGTACGGATGCGCGGCGGCGAGAAGAATCGCGTGACCGAGCCGATGCCCGCCGAAGTGCTGCCGATGGTGGAGGAATTGAACGCCCTGCTGGCCCATAATGAGCGGCAAGCGGAGGAAGCGCGGACCCATGCGGGCAATCTGGCCCATGCGTTGAAGACTCCGCTGACCGTGATCATGAACGCCGCCACCGCCCAGTCGCCCGATCTGGGCGACACCGTGATCCGGGAGGCGACGACGATGCGGCGGCAGGTCGACCATCATCTGGCGCGGGCGCGGGCCGTGGGACGGCGCGGCGCGGCGCACAGCCGGGCGGAGGTCTGGACCAGCCTGGAAGCGGTCGAGCGGGCCGTCCAGCGGCTCTATCCCGATGTGCGGATCGACATGGACGGGGTGAAGGACGCCGATGTCCGTGTGGAACGGCAGGATCTGGACGAAATGCTGGGCAATCTGGTCGAAAATGCCGCCAAATATGGCGGGGGCAGCGTATTCGCAACGGTCGGGCGCAAGGGCAATATGGTCGAGATATTGGTCGAGGATGACGGCGCGGGAATTGCGGAGGAGGACCGGACGCGCATCTTCGACCGGGGCGTCAGGCTAGATTCGGGGAAGCCGGGCACTGGGCTTGGCCTGGCCATCGTGCGGGACGTCGCGGAAATCTACGGCGGGTCGGTCGCGCTGGAGGAAAGCGAGGATCTGGGCGGCGCGATGGTGCGGCTACGGCTGCCTGCGGCCTGATGCGGCGGCATTTTTATCTGTTTTGTGGGTTTTTGTCGTTGGGACTGGGGGCGATCGGGGCTTTTCTGCCGCTGTTGCCGACCGTGCCGTTCATGATACTGGCGGCCTTCTGCTTTGCACGGTCCAGCCCGGCGCTGGAGGCCCGGTTGCTGGAGCATCGCCATTTCGGCCCGCATATCCGGCGCTGGCGGGAAAAGGGCGCAATCAGCCGCCGGGGGAAGAAGGCGGCGTTGGCGGCTTTCGCGTTCAGCGTGGTGCTGGCTTTGGCATTTTCGCCCTTTCCGTGGTTTTTGCTCCCGGTTGGGGCGGCGCTGATCGGCGGAACGTGGATTTGGACGCGGCCGGAGGGATAGAAACGCGGCATGCTCCTGCTCTGGCGGGAGGCTTGGCGGATAGAGCGATTTGGGTGAAAGGCCGTCATTATGCCCCCCCTCAGGGGAGGGGAGGTATTAATGTCCGCTCCTAGCCTAAAAACGGCCACCAGACAGCTTCTGCAAGCTCCCCTTCCCGCCAAGAAAAAAGGGCCCCTGCTGTGGCGGGAGCCCTTCATTCCTATTCAGCGCGTCGGCCGATCAGGCGGCCAGCTTGCGCAGCACATATTGGAGGATGCCGCCGTTCAGGAAATAATCCAGTTCGTTGACGGTATCGATGCGGCACAGCGCGGTGAAGGTGAAGGTCGAGCCGTCGGCGCGCTTCACGATCACGTCCACATCCTGGCGGGGCTTGAGGCCCGACACATTCTGAATGGTGAAGGTCTCGTCGCCCGTCAGGCCCAGCGTGTCCTTGTTCTGGCCGTCCTTGAACTGGAGCGGCAGCACGCCCATGCCGACCAGGTTCGAACGGTGGATACGCTCGAAGCTTTCGACGATGACGGCGCGGACGCCGAGCAGGTTGGTGCCTTTCGCCGCCCAGTCGCGCGACGATCCAGTGCCATATTCCTTGCCGCCGATGACGACCAGCGAGGTGCCGTCCGCCTTGTGCTTCATCGCCGCGTCGTAGATCGGCATGACTTCGCCTTCATAGCGGGTCATGCCGCCCTCGACGCCGTCCAGCATCAGATTCTTGATGCGGATGTTGGCGAAGGTGCCGCGCATCATGACTTCGTGATGGCCGCGGCGCGAACCGTAGCTGTTATAGTCGGCCTGGCTGACCTGATGTTCGCTCAGCCACTTGCCCGCGGGCGAGGAGGCCTTGATCGAACCGGCGGGCGAAATGTGGTCTGTGGTGATCGAATCGCCGAAGATCGCCAGCGGCTTGGCTTCGACAATGTCGGTGACCGGCGCCGGGGTCATGGACAGGCCCTCGAAATAGGGCGGGTTGGCGACATAGGTCGAACCTGCGCGCCACTTGTAGGTATCCGAACCGGTGACGTCGATCGCCTGCCAGTGCGCATCGCCCTTGTAGACGTTGGCGTAGCGCGCCTGGAACATGGCGCGGTCCATGCAGCCCGCCATGGTGGTGGCGACTTCGTCATTGGTCGGCCAGATGTCCTTCAGGAACACGTCCTGACCTTCCTTGCCCTTGCCGATGGGGGTGGTGATGAAATCCTCGATCACCGTGCCCTTGAGGGCATAGGCGACGACCAGCGGCGGCGATGCCAGGAAGTTGGCGCGCACGTCGGGCGACACGCGGCCTTCGAAGTTGCGGTTGCCGGAGATGACGGCAGCGGCGACCAGGCCGTTGTCGTTGATCGCCTTGCTGATCGGTTCGGCGAGCGGGCCGGAGTTGCCGATGCAGGTGGTGCAGCCATAACCGACGAGGTTGAAGCCGATGGCGTCGAGATGCGACTGAAGCCCGGCCTTTTCCAGATAGTCGGTGACGACCTGCGAACCGGGGGCGAGCGAGGTCTTGACCCAGGGCTTGGGCTTCAGGCCCAGTTCGTTCGCCTTCTTGGCGACGAGGCCGGCGGCGACCAGAACGCCGGGGTTCGACGTGTTGGTGCAGCTTGTGATCGCGGCGATGGTGACGTCGCCGTCGCCGATGTCGAAATCCTTGCCCTCGACCGGAACGCGCTGTTGCGCCTTCTTGTAGGTGTTGGCCATGTCGGCGTTGAACACGTCATCGACTTCCGGCAGCGCGACGCGGTCCTGCGGGCGCTTGGGACCGGCCAGGCTGGGGACGACGGTGCCGAGGTCCAGTTCCAGCGTGTCGGTGAAGACGGGTTCGACGGCGGGGTCGATCCAGAAGCCCTGCTCCTTGGCATAGGCTTCGACCAGCGCGATATTCTCTTCGGTGCGGCCGGTGAGGCGCATGTAATCCAGCGTCTTGTCGTCGATGCCGAAGAAGCCGCAGGTCGCGCCATATTCCGGCGCCATGTTGGCGAGCGTCGCGCGGTCGGCAAGGCTCAGCGAGGCAAGGCCGGGGCCGAAATATTCGACGAAGCGGCCGACCACGCCCTTGGCGCGCAGCATCTGGGTGCAGGTGAGCACCAGGTCGGTGGCGGTCACGCCTTCCTTCAGTTCGCCGGTGAAGCGGAAGCCGACGACTTCGGGGATGAGCATCGAGACGGGCTGGCCGAGCATGGCGGCTTCAGCCTCGATCCCGCCGACGCCCCAGCCCAGCACGCCCAGACCGTTCACCATGGTGGTGTGGCTGTCGGTGCCGACGCAGGTGTCGGGATAGGCGACAGTGACGCCGTCGGGGCCTTCGCTCGACCAGACGGCCTGCGCGATATTTTCCAGGTTCACCTGATGGCAGATGCCGGTGCCCGGCGGCACGGCGTAGAAATTGGCGAGCGACTTGCTACCCCATTTCAGGAAGTCGTAGCGTTCCATGTTACGCTGATATTCGATTTCCACATTCTGTTCGAACGCCTTGGGCGTGCCGAATTCGTCGACCATGACCGAGTGGTCGATGACGAGGTGGACGGGAACCTGCGGGTTGATCTTGGTCGCGTCGGCGCCCAGCGCGTTCATCGCGTCGCGCATCGCGGCGAGGTCGACGACGCAGGGAACGCCGGTGAAGTCCTGAAGCAGCACGCGGGCGGGGCGATACTGGATCTCACGCTCCGCCTTGCCCTTGTCATTCTGCCAGTCGACGATCGCCTTCACGTCGTCGGTCGTGACGGTCACGCCATCCTCGAAACGGAGCAGGTTTTCCAGCAGCACCTTCATCGAGAAGGGAAGCCGCGAAACGTCGCCCAGCTTGGCGGCGGCCTTCTTCAACGAATAATAGGCGATGTCCTTGCCGCCGACCTTCAAAAGGTCGCGGGTGCCGAGTGTGTCCTGTCCGATGGCGGTCATGAGTCGTGCGTCTCCTCGCAGTGCCCCAGCCAGGAGCAGGCAGGATGACGTACACCACCATAGGCTCGCCGCACGGAAGGAAACCGGACGGCAAGGTGGCGGGATACGCCCCCTGCCGTGCAGGCTGAAGCGGGTATGTCCCGATGCGCGCCGCCATAGCGCCTGCACGCTCCGAGTCAAATGCGAAGGCGCGAAAATGGGACGATTCCGCGAATCTTTCTTGTAGACGCGATCATCCGGCGCGGGATACATTGGGTTGCGGCCGCGTTCTGGTGCAAGGAGCGGGCTCTGCAGAGATGATATGGGTCGTTCGCTCTGACGTTCGTCGTTGCATCCATGCTGATGTGAAGTTCGGGGGTATTTCCGATTTTGCATCGATGCCGTGATACGTGTCTGAGGAGGAAGAGACGATGCGCCCAGTGTCCAGCCTCGCGACCGGCAAGTCTTTTGACCCGGCCATAAGGGGTTACATCATTCACTATCATCCAGGGGAAGCCAATCATTGCCCCAGTTGCGGCCGCAGCCAGTGGATGGTCGGCCGGCTGATGGCGGAATGCGCCTATTGCGAAACCGCGCTTCCGCTGGAGAATAACAGGGGTTTCGGCGCCTGCGCGCGTTTTGTGAGCACGCATGACGTCATGACGTCCTGCGATGCCCGCGATTCGATCAATCCCTGACGGAAGGGAAGCCGCCGGCTGATCAGGCGGCGGCCACGCCTTCCACTTCCACTATGCCGTCCCCGGCATAATAGCCCTGCACGCGCACCCGTTTTTCGACATGATCGACGGGTACGCGCAGCAGTATCAGGCGGAAACTGCCGCCCAGATCGCGCTGGAGCAGGAACCCGGCCTCATCGCGGATCAGGCGGCCCGTTTCATTCACTCCAGCACCGATTTCCGTCATGGGGTCAATCTATCGCATTCTTGATGCCCTTGCCAGCCAGCAGGCCGAGGACGAGGAAGATCGCGAACAGCGCGATCGCCAGCACGAACAGGAATTTGGCGATGCCGACGAACGTGCCCGCCATGCCGCCGAAGCCCAATATGGCCAGCACAGCGGCGATCACGAGGGAAATGATGGCCAGACGGATCATTGCGAACTCCTTCCATTGAAAGACCTGGCTTTTTCAACGGACAACGGAGCGGCGGGTTCCGGGTTGGGAAGTTCTGCGAAGTTGCGATGCGGGATTGGGGCCTTCAAGAAAGGAAGGGCTTCGACAGGCTCAGCCCGAACGGATGGGTGGTTTCGATTATGTGGGCGATGCCATTGGGCGCATCGGGCCGGTCAGAACCAGAAGCGCGCGCCCATCACGAAGCGGGTGGCGGAGGCTCCATCCCCCTCGGCGCGGGCGAAGCGGGCGCTTTCGCCCAACTTCCGTTCCCAATTGAAGCCGATATAGGGCGCGAACTGCCGGGCGAATTCGTAGCGCAGCCGCAGCCCCAGTTCGATGTCGGAGACGCCTGATCCGATCCCCAATTCCGGCACGTCCTGCGCGGCGATGCTCACCTCCGCCGCCGGTTGCAGGATCAGGCGTTGGGTGATGCGCTGGTCGTAGCTGCCCTCCAGCCGCACATGGACGTCGCCCTTGTCCGAGAGGAAAGCCTGCGCGCCGACTTCGAACCAATAGGGCGCCAGGCCGTCTATCCCGACCACCGCGTAGGTCCGCTGCGGGCCGGGGCGGATATCGTGGCGGACCCCCGCCTCCAGATTGAACCAGGGGCCAATGGCGCGGCTGTAGAGCGCCTGGACCTCCGCGCGCTCCAGGGGGTCATGGATCGCGCCCTCCCCTTCGGTCTTGAAAGCGAAGCGGTCTATGTCGCCGCCGATCCAGCCCTCGCCCTCCCAGTGATAGCCGTCGGCGCCCCTGCCCGTGCGATATTCCAGCCGGTCCAGCATGAGCCGGGAGAAGGTCATGCCGCCGCTTTCCCTGAGCATGGCGGCGCGGGAGCGCACCATTTCGGTGGCGCTGTAGAAGGCTTCGGCAGCGTGATTGGTTGGGATCGGCGGCGGAGTGCCCTGATTGGCGGCGGGCTGACCGTGCCCGGCATGGGGATCGGCGGCGGGGGGCGCCTGCGGCGGGGCCTCCATCGCGCCGTGATCCATGTGGCTATGGTCCATCTCCTGCGCCGGGGCGGGAACCGGCAGGCACGCGAGCAGCAGGATGGCGAACCTCTTCACGCCGCCCCATTCTCATGCCGCACGGTGACGATGCGCATCATCCCGGCATGCATGTGCATCAGCATGTGGCAGTGGAACGCCCAGTCGCCCTGCGCGTCGGCGGTGAGGTCGAAAGTGACTTTTCCGCCCGGCAGGACGTTCACCGTATGCTTGCGCGGGGCATGGTCGCCCGCGCCCGTTACCAGTTCGAAGAAATGTCCGTGCAGATGGATGGGATGCGGCATCATCGTGTCGTTGATCAGGTTCACCCGCACCCGTTCCCCATGGCGGAAGGCGATGGGTTCGGCCCCGTCCGACAGCTTCACCCCGTCGAAGGACCACATATAGCGTTCCATGTTCGCGGTCAGGTGAATGTCCAGCGTCCGCGTGGGCGCGCGGTTGGCCCTGTTGGGTTCCAGCGATTTCAGGTCGGCATAGGTCAGCACCCGGTGATCGACGCTCTCCAGCCCCGTGGGCCGGTCGGCGGTGCGGTCCGTCGGCATGGGAGAGAGGGTGGCGACGCCCGGCCCCATCTTCACCTGCGGCGCGACGGACGGGTCGCGCATCTTCATGGAATGGCCAGGCATATCTCCCATGCCGGACATGTCCATGCCCATATCCTTGATGCCCAGCAGTGGCCTTTCGCGCAGAGCGGGCACGTCCGCCGCCATGCCGATCCGGGGCGCAAGCGTCGCGCGCACCAGTCCGGAACGGTCTATCGCCTCCGCGATCAGGGCATAGGGCTTCGCTTCCCCCGGCTGCACCACCACGTCATAGGTTTCGGCGATGCCGATCTGGAATTCGTCCGTCTCGACCGGCTGCACATTTTGTCCGTCGCACTGGACCACCGTCATCGGCAGCCCCGGCAGGCGCAGGTTGAAATTGGTCATGGCCGAGGCGTTGATGATCCGCAGCCGCACCCGCTCGCCCCGCGTGAAGAGGCCGGTCCAGTTTTCCGCCGTGCCATGGCCGTTGACGAGGAAGCTGTAGGTCGACCCGGTGACGTCGGAAATATCGGTGGGGTCCATCCGCATCGCGCCCCATTGCAGGCGCTCCCCGGCTTTTTGGTCCTTCCCCGCGAGCAGCCCGGCCAGCGTCTGCCTCTGCATGTTGAAATAGCCGCCCATCTGCTTGAGCCGCTTGAGCAGCACATGCGGATGCACCGGGCTCCAGTCCGACAGCAGGATCACATGTTCGCGGTCGCTGTGGACCGGATCGTGCCCGGCGGGGTCGATGACGATGGGGCCGTAATGGCCCATCGCCTCCTGCATCCCGGAATGGCTGTGATACCAGTAAGTGCCCGACTGGCGGACCGGGAATTCATAGGTGAAGGTCTCGCCCGGGCTGATGCCCGGAAAGCTGACGCCCGGCACGCCGTCCATCTGGAAAGGAACGATCAGGCCATGCCAGTGGATCGAGGTGTCTTCGCTGAGGCTATTGGTGACGGACAGGCGGACATTCTGCCCTTCCCTCAGGCGGATGAGCGGCGCGGGCAGCGTGCCGTTGACCGTCACCGCATGGGCGGAGCGGCCTCCGGTCGAGAAATGGCTTTCCCCCACCGTCAGCGCGATGGTCTCGCCGTTCAGCACACCGGGGGCGGGGATGAGGCCCGCCGTGCCGCTTCGCGCCCAGGACGGGAAAGCCCCGCCAAGGGCCAGCGCGCCGCCTAGGCTTCGGATCAGGCTGCGGCGGTCGAATTCGGGAAAGGGGCGACGGCGGGTCAGACCCAGCCTTCCAGCACCTGATTGGGCGGCCGGTGTCCGTCCACCCAGCTTCGGATATTGGCGATCACCCGCGCCCCGGTGGCGTCGCGCCCCTCGAACGTCGCGGACCCCATATGCGGCAGCAGCACGACGTTAGAGAGGTCCAGCAGCCGGGGATCGACCGCCGGTTCATGGGTATAGACGTCCAGCCCCGCTCCAGCGATCCGCCCCTCGGCAAGGGCCGCGATCATCGCGGGTTCGTCCGTGATCTCGGCCCGCGAGGTGTTGATCAGATAGGCGTCGGGCCGCATCAGCGCGATCCGGCGCGCATCGATCATGTCCCGGCTGTCGGCGTTGAGCGGACAATGGATGGAAACAATGTCACTTTCCGCCAGCAGCGCGTCCAGATCGGCATGCCAGTGCGCCTGCAATTCCTGCTCCACCTCGAACGGCAAGCGGTGGCGGTTGTGATAGGCGATGGACAGGCCGAAGGCGGCCGCCCGGCGGGCGACAGCGCGGCCGATGCGGCCCATGCCGATGATGCCCAGCTTCTTGCCGCCGATCCGGTGCCCCAGCATGCCCGACGGGCTCCAGCCGGGCCAGGCGCCGGATCGCACCAGCTTCTCCCCCTCCGCCAGGCGGCGGGGCACCGACAGGATCAGCGCCATGGTCATGTCGGCGGTGTCTTCCGTCAGCACGCCGGGGGTGTTGGTGACGATGATCCCCTTCTTCCGCGCGGCGCTGAGGTCGATATGGTCGACCCCGCTGCCGAAGCTGGCGATCAGTTGCAGACGTTCCGGCGCGGCGTCGATCAGGGCGGCGTCCAACTGGTCGGTGACGGCGGGCACCAGCACGTCGCACTGCGCCATGGCGCGGGTCAGCGCGGCGCGGTCCATCGGCACGTCGCCGATGTTGAAGACGGTGTCGAACAGATCGGCCATGCGCGCCTCGACATTGGGAGGCAGGCGGCGCGTAACGATGACGCGCGGCTTGGCGGGGCGCGGTTTCTTGGCCATATCCGGCCGCTATTCCCCGTTGGCGCGATGGTCAAGCGCTTATCCATAAGCGCCAAGAGAGCGGTTGTCGGCCGGGGCTGCGAACGGCTATGGTCGCGGCATCAATGATGGGGACATAATGGGCATGAAGGGCTATCTGGGCGCGGGCATCCTCGCGGCGGCTTGCTGGGCGGGCGTGGCATCGGCCTCCCCTGCCAAGCCGGTGCCCTATTGGGCTTCGCTGACGCAGGAGGAGGCCCGCATGCGCGTCGGCCCCAGCCTGGATTACCCGTCCAACTGGGTCTATCGCCGCCGCGACCTGCCGGTGAAGGTGGTGCAGGTGCTGGGCCTGTGGCGCAAGATCGAGGATTCGAGCGGCACGCAGGGCTGGATGCACGTCCGGCTGCTGAGCGACACGCCGACCGCCATCGTCACAGCCGACATCGCGCCGATGCGCGCCTCCGCCAGCGAGGACGCCCGTCCCCTGTTCCGCGCCCAGAAGGGCGTGGTGGGGCGGCTCGGCTCCTGCGGGAAGGGCTGGTGCGCCTTCGACGTGGGGGGACAGAAGGGCTTTGTCCGCGCCGGCGACATATGGGGTGCGACGCAGTAGGAGCGCCTTATTCTCCCTCTTCCCCGAAGCGGTCGGCGTGCATCAGCCGCTTCACCAGCGGCGCCAGCGCCATGACGACCAGACCCGCGCCCACGGACCACCAGCCGATGGTGCCGTAGACCGCCAGCACATCGTCGCGGGAGGCCGCCCCGCCCTCCCCGCCCGTGGCCGCGGCGATCAGCCCGGCGGCATATTCGCCCAGCGCCATGGCCAGGAACCAGATGCCCATCATCAGGCCGATCATGCGCGACGGCGCCAGTTTCGACATAGCGGACAGGCCGACCGGCGACAGGCAGAGTTCGCCCAGCGTGTGGCAGAGGTAGAGCAGGAAGATGAACAGCACCGGCGTCAGCGTGCCGGGCGCGCCGGTCCCCGCCACCAGGATTAGGAAACCCGCGCCCACCAGCGCCAGCGCAACGCCGAACTTTGCGGGGGTGGACGGTTCCCATCCCCGCTTCGCCAGCCATATCCACAGGCCCGCGAGGACCGGGCCGAACATCAATATATAGGCGGCGTTGACCGACTGGAACATGGACGCCGGGACGTTGAAGCCCAATATCGTCCGGTCCGCATAGCGATCCGTGAACAGGCTGAGCGACGATCCGGTCTGTTCGTACAGGCCCCAGAAGATCGGGTTGACGACCAGCAGGAACAGCGCGGCCAGCATCCGGTCGCGTCCGATCCGCTCCATCCGGCCGAAGGCTTCCCAAAGGATGTACAGCACGACCGCGACGCTGGACGCCGCCAGCATCCAGCCGACGATCGCATGGCTCTGGATCAGGAACCAGCACAGGCCGATCGACGCCAGGCTGGACAGATAGACCAGCCATTCGCGGCTGATGAGGCCGCCGACCCGTTCCTTCAGCCGTTCGGGATCGTGCGGTTCACCCTTGCCCTGCAACAACGGCTTGCACAGCATGAAGCCGATCACGCCCGCGATCATGCCGACCGACGCCGCACCGAAGCCCCAGTGCCAGCCCCATGTCTGGCCAAGATAACCGCAGATGATGGGGCCGATGGTCGCGCCCACATTGATGCCCATATAGAAGATCGTGTAGGCCGGATCGCGACGCATGTCGTCACGCGGGTAAAGCTGGCCCACCAGCGCCGATACGCTGGATTTCAGGAATCCCGTGCCGGTGATGACCGTCCCCAGACCCAGCCAGAAGAGGCCGAGGCCCATCGGCCCCGCATTCTCGCCCTCCAGACCCAATATGATATGGCCGGCGGCGATCACGATGCCGCCGAACAGCACCGCCTTGCGCTGGCCCAGATAACGGTCCGCCAGATAGCCGCCCATCAGCGGCGAGATGTAGATGAGCGACATATAGGCGCCATAGGCATAGCTGGCGTCGCGGTCGGAAAAGAGGAAATGCTGCGTCAGGTAGAAGATCAGCAGGGCGCGCATGCCGTAGAAGGAGAAGCGTTCCCACATCTCCACGAAGAACAGCAGGAACAGCCCGCGGGGATGGCCGAGCCAGGTCTTGCCCGCCGGGGCGGTCGTTGAAACGGAGGTCGCCATTCAGGCCATCATCCTATCTTGTCGGGAAGAGCGCCGGACGCCCCTGTCATCCCCCTCCCCTAGAGCCGAAATTATTCATCTGTCAAAGGAGGATGGCGCCCTTGCGCCGGAAGGGCGGGAGAGCCATTTGGAACGCCATGTTCAATGACCGCACTTCTCCGCTCTCGCTTCTCCAGACCCGCCGATCCGGCAAGCCCCGCGACCTGATCGCGCCGGGGCCGGACGAGGGCCAGCTCCGCGCGATATTGGAGGTGGCGCAAAGGACGCCCGATCATGGCAAGCTGGCCCCCTGGCGGTTCGTGATCGTGCCGCTGGAGAAGCGCCGGACTTTGGCGACGTTGCTGGAAAATGCCTATCGCGCCGAAAAGCCGGACGCGGGCCGGCTGGAGATAGAGGCGATGCACCAGTTCGCCCATCAGGCGCCGACGCTGGTGGTTGCGCTCTCCGCGCCGGTGGAGGGCAGCAAGATTCCGCTCTGGGAGCAGGAATTGTCGGTGGGCGCGGCGATCATGAACCTGCTTCATGCGACCCATGCGCTGGGCTTTGCGGGGGGCTGGCTGACCGGCTGGCCCAGCTATAATGAGGATGTGCGGGCGGCCTTCGCGCAGGGGAAGGAGCGGATCGCGGGCTTCGTCTTCATCGGCACGCCGGGCAAGGCGCAGGAAGAACGGCCTCGGCCAGAATATGATAATATCGTTTCGGTCTGGGACAGATAATTACCTGTTTCAGCCAGCCTCGCGCAAGAGCATGGCTTGACCTGCAACGCTGTATTATGGCACTGATGCACCATGGCCGACGACTCCAAACCCGTCTATCTCCGCTTGCGGGAGATTATCGCCGCTTCGATTTTGGACGGCGAATTTCGCGATGGCGATATGCTCCCTTCGGTGCGCGCCCTGGCGGCGCAACAGGGGGCCAATCCGCTAACGGTGGCCAAGGCCTATCAATGCTTCCAGGATGATGGGTTGGTGGCGGTGAAGCGCGGCGTCGGCATGTTCGTCGCGGACGGCGCGACGCGAAGGCTGCGGGACATGGAGCGGGCGCGGTTCATGGATACGGTCTGGCCGCCGGTGGCGGAGCAGATCAGGCGGCTGGGAATCAGCGCGGCCGATCTGGGGGTTGAACGGGTTTAGGGGCAGACCGATTTGGGTGGAAAGCCAACCTCTCCTATTCCTCCCCATCGATAGATGGGGAGGGGGACCGGCCGAAGGCTGGTGGAGGGGAAGTGGCACGACCTCCGATTTTCCCCTCCACCACCGCTTTCAGCGGCGTCGAAGAGAGTCACGTGCCTCTCTTCGACCCTCCCCACGCTACGCGTAGGGAGGATTTGGCGGCCTAATTCTGCATCTGATATTGTTTCAGCAGGTCGTAAAGCGTCGGACGGCTGATCCCCAGCATCTTCGCCGCGCCTGATATATTGCCGTCCGTGCGCGCTATCGCCCGACGAATGGCGCGGCGGTCGGCCATTTCCCGCGCCGCTTTCAGGTTCACCACGTCGCCCCCTTCGGCGCGATCCCCATCCAGGTCGAGATCGGCGGCGGTGACATGTTTCCCGTCCGCCATGATGACGGCGCGTTTCATGCGGTTCTCCAGTTCCCGCACATTGCCGGGCCAGGTCCAGACGTCCAGCGCCGCCAGCGCGTCCGGCGCAAGGCCCTTCACCTGCGGGTTCATGTCCTTGGCGAAGCGGTGCAGGAAATGCCGCGCCAGCAGCGCCGGATCGCCCGGCCTCTCCCGAAGCGCGGGAATGCGCACCACAATCTCCGCCAGCCGGTAATAGAGATCCTCCCGGAACGTGCCCGCCGCGATCATTTCCTCCAGATTCTGGTGCGTGGCGCAGACGATCCGCGTGTCGACCGCGATGGGCTGACGCCCGCCGATCCGTTCGATTACCCGCTCCTGCAGGAAACGCAGCAGCTTCACCTGCAGGGTCAGCGGGATGTCGCCCACTTCATCCAGGAACAATGTGCCGCCCTGCGCCAGTTCGATCTTGCCGGGCGTGGTCTTGACCGCGCCGGTGAAGGCGCCCTTCTCATGCCCGAACAGTTCCGCCTCCAGCAGCGTTTCCGGAATCGCCGCGCAGTTGATCGCGACGAAGGCCCCTTCCCGGCGCGGGCTGGCGTCATGCAGGCCCTGCGCCAGCAATTCCTTGCCGGTGCCGCTGGCGCCCAACAGCAGGACGGAGACGTCCGCCGCCGCCACCCGCTCTATGGTGCGGGCGACCTTCATCATCTCCGGCGCGGCGGTGATCAACCGTCCCAGCACCCGCCCCCCTTCCGGCGCGGTTTCGGCCAGGCGGGCATTTTCCCGTTCCAGCGCATGGACATGGAAGGCGCGGCGGACGATCAGCCCCAGTTCGTCGATGTCGACCGGCTTCTGGTAGAAATCATAGGCACCGCCGGAAATGGCGTGGAGCGCGCTTTCCCGCGCCCCATGGCCGGACGCGACGATGACCTTCGTATCCGGCTTGATGCGCAATATCTCCTCCAGCGTGGCGAAGCCTTCGCTGGTGCCGTCGGGATCGGGCGGCAGGCCCAGGTCCAGCGTCACAACATCGGGCGCCTGCTCGCGCAGCATCTCGATCGCCTCCTCGCGGTCGCCCGCGATGAAGAGCTGATATTCCTCATAGGCCCAGCGCAACTGCCGCTGAAGGCCCGGATCGTCCTCCACGATCAGCAATTTCGGTCGCATGTCGCTCATCAGGCGGCCTTCCCCCTAAAATCCCCCAGCGCCAAAGGCAGGCGCAACGTGAACCGGCTTCCCACGCCGGGCTTGCTTTCCACATCGATCCGGCCGCCCATCGCCTGGGCCAGCGCCCGCGCCTCGAACGCGCCGATGCCGAAGCCCCCCACCTTGCTGGACGAAAAGGGCTTGAACAATTCGCGGCGGATGAATTCGGCGGTCATGCCGCGGCCCTGGTCGATCACGTCCAGCAAAGCGTCGTGCCCGTCGTCGGACAGCCGCAATTCCACGACATCGTCCGGCGCGCTGGCGTCGATGGCGTTCTGGAGCAGGTGGATGACGATCTGCTCGACCCGCGCCGGGTCGGCCAGCACCTGCGGCGCGTCGCCCGCGACGATGATCGCATGCTGGCGCGAGCGGGAACGCGCGACCTGCTCCGCCACGTCGCGCAGCGCCATGGGGCGCGGCTCTTCCGCCCTGCCCTTATTATGCTGCGAAAGGCGGGCCAGCATGTCGTTCATCTTGCCCACCGATTCCTTCAGCGTCAGCACCATGTCGGCGCGGAAGTCCGGATTGTCGGCATGCCGCTCCGCATTGCGGGCGAGCAACGAAAGCTGGCTCACCAGATTCTTCACGTCATGAATGATGAAGGCGAAGCGGCGGTTGAACTCTTCGAAACGCTGGGCGTCGTCCAGCGCCTGCTGCCCCTGCGCCTCGCGCAGATAGCTGGCCGCCTGCCGTCCGGCGGCGCGCAGCATGTCGAAATCCTCCCAGTCGAGCCGCCGGTCGATGGGCGGGCGAGCAAGCAGGATCGCGCCGATCAGCCGCCCGAAATGGATCAGCGGCACCAGCGCCCAGGCGCGGCGGTCGACCGTCATCCAGCCGGGCGCGCTGACTTCTCCCGCGCCGCCGGGCGGCCGGTCTATGTCGATGATCCAGCCGCTCTGTTCGATGAGCGCGGCGAGCGGCGCGGGAACGACCGCGCCATCGGGCATCTCGCCCGGCCAGTTCCAATGCGTCTCGAACGCCAGCGCGCCGTCGTCCGCCCGCAGCATCAGCACGGCGGCGGGGGAATCGGTGATGTCGGCCACCGCCTTCGCCACGCGCTCCCCCAGGGGAAGCGCATTGTCGCCGGGGCGGCCTATCGTATCGCCGAAGCGCATCCATTCGGTGCGATAATCATAGCGATGCTGGAAGAAATGCTTGGCCACCTGCACCTTCCAGAAGGCGCGCAGGCGGCGGGAGGGCAGGACCACCAGCGCGCTCACCGCCATGAAGAAGACGCCGCCTATCTCGACCACCCGCGCATAGGGACCGGCGACCAGTTCCACCACCACCGCCGTCGCGGCCAGCACCACGACATAGAGCGCCAGGGCCGCCAGCGAGAGCGACCGGACGGTCAGCGCGCGCGACAATTGCACCCGCGCGGCGATGTCGTTGCGCATCCCCGCAGCGATCACCGGGGCGAGCAGCGCCATCATCGGTCCGCGCAGGGCATAAAGTTCATGGGCGCGATCCGTCGTGACGGCGGCTATGGCATAGAGGGTGAAGTCATAGGTCCACATCGCCGCCAGCGCGCCGAGCAGCAGCGCCACCCGCTCCCGATTCTGCGGCGGCCAGCCGATATAGAGGTGATGGACCAGCATCAGGCTGCCGATGGCGGTCATCATGTGCAGCACCAGCGAGACATGGAGAAGCGCGCGGTGCAGGTCGCTGAGCGGAGACAATTGCCGCCAGATGAGGTCGGTGAAGGTCTGGAGCAGGATGATGCCCGCCACCGCGGCATAGACCGACCCGATCGCCACCAGCGATTCCCCCCGCCCCGGCCCGTTCCGCCGCAGCATGGCGAACAGCAGCAGCAGCCAGGCAGCGTTGCGGATATTCTCGCCAATGCCAGTCAGCGGCTTTTCCACCCCGCCGAAGGAGACGTAGAGCGACCAGCAGGAGGTCAGCAGCAACGCGGCGGCCAGCAGGCTATGTTCGGGCTCTTCCCGGCGGCGCAGGACGAAGATGCCCAATGCCGCGAACAATATGGCGGCCAGCGCATGGCCCCAATCGCCGACGAATTGCAGCAGAGCGCTCACCGCGCCCCCTCCGGCCAGAGGATGACGCGCAACGTCTGGATCAGGATCAGCAGATCCAGGAAGGGCGTGTAGTTCTTGGCGTAATAAAGATCATATTCCAGCTTGTTGCGGGCATCCTCTATCGACGCGCCATAGGGATAGTTGATCTGCGCCCAGCCGGTGATGCCCGGCTTCACCATATGCCGTTCGGCATAATAGCGCAGATGCTGTTCCAGATCCTCGACGAACTGGCGGCGTTCGGGGCGCGGGCCGACGAAGCTCATCTCCCCCTTCAGCACCGTCCAGGTCTGCGGCAGTTCGTCGATGCGCAGCTTGCGCAGCCAGTATCCCAGGCGCGTGATGCGCGGATCGTCCTTTTCCGCCCAGACCGCCTGGCCGGTCAGTTCCGCGTCCTGTCGCATGGTGCGCAGCTTCACGATCCAGAATTCCTCGCCGTAAAGGCCGACGCGCTGCTGGCGGTAGAAGGCGGGGCCCTTGCTGTCGAGCTTCACCAATATAGCGGCCAGCAGGATGACCGGGCCGGTCAGCAGCAGCAGGATCGAACTGGCGACGATGTCGAACAGCCGCTTGGCGATGCTGGACAGGCGGCGGCCCGCCGAAAAGCCGTCGGAGAAGATCAGCCAGCTTGGATTCACGCTGTCCAGGTCGACGCGGCCGGTTTCCCGCTCCAGGAAGGTGGAGATTTCGTTCACATGGACGCCGGTCGTCTTGATGCGCAGCAGGTCGCCCAGCGGCAGCGCGTTGCGCCGCTCCTCCAGCGCCAGCACCACCTCGCTCGCGGCCAGGCGGACCACGAAATCGGCCAGATTGTAGATGGCGTTGCGGTTGATCGCTTCCGGGATCACCTGCGCGCCGTCGTTCATCGCGATATAGCCGACGACCAGGAAGCCCGAACCCCTGCGCTGCTCGATCTCCCGAATGCGGTCGGCGCGATTGCCCGCGCCCAGGACGACCAGCCGCCGCTTGAACGCCTCGCCGCCCAGCATCGACCCCAAAAGCAGGCGGATCGCCAGCAGCAAGGCGATGGCCAGACCCATGGCGTAGAGCGAGTTGGAGCGCCAGAGCGTGATGTCGGGCAGCAGGAAATGCATGACCGACAGGAACAGCACGCCCAGCGAGATCGCGACCAGCAGCCGCGCCAGCGCGTAGCGGATGGATTGCAGCGATTCCGGACCGTAGACGCCGACGGCGATCATCGCCGTCTGGATCGCGATGCCGAAACTGAGCAGCGGCGCCAGGCGGGTCGCGGCGGGATCGACGGCCATGCCGATCTGGTGGGCGCGCAATATCCAGCCGCCTTCGGCCGCGCCGATCAGCAGCAGGAAATCCAGCAGGCCCAGCAGCAACACCGCATGCGGCACATAATGTTTGAACAATCTTATCATTCGTCGCGCGTTTCCCGCTGCGCCCGGCGGGCGGATCGTCGCCGGATCGCCTTACAGGCGCTGTAAGGAAATCCGACACCGACAGGCACGATGCACGACAATCGCAAAGATTTTCTGAACAGGCCGCCGGGGCTTCACGGCGGATCAGGGGACGGGCGGGTCAAGGCACGGGGCGGACCGCGCAACATCCTTTCCCGTCAATGATCGCGGACCGCGTCCGCCGCGTTCATCGCCGCATCGCCAACCACATGGGCGGCGCTGTCGGGAGCCTCGACCGCCTGCATCACGGCGTCGGCCGGGCGGTCGTCCCGATCCTTCGTCATGTAGAAAAAGCCGATCGCCAGCACCAGAGCCATGGCGACCAGAAGGAAGATGATCAAGCTGCCGCGCGACCGGCCCGGTACGGAAGCCGGTTCATGGGACTCGTCCTTGCGCCCTTCGTCCATGCTGCTTCTCCCGATCCTGAAATCCAGAGAGAAGCGGAGTGTAGCACAGATTACTCCGGGTCGGAGTCGCTATCTTCACTGCCTTCCCTGGCTTCGCGCCCCCGGCTCAGGCGGTCGACATCGTCCATGATCTCGTCCAGGATCGCCGCTTCGCTGGTTTCCTGGCTGCGGCGGGACGGCAGGTCGCCATTTTCCAATATCTGTTCCAGGGCGGCGCGGCCGCGCGCTACGCGGCTCTTGATGGTGCCGACGGCGACACCGCAGATGTCGGCCGCCTCCTCATAGGCAAAGCCGCCCGCGCCGACCAGGATCAGCGCCTCCCGCTGCGGCTGCGGCAATTGCAGCAGGGCGCGCTGCATGTCGGACAGTTCGACATGCTTGTCCTGCCCGGCGGGCGCGGCGAGCAGCCGGTCGGCCGCCAGATCGTCCCAATCGCCCCGGAAACGCGAGCGGCGCATCTGCGACAGATAATGATTGCGCAGGATGATGAAGGTCCATGCCCGCATGTTGGTGCCCGCCTGGAAACGGCTGCGCGCGGCCCAGGCCTTCAGCAGCGTTTCCTGCACCAGATCGTCCGCCACGTCGCGATTGCCCGACAGCGACCGGCCGAAGGCGCGCAGGTGCGGGATCACGGCGGCCAGTTCACGCTTGAAATCCGCGTCCGAAAGGGCTTCGCGCTCCACATCCGGACTTGCGCCGTCACTCATGGAAACAACCCCCTCACCGGCTGTCGCCCTCGCTGCATGAACGGAAGTCGTCAAAGCCATATATGCGTCCGCATCCCAATATTCTTCTTCTCAACGACCGACTTCAATAACCCAGCAATATCACGGCCATCACGATGATCGCGAGCGTCAGCGAAATGGCCAGGACATAGCGAACGATATGCGGCGTAGAGCCTGCGCGGGCTTTTTCGGTCGCGATATGCTGCTCCTGCTCGGCCATGAAGGTCTCTCCCGATCGTTACGCATCAATAACGCGAGTCGCGGACCGGGGTTCCCCTTTTTTCTGCCTCATTCCAGAAAGCCCGCCGCAACGATCAGGCCGGGGCCGTCGCCTCGTCGAAGAACAGCGCCTGGGAAATGGCCGCCTTCACCGTGGAGCGCTGGAACGGCTTGGTGATGAGGAAGGTGGGTTCCGGCCGCTCGCCCGTCAGCAGACGTTCCGGGAAGGCGGTAATGAAGATCACCGGCACCGAATATTCGGCAAGAATATCCTTCACCGCGTCGATGCCGCTGGAATCGTCGGCAAGCTGGATGTCCGCCAGCACCAGACCGGGCCGTTCGGCCATCGCCTCCCGCACCGCATCCTCACGGGTGACGGCGATCGCGGTCACCTCATGCCCCAGGTCGCGGACGATGGTTTCGATGTCCATGGCGATGATCGGCTCATCTTCGATGATCAGCACCTTGGCGCGGGTCTGCGCCTCGATCTCGGTCAGCGCTTCCCTGACCAGCGCCTCCACATCGTCGCCGTCCAGGTCGATCAGATAGCCGACATCCTCGACCGTGAAACCCTCCAGCGCCGTGAGCAGCAGCGCCTGGCGCGGCAGCGGCGTCAGCCGGGCGAGACGCGCCTGGGCGATGGCCTCCTGCCCGTCGGCGCCGGTGAGCACGGGCGCGTCCTCCAAATGGGAGGAGGACCAGATCGCATGGAAGGTCTTGTAGAGGCCAAGGCGCGGGTCGACGGCCGCCGGAAATTCGTCCGGCGCGGCCACGATAGCCTCCAACGTGGCGCGGACATAGGCGTCGCCATGCGTCTGGCTGCCTGTCAGCGCGCGCGCATAACGGCGTAGGAAAGGAAGATGAGGGTGCAGTTGCTGACCAAGCGACATCTGTAAAAATTCTCCCAGCCCATCGGGCAGCTTTATTTCGAAACATTCGTTGGATCGGGAGGATGAATGGACGAGGCCGATGTGGCAAGCCCCCTTCCCCTTTCCCGTTCCCCCTTTCGGTGCCATCGCCGTTCATCGGCGGGTCGAGGCAAAAAATGCTTCGCGAAGGGAACCAACAACCGGGGAATTTGTTTCACTGCCGTTCGGTTTTTTCGACAATCTTTGGGATTTTCTGATCTAATTCCCCGGACGTTCAATTGACGTCATAGGGGAAAGCCGCGAAAAGAGCAGGCTGGCATGACATTAATGGCTGCAGAGGGGCGTGTTTTGGTTGCTTCAACGACGGAACGGGATGTGACGGGAGGGGACAGGAAAGATGTCGGCACCAGCACTCCGGGTTCTGGCGTGAAGGGCGGGGCCGCCCGCAAGAAACGCGGTTCCGCGGCGAAGGACGACGGCCAGGTCGCCAATGCCCTGCGGTCCGTCTATCAACGCGCGGTGGAGGAGGATATTCCCGCCGAAATGCTCGACCTCCTCAGCAAGCTGGACTGAACTCTCCCCGATCGACCGGGCCGGGAAACGGCCGGACAGGCATCGCCGGGAGGATGGAGCGGAGAGGACATGGCGCTTCTTGGAAAATCCGCTGATTGCCTTTCGGGGAAAAACAGCGCTTGATGTTCGACATCAGCTAAATGGACACGAACCCCGCACCATCCCCGACCGAGGGCGCGCTTATTCCAGCCGCTGGCCCCGTCCTGCGCAGGTTGAACGCCGTTTCCCATTCCACCGGCGTCAAGATGTTCCTTATCCTGACGCTGGCGCTGCTGCCGCTGGGCCTGATCGCGCTGGTCGCATCGCTCCAGGCGATCCGCACGGCCGATTTGGAAAAGGAAGCCCTGCTGCGCGTCGCGGTCACGCAAAGCGCCCGCAAATTATCCTCCGACCTGGCGTTCGACCGCACGGCGCTGCTGCTGACGGCGGACAGTTTCGCAACATCCGGCCCGGACCGGGCCTTGTGCGCGCGCCTGACGAAATTCCTGGCGTCCCATGATCGCGGCGGGGGCCGCCATTATATCTACGACCGGACGGGGCGGCTGCTGTGCGGTTCGACCCTACCGGAACCTGCAGGCCTGCCGCCGTCGGCCCATTTCACCGGCGCGCCCGCGCAATTGCTGCCCACGTCGCCCTATCTGGTCAGCCGGGCGCGAAGCGGCAACGGCGCGGTCGTCGCGGTCGCTTATTATTCGCGCGCCTATCTGGAGGCGATCACAAACCCGGCGGGCACGTTGCAGAACCGCCAGATCACGCTGCGCGACGGCAGCCACAGCATGATCGTGACGCAACCGGCGGGCCTTTCAAGCGGGCGCGGCACCACGCTTTCGGCCCGGCTGGACCCGCCCAACATCCTGCTGACGATGACGCTGCGCGATCCCCCGGCGACGGTGGCGCGCATGCTCTCGCTCTTCCTGCCGCTGGTCATGTGGTTCGCGGCGGCGGCGATAGGCTGGTTCGTCGTCAACCGCCTGCTGATCCGGCCGCTGGTGGTGCTGCGCCGGTCGGTGGCCGCCTATCAGCCGGGCGAGGTGCTGGAGCCGATGCGCCGCATCCGCACCCCCGCGCAGGAGATCGTCGCGCTGGGCGACACGTTCCGCGAAATCAGCGAGGATGTCGCCACCCATGAGGCGGAGATGGCGGACGGGCTGGAAACCCAGCGCAAACTGACGCGGGAAGTGCATCATCGGGTCAAGAACAACCTTCAGATCATCGCCAGCCTGATCAACCTGCATGCGCGATCCGCCCATGACGCCGAAGCGGTGGAGGCCTATGCGACGATCCAGCGGCGGGTCGACGCGCTGTCCGTCGTGCACCGCAACCATTATGCGGAGCTGGAGGAGCATCGCGGCGTCGGCGTGCGATCGCTGGTCAGCGAACTGTCGGCCAGCCTGCGCAGTTCCGCCCCCGCCGAAGCGCGCCGCTTCGGCATTCAGATCGACAGCGACAATCTGCACATCAGCCAGGATGTGGCGGTGCCGATCGCCTTCCTGCTGACGGAACTGGTGGAGCTTGCGATGTTGTCCAACCCGCGCACGGCGATGCGCATCGCCGTGCAGTTGGAGCCGGGCCAGACGAACCGGGCGGTGCTTCACATCCTTTCCCCCGCGCTGCGCGGGTCGGCGGACATGACCGCCCGGCTGGAGGAGCGCTATGGGCGCGTGCTGACGGGCCTGTCGCGCCAGTTGCGCTCGCCGCTGGAGCATGATCCGGAGACTGGGGATTATGCGATAGCGATCACGGTGCTGGAATAGCGGCCTATGGGGTAAGGCGCGACCTGCGCATTTCCCCTCCACCAGCCTTCTGCTGGTCCCCCTCCCCATCTATCGATGGGGAGGATTAGGTTAAGCCGCTCTCAGGCGCGCTGATAATCTCGCCGGAAATCCGTCGCGAAATGCGCGAAACGCCCCTCCGCGATGCTGTCGCGCATTTCCTGCATCAGCGCCTGATAGAAATGGATGTTGTGCTGGGTCATCAGCATGGCGCCCAGCATTTCGCCCGCCTTCACCAGATGGTGCAGATAGGCGCGGCTCCAAGTCGAGCATACCGGACAGCCGCAGCGCGGGTCGAGCGGCCCCATATCCTCCGCAAAGCGCGCGTTGCGGATGTTGAGCGGCCCGGCCCAGGTAAAGGCCTGCCCGTTGCGCCCGCTGCGCGTCGGCAGGACGCAATCGAACATGTCGATCCCCCGCTCCACCGCGCCGACAATGTCGTCGGGCTTGCCCACGCCCATCAGATAACGCGGCTTGTCCGAAGGCAGCATGTCCGGCGCGAAATCGAGCGTGGCGAACATCGCCTCCTGCCCCTCGCCCACCGCCAGCCCGCCCACGGCATAGCCGTCGAAGCCGATCTCGATCAGCTTTTCCGCAGAAATGCGCCGCAGACCCTCATTCAACGAACCCTGCTGGATGCCGAACAGGGCTGCCCGATCCGCATGCTCCCCGCCTGCGTCGAAGCCGTCGCGGGAACGCTTCGCCCAGCGCATGGAGCGCTCCATGGACCGAGCCGCTTCGTCATGGGTGCAGCCATTCTTGGTGCATTCGTCGAACGCCATGACGATGTCGCTGTCCAGCAGCCGCTGGATCTCCATCGACCGTTCCGGGGTCAGCATATGCTTCGACCCGTCGATATGGCTGGAAAAGGCGACGCCCTCCTCGCTCATCTTCGTCAGCGCGCTCAGGCTCATCACCTGATAGCCGCCGCTGTCGGTCAGGATCGGTCGGTCCCAACCCATGAAGCCGTGCAGACCGCCCAGCCGCGCCATGCGTTCCGCGCCGGGACGCAGCATCAGATGATAGGTGTTGCCCAGGATGATGTCGGCACCGGCCGCGCGCACCTCGGCCGGGCGCATCGCCTTGACCGTGGCGGCGGTGCCCACCGGCATGAAGGCGGGCGTGCGGATGTCGCCGCGGCGCATTTGGATGACGCCGGTACGGGCCCTGCCGTCGGTCGCGGCGATCGAAAAGGAAAAACGGGGATGGGTCACGCTGCGCGCTGTAGGGTCGAAAGGCCCACCAGACAAGGCCGCAAAGGCGCGCTTCAGCCCTTCTTGCGCAGCCCGTCGAGCGCCACGACGGCGTCGATGTTGAAGCCTTCCACCCGGCGGTAATTGCCGATGAAGGGAAGGCAATCCGCAGACAGGCTGAGCCGCCAGGCCTGGCCTTGCATGTCGTGCAGCAGCAGGGTCACAAGCTGCATATCTTTCCGTGGCGCGTTCATGGACGCCATCGTAATTAATAAAGGTTAACAAAGGCCTGCGCCGCATTTGCGACGGGTTTTCAAAAGAGCGGTTTGTTGCGTTTCAGCAACATTTACCCTTCGATAACCCTGTTTTGGGCGGCATGAAAGCAACAGTAGCTAATAAAAATGGTTAATTTGGGAGCAAGACTCTTCGGCGCGGTTGCATAAGGGATGCAACGCTGTTTTCCTCATGAACAGTTGCAGTTTGGGGGCTCAGATGATTGATTCCGGGCGATTTAATTCCGCGCGCGAACATATGGACGACCTGACGCCCGCCCATCTTCCGGCGGAGGAGGACGCGACTTTGGCTTCCGTTACGGAAAGCATGGTTTCAGCGCAGGAAATCGGCACGTCGACCATGTTCGACCTGGGCCAGATCGACGTTGGCTGGGACGCGGCGTCGGCCACATTGTGGGCGTTCATGACGCCTGCGAATCGGCCCAATTTCAGCCCGGCGATGCTGCGCGACGTCCGATACTGGTATGTGGAGACCAAGCGGCTGTTCGACGCGGGCAAGCTGCCGGTCAAATATATGGTGGCCGGTTCGCGCTTTCCCGGCGTGTTCAACCTGGGCGGCGACCTGGAACTGTTCGCGGGCTGCATCGAGCGCGGCGACCTGCCCGGCCTGGTCGATTACGGCCACGCCTGCATCGACGTGGTGCATCGCACCTGGCGCAACGGCGACCTGCCGGTGGTTTCCATCGCGCTGGCGCAGGGCGACGCGCTGGGCGGCGGATTCGAAGCGCTGCTCTGTTTCGACGTCGTGATCGCGGAGCGCAGCGCCCGTTTCGGCCTGCCCGAAATGCTTTTCGGCCTGTTCCCCGGCATGGGGGCCTATTCCATTCTGGCGCGCAGGCTGGGGCGTTTGCTGGCGGAGCGGATGATCCTGTCCGGCAAGGTCTACAGCGCGCAGGAAATGTACGACATGGGCATCGTCCACACGCTGGTGGAGGATGGCGAGGGCGAACAGGCGGTGCGCGACTATATCGCGGCCAGCACGCCCCACCATGCGGGCCATGTCGGCGTGTTCCAGGCAGGGCGGCGGGTCGATCCGCTGGAATATGAGGAATTGAAGGACATCGTCGAAAACTGGGCGGAAACCGCGCTCAAGCTCGACCTGAAGGATGTGCGGATGATGCGCCGCCTGGCCTCCGCCCAGACCCGCCTGCACCGATAGGATCAGGCGCGGCGGCGGTCCTGGGGCATGGCCACGGCGCCGCTGGCGTCGTCCATGCGCCGCATCATCTCCAGCACCTGGGCGGCGGGCACCGGGCGGCTCAATATGAAGCCCTGAACGTTGGTGAAGCCCATCTCACGGGCGCAGCGCAACTGATCTTCGGTCTCTATGCCTTCCGCCACCGTCTCTACGTCCAGCGCATGGGCCAGATAGGCGACCGACTGGGCGATGGCGCGATGGCGTGAATTGCCCTCCACCCCGCGCATGAAGCTCTGGTCGACCTTGATCGTGTCAAAGGCATAGTCGCGCAAATAGCCGAGCGAGGAATAGCCCGTCCCAAAATCGTCCAGCGCCAGCCGCAGACCGATGCGCTGAAGGTCGGACAGGATCAGGTTGGTCCGGCCGCTATCCTCCAGAAAGATCGATTCGGTCACTTCCAGTTCCAGCCGGCGCGCCTTCAGCCCCGACTGCATCAATGCCGAAATCACGGCGCGGGGCAGGCCGTCGCTCTTGATCAGCACCGGAGAGATATTGACGGCGACGCGGACATTCTCATCCCATTCCATCGCATCCTGGCAGGCGCGCTCCAGCGCCCAGGCGGTCATCGGCTCGATCATCGAACAGCTTTCGGCGATCGGGATGAACTCCGCCGGGGAAATGCGGCCAAGCGTCGGGTGATCCCAGCGCATCAGCGCCTCGCAGATCGCGATCCGACCCGTTTCCGTGTCGAAGATCGGCTGATAGTGCAGCATCAGCTCGCCATTGGCCATGGCGCAGCGCAAGCCCATTTCCAGGTCGTAGGTGCGGTTCTGCCGCTCCTTCATCGACCAGGCGAACTGGGCATGGCGGTTCCGCCCGGCATGTTTCGCCTGATAAAGGGCCATGTCGGCATGTTGGAGCAGTTCATCGCTGTCCTGCCCATCCTCCGGCGCGACGGCGATGCCCATAGAGGCGGTGACGCCCAGTTGATAGCCGCCGACCTCGAAATCATGGGCGAATTCGGCCATCACGTCGCCCGCAATCTGTTCGGCCGCCGGACGGTCGGCGCCGGGGCAAATCAGGACGAATTCGTCCCCGCCGAAGCGCGCGACATGGCCCCGCCCGTCCAGCGCATGGGAAAGCCTTTCGGCGACCCTGCACAGAAGCTGGTCGCCGATCATATGTCCCAGGGAATCGTTGATTTCCTTGAACCGGTCCAGGTCCATCCAGAACACCGCCATCGCATCCCGGTCGGATCGTCGCCCGTCGAACAGTTCGCGCAGCCGCATCTGCATCGCCATGCGGTTCTCCACGCCGGTCAGGCTGTCGAACCGGGCGAGCCGTTCGAACTTGATGGCGAGTTGGGATTTTTCATATTTGCCCTGCAACGCCTCCAGCACGATGCGGTGCGTCGTCTTCGTGATGTCCGCCATGGCGAAGATCATCAGGAAGCAGAGGATGCCCAGCACCGTATAGCCCAACCCGCCCGCAAGGACGAGGCCCAGCGAGGTCGGCAGCAAGGACAGGCATGTCTGGCCGATCGCGACCTGGACGCGCCCCGCATTGCGGCCGGAAATGCCGCCGGAATAGGAAGCCACCAGACACACGGCCAGCACATGCAGCTTCGCGTCGTGGGACAGCAAAAGGGTCGCGAACGACAATATCCCCAGCAGCGCCGCATAGCACCACGCGCCCAGTTCGTAGGCCAGCCCCCAGATAGGCTGGGTTCCGCCCCCTTCATGGGCAAGCTGCCGCTGGAAATAGACGGCGGAGATCGATCGGCTGAGCCCGACCAGCCCGATCAGGACGGCGATGACGGTGATGGCGGCGATATGCGCATGCCAGGCGATGACGAGGCCCAGCGCCCCGCCCGCGACCGCGCCGATCATCAGCGATGCCGGGGAAGCATAGAGCGATTTGACGAGATTCGCCTGCACTTCAGCGCTTTGCTGAGTCTCCGGCGCCATGCGCCCGCGCAAGAATGCGATCAAGTTTCGTTCAGGGCGTGACACGTCATCGCCACCATTGCCGAAACATGATTTCCATTTGGTAAATCGCACCCGCCAAGACGCGCCTGAAATGCCGATTGTTACGCGATCGAGCGATTTTTGCCGCCGGGGCGCGGGGCAAGGACGGGATGGGCTTGCTTTCTCCGCAACTTAGCCGAAAAATAGGGCCATCGTGCCCCATCATCCCTTGCATCGACCGGTCTGGAACGCCCTTCATGGCGGCTGGAAGCCGCTGGTGCAGGGAGATGGGGAGGCGTTGCGCATCGATCCGCGCTACGGCCCCTTCGCCGCCGCGGCGGATGACGGCCCGGCGGCGCAAGGCGCGCTGGCCGCGCTCGTGCCGGAGGGGGGCGAGGCATGGATCGTGGAGCCTGACGCCCCCGCGCCGCCGCCCGGCACGCGCCTGGTGCGCGAAGCCGTGCTGGCGCAGATGGTGGCGGAAGAGATTTTGGGGGAATCGGCGCCAGTCGACCATATCCTCCTGACCGATGCGGATGCGGAGGAGATGCGCGCCCTGGCCCTCCTGACGAAGCCGGGACCGTTCCTGCCCCTCACCCATCGACTCGGCCGCTTCATCGGCATCAGGGAGGGCGGCAAGCTGATCGCCATGGCGGGTGAGCGGATGCGCATGCCCGGTTTCGCCGAAGTCAGCGGCGTCTGCACCCATCCCGACCATCGCGGCCGGGGCCATGCGAAACAATTGATGCGAATCGTCGCCAGCGCCATGCTGGAACGGGGCGAGACCCCCTTCCTCCACGCCTATGCCGCGCATGAAGCGACGGTGGCGCTCTACGAAAGGCTGGGCTTTCGCGTGCGGGCGCGGATGCACATGATGGTAATCGCTCCAGGCTGAATCAGCGCTTCGGCGAAATGCTCAGCCGATATGCGTCCACCGCTCCAGCGTGATCCAGCCTTCGACATAATTGGCGTAATAAAGGCCGAACGCCACCGCCGACAGGATGGTCGCCCGGACGGCGACCGTGCCGGGCCGGAAATTGCTGGGGGCGCTGTCCGCCTGCCCCTTCAGCAGCGCCTCGCCCGTTTCATCGGGCGTGCGAATGCCGAAGGGCAGGACGATAAACGCGCTGATCACCCAGAACAGCACATAGATGGCGAAGATCGCATACCAGTTCATGGCGTCGGACTTAGGCCTGAATGAGCAGCACGTCCACCACCGGCTTCTTGCCAGTCCAGCGCGTGGCCGTGCGCCGCACCGCAAGCCGCACCCGCTCGCGCAGGGCTTCTTCATCCCGCGAACCCTTGGCGACCGCGCTGGCGGCTTCCTCCGCCGCTTCCTCCAGGAAGGCGGCCTTGTCCTCTTCCACCGGCACGCCCTGGGTGCGCAGGGCCGGCGTGCCGATCACCCGACCCTTGCCGTCCATCGCCACGGCGACGCTGATCTGCCCGTGCAGGGCGACCTTGCGCCGCTCGTTCATGGTCGATCCGTCCGACGGCAGGATGACGTCGCCGTCCAGCACCAGCCGTCCGGTCGCTTCCTGACCGATGATCTGCGGCCCGTTCGGGGCCAGACGCAACAGGTCGCCATTGGACTGCACCACGGCGGAGGGCACTCCGCTCGCCAGGCCCAGCCGCGCCTGTTCGGCCATGTGCCGCCGCTCGCCATGGACGGGCAGCAATATCTGCGGCCGCACCCAGCGATACATGGCCTGCAATTCGGGCCGCCCCGGATGGCCGGAGACGTGCACCTCCGCCTGGCGATCCGTCACCATCAGCACGCCCTTGGCCGCCAGCGCATTCTGGATGCGCCCGATGGCGATCTCATTGCCCGGTATCTGCTTGGAGGAGAAGACGACCAGATCGCCCTCGTCCAGCTTGATCGGATGGCTGTCGAAGGCGATGCGGGACAGGGCGGCCCGCGCCTCACCCTGCCCGCCCGTGGCGATGATCATCACCTCATTATGGGGCAGCGCCATGGCATCGTCCCAATCGACGGTCGGTGGGAAATCCTTGAGGTAACCCGCCGTCCGCGCGGTCGAGATGATCCGGTCGAGCGACCGCCCCGCCACGCAAAGCTTGCGCCCCACGGCGTTGGCGACCTCTCCCAATGTTTGCAGGCGCGCCGCGTTGGAGGCGAAGGTCGTGACCAGCACCCGTCCCTTCGCGCCCTTGATCGTCTCCATCAGCCCTTCGCGGACATCGCCTTCGGAGCCGCTGGCTTCGGGATTGAAGACATTGGTGCTGTCGCACACCAGTGCCAGCACGCCCTCATCGCCGATCGCGGTCAGTTCCTCCGGGGTAGAGGGCTGGCCCAGCAGGGGCGTTTCGTCCAGCTTCCAGTCGCCGGTATGGAATATCTTCCCATAAGGCGTGTCGATCAGCACCGCATTGCCTTCGGGAATGGAGTGGGCGAGCGGCACGTAGCGGAAGCCGAACGGACCCAGCGCGAAGCTGCCCTCATTGTCGATGACGTTGAGTTCCACCTCTTTGCTAAGCCCTTCCTCCTCCAGCTTGAGCCGGATCAGGCCCGCCGTGAAGGGCGTGGCGTAGAGGGGCACGCCCAGGTCGGCGGCGAGATAGGGAATGGCGCCGATATGATCCTCATGCCCATGGGTCAGCACGATGCCGAGAAGGTCGTCCTTGCGCTCTTCGATAAAGGCGAGGTCCGGCAATATCAGGTCCACGCCGGGATAGGCGGGATCGGCAAAGGTCAGGCCCAGATCGACCATCACCCATTTGCCCTGGCAACCGTAGAGATTGACGTTCATGCCGATTTCCCCCGACCCGCCAAGGGCCAGGAAAATCAGCTCATTTCCGGGTATCATTCTGTTTTCAAACTCCGTTCATATAATGATGCGAGGCCCAGGATCGTGAGATCGGGCGCGATCGCATCGAAAATATCGCTATTGTCGTCGAAGAGGACCGCCAGGCCCCCTGTCGCAATCACCTTGGCGGGACGGCCGATTTCCGCGCGCATGCGGGCGACCAGCCCCTCCATCATCGCCACATAGCCCCAGAAGACGCCGATATGCATCTGCGCCTCCGTGGTCCGACCGATAACCGACCGGTTCTCCGGCGGCGCGATCGCGATCTTCGGCAGCTTCGCGGCGGCGGCCACCAGCGCATCGAGCGACAGGTTGATGCCCGGCGCGATGATGCCGCCCTTGTAGGCGCCATGATAATCGATCACGTCGAAGGTCGTTGCCGTCCCGAAATCGATGACGATCAGGTCTTCGGGATAAAGATGGTGGGCGGCGATGGCGTTTACAACCCGGTCCGCACCGACCGAGGCCGGTTCGGCCACGTCCAGTTCGATGCCCCATTCCACCGGCGCCTGCCCTGCGACAAGGGCGGTCGTCTTGAAATATTTATCGGCCAGCACCTGAAGATTGTGCAGGGCGCGGGGCACGACCGTGGCAATGATCACCGCCTCGACATCGGCGATCTTATAGCCCTCCAGCATCAGAAGCTGGTTCAGCCACACCGCATATTCGTCCGCGGTGCGCCGGGGGTCGGTGGCGATCCGCCAGCGGGCGCGGATCTCCCGTCCCTCCAGCAGCGCGAAAACCACATTGGTATTGCCCGCGTCGATCGCGAGAAGCATGGCCCGTCCCTCAGATGAGAAAGATATCGCCGGCATGAATGGCACGGCTCTGCCCATTCGCCAAGCGGAGGATCAGCATTCCGTGGCGGTCCAGCGTATCGAAGCTGCCCTCCACCGTTTCGCCGTCGGGCTGCACCACGCGCATCGGCGTGCCGGTCGGATGGGCGTTGAGCAACCAGTGTGTCCGCACCGGTTCCAGCCCCTGCGCCCGCCAGATCGCCAGCCAATGGGCGAATAATTGCGCCAAGCGGACTTGCAGTGCCGCGGCGTCTGATTCCGTCGATCCTTGCGCGAAAAGGCTCGTCACCGGACGGTCCAGTCCCGTCGGATGTCCGGTCACATTGATGCCGATGCCCGCGACGATGGCGTCACCCGCCCGCTCCAGCAGGATTCCGGCGATCTTCGCACCGTCGACCAATATGTCGTTGGGCCATTTGATCCGCGCCTGCCCCGCGCAAAGCGGCGCCACCAGCGCATGCACGGCATTGGCGGCGACCAGCGCCAGCGTATGGGGCAGCGGATCTCCGTCCCGCAGGCGGATCACGGTCGAGCAGTAAAGATTGCCGTCGGGGCTTTCCCAATCGCGCCCCATGCGCCCGCGCCCGCCGGTCTGGCGCCCTGCACGCAGCCAGCATCCCTCCGAAACGCCCTGCTCCACCAAGGCCAGCATGTCGGCGTTGGTGGAGCCAGTCTCCTCTACGAAGCGAAGATCGGTCAGAACAGCGACGCCGCTGCCGCCGCGCTCGCCCTGTCGAGCAGCGGATTGAGGAAATAACCGAAGACGATCACCGCCGCGCACGCCGTCAGGATGACATTCTCGACAGCCCCGCCGCGCGCTTCATAGGGCGCGGCCGGTTCGTCGAAATAGATCGTCTTGATGATCTTCAGATAATAGAATGCGCCGATCACCGACATGGCGATGCCGAAGGCCGCCAGCGCCGTCAGGCCCGCCGCGACCGCCGCATCGAACACCAGGAACTTCGCCCAGAAGCCGAAGAGCGGCGGAATGCCCGCCATGGAGAACATGAAGATCGCCAGAGCCGCGGCCAGACCCTTGCGCGAACGCGACAGACCCGCAAGGCTGGCGATGGTTTCGACCGGACGGCCCTCCGCATCGCGCATCTGGAGGATGCAGGCAAAGCCGCCGATGGTCATGACGACATAGATGGCCATGTAGCTCATCGTCGCCGCCGCGCCCGCTGGCGTGCCGGTGGCCAGGCCGATCAGCGCGAAGCCGACATTGTTGATCGACGAATAGGCCATCAGGCGCTTGATGTTGGTCTGGCCGATCGCCGCGACCGCGCCGAAGAGGATCGAAGCCAGTGCGACGAAAATCACCACCTGCTGCCATTGCAGACCTGCCGGGCCGAGCGCCTCTATCGCCACGCGGACGGTGAGGCCGATGGCCGCCACCTTGGGCGCGCTGGCGAAGAAGGTGGTGACCGGGGTCGGCGCGCCTTCATAGACGTCGGGCGTCCACATGTGGAACGGCACGGCGCTGATCTTGAACGCAAGGCCCGCCAGCACGAAGACCAGGCCGAACAACTCGCCCTTCGACACGCCTTCGCTCAGCGCGACCGCGATGCCGTCAAAACCGGTGCTGCCAGTGAAGCCATAGAGCAGGGCCGAACCGTAGAGCAGGATGCCGCTCGCCAGCGAACCCAGGACGAAATATTTGAGGCCCGCTTCCGACGACCGCTCGTCCTGGCGCATGAAGCTTGCCAGCACATAGGCTGCGAGGGACTGCATTTCGAGCCCGACATAGAGGGTCAGCAGATCGCCCGCCGACACCATCATGCCCATGCCGATGGATGAGAAGAGGATCAGCACCGGATATTCCGGACGCGGTACGCCGCCGACCGAGAAATAACGGGGAGCCAGCAGGATCGCCGCCGCCGCCGCGCCATAGATCAGCGCCTTGGCGAAAACGGAGAAGGCGTCGGCCCGGACCAGCCCGTCGAAGGCGTCGGGACCATGGGCGAGCGAACAGGACAGCGCCAGACCGGCCGCCGCCAGCGTCAGCACCGCCAGCCAGTTGACGATGCGCGCCGTGGCATCGCCGCCATAGGCCGCGATCAGCATCAGGATCAGGCCACCGGCCGTCAGTATCAGTTCCGGCAGGACCGCCAGAAGGGAAGCGGAATCAATCATCAGTGCGCCTCCCCCGACGCTTCTTCATGAGATGTTGCAGTTGCTTCTTCATGATGGGCGTCCTCGACAGGCTTGGGCGCGCCCAGTTTGATCCGGGAATCTCCAGCCGGAGCGGCAGGGGCAAGGCGGGCTTCCAGAGCGCGGATATCCGGACGCATCGGCGCCAGGAAGCTCTCCGGATAGACGCCCATCCACAGCACAGCCGCGGCGATGGGCGCCAACAGCCAGAGTTCACGCATCGACAGGTCGGGCATGGCCGCCGCGTCCGCATTCTTCTGCTCGCCATAACAGATTCGGCGATAGAGATAGAGCATATAGGCCGCGCCCAGGATGATGCCCGTGGTGGCGACCAGCGCAACCCAGCTCGACGCCTGATAGATGCCCATCAGCGACAGGAATTCACCGACGAAATTGCTGGTGCCCGGTAGGCCCACCGACGCCATGGTGAACAGCATGAACAGAACCGCATATCTCGGCATGTTGATGCTAAGGCCGCCATAGCGGTTGATCTCCCGCGTATGCAGGCGGTCGTAGATGACGCCGACACACAGGAACAGCGCGCCCGACACCAGACCATGGCCCAGCATCACCATCATCGCGCCTTCCAGGCCCGCCTGATTGAAGGCGAACAGGCCGATGGTGACGATGGCCATATGCGCGACCGACGAATAGGCGATCAGCTTCTTCATGTCCGACTGCACCAGCGCGACGAGGCTGGTATAGACCACCGCGACCATCGACAGGCCCCAGACCAGCGGCGCAAGCTGCGCGGACGCTTCCGGGAACATCGGCAGCGAGAAGCGGATGAAGCCGTAACCGCCCATCTTCAGCAGCACGCCCGCCAGGATGACCGAACCGGCGGTCGGCGCCTGGACGTGCGCGTCGGGAAGCCAGGTGTGGACCGGCCACATCGGCATCTTCACCGCGAAGCTGGCGAAGAAGGCCAGCCACAGCCAGGTCTGGATATGCGGATCGAAATTATACGCCATCAGCGTCGGAATGTCGGTCGTGCCCGCTTCATGCACCATCCACATCATCGCGATCAGCATCAGGACCGAGCCGAGCAGCGTGTAGAGGAAGAATTTATACGAAGCGTAGATGCGATCCGCGCCGCCCCAGATGCCGATGATCAGGTACATCGGGATCAGGCCGGCTTCGAACATGATGTAGAAAAGGTAGAGATCCTGCGCCGTGAAGACGCCGATCATCAGCACCTCCATGAACAGGAAGGCCGCCATATATTCCTGCACGCGCTTTTCGATCGCAAGCCAGCTTGCGCCGATGCAGATCGGCATCAGGAAAACGGTCAGCGCGATCAGCAGCAGCGCGATGCCGTCTATGCCGAGCGCCCAGGCGAAGCGACCGAAGATCGGCGCATATTCCTGGAACTGCCACTGAGCGGCGCCCCCCGACTGGTCGAAGTTCATCCAGAGGATGACGCCCAGCGCCAAATCGGCCAGCGTTGCCAGCAGCGCGATCCAGCGGGCCTGGTTGGCGCCTGCGAACAGACAGGCGATGGCCCCCGCCATCGGCACTGCCATCATCAGGGAAAGGATGGGGAAGCCGTCCATTATCGTGTCATCGCCCAGGTTGCGGCCGCGGCGAGGCCGATCAGCATCACCAGCGCGTAGGTATAGAGGTAGCCGGACTGAAGCCGACGGGTGACTTTGTTGCCCTGCACGACCAGCGCGGCGAGGCCATTGGGCCCAAAGCGGTCGATGAAGCCCACGTCACCGAACTTCCAGAAGAAGCGGCCGATGGCGAAGGCAGGCTTGACGAAGAGGAAATTGTACAGTTCGTCGAAATACCATTTGTTGAGCAAGAACTGATACAGCGCGCCGAAGGTCGCGACGAAGCGCTGCGGCCAGTCGGTGAACTTGAGATAGGCCAGCCAGGCGATCACCAGACCGGTCAGCATCACCGTGAACGGGCCGAACTTGACCCAGGTCGGCACTTCATGCGCGGCGTGCATCAGATGGCTGTCGAACGCGAGCGCGCCCTTCCAGAATTCGATGCCGCCCTCCGGACCGATGAACTGATCATGGAAGGCGAAGCCCGCGAACACCGCGCCCAGGCTCAACACCACGAGCGGTAGCAGCATGACCCAGGGGCTTTCATGCGGGTGATAGCCAGCCGTGCCGGTCTGCTCATGACCATGACCATGATCGTCATGGGCATGGGCATGCGCGTGCGCGTCATGGCCATGGCCGTCATGAACGGTTTCTTCCTCCGGCGATTCATGATGGCCGTGGACGGCGTGCTGAATATGCTCCGACGCGGCCCAGCGCGGCTTGCCGAAGAAGGTCAGGAACACGAGACGCCATGAATAGAAGCTGGTGAGCAATGCCGCGAACACGCCCACCAGATAGGCGCCGACGCCCGCACCGCCCGAAGCATAAGCCGCTTCGAGAATGCCGTCCTTCGAATAGAAACCGGCAAAACCAACGCCGACGAGCGGAAGGCCGACGCCGGTGATCGCCAGCGTGCCCAGCGTCATCGTCCAGAAGGTGATCGGAATCTCCTTCCGCAGCGCGCCATAGTAACGCATGTCCTGTTCATGGTGCATCGCATGGATGACCGAACCCGCGCCCAGGAACAGCAGCGCCTTGAAGAAGGCGTGGGTGAAGAGGTGGAACATCGCCGCGCCATAAGCGCCGACGCCCGCCGCAAAGAACATGTAACCAAGCTGCGAGCAGGTCGAATAGGCGATAACGCGCTTGATATCGGTCTGCACCGTACCGACGGTCGCCGCGAACAGGCAGGTGGCGGCACCGATGATGGTGACGAAGTGCAGCGCCGTCGGACTGACCTCGAACATCGGAGACAGGCGGCACACCATGAACACGCCCGCGGTCACCATGGTCGCCGCGTGGATCAGCGCCGACACCGGGGTCGGACCTTCCATCGCATCCGGTAGCCAGGTGTGGAGGCCAAGCTGCGCCGACTTGCCCATCGCGCCGACGAACAGCAGCAGGCAAAGCACGGTCATGGTGTCGAACCGGTGACCCAGGAACCCGATGGTCGAACCCGCCATGGAAGGCGCGGCGGCCAGGATTTCCGGGATCGAGATGGTGTTGAACACCAGATATGTGCCGAAAATGCCCATCATGAAGCCAAGGTCGCCGACGCGGTTGACGACGAACGCCTTGATCGCGGCGGCATTGGCGGAGGGTTTGCGGAACCAGAAACCGATCAGCAGATAGGATGCCAGACCGACGCCTTCCCAGCCGAAGAACATCTGGAGCAGGTTGTTCGCCGTCACGAGCATCAGCATCGCGAAGGTGAAGAGCGACAGATAGGCGAAGAAGCGCGGCTGATCCGGCTCCTCCTCCATATAGCCCCAGCTATAGAGGTGAACGAGGCTGGACACGCTGGTGATGACCACCAGCATGACGGCGGTCATCGTGTCGACCCGCAGCGCCCATTGGGCGTCGAAGCTACCCGACTGGATCCAGGTGAAGACCGGCGCCACATAGGGTTCGGCGTGACCGGTCAGGAAGCTGATGAAAATCGGCCAGCTCATCGCGCAGGATGCGAACAGCGCGCCGGTGGTGACGATCTTTGCGGGCAGCTTGCCAAGGGCCTTGTTGCCGAGGCCCGCGATGGCAGCAGCTAGCAACGGGAGAAGGACGATAAGCTGGATCATCGAGCTTCAGCCCTTCATCCGGTTGACATCGTCGACGGCGATGGTGCCGCGACCACGGAAGTAAATGACGAGGATGGCAAGGCCGATGGCCGCCTCACCCGCCGCGACGGTCAGCACGAACATGCTGAACACCTGGCCCACCAGATCGCCGAGGAAGGCGCTGAAGGCGACGAGGTTGATGTTCACGCTGAGCAGGATCAGTTCGATCGCCATCAGGATGATGATGACGTTCTTGCGGTTGATGAAGATGCCCAGCACGCCCATCACGAAGAGGATCGCGCTGACGACCATATAATGCTGAAGGCCGATCATGCCTTGATCTCCCTCTTTCCGTTCGCTTCGAGCGAAGTCGAGAAGCGGTTGCGCATGCGGTTCTCGACTTTGCTCGAACCGAACGGAGGTGGGGTAGTGCGGCCGATCACAGCTCCACCCCCTGCCCTACGGGCTGATTGACGTTGTGCACGGCATCCTGCGGACGGCGGCGGTTCTGCTTCGCGACATTCTGGCCACGGACGCCGCCGCGAGCGCGATGGGTCAGCACGATCGCGCCGATCATCGCCACCAGCAGGACGATGCCCGCCGCTTCGAACAGGAAGATGTAGCGGGTGTAGAGCAGCCCGCCGATCGCCTGGATGTTGGAAAGCTCCGGGTTCACCGGCGCGGCGCGCTGCGCCAGTTCGATGGGACCGGCGCTCCACAGGCCGATGCCCAGGACAATCTCAGCCAGCAGCACGAAAGCGATCAGCAGCCCGAACGGCAGATAATTGACGAAACCGGCGCGTAGTTCGGCAAAGTCGATGTCGAGCATCATGACCACGAACAGGAACAGCACGGCGACCGCACCGACATAGACGATGACGAGCAGCATCGCGATGAATTCTGCGCCCAGCAGGACCATCAGGCCCGCCGCGTTGAAGAAGGCCATGATCAGCCAGAGGACCGAATGGACCGGATTGCGCGACAATATCGTGAGCGCGCCGCTGCTCACCACCAAAATGGCGAACAGGTAGAAGGCGAGGACGTGAATCACAGGATCATATTCCCTTTGACGCCGGCGGCTTAACGATAGGGTGCATCGGCGGCAAGGTTCGCGGCAATCGCCCGCTCCCACTTGTCGCCATTTTCGAGGAGCTTGGCCTTGTCGTAGATCAGCTCCTCGCGGGTTTCGGTCGAGAACTCGAAATTCGGCCCCTCGACGACCGCGTCCACCGGGCAGGCTTCCTGACAGAAGCCGCAATAGATGCACTTGGTCATGTCGATGTCGTAGCGCGTGGTGCGACGGCTGCCGTCCTCGCGCGGCTGCGCCTCGATGGTGATCGCCTGCGCCGGGCAGATCGCCTCGCACAGCTTGCACGCGATGCAGCGCTCTTCCCCGTTGGGATAGCGGCGCAGCGCATGCTCACCCCGGAATCGCGGCGAAATCGGGTTCTTCTCATAGGGATAGTTGATGGTCGCCTTGGGCTTGAAGAAATATTTCAAGGTCAGGGCGTGCGCCTTCACAAACTCCCAGAGGGTGAAGCTCTTGACGTAGTAACCGAGGCTCATTGTGCGCCTCCATAGCGCGTCAGCATGAGGAAGCCCGAAACCAGGAAGACGAAGAAGAGCGAGGTCGGCAGGAATATCTTCCAGCCCAGCCGCATCAGTTGGTCGTAACGGTAACGGGGCACCGTCGCCTTCACCCAGGAGAAGACGAAGAAGAAGAAGAGGATCTTGGCAAGGAACCAGATGATGCCTGGCACCAGATAAAGCGGCGCCCAATCGAACGGCGGCAGATATCCGCCCCAGAACAGAATGGCGTTCAGGCCGCACATCAGGATCACGTTCGCATATTCGCCAAGCCAAAACAGGGCGAAGGCCATGGACGAATATTCGGTCTGGTAACCCGCGACCAGTTCCGATTCCGCTTCCGTAAGGTCGAAGGGCGCGCGGCCGGTTTCCGCCATGGCCGATATCAGGAACATGATCGCCATCGGAAAGAGCAACGGATTGAAGCCGTTGCCGTTCAGGAAACCATAATAGCCCCGCTGGCTCTCCACGATGGCGGTCAGGTTGAAGCTGCCGGCCCAGAGCACGACACAAACCAGGATGAAGCCGATCGAGACTTCATAGCTGATCATCTGCGCGCTGGCGCGGATCGCGGAATAGAAGGGATATTTGGAGTTGGACGCCCAGCCCGACAGCACCACGCCATAGACGCCGAGCGACGAGATGGCGAGGATGTAGAGCAGGCCGACATTGATGTTGGCGACCACAACGCCGACCTGGAACGGGATCACCGCCCAGGCGATCAGCGCCACCGTGAAGGTGATGATCGGCGCGATCAGGAACAGCGTCCGGTTGGCCGCTGAAGGGATGATGGTTTCTTGCAGGAACACCTTGGCGCCGTCCGCGAAGGACTGGAGCAGGCCGAAGGGACCGACGACGTTCGGACCGCGACGCAGCGCCATCGCCGCCCAGATCTTGCGGTCGGCATAAATGATCATCGCCACCGCCAGCATCAGCGGCAGGGCGATCACCAATATGCCGATGATCGTCGACAGCAGCCAGGCGCCCTCGAAAGGCAGACCGAGATTCTGGAAGAAAGCGGTCACTCTGCGGCCTCCGCATAGGTCTGACCATGGATCAGTTCCGCCGAGCATTGCTGCATCGTCGGGCTGGCGCGGCAGATGGCGTTGGTCAGGTAGAAATCCTTGATCGGCGAACCGAATTCACCGGTCGCGCCGGTCGGCAGCGACGGGACTGACCAGCCATAATCGGCCAGCCCCTCTACGCCCAGCGCCGGAACCGCCCTGGCCATTTCGGCACGAAGCTGCTCGAAGCTGTCGAACGGCAGCGTCGCCCCCAACACTTCGGACAGGGCACGCAGGATCGACCAGTCCTCGCGGGCATCGCCCGGCGCGAACACGGCCTTTTCGCCGCGCTGCACCCGGCCTTCCAGATTAACGTAGGTGCCCGCCTTTTCGGCATAGCTTGCGCCCGGCAGGATCACGTCCGCCGCATGCGCGCCCTTGTCGCCATGGTGGCCGACATAGACCTTGAAGCTGTCCGGGAAAGCCGAATAGTCGGCTTCGTCCGCGCCCAGCGAGAAGAGCAGCTTCGGCTTGGCAGCCGCGACCGCCTTAACGCCGCCGTCGGTCGCATAGCCGAGCATCAGCCCGCCCATGCGCGCCGCCGCGAAGTGCAGAACGTTATAGCCGTTCCAGCCGTCCTTGATCAGGCCCAGCGTCTCGACCAGCGCCAGCGTATCGCCATGCGCGCCATCCTTGGCCAGCACGCCGCCGCCGACGATCATCGCCGGACGCGCCGCCTTGCCGAACGCTTCCACCACCGCTTCCGGCAGCTTGGCAAGCAGCGATGCATCATTACCCAGCCACTCGACCTTGTAGGTCAGGTCGACCTGCGGGCCGAGGCCAAAGACCTTCGCGCCCTTCTTGATCGCCTTGCGGATGCGGGTGTTCACCAGCGGCGCTTCCCAGCGCAGATTGGTGCCGACCAGCAGGATCACATCAGCGGTCTCAATCCCGGGCAGTGTGGTGTTGAAGTTCACCGCGCTCAGGCTCGACACGTCATAGGCAAGGCCGGTCTGACGCCCTTCAAGCAGCGAACCGCCGAGTTTCTCGACCAGCACCTTGCCCGCGAACATCGTCTCGCAATCGAGCAAATCGCCCGCCAGCGCTGCGACCGAACCGCCATGCTTCACGTCGGCAATCGCGGCAAAAGCCTCATTCCAGGTCGCCGGAACCAGCTTGCCGTCCTTACGGACATAGGGCTTGTCGAGCCGCTTGCGCACCAGACCGTCGACATTGTGCCGGGTCTTGTCGCTCGCCCACTCCTCATTCACGTCGTCATTGATGCGCGGCACGGCGCGCAGCACCTGACGGCCCCGGCTGTCGAGACGAATGTTGGTGCCCACCGCGTCCATCACGTCGATGGCGTGGGTCTTCTTCAACTCCCAGGGGCGCGCCTCGAACGCATAAGGCTTGGAAGTCAGTGCGCCGACCGGGCAAAGATCGACCACATTGCCCGACAGCTCGCTCTTGGCGGCATGTTCGAGATAGGTGGTGATCTGCATATTTTCGCCGCGATAGATAGCGCCGATTTCCGGCACGCCTGCGACTTCCTCCGCAAAGCGCACGCAGCGGGTGCACTGGATGCAGCGGGTCATGACCGTCTTGACGATCGGCCCCATATATTTCTCGGTGACAGCTCGTTTATTCTCTTCGAAGCGGCTGCTGCCCTTGCCATAGGCGACCGACTGATCCTGAAGATCACATTCGCCACCCTGATCGCAGATCGGGCAGTCGAGCGGATGGTTGATGAGGAGGAACTCCATCACCCCTTCCCGCGCCTTCTTGACCATTTCGCTGTCTGTGCGGATTTCCTGACCTTCGCTGGCCGGGAGCGCGCACGAAGCCTGCGGCTTGGGCGGTCCGGGCTTCACCTCGACCAGGCACATGCGGCAATTGCCCGCGATGGACAGCCGCTCATGATAGCAGAAACGCGGGATTTCCTTCCCCGCCAGTTCGCAGGCCTGAAGAACCGTCGCCCCGGCCGGGACTTCCAGTTCTACGCCGTCTACTTTGACTTTAGGCATTAGTTATCCACCTTCAGGGTCACTACCCGCGCGTCCAACGGCGCGCCTGCAAGCCTGTAGAAGTTAAGGGCAAGCGATCCTCGCAACATCTCCCGACCGAAACTCATCTGGCCATCGCCAAGACATTCTCCCAACGGTGCCGACAATTCGTTGAAAGCGGCCCTTTCTTCCACCGTTCCGATGTCCGCGAGCAATAAACCCTGTGTCCGGTCGGGATTGCGACGGGCTACACATTCGCCAAAGCGGGAAAGAAAGAGAAAGGCTTGATCCTTCGCATATTCTTCCTCCGCCTTTGCGGCCTTGCGACTTCCCTTTTTCAGGGAAGGATCAATCGGCTTTGGGATAGCATGGACAAGTGGTGGAACGCTCGTAAAATCAAAATGGCGGCGCACAGGATAATCCATGCGAACCAATGCGCCCGCCAGCGCATAGCGGAATTGGTCGCCGGTGAAAGTCATTTGAGCGCCCATACCGGCGTCCGTGCGATTCAAGCAATTCCCATCGATCAGGCGCGACGCGCTATGCAAAATGACATCATTCGACAAATTGCTCAAAACGACCGCCCGCCCAAGAGCGGCATTATGCTTCATCACACAATCGCCGAACTGAACTGTGATAGACCGTATCTTATTGATTTCTTTTAATGACTGCGCTTTCGCAAACGCAGGCTTGGACCCGCACAGAGCCAACCCAACCACAACTGCGCCGATTATGGGTCGCGCGAGCTTCACTCCGCTGCCTCCATGACGGGGGCGCTACCCTTATTCTCGTTGATCCGCCGCTCGATTTCCGGCCGGAAGTGCCGGATCAGGCCCTGGATCGGCCAAGCCGCCGCGTCGCCAAGCGCGCAGATGGTGTGGCCTTCGACCTGCTTGGTCACCTGATGGAGCATGTCGATTTCGCTGATGTCGGCATCGCCCGACCGCAGACGCTCCATCACCCGCCACATCCAGCCGGTGCCTTCGCGGCAGGGGGTGCACTGGCCGCAGCTCTCATGCTTGTAGAAATAGGAGAGACGCGAAATGGCGCGGACGATGTCGGTCGACTTGTCCATGACGATAACGGCGGCGGTGCCAAGGCCGGAGCCAAGCGCACGCAGGCCATCAAAATCCATCGGCGCGTCCATGATCTGCGCGGCGGGAACCAGCGGGACCGAGGAACCGCCGGGGATCACCGCCAGCAGATTGTCCCAGCCGCCGCGAATGCCGCCGCAATGCCGGTCGATCAGTTCCTTGAAGCTGATGCCCATCGATTCCTCGACGACGCAGGGCTTGTTCACATGGCCGCTGATCTGGAACAGCTTGGTGCCCTTGTTATTCTCCCGCCCGAAACTGGAGAACCATTCGGACCCGCGGCGCAGGATCGTCGGACCCACGGCGATGGATTCGACATTGTTCACCGTCGTCGGGCAGCCGTAGAGGCCCGCGCCCGCCGGGAAAGGCGGCTTCAGGCGCGGCTGGCCCTTCTTGCCCTCGATGCTTTCGATCTGCGCTGTTTCCTCGCCGCAAATATAGGCGCCCGCGCCGCGATGGACGAAGACGTCGAAATCATAGCCCGAACCGCAGGCGTTCTTGCCGAGAAAGCCCTTTTCATAGGCCTGCTCGACGGCAGCGAAGAGTATCTTCGCCTCATAGATAAACTCGCCGCGAATATAGATGTAGGCAGCGCGCGCCCGCATCGCGAAACCGGCGATCAGCGCGCCTTCAATCAGCTTGTGCGGATCGTGGCGGACGATTTCGCGGTCCTTGCACGAACCCGGCTCGGATTCGTCGGCGTTGATGACCAGGAAGCTCGGGCGGCCGTCCTTGCTTTCCTTGGGCATGAAGCTCCACTTCATGCCGGTCGGGAAGCCGGCGCCGCCACGACCGCGCAGGCCGCTGGCCTTGATGCGCTCGATGATCTCGTCCTGGCCGATTTCCATCAGCTTCTTGGTATTGTCCCAATCGCCGCGCTTCATCGCCGCGTCGATGCCCCAATCCTGGAAGCCATAGACGTTGGTGAAGATGCGATCCTTGTCGGCAAGGGGTGCGATGACGTCGCTCATGCGGCCACTCCAAACTCAAACCCGTTCGCCCTGAGTAGGGGCTGAGCGAAGTCGAAGACCCGTATCGAAGGGTCACGCGAAACATCTGTCCTTCGATACGCCGCTTCGACAAGCTCAGCGGCTACTTTGGACGAACGGAGAATGTTGGCGGCCATCACGCCCACTCCCCCCGATAATCATGATTCTCACCGACCATCTCTTTCAACGTGGTCGGCCCACCTTCCGGCGCGCTCGTCTGACGCTCGATCTGCGGCCCAATCTTAGGACTTTTGCCAGCGGCGAGATCGTCGAGGATCGCGCTCATGCTGTCATAGGTCAGGTCTTCGAAATTATCGTCGTTGATCTGAACCATCGGCGCGTTGGCGCAGGCACCGAGGCACTCGACCTCAGTCAGCGTGAACAGGCCGTCCGGCGTCGTGCCGCCCTTCACCAGACCCTTGTTCTTGCAGGCCGAGAACACGTCGTCGGAACCGCGCAACATGCAGGGCGTCGTGCCGCAGACCTGCACATGATAGCGGCCGACCGGCGCCAGATTGTACATGGTGTAGAAGGTCGCGACCTCGTAAACCCGCATGTACGGCATATCGAGCTGGTCGGCGATATATTCCATCACCGGCACCGGCAGCCAGCCGTTGGTCTGCGTTTCCGCCCCGACCTGACGCTGGGCCAGATCAAGCAACGGCATCACCGCCGACTGCTGACGACCGGCGGGATAGCGGGCGATGACCTTCTTCGCCTGTTCGGCGTTCTCGGCCGTCCAGGCGAACGCGCCCCAGCGCGCGCGGGTTTCGGCCTCGTCCGGGATATGAACTGCGTCAGCCATTAGCGGTCACATTCTCCAAACACGATGTCCATGGCGCCCAGGACAGCGGTCGTATCGGCCAGCATGTGGCCCTTCATCATGAAGTCCATCGCCTGAAGGTGCGAGAAAGCCGTCGGGCGGATCTTGCAGCGATAGGGCTTGTTGGAGCCGTCCGCGACCAGATAGACGCCGAACTCGCCCTTGGGGCTTTCGGTCGCGACATAGACTTCGCCCGCAGGCACGTGGAAGCCCTCGGTATAAAGCTTGAAGTGATGGATCAGCGCTTCCATCGACCGCTTCATCTCGCCACGCTTGGGCGGCGAAACCTTGCGGTCGAAGCTGGCGATCGGCCCTTCGGGCATTTCGCTCAAGCACTGCTTCATGATGCGGGCCGACTGGCGGACTTCCTCGACGCGGACCATGAAACGGTCATAGCAGTCGAAATTGGTGCCGACCGGAACGTCGAATTCCATCCGGTCATAGACGTCATAGGGCTGCGCCTTGCGGATGTCCCAGGGGATGCCGGAGCCACGGATCATCGGGCCGGAGAAGCCCCATTTCAGCGCGTCTTCCTTGGAGACGACAGCGATGTCGACATTGCGCTGCTTGAAGATGCGGTTGTCGACGACCAGGCTCATCGCATCCTCGAACAGGCGCGGCAGGCGCGTGTCGAGCCAGTCGGCAATGTCGGTCAGCAGCTTGAGCGGCACGTCCTGATGCACGCCCCCCGGCCGGAACCAGGCCGAGTGCATGCGGGCGCCCGAAGCGCGCTCGAAGAAGTTGAGGCAATCCTCGCGGATTTCGAACAGCCACAGGTTCGGCGTCATCGCGCCGACGTCCATGACGTGCGAACCCAGGTTCAGCATGTGGTTGCAGATGCGGGTCAGTTCCGCGAAGAACACGCGCAGATATTGCGCGCGCAGCGGCACTTCCAGGTTCAGCAGCTTCTCGATCGCCAGCACATAGCTGTGCTCCATGCCGAGCGGCGAACAATAGTCGAGCCGGTCGAAATAGGGCAGCGCCTGCAAATAGGTCTTATATTCGATCAGCTTTTCGGTGCCGCGATGCAACAGGCCGACATGCGGGTCGCAGCGTTCGACGATCTCGCCGTCCAGTTCCATGACCAGACGCAACACGCCGTGCGCCGCCGGGTGCTGCGGACCGAAGTTGATCGTGTAATTCTGGATTTCCGTGTCACCGAAGGACGGGTCCGCCGCATCGGTCAAATGGTCCAGCTTTTCCAGATAGTCGGACATCAGGCCTTGTCCTCAGACTTTTTGTTCGCCTCGCTGTCGGCAGGCTCCCCTGCTCCGCTGACGCCGGGCTTGTCCGTCGTCTTGGGCGTATCCGCCTTCGGCTCGCCCTTGGGCGCGGCTGGCGGTGGCGGCGGAGCAGGCGCGGCGCTCGGCGCGCCGGGCGCTTGCGGCGCCTTCTCGTCGCCCGGCAGCACATATTGCGCGCCTTCCCACGGGCTCATGAAGTCGAAGCTGCGGAAGTCCTGCGCCAGCCTCACCGGCTCATAGACGACGCGCTTGTCTTCCTCGGAATAGCGCAGTTCGACATAGCCGGTCAGCGGAAAGTCCTTGCGCTGCGGATGCCCCTTGAAACCATAGTCGGTCAGGATGCGGCGCAGGTCGGCGTTGCCCTCGAAGATCACGCCGTACATGTCGAACACTTCGCGCTCCAGCCAGCCGGCGACCGGCCAGAGGTGCGTGACGGTGGGAACGGGCCTGTCCTCGTCGGTCGAAACCTTGACGCGAATCCGGTGGTTCCGCGTGACGCTGAGCAGATGGTAGCAGACCTCGAACCGTTCGGGACGTTCAGGATAGTCGACGCCCGCAATTTCCATAAGCTGCTGATATTGCGCCTTGTCGTGCAGCGCGACCAAGGCATCGGCCAGCTTTTCGCGAACAACGGTGAAGCTCAGTTCATCGGCATGGTCGACGGTTTCGACCAGCATCGAACCCAGCAACCCGGCGATTTCCTGCGCGATCCCGTCGATGGTCGCGATCCTAGGAGCAGAATGACCCATATTAACGCTCAACTGTCCCGATCCGGCGGATCTTCCGCTGCAACTGCATCACGCCATAGAGCAAGGCTTCGGCGGTCGGCGGGCAACCCGGCACATAGATGTCGACCGGCACGATCCGGTCGCAGCCGCGCACTACCGAATAGCTGTAGTGATAATAGCCCCCGCCGTTCGCGCAGCTTCCCATCGAAATCACATATTTCGGATTGGACATCTGGTCGTAAACCTTGCGCAACGCCGGAGCCATCTTGTTGCACAGCGTTCCCGCCACGATCATCACGTCCGACTGGCGCGGGGAGGCGCGCGGCGCGGCGCCGAAACGCTCCATGTCGTAACGGGGCATGTTGACGTGGATCATCTCCACCGCGCAGCAGGCAAGGCCGAAGGTCATCCACCAGAGCGAGCCGGTGCGCGCCCACTGGAACAGTTCCTCGGTCGAGGTGACGAGGAAGCCCTTGTCGCTGACTTCGCTGTTCAGCGCGTTGAAGAAATCCTGGTCGGGCTGGGTCCCGGCGGGCAGCAAGGTGCCGGGCGCGGGCCGCTCAAGTTCTACTCCCAATCGAGTGCTCCCTTCTTCCACGCATAGACGAGGCCAAGCACAAGCTCCGCTATGAAGATCATCATCGTCGCCCAGCCGGCCCAGCCGATCTGGTCGAGGCTGACAGCCCAGGGAAAGAGGAACGCCGCTTCCAGATCGAAGATGATGAACAGGATCGCGACGAGGTAGAAGCGCACGTCGAACTGGCTGCGCGGTTCCTCGAAGGCCGGGAAGCCGCATTCATATTCGCTGAGCTTGGCTGGGTCCGGCTGATGCGCTCCGGTCAGGCGGCCCACCAGCATCGGCAGGAACACGAATGCACTGGACAGCAGCAGGGCGATCCCGAGAAATATCAGGATCGGCAGATATTCAGCTAGATCGACCAACGGTATCCCCTGGGTCAATGATTAATGAGGCGCGCTTTAAGCCCGGTGCATATGCGAAGCAAGGCCCGGAGGCATGAGAATGATTCGCAACAATGGCCGGGACTGAATCATCCTAATCAAAGCCGGGCTTCAGCGCAGCGCTCCAGCCACCAACTTATGTAATTTGCTGTGGATGGCGTCGTTGCCCGCGATGACTTCCTTGCGTTCTATCGCCTGATCGCCGCCGCGGAAGTCCGACACGAAACCGCCCGCTTCCCGCACCATGAGCAGCCCCGCCGCCACGTCCCAGGGCTGGAGACCGCTTTCCCAGAAGCCGTCATAGCGGCCGGAGGCGACATGGGCGAGGTCCAGCGAAGCCGCGCCGAAGCGGCGGATGCCCGCCACCGAAGGCCCCACCGCGCCGAAGATGCGCGTCCACTGCGCGAAATCGCCATGACCCATGAAAGGGATGCCGGTGGCGATCAGGCAATCGCCCAAATCGCGCCGCGCCGACACGCGCAGCCGCTGGTCGTGCCGCCATGCGCCCCGGCTCTTTTCCGCCCAATAGCTTTCGTCGGTGACGGGCTGGTAGATGAGGCCGGTCGTCACCTCCCGCTTGCCGCCGTAAAGCGGTTCCTCGACCGCGATGGAGATCGCGAAATGCGGGATGCCGTGGAGGAAATTGGTGGTGCCGTCGAGCGGATCGATGATCCAGCGCGGCTTGCTTGGATCGCCCGCGATCTCGCCGCCCTCCTCCAGCAGGAAACCCCAGTCGGGACGCGCCTTCTGCAATTCTTCCACCAGGGTCTTTTCGGCCTGCTGATCGGCCTTGGTCACGAAATCCGCCGGCCCCTTGCGGGACACCTGGAGATGTTCGACCTCGCCAAAGTCGCGGCGCAGTTTGGAGCCGGCTTTGCGCGCGGCGCGTTCCATGACGGTCAGAAGGCCGGAGTGCGATACCATTTTCTTGTCTCCCCCCTCCCGTAAACGGGAGGGGCCGGGGGTGGGTCGCCGCGCAAGCGGCGCTCTAAAAGGAGAGGGCAGGAAGCTCGCTGACGCTCGCCACCCACCCCCCTAACCC
>NZ_JFHR01000040.1 GCF_000722875.1 Sphingobium chlorophenolicum | reverse complement strand
CCCATCAAATCTTTGACGGCCGCTATCGATGGTCTATTCTCATTCCTGGTCATGGTGGGGCTCCATTGGGGTTGGCGACTTTGAACATCACCAGCCTGCCATGGCCGCTCAAATCCTCAATGGATTTTGCAGAACATCCCGCACACTACCCTCGGCCAAGCCGGGCAGGCTCCACATATCCCATCCCCTGGCCAGCCGGAACGGGTTGCGGCGGCCATAGGCCCAGATCTCCACCCTGGTGGCCGGGACGCTGGCCGGACTGCGGGCATGAAAGCCGAACGTGTCGGCGATCAGCAAGGTGTTGGCGGGCACCGAAAAGACGCTGGGCTGGGGCAGGTCCATCGCCTCCAGTTCGCTCACATCGATCCGCAGCGATCCACGCGCCGAAAGGCGGCAATCGCCGTCCCGCGCAGCCAGGCTGCGCTGTTTTTCCCATGCCAGCCGCTGCGGCGTCAGCCGGTGGGAACCCTTCACATAGGCGAAGGGGCCGGTTTCGACCGGCACATCCTCCAGAAACAGCCATGCCTTCATCGCCGGATAAAAAGTGTCGGCATGGAAGGCGAGCTGGGGATCGGGCGGAGCGTCATGCCGCTGCGGCAGGATCGACTGGAGGTAGAGCAGCGGCTCTATGTCGAAACCGGCGACATAGCGGGCCAGCGCCTGCCAGCGCGGATCGCGGCGGAAAGTCTCGAACGCCGGGATGGCGCGACGGGCGGCAGGGTCCAACGCCAGCCGCCGGGTGATCGTATCGCCCTGGACCATTTCCCGCGCCGGACCGCGATAGGCGAAAATCTGCTCCTGCAAATCCCGAAAGGCGGCAGCGGGCAGGAAGTCGCGAATCTCGACCACGCCGTCGCGGTCGAAGGTGGCGCGGTGGACCGGATCGACGGCGGCGGCCAGCCCCTTGCGCCGCCGCGCCGTCATCGCCTGCGCCATCCGCACGCGTCCGGCATGCAGGCCCAGCGCATTCAGCCGGGGCGAACCGATCAGTGGATTGTCGACGAAGGATTTGGCCCCGGTGAAAAGCTGGGCGAACCAGAAGGGAGCGAGCAAGGGCGCCAGGACATGCATCAGTCGCGCCTTGCCACCGCCCGCCGGGGCGGTCGAGCATTATGTGCGACATATAAATAAAAATAACCTGTTTCCAGCGTTCTGGAATGTTTCGCGGCTCGCGCCGGAGAACGCTGTCAGGGTATCAGCAGCGTGCTGCCCGTGGTCTGCCGCGCTTCCAGCGCCCAATGCGCCTCGGCCGCGTCGGACAAGGCGAAGCGCTGTCCGACCACAGCCTTCACCACGCCCCGCGCCATGCGGTCGAACAGCCTTTCGGCGGTCCAGGCCAGTTCCTCCGGCGTGGCGACATAATCGAACAGGGTAGGGCGGGTCACGTAAAGCGATCCGCCCCGGCTAAGGTCGAGCAGGCTGACCGGCGGCACGGGACCCGATGCGTTGCCATAGCTGACCATCAACCCGCGCCGCTTGAGCGAGGCCAGAGACGCGCTCCAGCTATCCTTGCCGACCCCGTCATAAACGACATCCACGCCACGGCCCCCGGTAATCCCGCGCACTGTCGCGGCCAGGCTGTCGAACGGGCCATGCAGGCGATGGTCCGCATCCACCTGCGCCGCCTTTTCCGCCGAGCCGCAATGGGCGATCACGACCACGCCCTTGTCCCGCAGCCACGGCACCAGCGCCGACCCGACGCCGCCCGCCGCCGAGTGAACCAGCGCGAACTGCCCGGCCTGCAGGCTGACGATATCCTCCGCCAGATAGCAGGCGGTCATGCCCTTCAGCATCATGGCGGCGGCATCCTGTGTGCTGACGCTGTCGGGAATTCTCACCACCTGCTCCGCCCGGACGATGCGATGCGTGGCATAGGCGCCCAGCCCGGCGGCGCACCCCACCTTGTCGCCGACGGCAAAGCCGCTCACGCCGGGACCGACGGCGGCCACATGTCCCGCGCCTTCCGCCCCAAGCGGGGTCGGCAGCGGCGCGGGATAAAGGCCGGTACGGTAATAGGTGTCGATGAAGTTGAGGCCGACGGCATCCTGCGCGATCAGCAATTCGCCTTCGCCCGGCAGGCCCGGATCGAAATCCTCCCGCGCGATCACCTCAGGCCCGCCATAGGCCCGCGCCACCATCCGCCATGCCTGCGCCATTGCCGCCGTCCCCCTTGATCAGAGATGCGCGGCGAAGAAATCGGCGGTGCGGCCGTCCGCCAACTGCGCTGCCGCTTCGTTGCGCCGCGCCCCCATCTCGGCGGCAAAGCCGTGATCCAGCCCCTCATAGTCATGCAGCACGACATGGCGGTTGTCCTTCAACCCCTCATGCATCTTCTGCTGAACCTCAGCCGGAACGAAGCCGTCAGCGGTCGGAATATGCAGCAGCACCGGCTTGCCGATGGCATGCTGTTCGTTCAGCAGCCCGTCGATGCCGACTCCATAATAAGCGACGAACGCGTCCCCATCGGTGCGGCAGGCCGACATGAAGGCCAACCGCCCGCCCAGGCAGTAACCGACCAGACCGACCTTCCCGCCGTCGCCCAACTCGGCGCGGGCCATCTTGATCGTGGCTTCGATATCGCGAATGCCCTGGTCCTGGTTGAACTTCTGCATATGGCCGAAGGCGGCCTGTAACTCTTCAGGGACGTCCGCGTCCAGTTCGACATGCGGCTTTTCCCGCCAGAACAGGTCGGGCGCCACCGCCAGATAGCCCTTGGCCGCCCAATCGTCGCATTTGCGGCGAATGCCCTCATTCACGCCGAAGATTTCCTGGATCACCACGATGGCGGCCTTCGGCGTTCCCTCCGGCCGGGCGACATAGACGTCGAACTGGGCGTCGCCCTCCAGCGTGGAGATGGATGTGAATGCTGCCATGGAATATCCTTTCCGTCCTTATGGGAATATGGTTCGTCGACGGCATAATGACGCTTGCCGGGCCAAGCGCAACCGTCCTTGCCGTCAAAAAATTTGCGTTGACCGCACTTGTTGCGGCATGAGGCGTTGTAAAGGGAGCCCACGGCAAAAGGTAGCGAGATATGAAGGTAAGCGTGGACGTCGACTGCACTCCTGCGGAGGCGCGGGCTTTCCTTGGCCTGCCGGATGTCACCCCCATTCACGACAAATATGTGAAGACGATGCTCGACAGTTTCGACGGCGTCGCCAATGTCGAGCAGATGGAGACGCTGTTCAAAAGCTTCTCTCCGATGGGCGATGCGGGCATGCGGTTGTTCAAGCAGATGATGGACATCGGCCTTGCCGGAATGCCGGGCAAGAATGGCGACAAGACTTCCGGCTGACCCTTTCGCAAAGCCAGCCCCGTGACGGATAGCATCTTCGCGCTGTCGAGCGGCGCGCCGCCCGCCGGGATCGGCGTGATCCGCATCAGCGGTCCATCGGCGGGTTCAGCCCTTATCGCGCTCGCGGGCGCTTTGCCGCAGCCCCGCCACGCCCGCCTGTCCTCCCTGACCGATCCGCGAGACGGCGCATTGCTGGATCGTGCCCTGATCCTGTGGTTTCCCGGCCCCTCCACAGTGACCGGCGAGGATCTGGCCGAATTGCACTGCCATGGCGGGCGGGCAGTGATCGCCGCCATAGAAGAGGCCTTGTCCACGCTCCCCGGCCTACGCCGCGCCGAAGCAGGGGAATTCACCCGCCGCGCCTTCGCCAATGGCCGCATGGATCTGAACGCGGTGGAGGGATTGTCCGACCTCCTCGCCGCCGAAACCCAGCAACAGCGCCGCGCCGCGCTGCTGATGGCGGAGGGCCATTTCTCCCGCCGGGTGGAGGACTGGCGCCAAACCTTGCTCGACCTGTCCGCCATGACCGAGGCCGCGCTGGATTTCTCCGACGAGGATGACGTACCCGACGAAGGAATAGAGGCGCGCATCGGCCAAAGCATCCGGACCCTGGCCCATGATGTCGAAGCCATCCTGGCGGCCCCATCGGCGGAGCGGCTGCGCGACGGCGTCCGGGTGGTGCTGGCCGGCCCGCCCAATGCGGGCAAATCCACTTTGCTCAACCGGCTGGTCGGGCGGGAAGCCGCCATCGTCTCCGACATCGCGGGGACGACCAGGGACCGGATAGAGGCGCCCGCAGCGCTCGGCGGCGTGGCGTTCCTGTTCACCGACACGGCGGGCCTGCGCGACGAGACCGGCGACGCCATCGAGGCGATCGGCATGGAGCGGGCGAGGGGGGCGCTGGATGCCGCCGACATCATCCTCTGGCTGGGCCCGGCGGACGAAACGCCCCGCGCCGACGCCATCCTGCTTGCCCCGCAATGCGACCGAAGGACGGACAGCCGCCCCGGCCTGCGCCTTTCCGCCATCACGGGGGAGGGGATGCCGGAACTCATCGCCCTCCTGCTCGACCGGGCGGCCCACCTTCTTCCCGGCGAAGGCGACTATGCCCTGCACCGGCGGCAACGCGATGCGGCAAGCCTTTTGCACGCGCATCTGGCATCGGCTTCTGCGAGCGACGACCTGCTGATCGTGGCGGAATTATTGCGCCAGGCCCGCAACGCCATCGATCAACTCACGGGCCGGGCAAGCACGGAAGACATGCTCGACCATCTTTTCTCCGGTTTTTGCATCGGCAAATAGGGCTGTTCCACGTGGAACGCTTTTGACCGGAGCGTCCCACTTCTGTTAAGGGGCGCCCATGCGAACAAGCTATGATGTGATCGTGGTCGGCGGCGGCCATGCGGGCTGCGAGGCGGCAGTCGCTGCGGCGCGCAAGGGCGCGTCGGTCGCGCTGCTGACCTTCGAAAAGGCCACCGTCGGCGCCATGTCCTGCAACCCCGCCATCGGCGGCTTGGGCAAGGGCCATCTGGTGCGGGAAGTCGACGCGCTGGACGGATTGATCGGCCGCGCCGCCGATGCCGCCGCGATCCACTACCGCATGCTCAACAGCAGCAAGGGCGCGGCGGTGCAGGGGCCACGCATACAGGCCGACCGCAAACGCTACCGCGCAGAAATTCACCGCCTGCTGGACGCCCAGACCGGGCTGGACATCATAGAGGGCGAGGCCGCGCAACTGCTGCTCTCGCAAGACAAAATCGCCGGACTGGCCCTGGCCGACGGAAGGACGCTCAGCGCCCCGACCGTGGTGCTGGCGACCGGTACTTTCTTGGGGGGCAAGCTCTTCCGGGGCGAGGAAACCACCATCGGTGGCCGCACCGGCGAACGGGCGGCCACCACGCTGGGTGTCCAGCTTCGCGCCCTCGACCTGCCGATTGGGCGGCTCAAGACCGGCACCCCGCCGCGCATCGACGGCCGCACCATCGATTGGGCACGGCTGGAGGAGCAGCCCTCCGACGGGGGAAGCTGGACCATGTCCGCTCTCTCCCCCGCCCGCATCCTGCCCCAGCTAAGCTGCGCGATCACCCGCACCAATGACTGGACCCATGCTATCATCCGCGAGGGGCTGGGCCGCTCACCCCTGTTCAGCGGCGCGATAGAGGGACGCGGCCCGCGCTATTGCCCGTCCATCGAGGATAAGGTGATCCGCTTCGGCGACCGCGACGGGCACCAGATTTTCCTGGAGCCGGAGGGGCTGGAAACCAACCTCGTCTATCCCAACGGCATCAGCACATCGCTGCCCGCCGACGTTCAACGGGAGATGATCCGGTCGATGGCAGGACTGGAGGCGGCCGAGATCGTCGTCCCCGGCTATGCAGTGGAATATGACCATATCGACCCGCGAGCGCTCGACGCGACATTGGAGGTGCGGGCCATCCCCGGCCTCTTCTGCGCCGGCCAGATCAACGGCACCACCGGTTATGAGGAGGCGGCGGCCCAGGGCCTGGTCGCGGGCGTCAATGCCGCAGCCCATGCGCGGGGCGAAGAGCCGCTCATCCTTGATCGCGCCAGCAGCTATATCGGCGTGATGATCGACGATCTGGTCCTGCAAGGCGTGACCGAGCCCTATCGCATGCTCACCGCCCGCGCCGAATATCGGCTGCGGCTCCGTGCCGACAATGCGGGAACCAGACTGGCCCCGGTCGGCCATCGCCACGGAATCCTGAGCGCCGAACGCGCCGCCCATTATGCGGCGCGGGATGCCGAGCGGGAGAGGGCGGAAGAGGAACTGAACCGCTCCCTATCCGCCACGGAAATGGCCAGAGCGGGTGCAGCGGTACGACAGGATGGCGCGCGCCGTTCGCTGTTCGAATGGGCACGCTTCCCCGAAGTCGGCCGCGAGCTTCTTTTCACCCTTGCGCCAGCCCTGTCGCAAATCTCTCAAGATGTCCGCGACGAAATTCTGGAGGACGCGCATTACGCCCCCTATCTGGATCGACAGGATGCGGAGATCGCAGAAATGCGGCGCAACGAACGGGTCGTCATTCCCCCCGATTTCGATTTCGCTTCGGTCGGCGGCTTGTCCACCGAAATGATCGAACGGTTGAACATGGCTCGTCCCGACACGCTGGCGGCGGCGGGACGCATCAGGGGCATCACCCCGGCCGCACTGGCGGCGGTGCTGGTTCATATCAGGCGGCGCGCCGCGTGACCGAAGATGAAGCGCGGCAATGGCTGGAGCAGCAATTCGATGTTCCACGTGAAACATGGAACAGGCTGGAGCGCTATGTCGCCATCCTTCTGGCGGAAATGGACCGGCAAAATCTGATCGCGGAATCGACCCGGCCCCATGTCTGGGCGCGGCACATAGTCGATTCCGCGCAACTCATTCCCCTGGCCGCGAACGCAGGGGAGGGGCAGTGGATCGACTTGGGGTCGGGCGCAGGCCTGCCCGGCATCGTGGTCGCGATCCTGACGGACCGCCCGGTGCAGATGGTCGAATCGCGCCGCAAGCGGATCGACTTCCTGAACGCGGTTGTCGCCGAACTCCATCTCTCCGGCGCGAGCGTCTTCGGCGGTCGCGTAGAGACCGTTCCCCCCGCCCGTGCCGCGATCATCAGCGCCCGCGCCTATGCGCCTTTGCCCAAGTTGCTGGAATCGGCAGTGCATCTGTCCGACGAAAAGACGATTTGGGTGCTGCCAAAAGGACGAAATGCGCAGAATGAACTGGAGGAGGCGAGTCGATCATGGCAAGGTGCGTTCCACGTGGAACGCAGTGCGACTGACGCGGACAGCGCCATCATCGTCGCACAGGCGGTCCGGTCCGTCAGGAGGAAGGCCTAGGATGATCCGCATTGCCATCGCCAATCAGAAGGGCGGCGTCGGAAAAACCACCACCGCCATCAATCTGGCCACGGGTCTGGCGGCCACGGGACTGCGCGTCCTGCTGGTCGATCTCGATCCGCAGGGCAACGCCTCGACCGGCCTCGGCGTCAACCAGTCCGACCGCGAACAGTCCAGCTATGACCTGCTCATGGGCAATTGCGCGCTGGAAGACGCGATCATCACCACCCGCGTCCCGAAGCTCGATATCGTCCCCGCCACCCAGGATCTGTCGGGCGCGGAAATCGAACTGATCGAATATGAGGAACGCACCCACCGCCTCGAACGCGTGCTGTCCGAAGCACAACCGGGCCGCTGGGACATCTGCCTGATCGATTGCCCGCCCTCGCTTGGCCTGCTGACCATCAACGCCATGGTCGCCGCGCAATCGCTGCTGGTGCCGCTGCAATGCGAATTTTTCGCGCTGGAGGGGCTGTCGCAATTGCTCCAGACGGTCGAGCGCATTCGGGGCCGCTTCAATCCCGGCCTTTCGATCATGGGCGTTGCGCTCACCATGTATGACCGGCGCAACCGCCTGACCGATCAGGTGGCCGACGATGTGCGCGCCTGCCTGGGCGATCTGGTCTTCTCCACCGTCATTCCCCGCAATGTGCGCCTGTCGGAAGCGCCCAGCCATGGCGTCCCGGCGTTGATCTACGATTTCCGCTGTCCGGGGTCGGAAGCCTATATGCGTCTGGCCCGCGAACTGATCGCGCGCCTGCCCCGTCAGGAGGTCGCTGCTTGAGTAACGAAAATATGATGAAGTCGGCCAAGCGCCCCCACGGGCTTGGTCGGGGCCTGTCGGCGCTGCTGGGCGATGTGGCGCGGGAAGAGCCGGTTACGCCGACCGCCGCCACTCCGCCGTCGACTAAGACGATCCAGAGCATCGAAGTCGCTCTGATCCAGCCTCATCCGGAACAACCCCGCCGCCATTTCGACGATGGCGCGTTGCAGGAACTGGCCGACAGCATCGCCAAGCGCGGCGTGATCCAGCCGATCATCGTCCGTCCCCATGGCGGCGGGTTCCAGATCGTCGCGGGCGAACGCCGCTGGCGCGCCGCCCAGCGCGCCCAGCTTCACCGCATTCCCGCCATCGTGCGGGATTTCGACGAAGCGGAAACGCTGGAAATCGCGCTGATCGAAAATATCCAGCGCGAAGACCTGAACCCCATCGAAGAGGCGGAGGCCTATCGCAAGCTGATCGCCGAATTCCACCACAGCCAGGAAGCGCTCGGCCGCCTTGTCGGCAAGTCACGCAGCCATGTCGCCAACCTCATGCGCCTGCTCGACCTTCCCGGGCCGGTGCAGCAGCAGGTGATCGAACGGAAGCTCAGCATGGGCCACGCCCGCGCCCTGATCGGCGCGCCCGACTGCGAGAATCTGGCCCGCACGGTCGAAGCCAGGGGCCTGTCCGTCCGCGACACCGAACAACTGGTCCGCCGCACCCGGAAAGGGGACGACGCCCCCAGCCGAAGGCAAGCCGCTCCCAGGGAAAACGACCCGGACATCGCCGCTCTCGAACAGCATCTCGCAGACATATTGGGCGTAAAGGTCGCCATCGATTATGGCCAGGGTGGGGGTGGCGCCCTGACGCTGCATTATTCGACGCTGGATCAACTCGACATGCTCTGCCAACGCCTGTCGGGCGAACGAATCTAACGGCTTAAAAGACGAAAAAGGCCAGCGGCCGCCCTCATTTCCGGAGGGTGGCCACTGGCCTTTTCCGCCCCGACGGCCTAGCCTGCCCGCATGGCAGATCATCCCTCCTTCCCCGCCGCGCCCCACATCGTCCGCCGCGAAGACTATCGCGCGCCCGACTGGCTCGTCCCCGATATCGCCCTCGATTTCGACTTGGACGCCGCCGTCACGCGAGTGCACGCGACATTGTCCGTCACCCGCAACGGCGACCATGACCGCCCGCTCAAGCTCGACGGTGACGGCCTGCTCCCGCTGGAAATCCACGTCGACGGCCAGCTCCTCACCCCCGACCAATGGTCGCTCGACGGCGGCACGCTAACCATCCCGCTTTCCGGGGCCTCTCACCTCGTCAAGTCATTCGTGGAGATCTCCCCCCAGAGCAACAGCAAGCTGATGGGCCTCTACGCCAGCGGCGGCCTGCTCTGCACCCAATGCGAGGCGGAGGGTTTCCGCCGCATCACCTTCTTCCCCGACCGCCCGGATGTCCTGTCGCGCTATTCGGTGCGGCTGGCCGCTGACAAGGCGCTCTATCCCGTGCTGCTGGCGAACGGCGATCCGGTCGAGCAGGGCGATTTGCCCGACGGCCGCCATTGGGCGCGCTGGAACGATCCCTTTCCCAAGCCCTGCTACCTCTTCGCCCTGGTCGCGGGCGACCTCGCCTGCAACGCCGACCGCTTCGTCACGGCCAGCGGGCGCGAAGTGCAACTCGGCATCTGGGTCAAGGAAGCCGATCTCCCCCGCACCGCCCACGCCATGCAGGCGCTCAAGAACAGCATGGCCTGGGACGAGCGGGTCTATGGCCGCGAATATGATCTGGACGTGTTCAACATCGTGGCAGTTGCTGATTTCAACTTCGGCGCGATGGAGAATAAGGGTCTCAACATCTTCAATTCCCGCTACATATTGGCCGATCCGGAAACCGCGACCGACATCGACTATGACGGCGTCGAAGGCGTAGTTGCGCATGAATATTTCCATAACTGGTCGGGCAACCGCGTCACCTGCCGCGACTGGTTCCAACTCAGCCTGAAGGAAGGCTTCACCGTCTTCCGCGACCAGAATTTCTCCGCCGACATGGGATCGCACGCCGTCAAGCGGATCGAGGATGTCCGCATCCTGCGCGCCGCCCAGTTCCAGGAGGATAGCGGCCCGCTCGCCCATCCCGTGCGGCCCGAATCCTATATGGAAATCAGCAACTTCTACACCGCCACCATCTACAATAAGGGCGCAGAACTGATCCGCATGATGGCGTTGATGCTCGGCCCGGAGCGCTTTCGCGCCGGAACCGACCTCTATTTCGACCGGCATGACGGCGAAGCGGCAACCTGCGAGGATTTCGTCCGGGCCATGGAAGAGGGCGGAGAGATCGACCTCGCCCAGTTCCGCCGCTGGTACGAACAGGCCGGCACCCCCCATGTCCGGGCGCTGCTGAGCCACGATCCCGCCACCCAGAGCGTGACCCTGCTGCTGGAGCAGTCCGTCCCGCCGACGCCCGGCCAGCCTGAAAAGCGGCCCATGGCCATCCCGCTGCGCACCGCCCTGTTCGACCCGGAAAGCGGCCAGCATCGCGGCGACGAACTGCTGATGCTGACGGAAGCGCGCCAAAGCTTCACCTTCGCGGGCTGGCCGGCCGCGCCGATCCTGTCGATCAACCGCGGCTTTTCCGCGCCTGTGATCGTCGAAACCAACCGCAGCCAGGCCGATCTAGCCTTCCTGTCCGCCCATGACGACGATCCCTTCGCCCGTTATGAGGCGATGCAGCAACTCATGGTCAATGTCCTCGTCGGCCGCATCGGCGGGCAGGCAGTGGATGAAGATGCGGTCGTCACCGCGATCCGCGACACGGCCACCAATCCGCTGCTCGACCCCGCCTTCATCGCCGAAGCGATCCGCCTGCCGAGCGAAGCCTATCTGGGCGACCAGATGGCGGTGGTCGATCCCGACGCGATCCACGCCGTCCGAGACGCGCTGCAACGGCGGATCGGCGCGGAACTGGAACCGCTGTGGCGCGACATTCACGGCAAGACGAAGGCCAACGCCTTCGCCCTGTCGCCCGCCGCCAAGGGCGCGCGCAAGCTGCGCAACACCGCCTTGCTCTATCTCGCCGCGTCAGGCGCCGCCGATGGCGCGACCGTCGCCTTCGGCCAGTTCAGCGAGGCGGACAATATGACCGAACGTCAGGCGGCGCTCGCGACCCTGGCCAACGGCACCAGCGCGGAGCGGGAGGCTGCACTCGACATCTTCTACAACCGCTATCGCGACGACGCGCTGACGCTGGACAAATGGTTCCAGACCCAGGCCTTCGCCTTCCATCCCGATACGGTCGATCTGGTCGAGGAACTGGCCAGGCACAAGGATTTCACCTTGGCCAATCCCAACCGGGTGCGGTCGCTCTACGGGGCGTTCGCGGGCAACCAATGGGCGTTCCACCACAAGTCGGGCAAGGGCTATCGCCTCGTGGCCGACTGCATCATCGCCCTCGACAAGCTCAATCCCCAGACCGCCGCCCGGCTGGTCCCACCATTGGGACGCTGGAAACGCTTCGATGAAGCGCGAGCAGCCCTGATGCGGGCGGAGTTGCAGCGCATCCTCGCGGTGCCGGGACTGTCGAAGGACGTAACGGAACAGGCGAGCAAGAGTTTGGAATGACTGACTCCGTGCTCCTGCCTTCGCAGGAGCACGGGGGGCAAGATTTCTACCGCCCCGAAGCCGCCACCCAGGCCGCTACATCCGCCGCAACCTTGTTCGCCGCGGCATTCAGCGGCGCGCCCACGCTGTCCGCCGCGATCTTCCCGCCAACCGGCACGCTGGCGGTGAAGCGCTGCTTGGCAATGGCCGTGCCGCCCGGCCCGGCGAGCATCGCATCATAGGTCACGACCGCGCTGTTGCTCGCTTCATCCAGCCCGAAATCGACCAGTTCGCCCATCAACCGCTGCCCGGCGTCCGCCGAATATTGCCCCGGATCGAGCACGATGCGATTGCTGGTGGCGGCGATGGTCTCAGCCAGCAGCTTCTGGAACAGATGACGCGGCGTATCGGCCCACTGCACCTTCGTCACATAGGCGACCGAAGTGGGCGATGTGATCACCGGCACCCGCACCGTGTCCAGCATCTTGGGCGCCTCCGGATCGGCCACCGTGATGGCCGTGCCCGATGAGGCGCTGCGCAACGTCCCCGGCGCGACCTTCTGCGCGGCGTTCAGCGACAAGAGCCGCTCCGGCGGCTTGCCGCCGAAGGACACGCAGCCCGCCAGCATCAATGCTCCGACGGCCGCCAGACCCAGTTTCCCGTGAAACATCATCATGTCCCTCTTATCGCTTGTAATCGGGCAGCTTGGGCGATCCGACGATCGACCCCGCGCCCTGCTGGTCGAGTTTTTCCGCCACGCCCCGGAAGGATCGCGACATTTCGCGCAGGTCGCGGACCAACTGGTTGACCTCCGGCATGGTCTGGTTGCTGAAGGCGCGAACGCCCGGTTGCGCTTCCCCGATGGTCTTGTCGAGCGTGTCGATGCTGCGCGTCGCCGACTGGATGCTCTTGCGCAGGTCGGCCAGCAGCGGGCGGCCCTCATCATTCACCATGGCGTCGGTGGAGGCGGCCAGCTTGCCGATCTGCTCGGCGGCGATGCCGGTGCGCTGCACGGCGATGCGCGCTTCGGCCAAAGTCGCCGCGATTTCCGGGCTGCGGTCGGCCAGCGAACCGGAAATCCGTTCCACATTGGCGAGTATGCCGGCAATCGACTGCTGATTCTTGTCGTTCAGCAATTCGGTCAACCGCTCCGTCAGCGTCGACAGCCGCTCCAGCAATTGCGGCGCATTGTTCAGCAATTCGCCCAATGCCCCCGGCTTGGTCGGGATCACCGGCACGCCGTCGGGGCAGGAGGCGAGGGGGTTTTCCGCCGGACAGGTGATCGGCGGCGCGCCCTTGACCGCGCCGTCCAGCACGATTTCCGAAACGCCGGTAAAGCCCACCCCCGCGATGGTCGCCGTAGTCCCTTGCAGAACCGGCGTGCCCTCCTTCACAGAAATGCGCACCTTCACGAAGCTGGGATCGCGCTTCCAAAGCTCGATCTTCTCCACCTGACCGGAGGGGACGCCGGAATAGTTGACGCTGGACCCCTTGGCCAGGCCGTTGACCGACTGTTTGAAGAAGATGTCATATTCCATATTGTCGCCTTGGGAGAGGCGCGAGAACCAGAAAGCCGCGATCATGATCGCCGCCAGCAACAGCAGCGTGACCGTGCCCACCAGCACATGGTTGGAGCGGGTTTCCATAGTCTATCGCCTCTTGTCCTTCTCGCGAGCCACCGCCGCCGTCGCGGCGCGCCCGCGCGGGCCGTTGAAATATTCCTGAATCCAGGGGTGGTCGGTCGCCAGCAGCTCATCGATGGTGCCGACCGCCGTCACCTTCCTGTCCGCCAGCACCGCCACCCGGTCGCAGATCGAATAAAGCGTGTCGAGATCATGGGTGATGAGGAAGACGGTCAGGCCCAGCGTCTGCTGCAACCGGCGCGTCTGATCGTCGAACGCCGCCGCGCCGATGGGGTCCAGCCCCGCCGTCGGCTCATCCAGGAACAGCAGGTCCGGATCGAGCGCCAGCGCCCGCGCCAGCCCGGCGCGCTTCTTCATCCCCCCCGACAGTTCGGCGGGATATTTCGGCCCAGCCTCTGCAGGCAGGCCGGTCATGCGGATCTTGTAGGCCGCAATCTCGTCGCGCAGCTTCGGCCCGATATTGGGATAATATTCGCGGATCGGCACTTCGATATTTTCCGCCACCGTCAGCGTCGAAAACAGCGCGCCGCCCTGGAACAGCACGCCCCACCGCTTGCGGATCGCCAGCGCTTCATCGTCCAGCCGGCCGATCATCGATTCCCCGAAGACGTGGACTTCGCCCTCATCCGGCGTCTGGAGGCCGATGATGGATCGCATCAGCACCGACTTGCCCGTGCCCGATCCGCCGACCACGCCCAATATCTCGCCCTTGCGCACGTCGAGGTTCAGCCCCTCATGCACCACCTGCTCGCCGAAGCTGTTGCGCAGGTTGCGGACGGATATGGCGATGCCGTTATGCTCGACCGCCTCCTCGATCCGCGCCTCCTCGGCGCTGATTTCCTCCTCCTGCGCCATCAGTTCCAGCCTACCCAGGTGAAGAAGACGGCGAAAAAGGCATCCAGCACGATCACCAGGAAGATCGCCTGCACCACCGCCGCCGTGGTGCGCAGGCCGACCTCCTCGGCATTGGCCTTGACCTGCATGCCCTGGAAGCAACCCGCCAGCGCGATGATCACGCCAAAGACGGGCGCCTTGATCAGCCCCACCCACAGGTCATGGATGGGCACCACTTCCCGCAACCGCTGGACGAAGGTGATCGGCGGAATGTCGAGCGACACCGCGCACAGGAACCCGCCGCCGATGATCGCGACGATGGAGGAATAAAAGCCCAGCAGCGGCATCATCACCACCACCGCCAGCGTGCGCGGCAACACCAGCGCCTCCATCGGCGACACGCCGATGGTGCGCATGGCGTCGACCTCCTCGGTCAGCTTCATCGTGCCCAGTTGCGCGGCGAAGGCGGAACCGGAGCGGCCCGCGACCATGATCGCGGTCATCAGCACGCCCAGTTCGCGGAAAGTGAGGCGGCCGACCAGGTTGATGGTCAGCATCTCCATGCCGAACTGGCGAAGCTGCACCGAACCCTGCTGCGCGATGACGATGCCGATCAGGAAGCTCATCAGGCCGATAATGCCCAGCGCCGACACGCCCACCACTTCGAAACGCTGCACCACGGCGTTGATGCGGAAGCGCCCCGGATGGCGGATGACGTTCCACGTCGCGACCAGCGTGCCGCCGAAGAAGCCGAGCAGGCCCAGCAGGGTCGTGCCCGAATTGACCACCGCTTCGCCGATCTGCCCGACCACCCGCTGCCAGGGCGGTTCATGGTCCGGACGGATATTGACCGGCTCGTCCACGCTGCCGACCGTCGCGATCAGCCGCTCCGCGTCGCATTTGTCGCCTGTGATCTTGCAGTCCAGCCGCTTGATCGTGCGATGCAGCACCCAGGCGCCGATCGTGTCCATATGGTCCACGCCTGAAAGGTCGATGGTATCGACCGGTCCCTCTATCGCATCCAGCCGGTTGGGCAGATCGTGAAGGCAGGCGATGGACAGATTGCCCGAAAGCCGAATGACCGTCCTGCCCTCGCGGACTTCCTGAGCAAGATCAGCGGCTTTGTTCATCAAGGCGGAGATGTGGTCCATTATCGGTTGCACGGCAAGCCGAAACGGCCCATCCGCACGATCAAACGAAGGGGCGACCCAAAAAGTTTCGGACATGGCATGACGCACAGGCTCGCAATCTACGACATGGACCGCACGGTGACGTTCACCGGCACCTATACCGGCTTTCTGATCCACGTCGCGAAGGGCATGGCGCCGTGGCGTCTGGCTCTGTTTCCCGGTGTGATCCTGCTGATGCTGGCCTATGTGCTGAAGCTGATCAGCCGTCAGCGGCTGAAGGAACTGAACCAGGCGCTGATGATCGGCTTCAACGTGGAACGCGCCCGGCTGATGCCCCATGTGGAAAGCTATGCGGCGAAGGTGGTCGCGGGCAATGTCCGCTCCGGCGCATTGGCCCAAATTGCGAAGGACAGGGCGGACGGCTACCGGCTGGTCCTCGCCACCGCCTCCTACCGCCTCTATGTCGAGCCGATTGCCCGGCGGCTGGGTTTCGACGCGGTGATCGCCACCGATCATCTCTCGCAGGATCTGCGCTATGTCCGCGCCAAAATCGCGGGCGAAAATTGCTACGACACCGGCAAGCTGCGCATGATCAAGGCGTGGATGGCCGCCGAAGCCATCGACCGGACGCAGGCGCATATCCGCGCCTATTCCGACCATGTGTCGGACGCGCCGATGCTGGAGTTCGCGGACCTGCCTTTCGCCTCCAACCCGCACAAGCCGCTGGCGAAACTGGCGATGGAACGGGGCTGGACGCGGGTGGACTGGAACTGAGCGACGGCATTCCCGCAACCCTCTGCTTCCCGAACGGACCGGGGTCAAATGACCGGCGAAACCAACGCCTCCCCCGCCGAATAAGCCTCAAGGTTCGCCAACAGCATATCCCGCATCCTCCCGACCGCCTCATAGGTCGCGCCGCCCGTATGCGGCGTCAGCACGACATTCGGCACGTCGGCCCAGCGCACCGCAGGCGTAGGCTCGCTCTCGAACACGTCCAGCGCCGCCCCGCCAAGCTTTCCCTCGCGCAAGGCCGCGATCAGCGCATCTTCATCCACCAACTGCCCCCGCGCGACATTCACCAGCAGCCCCCGCGACCCCAACGCATCCATCACCGAAGCGTCGATCATCCCGCGATTTTCCTCGGTCGCCTTGGCCGCGACCACCATGACGTCACTGTCCCGCGCCAGCGCTTCCAGACTGTCCGCCCGAGCCCAGCCCAGTCCCGGCTTCTCCCTCGGCCCCCACCAGCCGACCCGCATGCGCATCAGTTCGGCCCGTTGCGCCAGCGCGATCCCGATGCTGCCCATGCCGACGATCCCGATCCGCGCCCCCGCCATCGACCGGCTGAGCATCTTCGATCCCGCCGTCCATTCGCCCGACCGCACCTGCCGGTCGCCCAACAGAATTTGCCGCCGATGGGCGAGGATGAGGCCCAGCGCATGGTCCGCCACATCTTCGGCATTGGCGTCCCCCGCATGGGTCACGGCCACGCCCCGCGCCCGCGCCCAGTCAAGGTCCACCCCATCATAACCCACGGTGAAGCAGGCGATCAGCCGCAGCTTCTCCATCCGTTCCAGCATCGCCGGATCGAGCCGGAACTCGCCCGCCGTCACCAGAATTTCAGCCTCCGCAAGCCGCGCCTTCCCGCTTTCCTCCCACAGGGGCATGACGTCATATCGGGAGGAAAGCACATCCTTCAACGGCGCCAGATGCGGCTGCGCAATCAGGATCAGTGGGCGATTTCCCGTCATCCGTCGATGCCCTCCACCGCGCGCAGGGCCTGTGCGAAGTCCGCGATCAGATCCGCCGCATCCTCGCAACCGATGGAGATGCGCACCATATTGTCGCTGATCGCCAGCGCCTTCTTGCGCTCAGCAGGCACGGAAAGATGCGTCATCGCCGCCGGATGGCTGGCCAAAGTCTCGGTCCCGCCCAGACTGACGGCCAGCTTCGCGATCTTCAACGCATCCAGAAAGGCGAAGGCTTCCGCCTCCCCGCCCTTCAGATAAAGCGAGAAGGTCGATCCCGCCCCGGTGCAATGGCGCGCATAAATATCCGCCTGCCGCTCCGTCTCCGGAAAGCCGAGATAGACGACCTTCTCGACCTGCGGCTGGTCCTTCAGCCAGGCGCAGACCTTGGCCGCATTCTCGCCCGCCCGGCTCATCCGCAGTTCCAGCGTCTCCAGCGACCGCAACAGCATCCACGCCGAATGCGGGTCCAGGATCGTGCCGATGGTGTTGCGCATCAGCCGGATCGTGTTGATCAGCGCATTCGACCCCAGTACGCCGCCCGCGACCAGATCGCTATGCCCGCCCGCATATTTGGTCAGGCTGTAGATCACCAGATCCGCCCCATGGCTCAGCGGATGAAGCCAGAGCGGGCCGAGGAAGGTGTTGTCGATGGCGACGGGCGGGTGATATTCTTCGCCTGCGAACGAAAAGTCGCGCCGCGCAACTACCGCCTCCAGATCGACCAGCACATTGGTCGGATTGGCCGGGCTTTCCAGATAGATCAGCGCGACGCGGCCCAGCCCCTTGGCCTTCTCGATCACCGCGCCAATCTCTTCCTCGGTCGCGCCTGCCGGGAAATCCAGCCATTTCACGCCGAACTTGCCCAATATGCGCCCGATCAGCGATTCGGTCGCGGCATAGAGCGGCGCCGAATGCACGATCACGTCGCCCGGCTGCACCAGCGCCAGCAATGTCGTCGCAATGGCCGACATGCCGCTGGAGAAAAGCAAGGCGTCCTCCGCCTCTTCCCAGACCGACAACCGGTCTTCCGCAATTTCCTGATTCGGACCGTTGAAGCGGGAATAGACCAGCCCCTCCGCACCGCCGGGACGGATGCCCGTCACGCCCTCGAAATGCCGCTTCCCCGCGGCCGCGCTTTCGAAAGCGAAGGTGGATGTCAGGAAGATGGGCGGCTTCAGCGATCCTTCGGACAGGGTCGGATCATAGCCATGGCCCATCATCAACGTCGCGGGCTTCAGCTTGCGGCCCTCAATCTCCATGATCGGCTGCTTGGGGCGGCGGCGGTTGTGGCTGGGCTCCACGCCCGTCAGGTCGGCTTCGGTTTCGCCGGTCATTTCATTCTCCTGCATGTCCCTGCGGCGTCTGTTGCGCCGCTCTGATGGCAGGAGTGTAACGCTTGAAGGAGGCAGGGGGCCAGAGGCGTTCGATAAGATTATTTCATGCAACCAAACTTAAATTACACAGCCAATGTGCTCCTGCGAAGGCAGGAGCCCAGTTCTGCCGTCTGAACCGGGCTCTGCCTTTGCCTGAGCACGGAGCGATTGAAGCCAGCCAGCGTTGAATGGGAATGACGTTTACGCGCTGCCGTCCTACATCCTTCCCATGAGCCAACGCCTACCCGAACCCCTGGAGCAATGGTTCACGTCCCGCGGCTGGACGCCCCGCCGCCACCAGATCGACATGTTGAGCGCCGCCCGATCCGACGATCACGCGCTGCTCGTCGCTCCCACCGGTGCGGGCAAGACGCTGGCCGGTTTCCTGCCGACCCTCGCCGACCTCATCGAAAATCCGGCGGACGGCCTCCACACTCTCTATATCTCGCCCCTCAAGGCGCTCGCCGTCGACGTCCGCCGCAATCTCCTCGCGCCTATCGAGGATATGGACCTGCCGATCCGCGTCGAAACCCGCACCGGCGACACCCCCTCCGATCGCAAGGCCCGCCAGCGCGCCCGCCCGCCGCAAATCCTGCTGACCACGCCCGAATCCCTCTCGCTGCTCCTGAGTTATCCCGACAGCTTCCTGATGTTCTCAGACCTGAAGACCGTCATCATCGACGAAGTCCACGCCTTCGCCACGCAAAAGCGGGGCGACCTGCTCAACCTTTCGCTATCCCGGCTTCAAGCGATCAACCCCGGCCTTCGCCGCGTCGCGCTGTCCGCCACGGTCGCGGATGTAGACGCCTATCGCGCCTGGCTCGCTCCGGACGGCGACATCGACACCGTCACCCCCGTCATGGGTGAGCAGGGCGCCGATCCCCATGTCGCTATCCTGATCCCCGACGGCCGCATCCCCTGGTCCGGCCACAGCGGCAAATATGCGGCGCGCCAAGTGATGGAAGAAATCGAACGCCGCGCCACCACGCTCGTCTTCTGCAACACGCGGGGTTTGGCGGAACTCATCTTCCAGTCGCTCTGGTCGGTGAATGAGGCGAACCTGCCCATCGCCATCCACCATGGCAGCCTGTCGATAGAAGCGCGGCGCAAGGTCGAGGCGGCCATGGCAGCGGGCAAGCTCCGCGCCCTGGTCGCCACCGCCTCGCTCGACCTCGGCGTCGACTGGGGCAATGTCGACTGCGTGATCCAGATGGGCGCGCCCAAGGGCAGTTCCCGCCTGCTCCAGCGCATCGGCCGCGCCAATCACCGGCTGGACACGCCCAGCGAGGCGATCCTCATCCCCGGCAACCGCTTCGAATATCTGGAGGCCCGCGCCGCGCTGGACGCGGTCGAGGCGGGCGAGCGCGACACGGACGATTTCCGTCCCGGCAGCCTCGACGTCCTTGCCCAACATGTCATGGCCCTGGCCTGCGCCGCGCCCTTCCGCGAAGAGTCATTGCTGGCCGAAATCCGCTCCGCCACGCCCTACAGCGCGCTGACGGAGGAGGCGTTCGCCAATGTCCTCCATTTCATTGAGGGCGGCGGCTATGCCCTGCGCGCCTATGACCGGTTCAAGCGGCTGACCCATGATCCCGATGGAACATGGCGCGTCTCCCACCCCCGCTTCATCCAGCAGCACCGCCTGAACGCGGGCATCATCGTCGACCAGCCAGTGCTGGACGTCCGCTTCGCCAACGGCCGCAAACTGGGCACGGTGGAGGAGGGGTTCGCCGCCACGCTTCGGCCCGGCGACAGCTTCTTCTTCTCCGGCATGGCGTTGGAGGCGGTGCGGATGGACACGACCGACTTCGTCGTCCGCGCCACGTCGAAACAGGCGCGCATTCCCACCTGGGGCGGTACGCGCATGGCGATGTCGACTCGCCTCGCTGACCGGGTCCGCCATTTCCTGGCCGAACCCGATCAATGGAGCCGCTTCCCGGACGACGTCCGCGACTGGCTGGAGGTGCAGAAATATCGATCCGCCCTGCCCGAACCGGGGCAACTGCTGATCGAGACCTTTCCCCATGAGGGCCGCCACTATCTCGTCTGCTACAGTTTCGAAGGCTGGAACGCGCACCAGTCGCTTGGCATGCTGCTGACCCGCCGCATGGACGCGCAGGGGTTGATGCCGATGGGCTTCGTCTCCAACGACTATGCGCTCGCCGTCTACTGCCTGAAGCCCGTCACCGATCCCGCAAGCCTCTTTTCCGCCGACATACTCGACCATGAATTCATCCAATGGGTCGAACAGTCGAGCCTGCTCAAGCGCGCCTTCCGCGACGTGGCGGTGATCTCCGGCCTGATCGAGCGCCAGCATCCCGGCAAGCGCAAGACCGGGCGTCAGGTCACTTTCTCCACCGACCTCATCTACGACGTGCTGCGCAAATATCAGCCGGATCATCTGCTGCTGAAAGCCGCCTGGGCCGACGCCCGCGCCCGAATGACCGATGTCGGCCGCCTGGGCGACCTGATCGACCGGGCTTCCTCGACGATGCTGCACGTCGATCTGGACCGGGTAAGCCCGCTGGCGGTTCCGGTCCTGATCCTCATCGGCCGCGAACAGGTCGCCCAGCATGAGGTGGAGGACGCGCTGCTGATCGAAGCCGAAACGCTGGTGGCGGAAGCAATGCGGACGGATTGAAGCTGCTTTTTGGGTGGGAAGCCGACCTATCCAAATCCTCCCCATCGATAGATGGGGAGGGGGACCGCGCGAAGCGTGGTGGAGGGGAAATACGCAGGTCGTGCCCCATTCCCCTCCACCAGCCTGCGGCCGGTCCCCCTCCCCACGCTTCGCGCAGGGAGGATTAAGACCTTCCCCTATTGCCCATCGCCCCCTTGATCGTCCCGCAATCCCCCGCATCCATTCAGCGTCCCCTCACCGAAAGCCACCGCCACCCGGTTCGACCAGACGGCGTCGCTCATCCCGTCGCTGCACGGGCCTTCGGTCACGGTCATGGAAAAGCCATCACCAAGATAACGGATCGCCCGTCCATCATTCTGGCGCGACACGGCGTAGCGGACCGGCGCTTTATCCGGCCGCTCCAGTGTGGCGGTCGACCCTTTGACCGTCACCGCCCAAAAGGGTTCTGTCCCGATCGCCCGATAGTCATCCTCACCAATCGGCCCTGGTGCACGGGAGGGCATTGGCCCAGCCGCGCCCGTTCCACGCGAAACCGGTTCCGAAACATTTCCAGCAGCCTGGTTCGCCACTTCGTTCTGAGCGACAATCGGCGCCGACGCCTCAAGCTGCGCGACGTTCCCAGCGGGCACGTCCTTATCCCCGCCACACCCCGCCATCATGAACAGGACGGCAAGAAGCGGAAGCCATCTCACGCCAGAACCATATCCCGCCGGAAGCAGGTTACGGCATGATCGTTCACCATTCCCACCGCCTGCATCCAGGCATAGACGATGGTCGGCCCGACGAATTTGAAGCCGCGCTTCTTGAGATCCTTGGAAATCGCTTCCGACAGGTCGGTCTTCGCCGGAAAGGTCAAACCGTCATTCCTGATCGGCTCCCCCTTCACGAAGCCCCAGACATAGGCCGAAAAATCCTCGCCCCGGTCGCGCATCTCGCAGAAAATCTGCGCGCCCCGGATGGTCGCCGCGATTTTCGCCCGCGCCCGGATGATGCCGGGATCGCCCATCAGCCGCTCGACGTCAGCCTCATCGAAGGCCGCCACCCTGTCCGGATCGAAACCGGCAAAGGCGGCGCGAAACGTCTCCCGCTTGCGCAATATGGTGATCCAGGCAAGCCCCGCCTGAAACCCCTCCAGCATCAGCGTTTCCCAGAGCATGCGCGAATCCCGCTCCGGCACGCCCCATTCCTCGTCATGATAGGCGCAATAGAGCGGGTCCGTTCCAGCCCAGCTACAACGAACCTGTTCCATCGGATCAGACGTCCAGATTGGCGACGTTCAGCGCATTGTCCTGGATGAATTCGCGGCGCGGCTCGACCACGTCGCCCATCAGGCGGGTGAAGATTTCGTCGGCCACGTCCGCCTGTTCGACCTCGACCCGCAGCATGGACCGATTGTCCGGGTCCAGCGTGGTTTCCCACAACTGCTCGGCATTCATCTCGCCCAGGCCCTTGTAGCGCTGGATCGCCAGCCCCTTGCGCCCGGACGCCAGGATTGCCTCCAGCAATTCGCTCGGCCGGGTCACGGCCACCGCGCCCTTGGACGCGACCGGCAGGTCGTCGTCCCCGGCTTCCTCGGCTGCGGCGGCGGCCTTGGCCGTCACCAGACGGCTGGCGGTGCGATAGCTGTCCGCTTCCTCGGCGGCGATGGCGTGCAGCTTGCGCGCCTCGGCCGAACCGATGAAGCCCGCCTCGATCATGTGATGATCGGTGACGCCGCGCCACAGCCGCTCGAAATGGAAGCCGCCCTCTTCGGCGATGCGGCCGCTCCAGCTTCCCTCATCATCCTGCGCGTCCATCCATTTGACCGTGTTGGCCAGACGTTCGGCCTGCGCCGCATGACTGAGTTCGGGATCGAGCGCGGCGTTGATCGCCAGCGCCTCGATGATCGCGGGATTGTAGCGGCGCGGCACATAGCGCATCACCGCCCGCATCCGCCGCCCATGCTCGATCAGGCTGCGCAGGTCGTCGCCCGACCGCATCCCGCCGGTCGTCTCCAGCGCCATGGACTCGACGCCATTGTCGACCAGATATTGCTCCAGCGCGGCTTCGTTCTTCAGATAGACCTCCGACCGGCCCCGCGTCGCCTTGTAGAGCGGCGGCTGGGCGATATAGAGATGCCCCGCCTCGATGATCTGCGGCATCTGCCGGTAGAAGAAGGTCAGCAGCAGCGTGCGGATATGCGCGCCGTCGACGTCGGCGTCGGTCATGATGACGATCTTGTGGTAGCGCAGCTTTTCCAGATTGAAATCGTCGCGAATGCCGGTGCCCATCGCCTGGATCAGCGTGCCCACTTCCTTGGACGACAGCATCCGGTCGAACCGGGCGCGCTCCACGTTCAAAATCTTGCCCTTCAACGGCAGGATCGCCTGATTATGCCGGTTGCGCCCCTGCTTGGCCGAACCGCCTGCCGAGTCACCCTCGACCAGGAAGAGTTCGGACTTGGCGGGGTCGCGTTCCTGACAGTCGGCCAGCTTGCCGGGCAGGGATGCGATGTCCATCACCCCCTTGCGCCGGGTCAGCTCCCGCGCCTTCTTCGCGGCTTCGCGGGCGGCGGCGGCGTCGATCACCTTCTGCACGATCATCTTGCCGTGCTGGGGATTTTCCTCCAGCCACTCCGCCATCTTGTCGGCCATCAGGCTTTCCAGCGGCTGGCGCACTTCCGACGAGACCAGCTTGTCCTTGGTCTGCGACGAGAATTTCGGATCAGGCAGCTTCACCGACACGATGGCGGTCAGCCCCTCGCGCATATCCTCGCCGGTCAGCGACACCTTCTCCTTCTTCAACATGCCGGACTTGTCGGCATAATTGTTGAGGGTGCGGGTCAGCGCGGCGCGGAACGCCGCCAGATGGGTGCCGCCATCCCGCTGCGGAATGTTGTTCGTAAAGCACAGCACATTTTCATAATAGCTGTCATTCCACTCCAGCGCGACGTCGATGGTCACATCGTCGCGGCTGCCCGAAATCGCGATCGGATCGGGCATCAGCGGAGTCTTGTTGCGGTCCAGATATTTCACGAAGGCCGCGATGCCGCCCTCATAGAACAGCTCGACTTCCTTCTTTTCCTCATGCCGGGCATCGGCCAGGAACAGCCGCACGCCCGAATTCAGGAACGCCAGCTCGCGATAGCGATGCTCCAGCTTCTCGAAATCGAACTCGGTATGGTTCTTGAACGTGCCGCCGTCGCCGGGAACCTTCTCGGTCGAGGGGAGGAAGGTAACCTTCGTTCCTTTCTTGCCCGCAGGCGCGTCGCCGATGACCTTCAGCGGCGCCACGGCGTCGCCATAGGCAAAGCGCATATAATGCTCCTTGCCGTCCCGCCAGATATTGAGGTCCAGATATTCGCTGAGCGCGTTCACCACGGAAACGCCCACGCCGTGCAGGCCGCCCGACACCTTATAGGCATTGTCATCGCTGGTATTTTCGAACTTACCCCCGGCATGGAGCTGGGTCATGATGACCTCGGCCGCCGACACGCCTTCTTCCTTGTGGATGCCCGTGGGGATGCCGCGGCCATTATCCTCGACGCTGACCGATCCATCGGGATTGAGCGTGATCAGGATGCGATCGCAATGCCCCGCCAGCGCTTCGTCGATCGCATTGTCGCTGACCTCGAACACCATATGGTGCAGGCCCGAACCATCGTCGGTGTCGCCGATATACATGCCGGGCCGCTTCCGCACGGCATCCAGACCTTTCAGGACCTTGATGCTGTCGGCGCCGTAGCTGTTGCTGTTGTTCTGACTTTCCTCGCTCATGCACCAGCATATAGGGAAAGCGGCCACGAAACTAAAGCGAAACATGCCGTCTTTCGCCCGCGGGGAGCACGGTCTATCAGGCAGCTATGCGCATTGTCCTAGCCTTGGCCCTGATGCTCGCCGCCTGCTCGAAAAGCAGCGATGTGCTGGAAGAGTTGCCCAACAGTTCACTCGCCGGCGCTGCGCGGGAGGATGTGCCGGAAACCCGCCTGGAATCGACGCTGACCCGCCCCGTGACCATCGGGGAAGACGGCCCCCGCCTCGACGCCTGCGGCGCGATGGGACAGGCGGCGCGGGTCGGGGCCAAGGGGCTGGCGGTCCGCGCCGCCCCGTTCGCCGATGCCCGCGAAATCGCCCGCATGGGGGATGGCGACCGCGCCTGGGTCTGCACCCGCAGCCTCGACCAGAAATGGCTGGGCGTGGTGATCGCGCCGCCGCCTCCCGCCGACAACGCAGCCGAACCGGCCGATTGCGGCGTCGCCGAACCGGTGGACCGCAAGCAACCCTATGACGGCCCCTGCCTCAGCGGCTGGGTGTCGAGCGCCGCGATCAGGCTGATCGCGGGTTAGGATGTCCTAAAATATTCCCCTCCCGCAGGCGGGAGGGGTTAGGGGTGGGCGCGAGCGAAGCGAGCTTCCGCCTCCTCGCCTAGGGAAGAACGCCGCTGGCGCGGCGACCCACCCCCGACCCCTCCCGCCTGCGGGAGGGGAGAAGGGCGTCCGTTCGCGCCGTCGGCGCCTGCTAAATCCCGCCCAGATAATCCATCTTGCCCAGCGGCACCCCCGCCTGCCGCAGCAGCGCATAGGCGGTCGTCACATGGAAATAGAAATTGGGCATGGCAAAGCCCAGCACATGGCTGCGGCTGGTGAAGGTGAAATCCCCACGCGGGGTCTTCAGCGTCACCACGGCATCATCCCGCCCGTCGATCCGCTCGCGCGGCACGGATTCAAGGAAGGCAATGGTCTTCTCGATCCGTTCCTGCAGATCGGCGAAGCTCTGTTCGGTGTCGGCCATCGGCACCGGGTCCAGCCCGCCGATGCGGATCATCGAGCCCTTGGCGGTGTCGCTGGCATATTGGATCTGCGCGGTCAGCGGCGCCATGTCCGCGATCAGCCGCGCTTGCGTCAGCGTCAGCGGATCGATCCCCTTCTCGGCGGCATAGGCGGCGCCCCTGTGCAGGATAGCCGACAGATTGCGCAGGCCGCGCAGAAAGACGGGAACGGTCAGGTCGTACAGGTCGGTCGCCACCGGGTTCTCCTCATGGTTGGGTGAACCCATATTCATGGCTCCTTTGCCTCTGTCGATACCCGGCCGAAATAAAAGGACCGGCCGGCGGGGCTCCATGCCGGCCGGTCAGGGGGCAACGGGTTCAGGCGGGAACGGGACGCTCGCGAGGCGCGAGGGTGAAGAAGGGCAGGGCATGATGCACGATCCAGCCGATCGTCGCCGCATAAAGCACAGTGCCCAACCCAACCGTGCCGCCCAGCAGCCAGCCAATGGCCAGCACGCCAATCTCTATCCCGGTCCGCACCCATTTGACCGGCAATCCGGTGCGGCGGCAGAATCCGGTCATCAGCCCATCGCGCGGCCCCGGCCCCAGACCCGCGCCGATATAAGCGCCGCCCGCTATGCCATTGAGCACGATCCCCGCCGCCAGCCAGACGAAGCGCAGGACATACCCTTCCGGCACCGGCAGGACCATCAGGCTCAAGTCCACCGCAGTGCCAATCACCACTATATTGCAGACCGTGCCGATGCCGGGCTTCTGGCGCAGCGGCAACCAGAGCAGCAGCACCACCGCCCCGATCAGATTGACGGTCATGCCGAAACTCAGCCCCAGTCGCGGCGCCAACCCCTGATGCAGCACGTCCCACGGGTCCAGCCCCAGATTGGCGCGCAGCATCAGCGCCATGGAAAAACCATAGAGGCCAAGGCCCCAGAAAAGCTGAAAAAGGCGACGGTGCATCATCATGGCGCTGGAGATCGCCCAAAATGGCCTTTTACAAAACAGCCATTATTCGATAAGTGGCCTCTCCATTCTCTGGATTGGAAGATATCGCCATGTCCACTTCCCTGTTGCGGCCTCCTTCCCTGCTTCGCCTGCTGGGCGCCTGGCGCGCCGAGGACAGCGCCGAACCCGCCTATCGCCAATTGGCGCAGGCGCTGCGGATGCTGGTGCTGGACGGACGCATCGGCCTCAACGTCCGCCTGCCGGGGGAAAGGGAACTGGCCGCCGCGCTGGGCCTCAGCCGCACGACCATCGCCGCCGCCTTCGACAGGCTGCGCGATGAGGGCTTCCTGGAAAGCCGCCAGGGGTCGGGCAGCGTCACCCGCCTGCCCCCCGGCCGGATGGAACAGGACTTGCCGGACATCGATATGGTCAGCCAGGGCAATATCCTGAACTGGACCCATGCCGCGCTGCCCGCCGCGCCGGGCGTCGGCCGCGCCTATCAGGCGGCGGTGCAGACGCTGCCCGCCTTTCTGGGCGAACTGGGCTATGATCCGCTGGGCCTGCCGCCGCTGCGCCGGGCCATCGCGGCCTATTATGAGCGGCGGGGCTGTCCGACCAGCCCGGACCAGATCATCGTCACCAACGGCGCGCAGCAGGGATTTTCGCTGCTGATCCATTGGCTGGCGGGGCCGGGCGACCGGGCGGTGATCGACCATCCCACCTATCATAACGCGATCCAGGCGTTGCAGCGGGCCCATGTCGTGCCGGTGCCGGTGGGCCTGCCCGCCCAGGGGTGGGACATCGATGCGATGGAGGCGGCCTTCCGCCAGACCAGCCCGCGCTTCGCCTATATCATCGCCGATTTCCACAATCCCACCGGGCGCAGCATGGACCCTGCGACCCGCCGCGCATTGGTGGCCGCCGCCGCCCGCACCCACACGCCGCTGATCATCGATGAGACGATGGCGGCGATGGGGCTGGACAATATGCCGCCGCCGCCCGTCGCCGTGCACGATCCGTCGGGGCGGCAGGTCATCACTTTGGGTTCGGCCAGCAAGATCTTCTGGGGCGGACTGCGCGTCGGCTGGATTCGCGCCGATCCGCAGACTGTCGCGGCGCTGGGCCGCCTGCGCACGACGATGGACATGGCCAGCCCGGTGGTGGAGCAGCTTGCCGTCGCCCATCTGATCGACAGCGAAGAGGGGCTGGGCACGCGGGCGGAGATGCTGCGCGGACGCCGCGATCACCTGCTGGGGTTGATCGAACGGCATCTGCCGCACTGGCGCGTGGAATCGCCCGCCGGTGGCCTGTCGCTCTGGGCGGAACTGCCGCGTGGGGAAGCCACGGCGCTGGCCGCCATCGCCGAAAGCCATGGCGTGCGCGTGGCGCCCGGCCCGCGCTTCGGCGTCAGCGGGGCCTTCGAACGCTTTCTGCGCCTGCCCTTCACCTTGCCGGAGGAGCAATTGACGGCTGGCGTAGAGCGGCTGGCCGATGCCGATGCGCGGCTGCACGCCCGCTTGCCCCGCGGCCGCGATTCACTCGCCGCGGCGCTGGATGCCGACCGCCTGATCTAATCGCGGCGAAGGGGATCGAGGGCGCTGGACCTGCGCGCCCTCGGCTCAGCCGGGGCGACGGCCCCCGTGCCACGCGCCATATCCTCCAGCGCGGCGATCCGCTTTTCCGTTGCCGGATGGGTGGAGAAGAGTTCGCTCACATGCACCGGCACGATGTAAAGCTGGGCGGCGGCGGGATTGCGCTCCGCCACCGGATTGGGGATCATTTCCGCCCGCCCGGAAATCTTGGCAAGGGCGGAGGCGAGGGCGCGGGGATTGCCGCTGATCTCCGCACCCGCCCTGTCCGCGCCATATTCGCGGGTGCGGCTGATCGCCATCTGCACGATCATCGCCGCGAAGGGCGCGACGATCACCGCCAGCAAGGTGGCGAGGATATTGCCATGGCCATTTTCCTGATTGCCCCCGCGAAAGAACAACCCGAAATTGGCCAGCATCGAAATCGCGCCCGCAATGGTGGCGACCATCGTCATGATCAGCGTATCGCGGTTGCGCACATGGCCCAGTTCATGCGCCATCACGCCCGCCACTTCGTCCCGGCTCAGCATCGACAGCAGGCCGGTGGTGGCGGCGACGGCGGCATGGTCCGGATCGCGGCCGGTGGCGAAGGCGTTGGGATGCGGCTCATCGATCAGATAGACGCGCGGCATGGGCAGCCCGGCGCGCCGGGCCAGTTCCGCGACCAGATTATAATATTCTGGCGCGCTGGTCGCGTCGACCTCCCGCGCATTGTGCATCGACAGCACGATCCTGTCGGCGTTCCAGAAGGTGAAGAGGTTCATGCCAGCCGCCACCAGCAGCGCGATCACCGCGCCGCCGCCGCCGCCCAGCGTATAGCCCAATGCCATGAACAGCGCCGTCAGCGCCGACAACAGCATCATCGTCTTCATCCCACTCACTTGCGTAAATCTCCTTCACGGCCCAGATAGCGACCTGATTCCGAATATGGGGTCGCGATGACGCCCCCGCAATCGAAAGGATGGATCGATGGGAACCTTCAACGGCAAGCGCCCCGCGCATGTAAAGCCGCCCGCGCATCTTTCGAAGAGCCCGCCGGTGCCGCAGCCCGACCCGATCGACAGCCCCTCGCGCCATGACGAGGAATTGAGCCCGGTTCGCTATGGCGACTGGGAACGCAAGGGAATCGCTATCGATTTCTAATGTAGCCCGGAAAGACTCCCACAGTTCACCGCTGTTTGGGCACAGTTGACGATGGCCTGTGCCGCTGCTGCGAGCGGTCCCCTCCCGCACCTCTAGCCTTTTGCGCTGCAAAACGGGCAGGTTCTGTCCGAGAGGAAAAGCATGAATATGCCGGGGCGCGGACGAAGTGAACGTGGTTTCTGAAATCAATCCAAGGCCAGTGTCGGATTACGCGCCGGAGGATGCGGCGCTTCTGTGTGCAGTCGGTCGTCTGGTCTGTGCCTGGACGATGCTGGAACAGAGCCTGGAAGCAAAAGTCGCAATGATGCGGGAATCCATGGGGGATGTGCGGACCGTGGGCGCCCGGACCCGGCCGGGCATGACGAAACTGATGACCGAATTGCGGACCATGGTGTCCATGCGCGACCGTCGCAATGCCGGCGCGTTGATGGAAATATCGAATATCGAGCGCGACATGCAGAGGATCGACCGGTTCCGGTCGCTCATCATCGGCGGCTTTCAGCAGCCCGCGCCCGGCGGCTTCACATGCCGCGATGCGCGGAATAATCAGACGCATGTCTCGCTTGAGCAACTCGAAGCGGAGATCGGCTCCCTCGAAGGGGTGGCGCAGCGCTTGCTGGCCGTCTGAACGGGGTAAGCCATCTTCCATGCTTGATCTTTGCGCGGCGGAGAGCGAAGCCTTTCCGCGTGCCTAGCGAAAAAAACAGGAGCCTCATGTCCTACAAAGCGATTCGCAAAGCCGTCTTCCCTGTCGCGGGTCTCGGCACGCGCTTCCTTCCGGCGACCAAATCGGTTCCCAAGGAACTGCTGCCGGTCGTCGACCGTCCGCTGATCCAATATGCGGTGGACGAAGCGCGGGAGGCGGGGATCGAACAGATGATCTTCGTCACCGGCCGCGGCAAGGGCGCTATCGAGGATTATTTCGACATGGCGTTCGAGGCGGAGGCCACCCAGCGCGAACGGGGCAAGGATTTGTCGGCGCTGGACGGCACCCGCCTGTCACCGGGCAATGCGGTGTTCCTGCGCCAGCAGGAGCCGTTGGGCTTGGGCCACGCCATCTGGTGCGCCCGCGACATCGTGGGCGACGAACCGTTCGCGATCCTGCTGCCGGACGAATTCATGAAGGGCAAGCCCGGACGCGGCTGCCTGAAGCAGATGGTCGAGGCTTATGAAAAGGTCGGCGGCAATCTGGTCTGCGCGCTGGAAGTGCCGATGGCGGAGACGCCCAGCTACGGCGTGATCGATCCGGGCGCACGAGACGGCGCGCTGACCGAGGTGAAGGGACTGGTGGAAAAGCCTGCTGCGGGCACCGCACCCTCGAACCTGATCCTGCCCGGCCGCTACATCCTCCAGCCGGAGGTGATGAAGATACTAGAAACGCAGGAAAAGGGCGCAGGCGGGGAAATCCAGCTTACCGACGCCATGGCGTCCATGATCGGCACGCAGCCCTTCCACGGCGTCACCTTCGACGGACGCCGCTTCGACTGCGGGTCCAAGGCGGGTTATATCGAAGCGAATCTGGCCCTGGCCCTGGACCGCGAGGATATGGGCGAACATATCCGCAAGTTCGCGCTGGCGGAGCTGGGCGTCAGCGACATCGCCGCCGCGGCCTGAGGACCGCCTTTAGTCCTCCCTACGCGAAGCGTGGGGAGGGGGACCGCTCGCGCAGCGAGTGGTGGAGGGGAAATTCGGAGGTCGTGCCCCATCCCCTCCACCACGCTTCGCGCGGTCCCCCTCCCCATCTATCGATGGGGAGGAATAGGATGGGTCCGTTCTTCACCCAAACCCGCCCTTCAACCAACCTTCCTGAACAACCACCCAATCGTCGACCCGCCAGGCAGCGCTTCGGTCGTGACGACCAACTGCCGCGTGCCATGGGGTCGTCCTTCGGCGTCGGTCCAGAGGCTCTCCTCTATCGCCAGCTTCCCCGCATTGGCGCGGAATTGCCAGGTCGCGCCCGTATCGATGCGCAGCAAAGCGCCCATCCCGTCCGCCGTGGGCGTCGGCTCCACGCCGGGCGCCAGATGGAAGCGGAGATGGACCGGCAGCTTCACCGGCTTCCTCCGGCGGGCGGCGGGGGTCAGCATGTCTTCGCCCCGCACTTCCTTGCCGTCGCCGCTCATCAGCAGCAGGCGACGATGGACATAGCCCATGCGCCGGACATAGCCGTCATGCGACAGGTCCAGGCGGCTGCCGCCCTCGCTTTCCTGTCGGTTGATCTCGACCTCGGTCACGCCCTTGCCCAACGTCCCGTCGGGCAGCAGAGCCGTGGAATTGCTATCGTCCAGCACCAGCGTGCTGTGCGCGGCGGTGGTGCGCAGGCCCTGCGCCAGATCGCGGGGCATCCAGGCGCCTGCCAGCGCCGCGCCGCCGCAATTGACGATCAGCCGTTGCTGGCCGTCACTAATCTCGACCGCCCCGGTGGAGGCGCAGCCCGCATCCGCCAGTTGCGCGACCGGCGGCGGAGCGGCATCGACCTGCACCACCGTTCCCCCGGCGGCCAGCCGCTGATAGCCCCAGCCATTGGCCTGTCGCAGCGGACGGGCCCGCACCCGGCTGGCGCGGACGACCGCTTCGACGGCGGCCGGATCGATCGCGCCCGCGCCCTGCCAATTGCCAAGGCCGCCGTCGCCATGGGTCAGCCCCAGCAACGCCGGAACCGCCTTGGCCAGCGCCTCTTTCAGAAAAGGCGGCGCCTGTTCGCGCCGAACCTCATAGACCGCCGCGACCATGGTCAGCAGCATGATCGCTTCCATCTGGTCGAGCGGGGACCGGGAGATGATGCCGCCATCGACATGCAGGCCGCTGTCGAGCGCGCGTTTCAGGCCCGCTTCGCCGAACAGCTTGCGCGCCGCGCCGCCGGGCAGCAGCATCGACGCCGCGACGATCCCGCCCCAGGCGACCAGACGGGGCAGGCCGATATGCGCCTTGTCCGCGCCGCGGTCGAGATGGCGGGCGGTGCGGGCGATGCAGTTCAGCACCAGCGACCGGTAGACGAGATCGCTGGACGACAGGATCAGCGGCGCATGGGCCGACCAGAAGAGCAGCCGCCAGCCCGCATTGTCGGCGCGCCAGGCGGGTTCGCTGGGCGTGTCGGCATGGACGTCCAGCCATTTGCGCATTACCCCCTCGGCCAGCGGCGCGGCCTGTTCGCGGGTGGCGACGGTGGCCAGATCGCGCAGCCAATGAAAGCTGTGCAGATAGTCGGCAAAGCCCGGCATCAGGCCCAAATTGGCGAAATCCAGCTTGCCCAACGGCTGTTTCAGGCCCCGAAACAGGAAATATCCGGCGCGGATTGCCTGTCCCGCATGGGCATTGCCCGGAATCTCGTCGTCCGGCACCGCGAGCAGCTTGAGCGGATATTTCCCCTTCAGGCGGCGGCCGTGGATCGGCGTCTTCCAGCTTAGCAGGTAAAATCGGTTGGCGATCCGCTGGGCCAGCGAAAGCCCCTTGTCATCCGCGATGCGGATGAGCCGCTTGCCCTGTTCGATTCCGTCTTCCGGACCGGGTCCGGCCTCTTCCGGGACGGAATGGGGGGAAAGGCGGCGGCGGTCGCTCACCCGCCGCGCAGCGTCCGGATATTGTCGGCATAGGCGGCCGCGCCGCCGCGGAAGGTCGCGGTCCCCGCCACCAGCACGTCCGCGCCCGCCTCGATGGCGAGCGGGGCGGTCGTGAAATCGATGCCGCCGTCGACCTGCAAACGGATGTCGCGGCCTGACTTCTCGATCATCTTGCGGATCGCCTCGATCTTGCGAAGCTGGTTGGTGATGAAGCTCTGCCCGCCGAACCCGGGGTTGACGCTCATCACCAGGATCAGGTCGACGTCATCGATCAGATAATCCAGCATCTTCGCTGGAGTGCCGGGGTTCAGCACCACGCCCGCCTGCACGCCCAGCGACTTGATATGCTGGATCGACCGGTGGATGTGCGGACCGGCTTCGGGATGGACGGTCAATATGTCCGCGCCTGCTTCGGCAAAGGCGTTCAGATACTGGTCCACCGGGGATATCATCAGATGGACGTCGAAGGGCTTCTTCGTGTGCGGCCGCAACGCCTTCACCACGCCGGGGCCGATGGTGATGTTGGGCACGAAATGGCCGTCCATCACGTCGATGTGAATCCAGTCCGCGCCCGCTTCGTCGATGGCGCGAACCTCCTCGCCCAGACGGGCGAAATCGGCGGACAGGATGGAGGGCGAGATCAGGATCGGGCTGGTCATTTGACCTTCGGCCTTAGCCTTGGCCGCCGGGCAGGGCAACGTCCTATTAACGTTATTCACAGGCTTTTGCAGGCTGTGGACAGCGGCGGTCAGGACAGGATGAACAGCGTGGGATCGAGTCCCTTGGACGGCCCCGCGTCCTTGGGCAGGAACTGCTTGACGCCATGCAGGGCAACCACCTGATTTTGCTGTACAATGGGAGCGGCGATCAGGCGCATGGCGCATTCGCCGCCGCCCGCCGGGCGGATGTCCACGTCCAGCGTGAAGCCGCGCCGGTGGCGGATGGCGTAGGCGCGCAACTGCTCCATCGCGGCACAGCTTTCCGGCGCATAGAGAGACACGGCCAGCAGGCGGGGCACGACGCTGCCCCGCTCCAGCCCGAATATGTCATAGACCCCGTCGGTCCAGTTCAGACTGTCGTCGGCCAGATTGCAGTGCCACAGGCCGAGGCCCCGCTCCGCCAGCGCCTCGTCGTCCCGCGCCAGCCGGTCATCCAGCATCACCGGCGCCAGATGCTCGCGCAAGGCGTAGAGCGGCCAGCTATGATGCAGGGGCAGAGGCTCGGTAGGTCGCAAGGCGAGTCTTTCCTGGGTGCGCCATCGCACCATAAAGCAGGGTGGTTAAGCCTTAGTGGATAGCACGAGCCGCGCAACGAAAAAGCCGTCTGTGCCGCCCTGTTCCGCCAGCGTTTCGGGCAGGGTGCGGACCCAGCCCTGCGCCGTCGGGGCGATGCCTTCGGGCAGTTCGGCGGCATTGGCGGGGAGCGGCGCGAAATCGGGATGGGCGCTCAGGAACCGGGCGACCTGCTCCTCACCCTCCGCCTGTTCCAGCGAGCAGGTCGCGTAGATCAACGTGCCGCCGGGCGTCAGCCATTGGGCGGCGCGACCCAGAAGTTCGGCCTGCAATTCCGCCAGTTCCGCGATCTGGCGCGGGCCGATGCGGTGGAGCACGTCCGGGTGGCGGCGATAGATGCCGGTGGCGGAGCAGGGCGCGTCCAGCAGGATGGCGTCGACGGGACCATCCGGTGCCCATGCGCGAAGATCGGCCTGGACGACCTCTGCGGAAAGGCCGGTTCGGCCGAGATTTTCGCCAAGCCGTTCAAGCCGCTTTTTCGACTGGTCGACCGCCGTGACGCGCCAGCCGGCGGCGGCGAGTTGCATCGTCTTACCGCCGGGCGCGGCGCACAGGTCCAGGACGCGACGACCCTCCCCCGTGCCGAGCAGGTGGGCGGGGATGGAGGCGGCCAGATCCTGCACCCACCATGCGCCCTCGCCGAAACCGGGCAGATCAGGGATATTGGCCCCTTCCGGCAGGCGGACATGACCCGGCGCGAAACTCCTGCCGCCAAGTCGTTCGGCCCAATGGGCGGTCTCGCCGGCGTCGCGCAGGCTGAGGTCGACGGGCGGGCGCAGCGCATAGGCCGTCGCGGCGGCCAACGGCATGGCCTCGCCCCACTGGCCGCCCCAGCGCGCAGCAACTTCGGGCGGCAGCGTCGGGGGAGAGGGAAGCGTCGGATTCGCGCGGGTCAGCGTGCCGAACACGCCATGCACCAGCTTGCGCGGCCCGCCATCCACCAGCGGCAGGGCGGTGGCGATGGCGGCATGGGGCGCGGTGCCGAGCGCGATGGTCTGGATCAGCGCGATGCGCAGCACCATCCGGGCCTTGGCATCATGGGGCAGCGGCTGGCGCGTGGCGCTGTCGATCAGCGCATCCAGATCGGGCAGGTGACGCAGCGTTTCGGCGGCGATGGCATGGACCAGCGCGCGGTCGGCGGGTGGCAGACCCTGGCCGGCACCATGTAACGCAAGCTCGAGCGGATCGCCCCGACGCAGCACCGCATCCAGCAGGCGGAGCGCTGCACGGCGGGCGGGAAGGCCGGGGACGTCTTCGGGGCGGGATGGGCGAGGCATGGGGTGCGCCTACGGCAAAATGGGGCGAAAGTAACCACGGGTAGCAGAGAAACTTCCAATTCCTCCCTACGCGCAGCGTGGGGAGGGGGACCGTTCGCGCAGCGAATGGTGGAGGGGAAATTCGAAGGTCGTGCCCCTTCCCCTCCACCAGCCTTCGGCCGGTCCCCCTCCCCATCTACCGATGGGGAGGAACAGGATAGGTCCGCTCTCCACCTGTTCGACCCATGCCCATGCTCTCAACAACCTCACCCCAACCCCACCTCACCCTTCCGAAACGGCGTCCTCTCCGCCAACCAGAGCCGATCCCGCTGCACGCCCTGCCGCTCCGCCTCCAGAAAGTCGGACACAGCCCGGCGAAATCCGGCATTGGGAATGAAATGCGCGGAAAAGGTCGGTTCCGGCACATAACCCCGCGCCAGTTTGTGCCCGCCCTGCGCGCCCGCCTCCACCCGTTTCAGCCCATGGGCGATGGCGATATCGATCGCCTGATAATAGCATAGCTCGAAATGCAGATTGGGCACATCCTCGGTACAGCCCCAATAGCGCCCATAAAGCGTATCCGCGCCGATCAGGTTCAGCGCCCCCGCAATCGGCCGCCCATGGCGCAGCGCCAGCACCAGCATCACCCGCTCGGCCATGCTCTCCCCCAACAGGGAAAAGAAGGCGCGGGTCAGATAGGGCCTTCCCCATTTGCGCGCCCCGGTATCCTGATAGAAGGTCCAGAAAATATCCCAATGCGCCTCGGTCAGCGCCGCGCCGGTCAGATGGACGATTTCCAGCCCCTCGACCGCCCGTTCGCGTTCCTTGCGGATATTCTTGCGCTTGGCGCTCGACAGATCGGCCAGAAAGTCGCTGAAATCGCCATAACCGCGATTGGTCCAGTGGAACTGGCTGTCCTCCCGGATCAGCCATCCCGCCGCCTCGAACAGCGGCACCTGCTCCGGCGCGACGAAGGTCGCATGGGCGGAGGAGAGCCGGTTCTGCTCCACCACCGCCTCGATCCCCGCGATCAGCGCCGGAGCCAGGAGCTCGTCGCGCAGCAGCAATCGCGGCCCCGGCACCGGCGAAAAGGGGGAGGCGATCTGGATCTTCGGATAATATTGCCCGCCCGCCCGTTCCCAGGCGTCGGCCCAGCCATGGTCGAACACATATTCGCCCTGGCTGTGGCTCTTGCCGTAAAGCGGCGCGGCGGCGGCGATCCGCCCGTCCGGCCCGTCGATCACCAGCGGCAGCGGTTGCCATCCGCTATCGCCGCCGACGCTGCCGGACCGTTCCAGCGCGGCCAGGAAATCCCAGCTCATGAAGGGATTGGCGTCCCCCGCGCAGGCGTCCCACTCCTCACGCGGCAATTCCGTCACGCCCTGCGCCAGACGCGCCACGCACTCAGTCATGCGACCGCTCGAAGATGATCTGATCGGCATGCAGCGCGGCGCGGGCGCGCTCCTCCTCGCTCCGCACGGTCCATGTCAGCACGGGCACGCCCCTCCGGCGGGCGCGGCTGGACAGGGAGGAGGGCAGGTCGCGAATATCACAGGCGATGAAATCGGGTCTCGCAGCCCAAAGTGCAAGGGCGCGCCCGATGGCGCCGCGCCAGCCGCGCCTGCCCTGGTGCGTGACCACCAGTCCCCGCGCCACGGCGGGACGGTGGCTCCTGAACCAGCGCATCGCCACCGGATTGAAGGACATGACCGCCGCCAGCGTCTTGGGCCGCCGGGCCAGATCGTCGGCAACCGCCGCGCAGGTCGGCGCGACATTCCGCCCGTCCACCTTGATCTCGATGAGCAGCGGAACATCCGTCCCGCACAGGTCCAGCAGCGCCCGCAGGCGCGGAACGCCGCCGCCATCGGGCAGCATCAGCCGGTCTATCGCCCCGGCATCATGATCCTGTACGGCCCCATTCTCACCGGTCATGCGCCGCAGCGCCGCGTCGTGGAAGACGATGGCGACCCCGTCGCGACTGACCCGCACATCGCATTCGATGCCGAAACCGGCGGCGACGGCGGCCGTGAAGGCCGCCATGCCGTTTTCGCTGACCCGCCCCCCATGCAGCCCGCGATGGGCGAAGGGGCGGGCGGTCAGGAAGGGAAAGGCGTCAGGCCGGGCGGACAAGGACGACAGCGTCGATCTCGACCGCCGCGCCCAGCGGCAGCACTGGCACGCCCACCGCGCTGCGGGCATGCTTGCCCGCCTCGCCGAAGACCTCGACCATCAGTTCGGACGCGCCATTGGCGACCTTGGGCTGGTCGGTGAATTCGGGCGTGCTGCTGATGAAGGCGCCCAGCTTCACGATCCGCTCGACCCGGTCCAGACTGCCCAGCGCGGCCTTCATCTGGGCGATCAGGTTCAGGCCGCAGGCCCGCGCCGCCTTGACGCCATAATCCAGGTCGCGATCCTCGCCCAGCCGGCCGGTCATCAACTGGCCGTCGGACAGGGATATCTGCCCGGAAATATGCAGCAGGCCGTTCGCCTCCACCGCCGCGACATAGGCGGCGACGGGCGCGGCGGCGGCGGGCAGGGCGATGCCCAGTTCGGCAAGACGGGCTTCGATGCTCATGCGGACGCTCCTTGGGTGTTTTGGGGTGCTGAAATTTCGGGAGCCGGTCCTTCGGCCAGCCGCGCCGCGATCCAGGCTTCGGCGGCGGCCCAGTCGTCGATCCGCGCATGGGCGTGCGAGGCTGCCGGAATCTTGTCGGCGATCTCCGGCTCGCCCACCATATGCAGGCGCCAGACGTTCGGCGCATGCTCCGCGACGGAGGCATGATGCTGTCCCAGATCGTCGATGAACAGAGCGACGTCGGGCTGGCGCTCCGCCAATATGGCGGCCAGCGGCGGGCCCTTGCCCCCCTGGTTCCAATGCACCGGCATATGCAGGCCATGGGCGGCCAGTTGCTGTTCGCGCGGCCGGTGATGCCGTTCGGTGATGTTGGTCAGGACCACGATGTCCGCGATCCGGCTCAGGCGGCCCATCGCCTCCACCGCCCCGGTTATCGGCTTCTGGCGATGCATCTGCGTTTCGAAAAAGCCCAGCAGCAATTCCCAGACCAGCGCCCGCTCCACCGGCTTTCCGCTGTCCTTGTGGCGCAGCGCCTCGGCAAAGCCGCGGTCGCGCATGTCGAAATGGATATCATGGCTTTCCTCCAGCCACTCCCGGAACGGGACGACCATGTGCAGCAGCACTTCGTCGCAATCGGTGATGATCAACGGGCGTTTCATGCGATGAGCGACTCCTTCGCGGCAATCAGGTCTTGCGCCGTGCTGCCGATGCTTTGGGCGCAGGCGATCAGGTCCGGCTCATGATCGGCCAGGAAAGCCAGCACCGCGCCCAATATCGCCGGATCGCCCACGCCTGCCCGAAGCGCTTCGGCGTCCAGCCCGGTCAGCGCCAGCAGCCGGTCGGCGCGCCGGTCGTCCGCCAACGTCCATGCAAGCGCCATCAGCGCCAGCACGGATGGCTCTTGCGCCTCGCTTCGACTATGTTGCTTGCCATGGTTAATGTCGGGACGCATGATTGATCTCGGAAAGGGGCGGGCTTAGGAAGCGCGCTTCCATATGGTGGCGGATTTCTCCAAACGCGGGTGACTGGTGGCAAAGCGCGTGCTCGTTGTCGAGGACAACGAACTCAATCTCAAACTTTTTTGCGACCTGCTGCGCGCGCACGGGCGGGAAGTGCTGCCGCTGCGCGACGGGCGCGACCTGCTGCCGCAGGCGCGGGAATTCCATCCGGACCTGGTGATCACCGACATCCACCTGCCGCATGTCAGCGGGCTGGACCTGATCGTTTCCCTAAAGCAGGACGCGCAACTGGCGTCCGTGCCGATCATGGCCGTCACCGCCTACGCCGGACACGGCGACGAGGAACGAATCCGCGAGGCCGGGGCGCAGGCCTATGTGTCCAAGCCGATTTCCGTGCTGCGCTTCGTAGAACAGGTAAACGCCCTGCTATAAAAATCCTCCCTATGCGAAGCATGGGGAGGGGGACCGCCGCCGAAGGCGGTGGTGGAGGGGAAATACGCAGGTCGTGCCCCCTTCCCCTCCACCACGCTTCGCGCGGTCCCCCTCCCCATCTACCGATGGGGAGGAAAAAGGATAAATTTCACCTCAACCGCACAAAAAAAGGGCCACGTGAACTATCACGCGGCCCTTTCCACCATCTCAACCAGCCTTACTTACCGGCCTTGTACCGCTCGATCGCTTCCAGCGTGATGCGCCGCGCATCTTCCGCGCCGCCCCAGGTGCCGACGCGCACCCACTTCTGCTTTTCCAGATCCTTATAATGGGTGAAGAAATGCTCGATCTGCTCCATCACGATGCCGGGCAGGTCGTCCTTCTCGTCCACATTATGATAATAGGGAAAAGTCTTGTTGTCCGGCACGCAGACCAGCTTCTCGTCGCCGCCGGCTTCGTCTTCCAGGTTCAGCACGGCGATGGGACGGGCGCGCACGACCGAACCGGGCACGAAGGGCGAGCGGGCGATGACCAGCGCGTCCAGCGGATCGCCGTCGGGCGACAGCGTGTGCGGCACGAAGCCGTAATTGGCCGGATAACGCATCGGCGTATGCAGGATGCGGTCCACGAACAGAGCGCCCGACGCCTTGTCGAACTCATATTTGACGGGTTCGCCGCCAACCGGCACCTCGATGATGACATTCAGGCTGTTTGGCGGATCGTCGCCGACCGGAATCAGTTCGATATTCATGGACTATAAGCCTTTGTAAACGCGTTGCTCTCTGGGGTGATTATGTTTTCGGTTTCAGCAGCCGGTCCAGGCTGCCTTCACCCTCTCCCATTTTTTCGAGGCGCGGATAGCGCAGGCCGCCGGAATAAGCGAGGCTCAAAGTGCGATAATATTTGTCCTGCTTGAGGATGATCTGGAGCGGCTTTCCGGACCTGATCGCCGCCTTGAACACTTCGCCGGAATATTCGTCGCCGTTGATCGCCACGATCTTCGATCCGATCGCCAGCCCCGCCTTGAAGGCCGCGCTGTCCCAGACGACGTTGGAAATCTCGCCGTCATTCTTGACGATCATGCCGATGCCGAAACTCTGGTCAGTGAACTTGCCCGAACCCTCGGCCGCCTTGGTGATGGCGCCCGGCGTGTCGCCATAGACCAGCCTGTAGCCGCCCAGCGCAAATCCGCCCTTGGGCGTTTCCTTGGTCGTGCTGTCGACATATTTCTGGAAGAATCCCGCCCAGTCATAGGGCGCGATGCCGTTCAGCGTCCTGATCACATCCCCGCGATTATAGACGACCTGCCCCCAATCGCCGGGGTTGATACCGAAGAAAGCCTGCGCGAAATCATCCAGCCCCTTCGCGCCCTTGCTCTGCTGCCGGATGATGGCGTCCGCCTCCAGCCAGATCATCAGCCCTTCATTATAATAATCCTCCGACCGCTGCCAGCTCGACCAGCCCTTGGGCCGCCGGGCGGAGATGATCGGGTCATGGGTTGTATCCTCCATCGGCCGCCATTCGCGCCCCCGCGCCGTGTCCAGCTTGGCCGCGATATGGGCATAGGCATCCAGCGTCTCTTGCTTGGAAAACAACCCCGACCGCGCGCCCAGAACATAGCCCCAGAATTGCGTCTGCCCCTCATAGACCCACAGCAGATTATCCTGCATCGGCACGTTGAAATCGGGCGTCCACAGCAGGTCCGGGCGGCGGAACTTGCCGTCCCAGCTATGGGTAAATTCATGCGGCAACAGGTTGCGGTCCAGCAGCGCGTCGCCATCGCCCCATTTCTTGAAATAGCCCGGCTCCACCTGATTTTCCGAAGACCGGTGATGTTCCAGCCCGATGCCGCCCATCTCGTCGGTAATGGAAAGCAGGAAATCATAATGGTCGAAATGATAGGCGCCGAACAGCGCGCCCGCTTCATCGACCAGCTTCTTGTGCTTGGCGATCTGATCGGGCTTGGCGTCCAGCTCGTCGGCGTCGTCCGCGACGATGTTGAGCGTCACATTATGCCCTAGATCGACCGGCTTGAAATACAGCCCCGCAAAGACCGGCGAATCCTGCAACGCCTCATAATCGATCGTCTCATAGGCGACGGTCGACCCGCTCTTCTTGCCCCGCAAAGCCGTCGCCGCCTGCCACCCATCGGGATAGGTGACGGTCGCCTGGACCGGAATCTGCCGCGTATAATAGCCCGCCGGATAGAGCGACACCGACTCCCACTGGATGTTCAGCATCTTGGGCGTTACCACCACGCGGCCCTGATTGGGCTGGGTGGCGGACAGGAACTGGAAGGACGCGACCACCTGTTTCACCCCCTGCGGCACGTCGATCACGAAGCCATAGACGTTCAGCGGATCGCGCTTCCACGCCAGCGGCTTGCCGTCGGCGGTGAAGGTCAGGCCGGTCAGCTTCTCTATCGCCCCCCGCGGCGCATGATTGCCCGGCAGCCATTGCGGCATCAGCAGCGTCATCGGCCCGGCGGCGGCGACCGGAATGGTCTCCTTCACGCGGAAGATGCGCTGCACCGTATCGGTGGCGTCGACCTCCAGCCTGATCGTGCCGCCGGGATAGGGAACATCATTAGGGGTGGGCGCGGCATTGTCGACCGGCAGTGCGGTCGGCCTGGACCGGATCGCGTCCTGCGCGATCAGCGGTCCCGAAATGGCCGTGGAAAGGAAAAGGGCGGCAGCAAGGCTGCGGATCATGAACATCTCCGAAAATGCTTTGCGGTCGAACGACCGTATAATAACAGAATGGCGAGCCAGAACCGCCGCGTCCACCCCCAACTATTTTACGATGAAAAAGCGCGTTTCCTTGATCCATCTTTATCGTTAAAGGCGCTGCCCCATGGCCAAGATCGAAACGCCGCGTCCAAAGACCCCTAATGCTGTGCGCGGCACGCAGGATATGCTGGGCGGCACCGCCGAAGCGTTCCAGGAACGCTTCGCCCATGTCGTCGCGACCTTCGACCGGGTGCGCAGGCTCTACGGATTCCAGCGGGTGGAGGTGCCCGTCTTCGAATCGACGGCGGTGTTCGCCCGCTCGCTGGGCGAAAGCACCGACGTCGTGTCGAAGGAAATGTACACGTTCGAGGATCGCGGCGGCGACAGCATCACCCTGCGCCCCGAATTCACGGCGGGCATCAGCCGCGCCTATATCACCAACGGCTGGCAGCAATATGCGCCGCTCAAAGTGGCGGCCCACGGCCCGCTTTTCCGCTACGAGCGCCCGCAAAAGGGCCGTTTCCGCCAGTTCCACCAACTCGACGCCGAAATCATCGGCGCGGGCGAGCCGGGCGCGGACGTGGAACTGCTGGTGCTGGCCGACCAGTTGCTGCGCGAACTGGGCGTGTCGGAAGGCGTGACGCTCAACCTCAACACGCTGGGCGACGCGGAGAGCCGCGAAGCCTGGCGCGCCGCGCTGATCGCCCATTTCGAGGCGCATCGCGACCAGCTTTCGGAAGAAAGCATCGACCGCCTGCACCGCAATCCGCTGCGCATCCTCGACAGCAAAGACCCCCGCGACCGCCCGGTGGCCGACAGCGCGCCGGACATCGACGCCTATCTCACCGACGAAGCGCGCAGCTTCTTCGAAAAGGTTACAGCGGGTCTGGACGCGGCGGGCGTGGCATGGGAACGCAATGCCCGTCTGGTGCGCGGCCTTGATTATTATCGCCACACCGCCTTCGAATTCATCACCGACCGGCTCGGCGCGCAGGGCACGGTGCTGGGCGGCGGGCGCTATGACGGGCTGATCGAGAATCTGGGCGGCCCCTCCACCCCGGCGGTCGGCTGGGCGGCGGGGATCGAGCGGCTGGCGATGCTGATCGATACGCCTCCGGCCGACCTGCTGAACGTCATCATGGCGGTGGAGGACGATGCCGCCCTGCCTGCGGCCCAGAAGATCATCGCGACGCTGCGGCGCAAGGGCATTTCCGCCGACATGATCGCGACGGGATCACCCAGAAAGCGCTATGACAAGGCGACCAAGGTCAATGCGCATGTTCTGCTGTCCCTTCGTTCAAAGGACGGACAGATCGCAGCGCGCACCCAGTCTGCGACGATGAACGATGCGCTGGTTGCGGTGAAGGCAACGCTCGCCGATCTGAACTATCAGGCCGATTGATGCACATTTCCGCCGAACGCATCGCGCAGATCGAGGCGCGCCGGGACGAGGTGCAGGCGTCGATGACGCGTGCCGACCTCGCGCCGGAGGAGTTCGTGCGGCTGTCGAAGGAATATGCGGAGATCGAGCCGGTGGCCAAGGCCGCCCATGAAGTCCGCCGTCTCCGCCAGGAACTGAGCGCGCTCGAATATATGGCGGGCGGCGAGGATGCGGATTCCGATCCGCTGATGCGCGAAATGGCGCAGGAGGAAATGCAACTGATCAAGAGTCGGTTGCCCGACGCCGAACGCGCCCTCGCGCTGCAATTGCTGCCGAAGGATGCCGCCGACGCCCGCCCGGCCATGCTGGAAATCCGCGCAGGCACCGGCGGCGACGAAGCCGCCCTGTTCGCAGGCGACCTGTTTCGCATGTACCAACGCTATGCCGACGCGCAGGGCTGGAAGATGGAACTCATCTCCGCCAACGCCTCCGAAGTGGGCGGTTATAAGGAAGTGGTCGCCAGCGTCACCGGGGTTGGCGTTTTCGCCAAGCTGAAGTTCGAAAGCGGCGTCCACCGCGTCCAGCGCGTCCCCGTCACCGAAAGCGGGGGCCGCATCCACACGTCGGCGGCGACCGTCGCGGTGCTGCCGGAACCGGAGGAGGTCGACGTCCAGATCGCCGACAGCGACCTCAAGATCGACATCTACCGGGCATCCGGCGCGGGCGGCCAGCACGTCAACACCACCGATTCCGCCGTGCGCATCACCCACTTGCCCAGCGGCATCGTCGTGACGCAGCAGGACGAACGATCCCAGCACAAGAACAAGGCGAAGGCGATGCAGGTGCTGCGCGCCCGCATCTATGAAGTGGAACGCGAACGCGCCCAGAGCGAACAGGCCGGAGCGCGCAAGGCGATGGTCGGTTCCGGCGACCGTTCCGAACGCATCCGCACCTATAATTTCCCGCAGGGCCGGGTGACGGACCACCGCATCAACCTGACCCTGCATCGCCTGCCCGAAATATTGGAAGGACCGGGCCTGTCCGAAGTCATCGACGCGCTGGTGGCGGAGGACGAAGCCGCCCGCCTCGCCCAACTGGACGGCGTGGCGTGACCCCACCTTTCTCCCCTCCCGCAGGCGGGAGGGGCCGGGGGTGGGTAGCGAGCGAAGCGAGCCAGCGGAACCGGGCAAGATGACCAAAATCCCCGAAACTCTCCGCACCGCCACCGAACGCCTGACTCCCATCAGCGCCACCCCGCGCCTGGACGCCGAACTGCTCCTCGCCCACGCGCTGGACATCGACCGCAACGACCTGCTGCTACGCCAGCGCGACCTCAGCGTCCCGCCCGGCTTCGAAACCCTCCTCCAACGCCGCCTCACCGGCGAACCCATCGCCTATATCACCGGCACCCGCGATTTCTGGACGATCAGCCTGCACGTCACCCCCGACGTCCTTATCCCCCGCCCGGACACGGAAACCCTGATCGAAGCCGCCCTCGACCATTTCGGCGCGCGAAGCCCAGCCCGCATCCTCGATCTCGGCACCGGCTCCGGCGCGCTGCTGCTCGCCGCGCTCAGCCAATGGCCGCAGGCGAGGGGAACGGGGGTCGACATCTCCCCCGCCGCCCTCGCCGTGGCGCAGGGCAATGCCGACCGCCTCGGTCTCGGCGAACGCGCCGCCTTCCGCCTCGGCAACTGGGCGGAGGGGCTTGAAGGCCCCTTCGACCTGATCCTCATCAACCCCCCCTATATCGCCCGCGACATCGCGCTGGCGGGCGACGTCCTGCACGAACCCGAAACCGCCCTTTTCGCGGGAGCGGAGGGGTTGGACGATTATCGCAGCATCGCCCCGGCGCTGCCGCGCCTGCTCGCGCCCGACGGCATGGCCGCGATAGAGATCGGCTATGACCAGCGGCTTTCGGTTTCAGCCCTGCTTGCCGATCAAGGACTTAGCGTTGCATCGCGCCGCGATCTCGCGGGCCACGACCGCTGCCTGATGGCGACGCCGGCCCGGCCAAGCTGACGCGGCGAAGGATTTGCGCTTCCCCAAGCTAAAATTGCTTGGTTTATGGCCTGGAAGCCACTACATGGGGCTTAGGGACGGCACTATCCTGAGGATCTGCCCCGTGGGCGTAGCCGAGAAAAGGCCGTTTTCCCGCTCCTTCAAAGTCACGACGGCGCTGCTGCGCAGGCGCCTCTGGCAGGTCAAGGGCATAGGCCGATTGCTCGGTCCCTGCCCGGCGGAGCCTTATCCGGCCTGATGGTCAGGCCGTGCTGAAGGATGGCGACTGAACAGTGTTTTTCCGTGAATGATGGCAAAGTGAACGCAAGGATCAGCTCTTGATCAACAACAGGCAGGCCGGCCGCCGGAATCGCGGCCGGAACAATAATGGCGGTCGTCCCAATGGTGGCAACCGGGGCGGCGGCGACAATGGCAACCGTATCGACAGCCGCGCACGCGGCAATGCGGCCCAGCTTCTTGAAAAATACAAGAATATGGCCCGCGATGCCCAGATGGCGGGCGACCGGGTGAATGCGGAATATTATCTGCAATTCGCCGACCATTATTTCCGCGTCCTTGCCGACAACCGCGCCCGGCAGGAGGAGCAGCAACAGCGCTTCCGCCCCCGCGACGATAGTTTCGACGAGAATTTCGACGATTTCGACGCCGGCGATGAAGGCGGCGATGACGGGCGCGTCGATCAGTCCTTCGACCGTGGGCAGGATTTCGACCGCCGCCGCGAAGAGCAGCGCGACTATCGCGAGGGCCGCAACGACCGCAACCGTCGCGACCGCAATGAACGCAATGACCGGCGCCGTGAACGTCCGGCGGCGGAGGAAGCGGCGGAACAGCCCCGGCCCCAGATAGCCGCCGAACCGGTCGCCCCCGAACCGCAGGCCGAAGCGGAACCTCGCGCTCGTCGCGGTCGTCCGCGCAAGGCGACCGCGAACGAAGAGGAACAGGGCGGCCTGGACCTCGCCGTGCTTCCGCCGTCGATTGCCCGCGCCGACAATGACGCGGAACCCGCCGCGGAAGCGCCGCGCAAGCGCACCCGCCGCGCCCGTCCGGCGGCCGAAGCAGCCGAATAAGGCTCTTTCCCGCCCGACGGCAGGATGATGACAGGATGAAAAAGGGGGGATGGCGCCGACGCGCTGTCCCCCTTTTCCTATTTTCGATGGATCAGGCTTCGGGCAAGGGACGCGGCCGGTGATTTTCGTCCAGCGCGACGAAGGTGAACAGCCCGCTCGTCAATTCGACCTTCGCGGCCTTCCGCCCCCGCGTCGCGACCACGTCGATCCGAACGGCGACGGACGTCCGCCCCCGCCGTTCCTCATGGGCATAGACCGACACGATATCCCCCAGCAGGATCGGGGCGATGAAGGTCATGCTCTCTATCGCCACCGTCGCGACCGGCCCCTGCGCGATCCGCGCAGCCACGATGCCGCCCGCTATGTCCATCTGGCTCAACACCCAACCGCCGAAGATATGCCCGTTGGTGTTGATGTCCGTCATATGCGGCACGACCCGCAACACCACTTCGCCTCTTTGCTCAGTCATTCATGGAATCCTCGTCTTTCATCCGGTCCAGCACCTGTTCGTCATGCCCGGTTCCGCTGGACAGAAATGCCAGCGCCATCAAACCCGTCCCCAGCATGAAGGTCAACCAGACCCCCAATATGGTCGCGATGATCATATGGATCGGCATCGGTCCCGCCCACCAGCGCAGGAACAGCAGCGCCGCCCCCACGCACAGCGCGCCGGTCAGCGCCATCCACCCCATGATGCGGCGGAATCGCCGCCAGGCGGTCCTTGCAATCTCCGGATCATCAAGGGCTTGTTTGCGCGTCATCCCTTTCCTTTGGAGTGTGAAAGTGGGATCATCAAGGGACTGAGGCATTTAGTCGACAGGCAGGGAGACGGACCATGACGATCGCGGCGATTTTGCAACGCAAGGGACAGGATGTCGTCCAGGCGCAATCGAGCGACACGGTCCTTTCCGTGGTGCGATTGCTGGCCCAGCGGCGGATCGGCTGCGTGCCGGTGGTGGACGACGGCAGGGTGGTCGGCATCTTTTCCGAACGCGACCTGGCCTATCGCGTGGCGCAGGAGGGCGCGGCGGTGCTGGACCGCCCGGTGGGGGAGATCATGACCGCCCCTGCCATCACCACGGACGGGCGGACGCCCGTCAACCATTGCCTGTCGCTGATGACGAAACGGCGCATCCGCCACTTGCCCGTCGTGGTCGACGGCGCGCTGGTGGGGCTGGTTTCGATCGGCGACCTCGTCAAGTTCCGCATCGACAGCATCGAATCCGAAGCCGCCGCCCTGCGCGATTATATCCAGACGGCCTGATCCGTCTCAGGCGGGCGCCTCCACCGGCGGTGCCCGCCGCGCGACCAGCGTCACCAGTTCCATCAGCGTTCCCCTTGCGCACAGCATCAGCGCGGCCAGAAAGGCCAGACCGCCCGCCGGCACCAATATCCCCAGCCGAATCGGCGCGCTCAGGGGCGGCAGCAGCCGGTCGATCCCCATCACCGCCGCCGCCATCAACATCGAACAGCCAAGCCCCGGCGCCGCCGCCCGCATCAGGTCGACCAGCCGCAGCCCCATCGGCCCGCCCGCCAGCCGTGCCGTCACCAACGTGAAAATCGGAAAGGCGCAAAGCCATGCCCAGGCCAGCCCGATGGCCCCGAACCGGATCCCGATGAAGAAAGCCACCGGCATCAGCACTGCCCCCACCGCCGCGACCCGCGCCGTCGTCCCCGGCCGGCCCAGCGCATTGCTGACCGGCGCGAACATCACCTGCAACGTCATGAACGGCATGGCGAGCGCCAGAATCGCGACGAAGGGCGCCATATCCCGCCATTTCGCGCCGAACAGCGTCTCGACCAGCGGCCCGGCCGTCACCGCCATCCCCAGATAGACCGGGCAGCTTATCAGCAGCAGCAACCGCACCGCCTTGCAAAAGGACCATGCGATTCGCGCCGGATCTTTCTGCATTCGGGCATAGGCGGGAAAGGCGACATCGTTCAGCGGCGGAATGAATTTGCTGACGAAAATCTGCGTCAGGAAGAGCGCCTCGGCATAGAGACCCAGTTGATGCGGCTCCAACACGCGCCCGCCGATGAAGATGTCGGCCTGACTCTGCACGATCCAGAATAGCTGCCCGCCCAGCAGCGATGCGCCATAGGCCACCATCGCCCCCGTCCCGCGAAAATCGAAGCTGGGAATGGGCATGAACCCGGTCGCCAGCACATAGCCGATTCCCTTGACCCAGAAGCCCGCGATCGGCGCGAACACCAATGTCCACACGCCCCAGCCCGACAGCGCCCCTGTCAGCGCCACCGCCGCCGAAGCCACGGCCGCGATCAGGTTGACCAGCGCGGGCCGCCGGAAATCCATCGCCCGCCCCATGATCGCTTCGGGAATCGAGATGAAGGGCGTCGACAGATAGAGCAGCGCCTGCACCCGCAGCAGATCCGCAACCATCGGCTGCTCATAATAGCTGGCGGCCAGGGGCGCGACGGCCAGTTGCGCCAAAGCCAGCCCGCCGTTCAGCAACAGCATGATGCCGAAGGCCTGCCGCAATTTATGGGTTTCTATCGTCTCCGACTGCACCAGCGCGCTCACCAGCCCATAGCCGTTGAGGAAGGTCGCGAAATTCAGAATCACCTGCGTCATGGCGAACAGGCCGTAATCGGCGGGATCGAGCAGCCGGATCACCGCCAGAGTCACGACCCAACTCAGCATCTGCGCCAGAATCTGGCTCCCCGACCGCCAGAGAATCGCGCTCCTGATCCTTGTGCCAAAACCCGCGTCGTCCGCGTCGGCGTCCTGCAAACCCATTTTCATTCCCATTTTCCGGGCGTTCATGCCCCGTGCAATCGCTCTATCGGCCAAGTCCCAAGAAATTCTGAAATAAAATTGCAAAAAGGGTTTGACGGTTCGGGAAGCCCTCCATATATGCGCCTTCACCGACGCGGCGCTGCCCCACTGGGACGGCGGAACGACGGTCGCCAACATAGACGGACGCTGGTCCCCCGGAACGCAAGGAACGGGGTGGGATAGCTGTCCGGTTTGGTTGTCGGGTTCTTTGACATTGTTGATTGATGAAGGGACATGTGGGCGGCGGCTCCGGTTATCTACGGCTTTCAGGCGTAGGTGGATCGGTTAAAATAGCCGTTTCTCACAATGTCCTTACGTAACCATGTAAGAAATT
>NZ_JFHR01000039.1 GCF_000722875.1 Sphingobium chlorophenolicum | reverse complement strand
CCTTGGTAGTTTCGCAAAAACCCCTGAATCAACGACAGGTCCAGACGTCAAGCTAACCTGCTGATACCACTCACCTTAGTTTCGGATCGGACACTAAGATCACGCACGCAAGGAAGCAGTCATGGCAACCACCAACAATGTAGGCCGCATTTCGCAGGTCATCGGCGCCGTCGTCGACGTGACCTTCCCGGATGCGCTCCCCGCGATTCTTTCCGCTCTGGAAACCAGCAACAATGGCCAGCGCCTGGTGCTGGAAGTCGCCCAGCATCTGGGCGAGAACACCGTCCGCACCATCGCGATGGACTCGACCGACGGTCTGACCCGCGGTCAAGAAGTCACCGACACCGGCGCGCAGATCAGCGTTCCTGTCGGCCCGGCCACGCTCGGCCGCATCCTGAACGTCGTCGGCGAGCCGATCGACGAGCGCGGCCCGGTCGCCACCACCGTCACCGCCCCGATCCATGCCAAGGCGCCGGAGTTCGTCGACCAGTCGACCGACGCCAGCATCCTGGTCACCGGTATCAAGGTCATCGACCTTCTCGCCCCCTACGCGAAGGGCGGCAAGATCGGTCTGTTCGGCGGCGCGGGCGTGGGCAAGACCGTGCTCATTCAGGAACTGATCAACAACATCGCGAAGGGCCATGGCGGCACCTCCGTGTTCGCAGGCGTCGGTGAACGCACCCGCGAGGGCAACGACCTTTATCACGAATTCCTCGACGCCGGCGTCATCGCCAAGGACGCCGACGGCAACGCGATCAGCGAAGGTTCGAAGGTGGCCCTGGTTTACGGCCAGATGAACGAGCCGCCGGGCGCCCGCGCTCGCGTCGCCCTGTCGGGCCTGACCATCGCGGAATATTTCCGCGACCAGGAAGGCCAGGACGTGCTGTTCTTCGTCGACAACATCTTCCGCTTCACCCAGGCGGGCGCGGAAGTGTCGGCTCTGCTCGGCCGCATTCCTTCGGCCGTGGGCTATCAGCCGACCCTGGCGACCGACATGGGCGCGCTGCAGGAGCGCATCACCTCGACCAACAAGGGTTCGATCACCTCGGTTCAGGCCGTGTACGTCCCCGCGGACGACTTGACCGACCCGGCGCCCGCGACCTCGTTCGCGCACTTGGACGCCACCACCGTTCTCAACCGCGCCATTTCGGAACTGGGCATCTATCCTGCGGTCGACCCGCTGGACTCGACCAGCCGCGTTCTGGAACCCCGCGTCGTCGGCCAGGAACATTATGAAACCGCCCGCGCGGTCCAGGCGATCCTGCAGAAGTACAAGTCGCTGCAGGACATCATCGCGATCCTGGGCATGGACGAGCTGTCCGAAGAGGACAAGCTGACCGTCGCCCGCGCCCGCAAGATCCAGAAGTTCCTGTCGCAGCCCTTCCACGTCGCGGAGGTCTTCACCGGAATTTCGGGCAAGTTCGTCCAGATCGAAGACACGGTGAAGTCGTTCAAGGCCGTGGTCGAAGGCGAATATGACCATCTGCCCGAAAACGCCTTCTACATGGTCGGCGGCATCGACGAAGCCATCGAAAAGGCGAAGAAGCTGGCTGCGGAAGCGGCGTAAGCTACAAAGTCTCCCCTCCCTTCCAGGGAGGGGATCAAGGGGCGGGTAGCGAGCGCAGCGAGCTTCCTGCCTTTCAGCTAGGGCGCAGGCCATCGCTCCGCGATGGCACCCACCCCCGGCCCCTCCCTGGAAGGGAGGGAGGAGAAGAATAGAATGGCATTGCATTTCGAACTCGTGACCCCGGAAAAGCTCGTCCGCTCGGAAGAGGTCTATCAGGTGGTCGTTCCCGGCACCGATGGCGACTTCGGCGTGCTGGAGGGTCACGCGCCCTTCATGTCGACCGTCCGCGACGGCGCGATCCAGATTTTCGCCAGCGCTGGTTCGGCTCCGGAAGTGATCCCGGTCCGCGGCGGCTTTGCCGAGGTCAACGAAAAGGGCCTGACCGTCCTTGCGGAGCATGCCGGCTGATACGCCGTCCGGCCTGACCGCCCCACCGATCCAAAAAGGCCGTGCTCCTCAGGAGCGCGGCCTTTTTGATTGGCGGCTCCGCCTTATCCCCCAATCGCCCACACCGCCATTTCCGGCGCATTAGCCATTTATCAAAGTTTCCGCCCTATTCACCTTTAACGATCAGAGCTGATCCAGAATATTTCGGCGGAGAATCATGAGCGCGTTTGGACGGAAAAACGGACCTGCCGGCATCAAGCCGGGCTTCGGCCTAGCCCGGCCCATGCAGGGCGGCGCGCCCAGGGAAGAGATTAAGGGCGGCGAACAATTTCCCCCGCTGGACATGACGGCCGTTCCCGCGGAAGCGCCGCTCGACCCGCTTTCCGCCCCGACCGGCCAGATGCAGCGCAACGCCGACGCGATGCAGCGCCTGTCGGATCGCGCCAATTCCGACCATGCCGTCGATACCGGGCCGCAGGGTTTCGAAGCCTCCGTCCACAAGATCAAGGAACAGGTCCTCCCCCGCCTGCTGGAGCGCGTCGATCCCGAAGCCGCCGCGACGTTGACCAAGGACGAACTGGCGGAGGAATTCCGCCCGATCATCTTGGAAGTGCTGGCCGAACTGAAGCTGACCCTCAACCGGCGCGAGCAGTTCGCGCTGGAAAAGGTGTTGGTGGACGAACTGTTGGGCCTGGGCCCGCTGGAGGAATTGCTGTCCGACCCGGACGTCACCGACATCATGGTCAACGGTCCGGAACAGACCTATATCGAAAAGAAGGGCAAGCTCCAGATCGCGCCGATCAAGTTCCGCGACGAGGAACATCTTTTCCAGATCGCCCAGCGCATCGTGAACAAGGTCGGCCGCCGCGTCGACCAGACCACGCCGCTGGCCGACGCCCGCCTGCCCGACGGCAGCCGCGTCAACGTGATCGTGCCGCCGCTATCCTTGCGCGGCACCGCCATCTCCATCCGTAAATTCTCGGCCAAGCCGATCACGCTGGACAATCTCGCCCAATGGGGCGCGATGAGCCAGAAGATGTGCACCGCGCTGAAGATCGCGGGCGCCTGCCGCATGAACATCGTGATTTCGGGCGGTACCGGTTCGGGCAAGACCACCATGCTGAACGCCCTGTCGAAGATGATCGATCCGGGCGAGCGCGTGCTGACCATCGAGGACGCGGCCGAACTGCGCCTGCAACAGCCGCACTGGCTGCCGCTGGAAACCCGCCCCCCGAACCTGGAGGGCCAGGGCGCGATCACCATCGGCGACCTCGTCAAGAACGCCCTGCGTATGCGTCCCGACCGCATCATCCTCGGCGAAATTCGCGGCGCGGAATGTTTCGACCTGCTGGCCGCGATGAACACGGGCCATGACGGTTCCATGTGCACGCTTCACTCCAACTCCCCGCGCGAATGCCTGGGCCGTATGGAGAATATGATCCTGATGGGCGACATCAAGATCCCGAAGGAAGCCATTTCCAAGCAGATCGCCGACTCGGTCGACCTGATCGTGCAGGTGAAGCGCCTGCGCGACGGTTCGCGCCGCGTGACCAACATCACTGAAGTGATCGGCATGGAAGGCGACGTCATCGTCACCCAGGAACTGTTCAAGTTCGAATATCATGACGAGGATGACAGCGGGAAGATCATCGGCGAATATCGGTCGATGGGCCTGCGCCCCTATACGCTGGACAAGGCGCGGCAGTTCGGCTTCGACCAGCCCTTCCTGGAAGCCTGCCTGTAACGGCCATCATGTGACAATCTGTTTCCGGCGGGGGCTTTTCTCCGCCGGTTCGCTTGCATGGAGCCTGCATCCCCGGCACATCATCGCTTTCCCTGCAAGAGAGGATTGCCGATGACCCGAACCGCCCGCGCCGCGCTGCTGCTGACCGGCCTCTCCCTGCCCCTGCTGCCGCTTGCCGCCCAGCATGCGGGACATCATCATCAGGCCGCCGATCCGATCGCCGCCGCCATCGCCGCGCCCAGCCGCGCGCCCGCCAATGTCGCACGCGACAAATATCGCCATCCCGCAGAGACGCTGGCCTTCTTCGGCGTGAAGCCGGACCAGACGGTGGTCGAATATGCGCCCAGCGGCGGCTGGTATACGGAGATACTGGCACCCCTGCTGCATGAGAAGGGCACATTCTACGCGTTGCAGCCGACCGGACGCGCCCTGGACGGTTACAAGGCGTTCCTGGCGGCCAAGCCCGACATTTACGACAAGGTGAAGCTGGTCCCCTTCCCCGACCGGACCAGCGAGATTCCGGCGGGCAGCGTCGACACGCTGCTGACCTTCCGCAATGTCCACAATATGGTGATGGCAGGGACGGAGGCGGCGACCTTCAAGGCCTTTTACGACCTGCTGAAACCGGGCGGGACATTGGGCGTCGTCGACCATCGCCTGCCCGAAGGGCGCGACACGGCGCTGGAAAAGAGCAGCGGCTATCTGAAAATGTCGACCATCCGCCGCATCGCGGAGGCGGCCGGATTCGAATATGCCGGGTCGTCGGAGATCAACGCCAATCCCAAGGACAGCGCCGACTGGGAGAAGGGCGTATGGACACTGCCCCCGACGCTGCGCAATGGGGACGTCGACAAGGCGAAATATCTGGCCGTGGGAGAAAGCGACCGGATGACGCTGCGCTTTCGCAAGCCGGGGAAGTAAGGCGGCGCTGATGGATGCAGAACGGGCCTCTCCCATTCCTCCCCATCGATAGATGGGGAGGGGGACCAGCCGAAGGCTGGTGGAGGGGAATGGGGCACGACCTCCGAATTTCCCCTCCACCACCGCTTTCAGCGGCGGTCCCCCTCCCCACGCTTCACGTAGGGAGGAATTGATATCGTCTATTGCCCATCTCCCCCCATTCCAAATTCCCCATACCCCCTTACACGGTTGCGTCCTCCCGCCGCGGGGCTAAGGGAAGTCGCGTGCCGCCCTTGTCCTCCTCCATCCGTCCGCATCGCCCGCTAACCGCCATCGGCCTGCGGCTGGTCGCGGTGATCTGTCTGTCCATGATGTTCGTGACGGTCCGGCTGGCCGACGCGCGCGGCGTGCATGTGGTCGAATCGCTCTTCTACCGGCAGGCGCTGGCCTTGCCCGTGGTCTTCGCCTGGATCATGGCGACCACCGGCGTGCGATCGATCCGCACCCGTCGCATCGGCGTCCACGCCACGCGGATGGCCATCGGCATGACCGGCATGGTCCTGAACTTCCTGTCCTACATCCTGCTGCTGCCGGCGGAGGCGGTCACGATCGGTTTCACCATGCCGATCTTCGGCACGATATTGTCCGCACTGATCCTGCGCGAGGCGACGGGCATCCACCGGTGGAGCGCGGTGCTGGTCGGCTTTCTGGGCGTGATCGTCATGGTCCGGCCCGACGCCGGGCATTTCCCCGCCATCGGCGTCGCGGTCGCCCTGTCCGCCGCCTTCGTCACCGCCAGCGTCAGCCTGGTGCTGCGCGAACTGGGGCGCACGGAAAATGCGGGGGTGATCGTCTTCTGGTTCACCTTCCTGTCCCTGCCGCCGCTGGGCGCAGCCATGCTCTTCTTTGGGCAGGGGCATGACGCCATGACCTGGGCGTTGCTGCTGCTGATCGGCGTGACCGGCGGCATCGCGCAGATCTGCATGACGGCCGCGCTGCGTTGGGCGCCCGTGTCCGTGGTGCTGCCGATGGACTATAGTTCGATCATCTGGACCACGCTGCTGGGCTGGGCGATCTGGGGCAATTGGCCGATGGCGACAACTTGGATCGGCGCCGCGCTGATCATCGCGAGCGGCCTGTACATCGCCTGGCGCGAACATGTCCATGGCGCAGCCTCCGCAACATGAATGCCAGATGAATCGGATTGCCTAGATTTCGACACATTTTGTCGCTTGACCATTGTCTACCAGATAAATAGAATTATCTCTCCCTCGACAATAGGACGAGGATCTGACCATGGAGCGATTCGGACATTCGGGTGACGCGCGCCAACCGGTCGTGCTGACCATACCCGGTCTCAACAACAGCGGCCCCGGCCATTGGCAGACGCTGTGGGAAGAAACGCGTGGAGATTGCGAGCGCGTCGACCTGGGAAGCTGGGCCAGCCCCAGCCGTAATAGCTGGGTCACGCGACTGGACGCAGCGATCCGGGCGGCGAACGGGCCGATCATCCTGGCCGCGCACAGCCTGGGCTGCCTGGCGGTCGCCTGGTGGGGCGCCTTGCAGAGCCAGGCCTATGGCTGGCCGGTGACGGGCGCGCTGCTGGTGGCGCCGCCCGATTGCGACCGGATGGAAACGCCGGAAACGATCGGCGGCTTCGGCCCCACGCCCCGCGCCCAACTGCCCTTCCCGTCGATCGTCGTGGCGAGCCGCAACGATCCCTATATCTTCTTCGAACGCGCCCACAGCATCGGTAAGAATTGGGGCAGCAGCTTTGTCGACGCCGGTTATTGCGGCCACATCAATGCGGAATCGGGCCTGGGCGAATGGCGCTTCGGTCAGGCACTGCTGGAAAAGCTGATCGACAATGCGCATGAGCAGGCCTCTGCGATGCGCCAGTTACGGCCCGCCATACCGCTGGCGCATCAGGAGCGGCGATTGGCGGCGCTGCGGGTCAACGGCTGAATTCGAATGGGGCGCGACAAGAGAAACTTGAGCGCCCCTTATATTTGCTTTTTTGTCTATCAATCCAGTTGAGATAAAGAGCGATCAAGAGGTGTTTATGAGTGAAAACCGTTCGATTGAATTTGCCCGCAACGGCCGCGAAGGCCAGCGCCACGACATCGCGATCAGCATCGAAAAGGTGCGCAGCGTGCTCGAAGCGCTGCGGTTCGGTTCGGTCACGCTGACCGTCCACGATGCGCGGGTGGTGCAGATCGACGTCACGGAAAAGACACGCCTCACCGCCTGAAGCAATAGCGGGGGGCAAGATGCAGGGTTGCTGAAAAAGGCCCGGAAAAGGGCCGAATAACAGGTGGCAAGGGGTGGGCCACATTTTCCATTCCCAGACCTTCGGCTTTGAGCGGATCACCGCAGAGGCCGCGATCAATATTCACCGGACATCCGGAAGGGGAATCATCATGATTGCGCGTTTTCTGTTGCTCGCCGGCGTGGCGGGCGCATCCATCATCGCGTCCAGCGCACAAGCGCAGGATGCATCTCAAACCGCTCCGCAATCCGCGGCGGACAATAGCGAACAGGCATCCAGCGCCCGTGGCGAAGTGATCATCGTCACCGCCCGCCGCCGCGCCGAAACCGCGCAGGAGGTGCCGCTGGCGATCTCCGTCATCCGGGGCGACAGCATAGAGGCGACCGGCAACTTCAACGTCGTGAAGCTCCAGCAACTGGCGCCGACGCTACAGGTCTACACCACCAATCCACGCAACACGTCGGTCAACATCCGCGGCCTGGGCGTGCCGTTCGGCCTGACCAGCGACGGGTTCGAGCAGGGCGTCGGCATCTATGTCGACGACGTCTATAACAGCCGCGTCGCCGCCGCGACCTTCGACTTCCTGGACGTCGCCCAGGTCGAGGTGCTGCGCGGCCCGCAGGGCACGCTCTATGGCAAGAACACCACGGCGGGCGCGATCAACATCACGACCAACCAGCCGACCTTCGATTTCGAAGGGCGCGCCGAACTGACCGTCGGCAACCTGAATTACAAGCAGGCGAAGGCCGCCATTTCCGGCCCGCTGTCCGAAACGGTCGCCGCCCGCGTCGCCATCGCCGCGACCAGCCGCCGGGGCACGCTGTTCAACACGGTCACCGACCGCTGGATCAACGAACAGGACAATCTGGGCATTCGCGGCCAGTTGCTGTTCAAGCCTACCGATAATTTCAGCCTGACCCTGTCGGGCGACTACAGCAAGCAGGACCCGGAATGCTGCGGCACTGTGTTCGTGCGGGTGGGCACGACGCAGCGCCCGATCACGCGCCAATATGATGCGCTGGTCGCCGCGATCAACGCCAACCCGAACCCCGCCTTCCCCGGCCGCAACTACGCCGTTCCCAGCCGCAATCCCTATGACCGGCTGACCGATCTCGACAGCAACCTGAACGCTGGCAACAAGATCGGCGGCGTGTCGGCCAGGATCAAGTGGGATGTCGGCCCCGGCACGCTGACCTCCGTCACCGCATGGCGCTTCTGGGACTGGAAGCCGGAGAATGACCGCGACTTCACCGGCCTGTCGGTCGTGTCGAAATCGCAGAACCCCTCTCAGCAGGACCAGTATAGCCAGGAATTCCGCTATAATTATGAAAGCCAGAAGATCGACTTCGTGGTCGGCCTGTTCGGCTTCAAGCAGCGGATCGACACCCAGGGCACCGAACAGCAGGGCGCGGACGCCAGCCGTTGGAGCCTGACTGGCGCAAATGCCGGGAATCCAAGCATCCTCCAGGGCCTGACCGCCACCAACACGCAATGGCTCAAGAGCACAAGCGCGGCGCTGTTCGGCCAGTTGAGCTGGAAGGTGACCGACTCGCTGACCATCCAGCCGGGTGCACGCCTGAACTATGACAAGAAGTCGGGCTTCTACCAGCGCGTCGTGACGGACGGGGCGGGCGTGTTGGTGGACTGCACCGCACTTCCCCTGTCGTCCGTCCGCACGGCGCAGTGCAGCGTCTATCAGGGACAGCGCACGACGCCCTCCGACAGCGCCTGGAACTTCACCTACGACTTCAACGTAAACTACAAGATCGCTCCCGACGTGCTGGCCTATGCCACCTACGCCAAGAGCTTCAAGACGCTGGGCATCAACCAGAACGGCCTGCCACTCAACAGCGTCACCAACCTGCCCGACACGTCGGTCGAAACGGTGAAGCCGGAATCGGTCAACCATTATGAAATCGGCCTGAAGACCCAGTTCTGGGATCGCCGGGCAACCTTCAACCTCACCGCCTTCCGCACGGACATAAAGAATTTCCAGGCGACGGTGAACGGCGGCCAGTTTGGCACCGTGCGCGGCTATCTCGCCAATGCGGACAAGGTGCGGTCGCAGGGCATTGAGGCGGACTTCAAGGTCGTCGTCAGCGACCGTTTCACGGCCTATGCCAATGGCGCCTATACCGACGCCAAGTATAAGAAGTTCACCAACGCCCCCTGCCCGCCCGAACTGTCCGGGGGCACGTCGCAACCGGCCAATCAACCCGCCGATTATTCCAATGCAGGTGTTCCCAACACCCTCAGCCCGCGGGCATGCGACATTTCCGGCTTCGATCTGCCCGGCGTGTCGAAATGGGCCTTCTCCTACGGCGCGGAATATAACATTCCGGTCACGCTGCTGGCGAAGGAAGGCCAGGTCTATCTGGGCGTCGACGGCAATTACCGGTCGCACTGGAACAGCAACGCCTCGCCGTCCATCTATACGGAGGTGAAGGGCTATGCGCTGACCAACTTCCGTGCCGGTTTCCGTGGCGAAGGGTTCGACGTGTTCGGCTGGGTCCGCAACGCCTTCGATGTGAACTATATCGAAAATCTCCAGGTCGCGCCGGGCAATACCGGCCTGATCGCCGGTCAGCCGGGCGATCCGCAAACCTGGGGCGGAACGATCAAATTCTCGTTCTGATCCTTTAGCGAGGTTCACCCCCTGCGGGGAGCGACACAGCCCTGTCGCTCCCCGTATTTTTTCATCCCAGCGAAGGCTGGGATCTCGTGAAGCTACTCCGTGCCCTATCGCGCGGAATCCCTGCCTCCGCCAGGATGACGAATTTAACCCCGATTTGCGCCCGCCGCCGCGCTGCTGTAGAGCGCAGCCATGTCCACGACCTTCACGCTCGACACGTCGACCAGCCGCGCCAATCCCACGCCCGCGCCGATGAAGCGCCTGACCGTGCCCGCCATCCAGCGCCGCAAGGCCGGGGGCAGGACGGAACAGCCGCTGGTGATGCTGACCGCCTACACGGCGCGGCAGGCGCAACTGCTCGATCCGCATTGCGACATGCTGCTGGTGGGCGATTCGCTGGGGCAGGTGATCTACGGCCTGCCCTCCACCCTGGCCGTCACGCTGGACATGATGATCGCCCATGGCGCGGCCGTGGTGCGGGGCAGCTATCACAGCGTCGTGCTGGTCGACATGCCCTTCGGCAGCTACGAAGCCTCCCCGCAACAGGCCTTCGCCAGCGCCAGCCGCGTCATGGCCGAAACCGGCTGCGCGGGGGTGAAGCTGGAGGGCGGCGCGGCGATGGCGGAAACCATCGCTTTCCTCAGCCAGCGCGGCATTCCGGTGATGGCGCATATCGGCCTGACGCCGCAGGCGGTGAACGCGCTGGGCGGCTATGGCGCGCGCGGCAAGAGCCAGGAGGAGCATGACAAGATCATCTCCGACGCCCGCGCCGTGGCGCAGGCGGGCGCCTTCGCCATGGTGCTGGAGGGGGTGATGGAGGAGATCGCCGTCACCGTCACCGACAGCGTCGACGTGCCGGTGATCGGCATCGGCGCATCGGCCCATTGCGACGGGCAGGTTTTGGTGGCGGAGGATATGCTGGGCATGTTCGAACGCGTGCCCCGTTTCGTGAAACGCTATGAAAATATCGCGGAAACCATCGGCAATGCCGCCGCCCAATATGCGGCGGATGTCCGAAACCGGAACTTTCCGACCGAAGATCAGGTCTATCGGCCCAAAAAGTGAGTTGCGCGAGCCACGAGCGCCGCTAATGATCGCGCCTTCCGCGTGCCGTAACCGACGAATTTCTGGAGACCCAAGTGGCCCTGACGCCGCAAAATAGCGAAGCCTTCATGCGCGAGGTGGACGAGGCCGTCCGGCAGGACCAGTTGCTGACCTTCTGGCAGCGCTTCGGCCGCTGGATCGTCGCGCTGGTGCTCGGCGGCCTCCTGCTGTTCGGCGCCTTCCTCTATTGGCAGCATTACACCAAGACGCAGTCGCAGGCCGTGTCCGAGGAAATGGACAAGGTGATTTCCACGGCGGTCGGCGGCGGCACGCCCGACGCCAAGGAACTGGACAAGCTGACCCAGGCCAGCCAGCCCGGCTTCCGCGCATCCGCCCTGCTGGTGAAGGCGGGCACCGCCGCGCGTAAGGGCGACTCCAAGGCCGCCATCGCCGCATACAAGGCAATGGCCGACGACGCTTCGCTCGACCGGCCCTATCGCGACCTGGCGCTGATCCGCCAGACCACGCTGGAATATGAAAGCCTGCAACCGCAGCAGGTGGTCGACCGGTTGAAGCCGCTCGCGGTGGAGGGCGCGCCCTGGTTCGGCAGCGCCGGGGAACTGGTCGCCATCGCCTATATGAAGATGCGCAAGCCCGATCTGGCCGGGCCGCTGTTCGCCGCCATGGCGAAGGACAAGAACGTGCCCCAGTCGATCCGTTCACGCGCGCGACAGATGGCGGGCTTATTGGGTGTGGATGCAGTCGAAACGCCGAATGGGGCGGGACAGGAATGATCGGGCGCATGGGGAAGCACAGCATGACGAAATTTTCGGGCGCCGGTCGCGCCGTGACCGTGGCCATGATGATCGCCCTGCTGGCGGGATGCGGCGTGATCGGCGGCAAGAAGGGCGGTCCCAAGACCCCCGTGGTCGGCAAGCGCACCTCGATCCTGAGCAATGAGCAGGGGGTGGAGGTCGACCCGACGCTGGCCGACGTGCCCGTGGCCCTGCCCGAACCCTATGTGAACGACCAATGGTCGCAGCCGGGGGGCAGCCCCGCCAAGACGATGGGCAATCTGGCTCTGGGCGCTTCGCCGACGCGGGCCTGGACCATCTCCATCGCGGGCAGCACGCCACAGGCGCGCCTCGCCTCCGCCCCGGTGGTGGTGGGCGGCAAGCTCTACGTCATCGACGCCGATGCGCGGGTGATCGCGTTCGACGCCAATAGCGGCGCGAAACTGTGGCAGACGCCCCTGCCCGCCCAGGGTAGCGGCCGCGCCCTGTTCGGCGGCGGCGTCAGCGTGATCGACGGCAAGCTCTACGCCAGCACCGGCGTAGGCGATGTCGCGGCGATCGACGCCAACAGCGGCGCGATCCTATGGAAGAAGCGCCCCGGCGGCCCGCTGCGTGGCGCGCCGACGCTGGCCAACGGCCATGTCTATGTGATGGGCCAGGACAATCAGATTTTCGCCCTCAACCAGAGCGACGGCGAAGTGCAGTGGACCGATAGCGGCACCTTGCAAGTAACCGGAATCTTCGGCGTGGCCGCCCCGGCCGCCGCGCAGGGTACGGTGATCGCGGGTTACAGTTCGGGCGAACTCACCGCCTATCGCTATGAAAATGGCCGGACCCTGTGGGGCGACGCCCTGTCGCGCACCAGCATCTCGACCGCCGTGGCGACTCTGACCGACATCGACGCCGATCCGGTGATCGACCGGGGCCGGGTCTTCGCCATCGGCCAGGGCGGCCGCATGGCCAGCTATGAACTGGTGAGCGGCCAGCGGCTTTGGGAAATCAACATCGCGGGCATCTCCACCCCCTCGGTCGTGGGCGAATGGGTGTTCGCGGTGACCAGCGACGCGAAACTGCTCTGCGTCGCCCGCGCCACCGGCAAGATCCGCTGGATCAGCCAGCTTCGCCGCTGGCAGAAGGAAAAGAAGAAGGACAAGGCGATCCGCTGGACAGGCCCGGTGCTGGCGGGCGGACGACTGGTTCTGGTGTCGACCCATGGCGACCTCAACTATGTCGATCCGACCACGGGCAAGGTCCAGGCGGAAATCGACCTGGACCGGCCGATGTCGCTGTCGCCGGTGGTCGCGAACAACACTCTCTATATCCTCGCGGATGACGGGAAGCTGACGGCGTTTCGCTGACGCCATCGATGATGTTAAGTAACCGTGCTCCTGCGAAGGCAGGAGCCCAGTCCAAGCGTTGGAACTGGGCTCCTGCCTTCGCAGGAGCACTCATAGTTTAAAGGAATAGGGCCTCTCATGCTGCCCACCGTTGCCATTGTCGGGCGGCCCAATGTGGGCAAGTCCACCCTTTTCAACCGGCTCGTCGGCAAGAAGCTGGCGCTGGTCGACGACCAGCCCGGCGTGACCCGCGACCGGCGAGAGGGGCAGGCGTCCCTGCTCGGCGTCGATTTCACCATTATCGACACCGCCGGTTATGAGGATGAAGACCCCCAGACCCTCCCCGGCCGCATGCGCATGCAGACGCAGGCGGCGGTCGAAAATGCCGATGTCGCCCTGTTCGTGGTGGACGCCCGCGCCGGAATCACCCCGCTGGACGAGGAAATCGCCCGCTGGCTGCGCGAGGGCGACGCGCCCGTCGTGCTGATGGCTAACAAGGCGGAAGGCCGGGCGGGCGACGACGGCGTGATGGAGGCTTTCAGCCTGGGCCTTGGCGATCCCGTCCCCTTTTCCGCCGAACATGGCCAGGGCCTGGCCGACCTGTTCCAAGCGCTGCTCCCCTATATCGACCGGGAGGATGAGGAAGAGGAAGAAGGCGAACCGGACGAGGCCGATTTCGAATCCGCACCGCTGAAACTGGCCATTGTCGGCCGCCCCAATGCGGGCAAGTCGACCCTCATCAACCGCCTGCTGGGCGAAAATCGCCTGCTGACAGGGCCGGAAGCGGGCATCACCCGCGACTCCATCGCGGTCGATTGGCAATGGACCAGCCCGGACGGCCAGGAACGCCCGGTCCGCCTGATCGACACGGCGGGCATGCGCAAGCGCGCCAAGGTGCAAGACAAGCTGGAAAAGCTGGCCGTTTCGGACGGCCTGAACGCTGTGAACTTCGCCGAAGTCGTGGTGCTGCTGCTCGATTCCACCCGCGGGCTGGAGGCGCAGGACCTGCGCATCGCCGACAAAGTGCTGGAGGAAGGCCGCGCCCTGGTCGTCGCGCTCAACAAATGGGATACGGTGGAGAACGGCTCGGCGCTCTATCAGGGCATCAAGCAGGCGCTGTCCGACGGCCTGGCGCAGATACGCGGCGTGCCGATCATGACCGTCTCCGGCGCGACCGGCAAGGGGCTGGACGACCTGATCCGCGTCGCCTTCGAAACCCGCACCGCCTGGTCGCAGCGCGTATCAACCGGCATCCTCAACCGCTGGTTCGAACGCGCGCTGGAGGCCAATCCGCCCCCCGCCCCCGGCGGCAAGCGGATCAAGCTGCGCTATATCACCCAGAACAAGACGCGCCCGCCGACCTTCGTACTGTTCGGCACGCGGCTGGACGAATTGCCGGAAAGCTATCGCCGCTATCTGGTGAACGGCATCCGCAAGGAACTGGGCTTCGGCGCGGTGCCGGTGCGGCTGACGCTGCGCAGCGCCAAAAACCCCTATGCCAGCAAGTGAAGCGGCGCATATCGACGCCAGGGGCATGAAATGCCCCTGGCCCGCGCTGCGCGTGGCACGGGCGATGCGATCCGCCGACGCCGTGACGGTGGAGGCGGACGACCCGGTCGCGCCGACCGAACTGGAAGCGCTGGCGCGGCAACAGGGCTGGGAATTCGCGGCGAAGGGCGCGCATCTCTTCGCCATCTCCCGCTTGCGCTGAGGACAGCCGTTCCGCTTAACCCCATGTTTACGCCCCTTCTTCTATAGTCCCGCGACAGAGCAGGGAGTGTCGAAGGGTGTCAAATCAAGAGGCCGAACTGGTCAACTGGACCGATTTTGCCAAATCCCGTTCGGAGCTTGGCGCCGCCTTCCTCCGCATATTGGGCTATTTCCGCGAGGATGGCGAAAAGGCCATCGGCGCGATCGAGGAGGCCTTTCGCGCCCGCAACGCCGCCGCGCTGGTCGCCCCGGCCCATAAGTTGAAGGGGGAATCGGCGCAGTTCGGCGCCTATAGCCTGAGCGCCATGGCCGAAAAGATCGAGATGGTCGCCCGCCGCTGCGTCGAGGGACGAGAAGGCCCGGACGAGCTGATCGAGGATGTGGTCGCGCTGAGGCCGTGCTTTACCGAGACGATGGTCCTGCTCGACCGCGATTCCAATCCTCTGGTCGCCCGCCGCCCACAGGGCTTCGGCCGCCGCATAGACGGTCCGGTACAGGGATTTGGCCGCGCCGCTGGGTGATTTTGCGGTTTTTGGCCGATGGCGAACGCTCCTAATCCTCCCTACGCGAAGCGTGGGGAGGGGGACCATGCGAAGCATGGTGGAGGGGAAATGGCGTGACCTGCGTATCTTCCCCTCCACCACCGCTTTCAGCGGCGGTCCCCCTCCCCATCTATCGATGGGGAGGAATAGGATAGGTCCACGTCCCACCCCTTCCTGCCACCCAAACATAACTTCCAATTCCCGTATTGAAATAAAACCGGCCATCCCCCCATATGCGGGCATGACCCGTTTTTCTGTCCTGGACCTCGTCCCTGTCAACGAAGGCAGCAACCCGCACGAGGCGCTCAAGCGCGCCGCCGCCTTTGCCGCCCATGCCGAAAGCCTTGGCGCCCACCGCTATTGGGTGGCGGAACATCATGGCATGCCGGGGATCGCATCCGCCGCGACCGCCGTGGTGCTGGCGCATATCGGGCAGGCTACCAGCCGCATCCGCATCGGCGCGGGCGGCATCATGCTGCCCAACCATGCACCGTTGCTGATCGCGGAGCAGTTCGGCACGCTCGCCGCGCTGTTCCCCGGCCGCGTCGACCTGGGGCTGGGCCGCGCGCCCGGTTCGGACCAGCGCGTGGCGCAGGCGATGCGCCGCACCCTGAACGGCGGGCCGGACGATTTCCCCCGCGATGTGATGGAGTTGCAGGCCTATTTCGCGGGCGATGGGCGGCTGGGCTTCCAGGCGACGCCGGGCGCGGGCGAGGATGTGCCGCTGTGGATATTGGGTTCCAGCCTTTACGGCGCGCAACTGGCGGCGGCGCTCGGCCTGCCCTATGCCTTCGCCTCTCACTTCGCGCCGGGCGCGCTGGACGATGCCATCGCCATCTATCGCCGCGATTTCCGGCCATCGGCGCAGCTTGAACAGCCTTATGTGATGGCGGGCTTCAACGTCTTTGCCGCTGATACGATGGAGGAAGCGCGGCTGGTCGCCACCTCCATGCAGCAGGCATTCATTCGCCTGCGCACGGGTCAGCCCGGCAAGCTGCAACCCCCGGTCCCCGGCTATTATGAAAGCCTGCCGCCCCAGGCGCAGGCGATCTTGGCCGACGTACTGAGCGCGTCGAGCATCGGCACTCAGGCCGATGTCGAGCGCGATCTGGCCGCCTTCATCCGCCGCACCCAGGTCGATGAGGTCATATTGGGCGGTCAGATCCACGATTTCGAGGCCCGCAAGCGCAGTCTGGAAATCGCCATGGCGGCCGGTCAGGCAGTGTCAGCCAGCCATGAGGCGACCGCCGCTGAGTAGCTTCGCCAATCCCGGCGCGGCGCGGCTGAGCAGCGATCCCAGCAGCAGCACGGTCGCCAGCACCAGCAGCGGCTGCACCAGCAGATAGGCGGGATAGAAAGGCGAGCCGAGCTTGCCGAACACTATGCCCAGCGCAGGCCCGCCCAGCCAGATCAGGATAAGGTGCGAACAGAAAAGGAAGAAGGCGAAAGGCTCGATCCGCAGCAGCATCCCCCGCGCGGGACTGGCCGCCAGCGACCAGGCAAAACGCCAGAAGAACAGCGCCGCCGCGATCCGCACCGTCATATCCAGCACCGCCGTACCAACGCCCGACGACACCACGCCCGGATGCAATGAAGAATAAAGCTGCGCCGTCATCAGCAGCGCGAAGGGCGGCGCGGCGACCGTCCAGGGCATCGCCGCCACGCGGTCGGCCAGCCCCTCGCGCCGCGCGATGATGCCGATGATGAAGAAGAACAGGATGGCCGGGCGCATCAACACCGGCGGCCCCCAGCCCATGATCTGGCACAGCGCGGCCGTCGCGGCGACCCAAGCCAGCGCCCATCCCGGCAAGCGGACGAACAGCGGCGCGGCCAGCATGCACAGGAACAGGTCGCGCAGGAACGGCATCTGCACGTTGATGTCGGGATTGCGGCTGACGATGAACAATTCCTGAAACATCCAGCCGGTGGAGGAAGGCACGGGCGCGGACAGGCCCAATGCCCAGGCCGCGCCCGACACGAACAGGATCGCCAGCGCGTTCCACAGGATCATCGGCAGCAGGATGGTCCGCGCCTTCCGGACCACATGGCGGAACCAGTCATGGGTCCGCGAAGAGCCCTGAACCAGCCAGCCGGAAATCAGGCCCAGCAGCGGCACGGCGCTGCGCCCGAAAATCTCCATCAATCCCCAGCGCAAACTGTCCTGCGGCGTCCCGCGCAGGCTTTCCAGATCATGGCCGCTCAGGCCCGTCCAGGCGTGGACATAGACCACCCCCAAAATGCAGATGACGCGGGCGATGGAGATGGCGTCGGAGCGGCGCGCCGCATGGATCGTCAGCGTTCGCGCCACAGGATTTTCGCCACTTCCGGAAAATGTTTCAACAGCCAGGCCCGACACGCATTCCTCTGAAAGACCGCGGCGCAGCCATGCGCCGCGCCTTTGACATGGGGAGGCGATAAGCAGATTCTTTACCAGTGGCGCGTTAAATCGGTCCGACGTGCCGGAATCCCGTCCGGTCGAGGGGGAAGAGGTTCATGACCCAGATGCACGGCGCAGACCATTTTGCGGGCGCGCAACCGCACGGCTTTCAGGCGGCGGCCGACGCCATGGGCATGGTTTTCCAGATTGCCGGGTCCAGTTCGCAATTGATCATCGACGCCACGCGGATCGCCGCGCTGGCCCATCATCCCGACCCGTGCATCGCCATGGCGGGGCAGGTCGGCGCGCAGGTGAAGATGCGGGTCGGCCCTGTCTGGCTGATCGCCAGCGTCCGGTCGCTGGCCATGGACCGGAGCGACAGCAACATCATCGTCGCCGACATCGACTTTCTGGGCGAGGGCGACGAGGAGAAGCTGACCGGGCGCATCCATCGCTTCCGCCGGGGCGTGACCCGCTATCCGACGCCGGGGACGGAGGTCTATCCGGTGTCGAGCCAGGACATGCAGCAAATCTACGCGGCCGACGACCGGCCGCATGTGCAGATCGGCACAGTCTATCCCACCGCCGACACCCGCGCCGCCCTCTATGTCGATTCGATGCTGGGCAAGCATTTCGCGCTGCTGGGGTCGACCGGCACCGGCAAATCGACCAGCGCAGCGCTGATCCTGCACCGCATCTGCGACCTGTCGCCGCAGGGGCATATCGTGATGATCGATCCCCATGGCGAATATGGCGCGGCCTTCCAGGGCAACGGCGCGGTCTATGACGTCAACAACCTGGCCCTCCCCTATTGGCTGATGAATTTCGAGGAACATTGCGAGGTGTTCGTCACCTCCGAAGGTTCCGAGCGGACGGTGGATTCCGACATCCTCGCCAAATGCCTGCTCGCCGCGCGGTCGAAGAACCGGCTGGCGGAAAGCATCGGGCGGCTGACGGTGGATTCGCCGGTCCCCTATCTGCTGTCGGACCTCACCAACATTCTCCAGAACGAAATGGGGAAGCTGGACAAGGGCACCGGGTCGCTGCCCTATATGCGGCTGAAGACCAAGATCGACGAGATCAAGAGCGATCCGCGCTACAGTTTCATGTTCTCCGGCATGCTGGTGGCGGATTCGATGCAGGAATTCCTCGCGAAAATCTTCCGCCTGCCTTCGGGCGGCAAGCCGATCTCCATCATCGACGTATCCTCCATGCCGTCCGACATCACCTCCGTCGTGGTTTCGGTGCTGTCGCGGCTGGTGTTCGACTATGCGCTGTGGGCGCGGGACGAGCCGCAGCGGCCGATCCTGCTCGTCTGCGAAGAGGCGCATCGCTACATCCCGTCGACCACCAGCGGATCGGGTCAGGCGGTGCGCCGCATATTGGAACGCATCGCCAAGGAAGGCCGCAAATATGGCGTGTCGCTGGGCCTGATCACGCAGCGGCCGTCGGATCTGGCCGAAGGCGTGCTGTCGCAATGCGGCACGATCATATCGATGCGCCTCAACAACGACCGCGACCAGGCCTTCGTGAAGGCCGCCATGCCCGAAGGCGCGCGCGGCTTCCTGGATTCCATCCCCGCGCTGCGCAATCGGGAGGCGATCATCTGCGGCGAAGGCGTGGCCGTGCCGATCCGCGTGGCGCTCGACAATCTGGAAGAGGAGAGGCGGCCCGCTTCGAGCGATCCGAGCTTCACCGACCTGTGGCGCCAATCGGGCGGAGAGGCCGAAATCCTCGACCGGACCATCACCCGCTGGCGCAGCCAGGGACGGTAAGGTTCAGCCCGTCGGCGCGATCCGCCCGGCGGGCTCCCCCTCCGCATTGATCGATTCGCGGCATTCCTCCTCATTGGGCTGCGCCAGAAGTTTCGCCTTCTTCCAGCCGCCCTGCATATAATAAGCGGCGGCGAGCAGCAGCGTCGTGCCCGAACCGACCGGGAAGCTGAGCCACAGCGCGTCCGCCCCCAACGACCCGTAGCCGATCCCGTAGAAACCCAGCCGCACCGCGAACAGGGCGAAGATCAGGATGAGCAGCGGCCCCACCACCACCCCGTTCGCCCGCATGACGCCGAAGAAGATCATCGCGCAACCGAACAGGACGAAGCTCCAGCTCGCCAGCAACTGCATATGCCAGGCGACCGGGACGGCGGGACTGCCGGAACCCAGGAACAGCGTCAGCAAGGGTTCGTGGAACAGCAGCATCACCGCGATCATCGCCCCGGTGACGAGCAGCAGATAGAAAAGGCCATAGGAGGCGATCCGCCCCACCCGGTCCCACCGGCCAGCGCCGATATTCTGCGCCGCCATGGCGCTGACCGCCCCGCCCAGCGCCATGGCGGGCATCTGGAGATAGGTCCATAGCTGCTGCGCCGCGCCATAGGCCGCCGTCACCACCAGCCCTTCCCGGTTGACGAGGCCGATCATCACCAGCCCGGACGCGGACATGACGATCATCTGCAACCCCATGGGCAGCCCCTTGCCCACCAGCAGCCGCACCTGCGCGGCGGTGGGGCGCAGATAGGACAGTTCCTCCCCCCGCAGGCGCAGCGGCAGGTCTTTCCGATAGATATAGGCGATGACGCCGATCAGGCTGACGAAGCCCGCCGTGGCGGTGGCGGCGGCCGATCCCGCTATGCCCATTTCCGGGAACGGGCCGATGCCGCGGATCAGCACGGGGTTCAGCACCATATCGACGCCCACGCTGACGAACATGAAGATCAGCGGCGTGCGCGCATCCCCCGTGCCGCGCAGGCCCATCATGATCATGACGCCCAGCAGGGTGGCGGGCATGGCGACGAAGATCACGCGCAGATAGACGAGCGCCGGTTCGAACGCCTCGGCCGGGGTCGCCAGCAATCGCAGCAACGCGGGCGCGCCCAGCCATCCCGTCATCGCGACGACCAGCGCCAGCAGGGTGCAGAAGCCGACCGCGGAACCGAATGTCCGCCGCGCCGAAACCATGTCGCGCGCGCCATAGGATTGCGCGATCACCACGGTCGCCGCCATGCCGAAGCCGAAGACGATAGAGAACATCAGGAACATGATGATGTTCGCATTGGCGGTGGCCGCCAACGCCCGCTCGCCCAGGAAGCGACCGACCCAGATCGCGTTGATCGATCCGTTGAGCGACTGAAGCACGTTGGAACCCAGCGTCGGCAGCGCGAACATCAGCAATGCCGGACCGATGGGGCCTTGGGTCAAATCCCTTTGCCCTTTATCTTTGGGCCCCTGATCTTTTCCTTGCGCCCCTCTGTTCATCGTCCCTCTTCTTTTCGTGATGCCGACGAACCGAGGCCGGTCAGGCCAGCCGTTCCAGCGCCGCCTTCAACCGTTCCGCCTCGGCCGCCTTTTCGGCATGATCCTCCCGCGCCTTGGCGACGGCTTCGGGCTTGGCCTTTTCCACGAAGCTGGCATTGGAAAGGCGGCCGGACAGGGAATCCCGTTCCTTCTCCGCCGCCGCCAGAGCCTTGGCGAGGCGCGCCTTTTCGGCGGCGATGTCGATCACGCCTTCCAGCGGCAGGATGAAGGTCGCCTCGTCGACCACGATCTGGGCCGCGCCGCCCTGAACCTCTTCGCCGAAAGACAGGTTTTCCACCCGGCCCAATCGCGCCAGTGCGGCGCCCTGACGGTCCAGGCGGCGACGGGTTTCCTCCGCCTCGTCGCGGACGACCAGCTTGAGTTTCGCGCTCGGCGGCACGTTGAGTTCGGTGCGCGCCGCGCGCATCGCGCCGATCAGGCGGATCAGCCAGTCGATCTCCGCCTGCGCCTCGGTATCGACGGCATAGAGCGCCTGCGGCCAGCGGGCGACGATCAACTCATTCTCGCGGGCGCCGGTCAGGTTCCACAACTCTTCGGTGATGAAGGGCATGAAGGGGTGGAGCATCACCAATATCTGGTCGAACGCCCAGCCAGCGACCGCCTTCGTCTCTTCGTCCATCGACCCCTTGGTGAGTTCGATATACCAGTCGCAAAACTGGTCCCAGACGAAGTGGTAGATGGCGTTCGCCGCCGCGTCGAAGCGCAGTTCGACCATAGCGGTGTCGATCGCCTGCACGGTCGCGACCGTCTCTGCGATGATCCAGCGGTTGACCGGAGCCTGTGCATGGGGCGCTTCATGCGCGGTCGACGCGGTGACGCCGTTGGATTGCAGGAAACGCGCCGCGTTCCACAGCTTGGTCGCGAAGTTGCGATAGCCCTCGACCCGCTTCTCATCCATCTTCACGTCGCGGCCCTGGCTTTCCATCGCCGCCATGAAGAAACGCAGCGCGTCCGCACCGAACCGGTCGATCAGGCCCAGCGGATCGACCACATTGCCCTTGGACTTGGACATTTTCTGCCCGTCGGCGGCGCGCACCAGCCCGTGGAGGTAGAGCTTGCGCCAGGGCACGTCCCCCATGAACTCCATGCCCTGCATCGCCATGCGCGCATCCCAGAAGAACAGGATGTCGAAGCCGGAGATCAGCAGGTCGTTGGGATAATGGCGCTTGAGCGTCTCGGTCTGCTCCGGCCAGCCCAGCGTGCCGAAGGGCCAGAGGGCGGAGGAGAACCACGTGTCCAGAACATCTTCGTCCTGCCAAATAGGAAACTTTCCAGCCAACTCTGGGGCGTCGGTTGAGCCATCCTTCGCAGGAAAGAGCGAACGAAAAACTGCCTCATTTCGATTGGAGACAACGACAATATTCTCATGCGGAACGTTGTAAAGGCGAGCTGCGGAAGCAACGGCAGCTTCTGCATCCTCCTCCACAAAGGTATGGCCATAAAATTCGCGAGCCTTGCCGATCCCGCTCTCTTTGAAAATCGCTGACCCTTTTCCATCGTGATCGGGCCCGAACCATGCTGGAATCCGGTGACCCCACCACAGTTGCCGCGACACGCACCAGGGCTGGATATTCTCCATCCAGTTGAAGAAGGTCTTTTCCCACGTCTTGGGCACGATTTCGATCCGCCCGTCGCGCACCGCCTGGATGGGCGCGACGGCCAGCTTTTCGGCATCGACATACCATTGGTCGGTCAGCCAGGGCTCGATCACCACGCCCGACCGGTCGCCGAAAGGCGTCTGGATGGTACGCGGCTCGGCGTCGGCCTCGATTTCCTCGCCTTCCTTGGTCTTGGTGACGTGCGGGACAAGCAGGCCCAGCGCCTTCATCTCCGCCACCACCAGTTCGCGCGCGCCGTCCACGCCGTCGCGGCGGAAGCGGTGCAGGCCCAGGAAGCGTTCGGGGATCAGGCCATCGGCGGTCTGGACCACATTGGCGTCGGCGTCGAACATGTTAAGCATGTCGGCGGCCCTGAAACCGGCGCGCTTGCCGACCTCGAAATCGTTGAAGTCATGCCCCGGCGTGATCTTGACCGCGCCCGACCCCAGTTCCGGATCGGCATGTTCGTCGCCCACCACCTTGAACCGGCGGCCGGTGATCGGCTGGAGGATGTCCTTGCCGATGACGTCCCTGTAGCGCGGGTCTTCCGGATGCACGGCGACCGCCATATCCGCCAGCATGGTTTCGGGCCGGGTCGTGGCGACGACGATATGGTCGGCGCCATTGGCGAGCTTCACCCCATCCGCCAACGGATAGCGGAAATGCCAGAAACCGCCCTTCACTTCCTGCGTCTCCACCTCCAGGTCGGAAATGGCCGAACGGAAATGCGGGTCCCAGTTCACCAGCCTCTTGTCGCGATAGAGCAGGCCGCGCTTGTGCAGTTCCACGAAGGTCTTGACGACGGCCTTCGAAAAGCCCTCATCCATGGTGAAGCGCTCATTGGCCCAATCCATCGAGCAGCCCAGGCGGCGAAGCTGGCGCGTGATCGCGCCGCCGCTTTCGGCCTTCCATTCCCAGACCTTCTCCACGAACTGATCGCGGGTGTAGTTGGTGCGCTTGTCCTGCCGCGCCTCCATCTGCCGCTCGACCACCATCTGGGTCGCGATGCCCGCATGGTCGGTGCCCACCACCCACAGCGCATCCTTGCCGCGCAGCCGCTCGTACCGGATCGCGATGTCCTGCAACGTATTGTCCAGCGCATGGCCAATATGCAGGCTGCCCGTCACGTTCGGCGGCGGGTTGACGATGGTGAAGGGCTGCGCGTCCGGCCGTTCCGGACGGAACAGGCCATTTTCCTCCCAATGGGCATACCAGCGGGACTCGATTTCGGCGGGGTCGAAGGTCTTGGGCAATTCGGTCATAGGCTGGCCTTTACGCAAGGCGGCGGCGGCGTCAACTTCCCGCCGCCGGGGAGGCGAAAAAGCCGCCTCTGCGCGCAGCAGGAACCGGCAATGCAGCCAAACGACGCGTCGGGCGTTCTACCACCGTAACGACAAGAGAAGCAAAAAGGTGTTTTTGGTGGCGACAAGTTGTTTCGCGGACAGGCTGGCGAAGCATGTGCCCCTGTCCGATACGGAGAAGATGGCGCTTGCAAGGCTGGAGGAAAATCCGCGCAAGATAAGGCGCGGCGCAATGATCCAGCGCGTCAACGACCTGGTGACCGAATTGTTCGTCCTGCGCGAGGGACGGGTGATGAGCTTCGTCATCCTGCCCGACGGCAGCCGGCAGATATTGCGCGTCTATTTCCCCGGCGACTTCATCGGATCGGCCAGCACCATCTACAACCGGGCGCCGGAATCGCTGGTGGCGCTGTCCGACGCGGTCGTCTGTCCGTTCGACAAACATGCGTTGCGGCGGCTGCTGGAGGACTATCCGCGGGTCGCGGCGCTGCTGTTCCTGCTGTCCAATGCGGAGCGCGTCGCGCTGACGGATCGGCTCGCCTCGCTGGGGCGGACGTCGGCCAAGGCGCGGGTGGCGTCCTTCCTGCTCGACATTTTCGACCGGCTGCGGGTGACGGACGACAGGATCACCGACAGTTTCGACCTGAAGCTGACGCAGGAGGAGATCGGAGACGCGGTCGGCCTGACATCCGTCCATGTGAACCGGATGATCCGGCAGATGGAGCAGGAAGGGCTGATCAGCCGGTCCAACGGTCGGATCACGCTTCTGGACATGGAGCGGCTGGAGGAGATCGGCCATTATACCAACCGGCACAAGGATATGGACCTGGAGTGGTTGCCGGGGATGGCGTGACGCCCTTACGCCAGCAGTTCCACGTCCCAATAGAGCCAGTCGTGCCAGCTTTCGTGCAGGTAATTGGGCGGAAAGGCGCGGCCATGTTCCTGCAATTGCCAGCTTGTCGGGCGGATCGGCGTCACGTGGAGCTGCATATGCGCCTCCTTGGGCGTGCGCCCGCCTTTCTTGAGGTTGCAGGGCGAACAGGCGGTGGCGACATTTTCCCACGTCGTGCGCCCGCCGGCGCGGCGCGGCACGACATGGTCGAAGGTCAGGTCATGGGGCGAACCGCAATATTGGCAGGCGAACTTGTCGCGCAGGAACAGGTTGAACCGGGTGAAGGCGGGATGTTCCGACGGCTTCACATATTGCTTCAGCGCGATGACGGAGGGAATCTGCATTTGCAGGCTGGGACTGTGCACCTGCCGCTCATAGCTGGCGACGATGTCCACCCGTTCCAAAAAAACCGCCTTGATGGCGGTTTGCCAGGGCCAGAGGCTGAGCGGATAATAGCTTAGCGGCGTATAGTCTGCATTCAGGACCAGTGCCGGACAGTTTTCCGGATGTCGTATCAGGTCGGGATGGTACATATATTACCCTTCAACCCCCTTTCGCCGCCGTCCTGATCAACCAGAAACGTGACGGGAGCATGACAGCATTAACGACCCCATTTCGTCAAGGGCCAGTATGACTCAATCGACCGGACCACAGCATATGGTGACTCGCTTCGCACCGAGCCCCACCGGTAGGTTGCATGTCGGACACGCTTGGTCGGCCTTGCTGGCCATGGACATGGCCCACGCCCGGGACGGCGCGTTCCGCCTGCGGATCGAGGATATAGACGGTACGCGCAGCAGGCCAGAACATTTGGCGGGGATCGTGGAGGATCTGCGCTGGCTGGGCGTCGCATGGGACGGCGACATCGTCTTCCAGTCGGCGCGACTGGACCATTATGAGGCGGCGCTGCGGCGGCTGGAGGCGATGGGATTGCTCTATCCCTGCTTCTGCACCCGCGCCGACATCATCGCCAGCACCGCCGCCCCACACGGCCCGGAAGGGCCCGTCTATCCAGGGACATGCCGGGGATTGGCCGATGGGGAACGGGCGCGCCGGATCGCGGCGGGGGAGCCCCATGCGTGGCGGATCGACATGGCGCAGGCGGCGGAGCGGACGGGGCCGCTGCGTTGGGACGCCCTGCCCTTTCCGGCCGAAGACGGCGCGCGGGCGCAGCCTGTCCAGGCAAGGCCCCTTCTGGCGGGCGATGTGGTGCTGGCGCGGAAGGACGCCCCGGCCAGCTATCATCTGTCCTGCACGCTGGACGATGCGGCGATGGGCGTGACCCATGTGCTGCGCGGCGACGACCTGCGCAGCGCGACGGATATCCACCGGCTGATCCAGGCGCTGCTCGGCCTGCCGTCCCCCGCCTATATCCATCATCCCCTGCTGCTGGGAGCGGACGGCAGGCGGCTGGCCAAGCGGGACGGGTCGATCGCGCTGGCCGACCTGCGGGCGGAGGGCGTCGACCCCCGGCAATTGGCGAGCGATCTGCGGCAAGCGCGCTTTCCGATTGGCATTTCGCTGGCGAGCGCCTAGATTCGCCCTATGAATATGCTGCTCGTCATCGCCCTGATCCTGGCCATGGGCGCCACCCTGTTCGCGCTGGTCCGGGGGATCGTCGCCTTCCTGCAAGCGACCAAGGAACAGTTGAACTCGCCCGAAGGCGGTCCCAGCCAGTCCAGCCTGAAGCAGAACCGGATGATGATGAACCGCATCCTGTTCCAGGCGGTGGCGGTGATCATCGTCGCCATATTGCTGCTGATGAAGGGCAACGGTTGAAGACGCCCCGTCCGTCATGGTGAAGCTCAACAAAATCTACACCCGCACCGGCGACGCGGGCACCACCGGCCTTGTCGACGGGTCGCGCCTGCCCAAACATGCCCCGCGCATACAGGCGGTGGGCGACGTCGATGAAGCGAACAGCGCCATCGGCCTTGCCATCGTGGCGATCGGCGATGCACCGGAAGCAGGCTGGCTGACCACCATCCAGAACGACCTGTTCGATCTGGGGGCGGACCTCGCCACGCCCGTGACCGATGCTGGCGACGAACCCTGGGCGCTGCGCATCGTCGCTTCCCAGGTCGAGCGGCTGGAGCGGCAGATCGACGCGATGAACGCCGATCTTTCGCCGCTGGACAGCTTCGTCCTGCCAGGCGGATCGCCCGCCGCCGCCGCCGTGCACCTCGCTCGCGCCGTCACCCGCCGCGCCGAACGCAGCGCGACCGCCGCCGCGGTCGAGGTGGCGATCAACCCGCAGGCATTGGCCTATCTCAACCGGCTGTCCGACCTGCTGTTCGTGATGGCCCGGCGGCTGAACGGCAATGGCGCGAACGATGTCAAATGGGTGCCGGGGGCGTCCCGCTAGCCTGTAGCGACATTCCATCCAACCGTTCGACTCACGGGCGGCACGGTTCGTCCATGCTGCGGGCATGAGCCACGCATTAACCCTTTTCCTTCACCTTCCTTTCACGCGTCGCGCCAATTTTGGCCCCCGATTTCAACGGCCAGGGTTCCGGGATGCAATTCTACCTCGCAACATCCTTCATCTTTCCCCGATCCCTGCGGTTCCGGCTCTTCGCGCTCTGCTTCGCCACCACCCATCTGCCGCTGCTGGGCTATATCGGCTGGGGGGTGGCGACGGGCCGGATCGCCTGGGCGGAGTTCATCGTCCTGACGCTGGCCACGATGGCGGGCGCGGCCGGGGCGCTGCTGGGCATCGGCGCCTTGCTGAACCCCATCCACGCGCTGGCGGATGCGCTGCACCCGGCGGAGGAGAAGGAACGCAAAAGGGCCGCCCCGACCCTGCCCGAAGCCAGCGACATCATCGCCAGGCTGTTTTCCGGTGTGCGCCGGGCCGCCACTGCCACGCAGGCGCAGATCGACGCGCTGAACGCCGCCGCGCATGAGGATGCGCTGACCGGCATCGCCAACCGCCGCGGTTTCCTGGCGCAGATCGACACGCTGCCGGTCGCCAGGCGGCGGGGCTGCATCGCGATCATCGACATCGATCATTTCAAGCAGGTCAACGATCAACTGGGCCATGATGCGGGCGACCGGCTGCTGGCCGATTTCGCTGCGCGCCTGTCTGCGCAGACCCGCCGCATCGATATCGTCGGGCGCTGGGGCGGAGAGGAATTCGCCATATTCTACCAGGACGCGATAGAGGATGAGGCAAGCTGGTCACTGGCGCGCATCGCGGAACGGATGCGGCAGGAACCGGTCGGCGCGGTGCACGGCCAGCCGGTCACCTTCTCCGCGGGGCTTTGCGCCTGGCGCGGCGGGCCGGTGACGGATGCGATCGGCATGGCTGACGACGCGCTCTACCATGCCAAGCGATCCGGGCGCGACCGGATACAGCGGGCCGCAAGGCCCTCCGCCTCGGCCTATGGTTGAGGGGGTCTGGTCGCGTTCGGGATGTTTTGGATTGGCTATTAACGGACGTTAAATCCTCCCTACGCGCAGCGTGGGGAGGGGGACCGCCGCCGAAGGCGGTGGTGGAGGGGAAATTCGCAGGTCGCGCCTTTTCCCCTCCACCAGCTTTCGGCCATCGAAGAGAGTCACGCGCCTCTCTTCGACCCTCCCCATCTCTTGATGGGGAGGAACAGGATAGGTCCGCCCTCCATCCACAACCCGCCATTCCGCACCTTGCCCGGAAAGATAGGTTGCCCGACTGCAACAGGCCCCCAAAAAACATCCTATTTGCCCCACGGTCGGCATTCCGGCCTGTCCTATTCACCCCCGCAGCCTTACCGCGCATCCGTCTTTGAAAAGTCCGACCAAAAAACGCTTCGCACACGCGCGCCCAGGCACGCGCGCGCATACGGTGTGAACTTCGACGGAAAACAGCCGATTTTGCCCCACCCCGGCTAACAACGCTCCAATCCCATCCGGAACATATCCCCCCCTTCATGCGATTATTGCGGGAGAGCGGCACAACCGTATCGGAGGGGCATGCATGGCCAAAAGCCGAACAGCAAGCCGAACAGCACTGGGCCAGATCGACCTGATCGCCCGCTATCGGGAAGTCAGGGCGTTGAGCGAGGCGCTGGCCGCCCGGCTGTCCGACGCCGACGCGACCGTCCAGTCCATGCCCGACGCCTCCCCCGCCAAATGGCATCTGGCGCATGCAAGCTGGTTCTTCGAAACCTTCGTCCTGCGCGATCATGTGGCGGGATACCGGCCGTTCGATCCGCATTACGCCTATCTGTTCAACAGCTATTATGAGGCGGAGGGGCCGCGCCATGCCCGGCCGATGCGGGGCATGCTGACCCGTCCCGCGCTGAAGGAGATCCGCGCCTATCGCGCCCATGTCGACAAGGCGCTGGTCACCGCCCTGCCGATGCTGCCGCCCGAAGCGCAGGCGCTGGTGCTGTTGGGCCTGCACCATGAACAGCAGCATCAGGAACTGCTGTTGACCGACATGCAGCATCTGCTGTCGCTCAACCCGCTGGAACCCGCGCTGTTCGACGCGCCCAACGCGCTGCCCGCACCCGTGCCTGGACCCCTCCACTGGATAGAGGGGCGACAGGGGCTGGTGGAGATTGGCGACGACGGAAAAGGCGATTTCGCCTTCGACTGCGAAGCGCCGCGCCACAAGACGGTGCTGCATCCCCACGCGCTGGCCCACCGGCCGATCACCAATGGCGAATGGATCGCCTTCATCGAGGATGGCGGCTATGCGCAGGCCGGGCACTGGCTGTCGGACGGATGGGCCTGGGTGCAGGCGGAGGGGATAGAGGCGCCGCTTTACTGGCAGCGCGGCGAGAAGGGCTGGACGCGCTTCGGCCTGGACGGGCGCAGGCCGGTAAATCCCGCCGCGCCCGTCAGCCATATCAGCCTGTATGAGGCGGACGCCTATGCAAGCTGGGCGGGCGCCCGGCTGCCGACCGAGGCGGAGTGGGAAAGCGGCGCGCTCAATATCGCGCCGACCAGCGGCAACCAGTTGGACGACGCCGTCTGCCCCCGCCCCCGCGCTTCGGAGGGCGGTTCCACGCTAAGCCAGATGTATGGCGATGTCTGGGAATGGACCGGCAGCGCCTATCGCCCGCACCCCGGCTTTCGGGCGGCGGAAGGCGCGGTGGGCGAATATAATGGCAAGTTCATGGCGGGTCAGTTCGTGCTGAAAGGCGGCAGTTGCGCCACCCCGCGCGGCCATGTCCGGGCCAGTTACCGCAATTTCTTTTACCCTCATCAACGCTGGCAGTTCACCGGACTGCGGCTGGCGAAGGATTTGTGACGCGATGCTGCTGACCGAAGACGCCATGCTGCCGCCCCGCGCTCCCGACCCGGCCTTTCGGCGGGACATCATCGAAGGGCTGTCGCGCCACCCCAAGGCGACGCCGCCCATCTGGTTCTACGACCGGCGGGGATCGGAACTGTTCGAGGCGATCACCGACCTACCCGAATATTATCCGACGCGGACCGAAACCGCGCTGCTCGAGCGGCATGGCCCGGATTTCGCCGCTGCCGTCGGCGCGGGCCGGGCGGTGGTGGAATTTGGTGCGGGCAGTTCGCGCAAGACGCCGCATCTGCTGCGCGCCGTCGACCCTGCAGCCTATGTGCCGATCGACATCAGCGGCGATTTCCTTCGGGCGGCGAGCGCCGAATTGGCCTCGGCCTTTCCCGGCCTGCCCGTCCTGCCGGTGGTGGGCGATTTCAACGGCCCGCTGACCTTGCCCGCCGCCATCGACGGCCTGCCGCGCCTGGGCTTTTTCCCCGGATCGACGATCGGCAACATGGAACCCGACGCGGCGGTCGACCTGCTGCGGGCCATGCACCGGCTGCTGGGGGAAGGCTCCATGCTGCTGATCGGCATGGACAGGATCAAGGACCGCGACCGGCTGATCGCCGCCTATGACGACGCGGCGGGGGTGACGGCGGCGTTCAACCTCAACCTGATCCGGCGCATCAACCGGGAATTGGAGGGCGACCTCCCGCTGGACGGGTTCGTCCACCGCGCCGTCTGGAATGACGACAAGGCGCGGATTGAAATGCATCTGGAGGCGGTGCGGCCGCTGCATTTCCATGTCGCTGGCCAATGTTTCCGCATGGAGCGGGGGGAGACGATCCATACCGAGAGCAGCCACAAATATGGCGCGCGCGACGAAAGGCTGCTGCTGCGCGCAGGCGGGTGGGAGCCGCTACGCGAATGGAGCGACGGGGATGGGCTCTTCTCGCTCATCCTCGCAGGCACTTAATGTTAAAAGGGTGACGTGTTCCTGCGAAGGCAGGAACCCAGATCGGACTCAGGAACACACCGCAAATTAGACAGGAAAAAGCCTGGTTTTCAGTCCGTCACCTTGGCCGACCAGGTGGTGATCCAGTGCCAGGCGCCCCTGCATTCGCCCATGGCGCTGGCCTCCACCAGGCGGAAGCGCGTGCCGTCCCAGACATAGGATTCGCTGCCGCCGCAATCGCCTATCCCCCGCCCCTTGGCGTAGCTTTGCAGGTTGGACGTTTCCGCCGACCAGCTTGCATTGACCAGCAATGGACGGCCGTCATCCTCGCTCCAGCCCGGCTGATAGTCGAAGGCGGCGAAGCGGAAAGCCCGCCGTCCCGCAATGCCGGTGGCGATCACCGGGACGGCGGAGAAATTATAGGCTCCCGCGCCGCAGGGCACCAGCACCAGCGCCTCGGTCTTCGACAGGCGGTGCAGGTCGGGCGGCGAGGATGCATCCTTCATCTCATCGGCGCAGCCGGTGAACGCGCCGAGCTTCGTCAATTCCTCCCGCCAGAGCGCGGGCGGCGGCGCGCCTCCGGGAATGACGGCCCGCCGGATCGAAGGGGTGGCGGGCGCGGGGCGCACGGCGCTGAGCGCGAGCGGACCGGTCGCGACGAGCGCCGCCATCGTGCCCGCCCTGCCCTGCTTCGCGTCCATATAGCGCAGCGCCGCGGCGGACCCGGCCAGCGAGGGCCGGTCGATGGACTTGCCGTTGGCGCGGATTTCCATGCCGCCGCCCTTGGCCATGGCAATGGCCAGAGCGGACGCCTGCGGTCCCTGCACGCTGGCTTCGCCATCGACGCTTGCCGCGCTGGCGATCTTGCGGCCGTCGATCAGGAAATCCAGCGCCTCCCGCCCCCTGGCGTCGCGGCTGACCCAGATTTCGGGATAGGCGGCCGCGCCTGCATCCCGGCGGATGCCCAGCATGACCGGCGCGTCGGGCCAAGCGCCGCCCTCAGGCAGCAGCGACACGGCCTCGCACCGGCTGCGATTGTCGCAGCCGATGGTCCAGTCCTTATAGCTTGCCAGCGTCCCCGGCTTCGGCGCCTGCGCAAATGCAGGCGCCATTGCCATGGCTTGCAAGATGGACATCAGAGCGAATAAACCTTTGGCCGCCATATGTTAACCGTAGCCGATCCTGCCGGTCAGCGGTAGAACTTTCGTTATAGTCTCGCAACGATCAACGCAGGCTGAGCATCAAACCGGCCAGCGCCGCGCTCATGAGGTTGGCGAGGCTGCCCGCCACCAGTGCCTTCAATCCCAGCCGCGCGATGACCGGCCGCTGGTTGGGCGCGAGGTTGCCGGTGACGGCCATCTGGATCGCGATGGAACTGAAATTGGCGAAGCCGCACAGCGCGAAGGTGACGATGGCGACGGTGGCGGGCGACAGCGCGCCCTGCACTTGGCCCAGATTGATATAGGCGACGAACTCGTTCAGCACGACCTTCGTGCCGAACAGGCCGCCCGCCACCTGCGCCTCCGTCCAGGGGATGTTGAGCAGATACATGACCGGCGAGAAGAAATAGCCCAGCAATTGCTGGAAGCTGAGGCCGGGATAGCCGAACCAGCCGCCAATGCCGCCAAGGATGCCGTTCGCCAACGCCACCAGCGCGACGAAGGCCAGCACCATGGCGCCGACCGCGACGGCGAGCTTCACGCCGGTCTGCGCGCCCTGGGCGGCGGCCATGATGAGGTTGGCGGGCTTTTCCTCGTCATGGGTGGCCGGCGGCATCGGTTCGCCGGGCGTTCCACCCGGCAGCAGCGCGGCGGGGCCGGTATCGCCGATCCGGCTTTCGGGCAGGACGATGTCGGGATGATCGCCCAGGGGAAGTTCGGGTTCGCGTTCCGGCTCGTCGGGCATCATGATCTTCGCCATCAGCAGGCCGCCGGGCGCCGACATGAAACTGGCCGCCAGCAGATAGTCGATCTTGATCCCCATGGAGGCGTAGGCGGCGAGGATGGTGCCCGCGACGCCCGCCATGCCGCTGGTCATCACGGCGAAGAGTTGGGGCGGCGTGAGTCCGGCCAGATAGGGTCGGATGACGAGCGGGCTTTCGCTCTGGCCGACGAAGATGTTGGCGGCGGCGCAGAGGCTTTCCACCTTGGACACGCCCGTCACCTTCTCGATCGCGCCGCCGACCCAGCGGACGACCTGCTGCATGACGCCCAGATGGTAGAGGATCGACACCAGGCTGGCGAAGAAGATGATGACCGGCAACGCGGCGATGGCGAAGCTGGCTCCGCCGATCTCCGGTTTCGCGAGCGGGCCGAAGATGAAGTCCGTCCCCGCCTGCGCATAGCCGAGCAGGTTGGCGACGCCGCGGGACATGCCCGCGATCACCGAGCGCCCGGCGGGGACGTAGAGCACCAGCAACGCGATGCCCGCCTGCAACAGGAAAGCCGCGCCCACAACGCGCAGCCTGATGGCGCGACGGTTGGAGGACAGGGCGAAGGCAATCGCAAGGATCAGCGCGATACCGGCCAGACCGATGAGAAGATGCATGAAGAGCTTTCGCGGAAGAACGAACGGACGGGCGCGACTATAGAAAGCGCGCAGGAAGCATGCCAGCGGCTTGCGGCGGCGCGAATGCCTTCACGACTGTTCGGCCAGATCGATACAGCCTAACTGAAGATGTCGGACAGATTTTCCACTTCCTTGGGATCGGGTCCGAAGCGGTTGGGGCCCTTCGTCCCTTCCAGGCACATGAACACCAGGACGATGATTCCACCCACATAGGGCACGAAATTCAGCAGCCAGAACCAGCCGCTCTTGTCCTGATCGTGGAAACGGCGAACCTGCACCGCGAGCGACGGGATCAGCAGCCCCAGGGTGAGCAGGCCGAACAGCAGGAAGAAGGGGCCGGTAAATCTTGTCGATGCGGCTGCGGCCACCACGGCCGCCAATATCGCCGTGACCATCATCAGCAGAACATAGCCCAGCAGGAACATCCAATATTCCTTCCGTCTGGAGCGGCCCGAAAAGTCGGCATAGCGCTTCAGCGGCAAAAACATATATTCCATGATGACACCCCCTGTCGTCGGATGTGCCAAGGCTATGCCAGCCGATTATTATTGTCTTGTAAAAAATGCCGCCCCGTTGCCGGAGCGGCATTTTTATCCCGCGAAATTCGTGTCTTACGCGGCCTTGGCCCGGGACATGCGCTTGCGCTCGTTCGGGTCGAGATAGCGCTTGCGAAGGCGGATGTTCTTGGGCGTCACCTCAACCATTTCATCGTCGTCGATATAGGCGATGGCCTGTTCCAGCGTCATCTTCTTGGGCGGGGTCAGGCGGATGCTGTCGTCCTTGCCGCTGGCGCGGAAGTTGGTCAGCGCCTTCGACTTCATCGGGTTGACTTCCAGATCTTCCGGCTTTGCATTCTCACCGATGACCATGCCTTCGTAAAGCGCTTCGCCAACGCCCACGAACAGGATGCCGCGCTCTTCGAGCGGGCCAAGGGCATAGGCGACGGCTTCACCCGCGCCGTTGGAGATCAGCACGCCGTTCTTGCGGCCTTCGATCTTGCCCTTGTGGGGGCCATATTTCTCGAACAGACGGTTCATGATGCCGGTGCCGCGCGTGTCGGACAGGAATTCGCCATGATAACCGATCAGGCCGCGCGAAGGGGCGGAGAAGGTGATGCGGGTCTTGCCGCCGCCGGAGGGACGCATGTCGGTCATCTCGGCCTTGCGGATGTTCATCTTGTCGACAACCGTGCCGGAAAATTCATCGTCCACGTCGATCACGACGGTCTCGTAAGGCTCGGTCTTGTTGCCCGCCTCATCCTCCCCGAACAGCACGCGGGGGCGCGAAATGCCGAGTTCGAAGCCTTCGCGGCGCATCGTTTCGATCAGCACGCCAAGCTGGAGTTCGCCGCGGCCGGCGACTTCGAAACTGTCCTTGTCGGCCGATTCCGTCACCTTGATCGCGACGTTGCTTTCCGCTTCGCGCATCAGGCGGTCGCGGATCATGCGGCTCGTCACCTTGCTGCCTTCGCGGCCAGCCATGGGCGAGTCATTGACCGCAAAGCGCATCGACAGGGTCGGCGGATCGATCGGCTGCGCCTTGATCGCGGTGCTGACCGACGGGTCGGCAATGGTGTTCGCAACGGTCGCGACGGTCAGGCCAGCGAGCGAAATGATGTCGCCTGCCTTCGCCTCTTCCACCGGCACGCGGTCGAGACCACGGAAGGACAGGATCTTGGATGCACGGCCGGTTTCCAGCACATTGCCGTCGGCGTCGATGGCGTGGATCGGCTGGTTGACCTTCAGCGTGCCGCTATTGACGCGGCCGGTCAGGATGCGGCCCAGGAAGTTGTCGCGATCGAGCAGCGTCACCAGGAAGCTGAACGGCGCGTCGACGTCCAGCGCCGGGGGCGGCACATGGTCGACGATCTTCTGGAACAGCGGCTCCAGCGTGCCGGAACGCAGGCTGGGGTCTTCATTGGCATAGCCGTTGCGGCCCGAAGCGTAGAGGACCGGGAAGTCGAGCTGCTCGTCATTCGCTTCCAGCGTCACGAACAGGTCGAACACTTCGTCCAGCACTTCCTGGATGCGCTCGTCCGGGCGATCGACCTTGTTGACGACAACGATGGGGCGCAAACCGAGGGCAAGGGCCTTGCCGGTCACGAACTTGGTCTGCGGCATCGCGCCTTCCGACGAATCGACCAGCAGGATCACGCCGTCGACCATGGACAGGATGCGCTCCACCTCTCCGCCGAAGTCGGCGTGGCCTGGCGTGTCGACGATGTTGATGCGGGTGCCGTTCCATTCGACCGAAGTGGGCTTCGCCAGGATGGTGATGCCGCGTTCCTTTTCCAGGTCGTTCGAGTCCATCGCGCGTTCCTCGACGCGCTGATTGTCGCGGAAGGTGCCGGACTGACGGAAAAGCTGGTCGACAAGCGTGGTCTTGCCATGGTCGACGTGCGCGATGATCGCGATATTACGCAGGGACATGAATAGCCTTCGGGATTTACGGGTTTCCCGGCGGGCACCGCGCCTGTCCAGGATGTTTGCGCGCGCCCCTACAGGAAATGACGCGTTGCGGCAAGCTTTGCGGGCGGGCGGCAAGATTGCAATGATGGGGCCGCGCCTCTAGCTTGGAGGACAGGCTTGCAGCCGGACTGTTCTATATACATATAACAGTGCAAACCCTTGATCGCCCCTGGGAGATGACATGGCTTCGACCGCGCCGACCGCCACCGCTGACACGTTGAACCTGACCCCGCCCGATCCGGTGCCGCCGGTCGCGCCCGAAAAGGCGGCGGGGCTGGTGCCGCTGGACGATGACAAAAGATCGAAGCTGGACGAGAAGGTCGATGCCTTCATCGACGATCTGGTCGCGCAGGACGCCAATTCGCCGGAATTCGGCCAGCGGGTCGACCAGCTCACCAATATGGGGCGGAAGGAAATCGCCGAGGCGGCGGGGCACAGCAACCGCTTCCTGGACCGGCCGGTGCGGGCGATGGACAGCGACAATAAGGTCGGCGTCGATCTGGCGGAACTGCGCCGGACCATCGAGGATCTCGATCCGGGCAAGCGCGGCAGCCTGACCGCGCCGAAGAAGCTGTTCGGGCTGATCCCTTTCGGCAATCGGATGCGCGATTATTTCGACAGCTATAAGAGCGCGCAGAGCCATATCAATTCGATCCTGGGGTCGCTCGCCAGCGGCAAGGACGTGCTGATCAAGGACAATGCCGCCATCGATGTCGAGCGGCAGAATATGTGGCAGACCATGGGCCGTCTGGAGCAGATGATCCATATTTCCAAGACGCTGGACGCCCGGCTGGAGGCGAAGGCGCTGGAACTGGATTCGACCGACCCGGCCAAGGCCAAGGCGATCCGGGAGAGCGCGCTATTCTACATCCGCCAGCGCACGCAGGATTTGCTGACGCAGATGGCGGTGACCGTTCAGGGCTATCTGGCGCTCGATCTGGTCAAGAAGAATAATGTGGAACTGGTGAAGGGCGTGGACCGGGCCAGCACCACCACGGTAGCCGCGTTGCGCACAGCCGTGACCGTGGCGCAGGCGCTGGTGGGGCAGAAGCTGGTGCTGGAGCAGATCACCGCGCTGAACTCGACGACCGCGAACATGATCGATTCGACCGGCGAGATGCTGAAGAGCCAGACCGCGCAGATTCACGAACAGGCCGCGTCCAGCCCCATTCCCATCGAGACGTTGCAGCGCGCCTTCCAGAATATCTACGACACCATGGACAATATCGACACGTTCAAGCTGAAGGCGTTGGAGAATATGAAGACGACGGTGAACACGCTGTCGAACGAGGTGGAGAAGTCCAAGGGCTATATCGCCCGCGCCGAAGGACAGGCTCAGGCCGCGAGCCAGGCTCGCATCGACAATCCCCTGTTGAGTTCGATCGAGGCGTGAGGATGAATATTTCCCGGCCTCCGTTCGATGTGGGAGCGGTGTAGCCATGAACCGTTCCGACCGGGTGCTGGCCGATGCGGAGGCGGTGCTGCGCCGCCATAGCGAGCGCGGGCGGAGCCTGTCGGCGCGGGCGCGGCAACGGCGCAACGCCGCGCTGATGCGGAAGGTCAAATATGCCTTCTGGGCGGTGGTTGCGGTCTTGGTCGCCAGCGCGGTGGCGGGCTTTGTCGTTCCGCTCGGCACGACCGGGGTGATGATCGCGCTGGGCGTCATGCTGGCGGCGGTGCTGTTGATCGCGGCGCTGCCCGGCGAACGGCGCGTCCGGACCGAGGCGCTGGCGGAAACCGCGCTGACCGCCCTACCGCTCCAGACTGAGATATGGCTGGAAAACCAGCGCAAAGCCCTGCCCGCCCCTGCCGTGACGCTGGTCGACAGCATCGGCGTCAAGCTGGAGACGCTGTCACCGCAACTGGAGCGGCTGGGCGAGCAGGAACCCGCCGCACAGGAAATCCGCAAATTGCTGGCCGATCATCTGCCCGAACTCGTCACCGGATACCGGTCCATCCCCGAACCCCTGCGGCGGGAGGAGCGCAATGGCCGCGTGCCGGAAAAGCAGTTGATCGAGGGACTCGGCGTCATCGACGCGGAAATTTCCCGGATGAGCGAAACGCTGGCGAGCGGCGATCGCGACAAGCTGGCCGTGCAGAACCGCTTTCTGGAACTGAAATATCAGGAGGCGAAGGAACTTGGCCAGGAATGACGCCTTCCTAAGGTCATGATCCATCTCACGCTGATCATCGTCGATTTCCTGACCGGCCTGCTGGCGGCCGGCGCCTGGGCGCTGGCAAGCGCCGGAGGAGCGATCGCGGCGTGCGTCGGCGGCGGATTGCTGGGCATGTCCTTCTTCCGGAAGTGGCGGCGGCGGAAGGGCTGAGGGAAAAGGAAGTTCAGGCGCCTTCGATCCACGCGTCCATCGCGTCCTGCGCCAAGGGCTGGTTGAACTGGATACCGAAACGCTTGCCGTTGGCCCAGATGACGCGGGCGCTCGCCTGCACGCCCAGCGCTTCGACGATGAGATAGGCGCCTGTCCCCGGCGGCGTTTCGCAATAGGCCAGCGCGCCCCAACAGGACAGGTCCAGAAAATGCGCCCTGGCGGCCGTGCCGCCGAAACGCAGCGCGACCGGCCCGAACATCTTGTGGCGCGGATCGAGCCGCCGTTCCCCGGCGGCGTCAATCAGGTCCGTCATATCCCGCCCCTCCCCCAAGGCATGAGAATCATGCTGGCCGCCCATTAACCATATTATGGGCGAAGGAAAGCATTTCAGGATGATAGGGGGTCAGGACCGCAAGGCGCAGGGTATGATGGAGGATGGTTCAGGGCGGGCCGCGATGCGTTTGAAGCGGGCGAAATAGCCGCCCGCCGTCGGCTTGGGCACCAGTTCCTCCAGCCGGAAACCCATGGCCGACAATTCGCAGGCCAGGAGGCGCGGCGGCGTGCCATGCTGGTCGGTCGGCCGGTCGGCGTCGACCACGATCAACTCGCCGCCGGGCTTGAGCGCGGGGCTGAGATTCCAGAGGAAGGCGTAAGGTTCGGCGATCTCATGATACATATGGACCATGAGGATGCGGTCGAAGCTGTTGTCCGGCAGCCGGGGATTTTCCGGCGCGCCCAGGCGGACGCTGACATTGCGCCAATCCTCGCGGGTGATGCGGCGGGACAGCGCCTCTATCACCTCCGGCATGATGTCTTCGGCCAGCACGCGGCCATTGTCCCCCACCCTCTTCGCGAGGCGGACGGTGTAATAGCCCTCGCCCGCGCCGATGTCCGCCACTGTCATGCCGGCGCGGATGCCGGCGCGGTCCATAATGTCTTCGGCCTCGTTCACCCGGTCGCGCGCCTCCTCGCTCGACCAGCGGGTGGAGACGATGGGCGCCACCGGCCGGTCGGCGCGGGGGAAGGCGCGGGCGGCGGCCGGGCGGTCGCCATTATTGTCCGACGAAAACGGGCCGCAGCCCGCCAGCAGGAGCAAGCATCCTGCCATCGCCGGGACTTTCATCAGTCGACATCCTCCACATCGACCTTCTCGCCCGTCACCTTCTGCGACAGGGCGGCGGCCATGAAGGGGTCGAGCGCGCCGTCCAGCACGTCGTCGGGCGAGGTGGAGGTGACGCCGGTGCGCAGATCCTTCACCAACTGATAGGGCTGGAGGACGTAGGAGCGGATCTGGTGCCCCCAGCCGATCTCCGTCTTGGCCTGATATTCGCCCGAAGCGGCTTCTTCGCGGCGGCGCAGTTCGGCTTCGTAGAGGCGCGCCTTCAGCATGTTCATGGCGGTGGCGCGGTTCTTGTGCTGCGACCGGTCATTCTGCGACGCGACGATGATGCCCGACGGGACGTGGGTGATGCGGACGGCGGAGTCGGTGGTGTTGACGTGCTGGCCGCCCGCGCCGGATGCGCGGTAGGTGTCGATCTTGAGGTCGCTTTCATTGACCTCAATCTCGATATTGTCGTCGATCACCGGATAGACCCAGACGGACGAGAAGCTGGTGTGGCGCCGCGCCGAACTGTCATAGGGGCTGATGCGGACCAGGCGGTGCACACCGCTTTCGGTCTTGGCATAGCCATAGGCGTTCTCGCCCTTGAACAGGAAGGTGGCGGACTTGATGCCCGCCTGGTCGCCCGCCTGATAGTCGACCAGTTCCACCTTGTAGCCGCGCCGTTCGGCCCAGCGGCGGTACATGCGGCTGAGCATTTCCGCCCAGTCCTGGCTTTCCGTGCCGCCCGCGCCCGCATGGATTTCCAGATAGGTGTCGCTGGCGTCCGCTTCGCCCGCCAGCAGCGCCTTGATCTTGTCCTCGTCCGCTCGGTCGGCCAGGGCCTTTAGCGAGGCGATGGCTTCGTTCACCATATCCTCGTCACCTTCCGCATCGGCCATTTCGATGAGTTCGGCGGTGTCGGTCTTCTCGCTGTCGATGGCGCGGGTCGCGCCGATCGCGGCGTCGAGCCGGGTGCGTTCGCGCATCACCTCCTGTGCCTGGCGTTGATTGTCCCAGAGCGTCGGGTCTTCGACGCGGGCGTTCAGCTCGTCGAGGCGGCGAAGGGCGCGGTCCCAGTCGAGGAAGCGGCGCAGCAGGTCCAGCGCGGCGTCGATGCGGTCGATATATTGCTGCGCTTCGGCGCGCATGGGTGGTCTCCAGAATGTCGGGGCGCCTGGCCCTCAGGAGAGGCAAACGCATCAAGTGCCTGCCCCTATCCGAGGGCGGGGGATTTGGGAAGATTCAATCCTTGCGCGGCCTGTGGAGAAAGATTGGCGGAAAATGGCGGATTTACGTCGAAGTTCACACCGTATGCGCGCGCGTGCCTGGGCGCGCGTATGCGAAGCGGGTTTTTATCGGCCGTTTCAAAGAGGGATGCGGGGTAGAATGGTGGGCGGGGAATAGGACAGGCTGAAATGACGCCTGTTGGAAGAATAGGATGTTTTTGGGGGAAGCTGTTGCTGGTGAGCCACCTATTCTGAGTTGGGAAAGGGCCATGAGTGGACATCGATTCCTCCCCATCGGGAGATGGGGAGGGTCGAAGAGAGGCACGTGACTCTCTTCGACGCGCGAAGCGTGGTGGAGGGGAATGGGGCACAACCTGCGTATTTCCCCTCCACCACTCGCTCCGCGAGCGGTTCCCCTCCCCGCGCTGCGCGCAGGGAGGAATAGGATAGGTCGGGTTTCCCCTCAACCGCTGGTTAGTAAATGCCGCCCTGATCCCTCAGGAAGTCGCTGTCGGTGCGCTGGCGGCGTTGGACCGTCGCTTCGATGTTGGCGGCCGCCTTGTCTTGCGCGGCCACCTCTTCCTTGCGGATCGAGCGGCGGGGTTCGGATTCGGGCTTGAACGCTTCCCAGATCACGGCGGGCTTGGGTTCGTCGGTCGGCCAGACGCCGTAGACGCGCTTGCCCGACCGGCGGTCGATGGTGACCATGCGGATGCCTGCGGGCGCGATGAAGGGCGTCTTGGGCATGGTTTCCAGAACCGGCGCCATCGCCGCCTTCCAGATCGGCGCGGCGACGCGGCCGCCCTGCGCCCAGCCGCCGAGACTGCGGGGCTGGTCATAGCCGATATAGACGCCCGCCACGATGTCGGGCGATCCGCCGACGAACCAGACATTGGTCGGGCCATTGGTCGTGCCGGTCTTTCCGAACAGCGGGCGTTTCAGATCCGCCAGCACCGTGGCGGTGCCGCGCTGGATCACGCCTTCGGCAATGTGCACGACCTGATAGGCGGTCATCGGGTTCATCACCTGCCGCCCCTCGAAACCGAAGCGGGGCATGGGCTTTCCGTCCCAATTGGCCATGTTGCAGCCGTCGCAGGCGCGCCAGCGCTGCGGCCAGATCACCTTGCCGCGCCGGTCCTGCACATAGTCCATCAGCTTGGGGCTGAGCTGCCGCCCCTGATTGGCGAGCATGGCGTAGGCGTTCACCATCCGCTCCACCGTGGTTTCGCCCGCGCCCAGCGCGAAGGAGAGATAGGGCTGATAATCGCCGATCCCCATCGCCTTGATGGTGCGCACGACGCGGTCCATGCCGGTCTGGCTGGCGGCGCGCACGGTCATCAGGTTGCGCGACTGTTCGACGCCCCAGCGCATGGTCTGCGGCCCCGCGCTGCCGCCGGTGAAGTTGCGGAAGCATTTCTGGCCGAGGCCCGCGCCCTGATAAACGCAGAGCGGCCCGTCGACGATGATCGACGCCGGGGTCATGCCATTGTCCAGCGCGGCGGCGTAGACGAAGGGCTTGATGGTCGAGCCGGGCTGGCGCATCGCCTGGGTGGCGCGGTTGTAGGAGGACAGGCGGTTGTCGAAGCCGCCCTGCATGGCGCGGACGCGACCGCTATGGGTTTCCTCCACCACCATGCCGCCGGACACTTCGGGGACGTTGCGCAGCGCCCATGAAGAACCGTTGCGGGCGACGACGATCAGGTCGCCGGGCTTCATCGCGGAAAAGGCTGGGCCGCCGCTCTTGCGATAGGGCAGTTGCGCCGCGTCGGCAGGCAGCGTGGCGGTCGATCCGTCGGAAAAGCCGATCTGCGCGGCGGAGGAATCACGGCTGACGATCACGGCGACGCGCCATCCGGCATAGTCGACATCGATATAGCTGGCCGCCAGTTCGCGCTGCCAGCCGCGATCCATGTCGATCTTGCCGATGGGGCCGGACCAGCCCTTGCCCGCGTCGAAACGCAGCAGGCCGTTGCGCAGGGCGGTGGTCGTCAGATCCTGCATCTTCGGGTCATAGGGGCTGCGCACCCAGAGGCCGCCCGCATAGACGCTGTTGGGACCGTCCTCCGCCTTTTCGCCGAACTGCTGGATCAGGCGGCGGCGAACCTCCTCCATATAATAGCCGCCTGCGCGGGCGTCGAAGCTGGAGCCGTGAGCCGCCACGGTGCCGAGCGGCTGGGCCTGCGCCTCATCGCGCTGGGCCTTGGTGATCCAGCCGTTCTTGTACATTTCGCCCAGCGCCCAGTTGCGGCGTTCCAGGGCGCGCTCATGACCGGTGGGGCTTTCCGGGCGGTAATTGGCCGGACCCTTGGGCAGGATCGCCAGATAGGCCATTTCGTGCAGCTTGAGGTCGCCCACATCCTTGTCGAAATAGGCGCGGGCCGCCGCCTGCACCCCGTAAGCGTTGCGGCCGAGGAATATCTGGTTGAGGTAGAGTTCGAGTATCTGCTGCTTGGTCAGCACCCCTTCCATGCGGTAGGCGAGGATCATCTCCTTCACCTTGCGGGTCGGGGAATATTCGTCGCCGATCAGCAGGTTCTTCGCCACCTGCTGCGTGATGGTGGAGCCGCCGCGCGCGCGCTGGCCCGATCCGATCTTGGTCGCATAGTCGAACACCGCACCGAAGAAACCGGGAATGTCGACGCCATGATGTTCGAAGAAGGTCTTGTCCTCCGCCGACAGATAGGCGCGGATCAGGAGCGGCGGATAGTCGCTATACTGGAGCTGCACGCGGCGTTCGCGGGCGTAGCTGTGCACCGGCTGGCCGTTGGTGTCGCGCACGATGGTGGGCAGCGGCGGTTCATAGTTGAGCAGCGTCGCCGCGTCGGGCAGGCCCCGCGCGAAGATCAGCCAGAAGAGCGCATAGGCGAGCACAAGGCCGCCGAAACCGAGCGCGATCCAGCGGAACCAGCGCTTGTCCCAATGCGGCTGGAGACGTTCGCGCAAGCCACCCGCGCCCTGGCGAAGGCGCTGAACGAAGGACGATGCGGCGTTTTTGGGGCGAGCCTCTTCCATGATGGTCGTGGCTGTACGGTCAAAATGCGGGAAGCGCCAGAGTGGATTGGCCATTGTCGGGATGGGTTGCGTTGAGCCTAATCGCCGCCGCCTGCCGCGAGTTTGCGGGCGAAATGCACCTCGATGGCGCGGGCGACGCCCCTGGCGATGTTCGCCTGGCCCTGTTTCGACGCCAGGAACGCCGCGTCGGCGCTGTTGGAGACATAGCCGGTCTCGAACAGAACCGACGGCGTGTCCGGGGCCTTCAGCACCATCAGGGAGGCAAAGCGGTGCGACGTGCCGCGGAACGGGACATAGGTTGCCGCCTCGCGCTGAAGCAGCCGGGCGAAACCGACCGAAATGTCCATCGATTCCCGCTGCGTCAGGTCGATCAGGATCGAGGACACGTCGCTCGACTGCCCGCCGAGGTTGACGCCGTTCAGAACGTCCGCCTTGTTCTCCCTTGCGGCCAGGCGGGCGGCTTCGCGGTCGGAGGCGGTTTCGGACAGGGTATAGACGGTCGCGCCCCGCGCTTCTTCATTATCCGCCGAATCGGCGTGGATGGAGATGAACAGGTCTGCGTTCAGCTTCCGGGCGACGCCGTAGCGTTCCTGGAGCACCAGGAAACGGTCGTCGTCGCGGGTCAGCGCGACGCGTACGCGGCCTGACTGCACCAGTCGGTCGCGGATCGCCCGCGCTATGGCGAGCGTCACGTCCTTCTCCCGCTCGCCATTTTCGCGATTGATCGCGCCGGGATCATGACCGCCATGGCCGGCGTCGATCACCACCAGCGGGCGGGAGGCGTCACGCGGGCCCTCCACCGGGGGCAGCGACAGGCCGCGCGCCACGGGCGGGATCGGCACGGTGATGCTGTGCAGGCGCCTGGCCGGGCGCGGCGCCATGTGCGCGGGCGCGCCGAAGCGCGGGCCGGGCCGGTCGCCATCGAGCATGGCGGCGGAGGCGGGCGCGCCTGAAAAGAGCATGCTTGCGAGCGCAAGGCCGTGGAACATGCGCCGCTTGTGCAACGCGCCGCCCATGGCCGTCCAGCGCAATTTCATGACGCCTTCCGCAGCCCCTTCCCTGTCGAATGAAGCATTGCCGCCCGTTTCCGTCGAAATAACAAGGTTAACCTTATCTTTACCATGTTTGCGATAGACCGCACGACGAAGTTCCGCCGGAAGCGCAGGCCGCGAAACAATATTTCGAGGGGCCGTTGCTCCCTGCCATTTTGACTGCTAACCATTCACATTCCTGGAAGGCGCGCCATATTAGGCGGCAGTCCTTTCGGGGATAATCACGATGGCATCGGCGGACGGCGACGTCCGGCACGGATGCACGAACAGGTTGACGCTGCATGAGGCATGATTTCCAATCCACGCTGGCCCCGGTTCCGGGCGATGCGGCGTGGTTGGCGGTGTCCGGCACATGGTCCGGCCCTGCCCCGGCAGCAGACGCGCAATTTTCCCTTCAAAACCGGACGATGCAGCAACTCGCGCCGTCCCCCTACTATCGCGTGGCAGCCCGGCCCAGCGCCGCTGGCCGCCATCGCCGGAGAACAATGAATGACAATGCGTATGCTGATCGATGCGCGCCACCGGGAAGAAACCCGGGTCGCGGTCGTCAAAGGTAACCGGATCGAGGAATTCGACTTCGAATCGGCCGAGCACAAGCAGCTCAAGGGCAATATCTATCTCGCCAAGGTCACCCGCGTGGAGCCGTCGCTCCAGGCGGCCTTCGTGGATTATGGCGGCAACCGCCACGGCTTCCTTGCTTTCAGCGAAATCCATCCCGATTATTATCAGATTCCTCGCGAGGACCGCGAGGCATTGTTGCGCGAAGAGCGCGAGCATGCCGAGGAAGAGGCCGCGCTGCGCGCCGACTATGACGATGACGATCATGCCGATGCGGGCGACGGCGGTCTGGAAGTCGTCGAGGCCACCCATCATCATGACGATGAGGAGCATGGCGAGGAAGCGGCCGAAAACGGCAATGGCGGGGACAATGGCAGGGGCCGCGGCCGTCGCGGCAAGGGCGACGAGGCCGCCGACGAACTGCGCCGCAAGCGCATGGCGCTGCGCCGCCGCTACAAGATTCAGGACGTCATCAAGCGCCGCCAGGTGCTGCTGGTCCAGGTCGTCAAGGAAGAGCGCGGCAACAAGGGCGCGGCGCTGACCACTTACCTGTCGCTGGCGGGCCGTTATTGCGTGCTGATGCCGAACACGTCGCATGGCGGCGGGATTTCGCGCAAGATTTCGAACGCCGCCGACCGCAAGCGGTTGAAGTCGATCATCGCGGAGATGGCGCTGCCCTCCACCATGGGCTGCATCGTCCGCACCGCCGGGCTTCAGCGCACCAAGCCGGAGATCAAGCGCGACTTCGACTATCTGGCGCGGCTGTGGGACGAAATCCGCGAAAAGACGCTGAAATCCGATGCCCCGGCGCTGATCCACAATGACAGCGACCTCATCAAACGGGCGATCCGCGATATCTACAACAAGGATATCGAGGAAGTCATCGTCGAGGGCGAATATGGCTATAAGGCGGCCAAGGACTTCATGAAGCTGCTGATGCCCAGCCATGCGCGCCGGGTGAAGCAATATGCCGACGCGGTGTCGCTGTTCCAGCGCGCCAGCGTAGAGGATCAGCTTGCGGCGATGTACAATCCCGTCGTGCAGTTGAAGTCCGGCGGCTATCTGGTCATCAACCCGACCGAGGCTTTGGTGTCGATCGACATCAACTCCGGCCGGTCGACCCGCGAACATGGGATCGAGCAGACCGCCGTCGCCACCAATCTGGAAGCGGCGCGGGAAATTGCGCGCCAGTTGCGCCTGCGCGACATGGCGGGCCTGGTCGTCATCGACTTTATCGACATGGAGATGAACTCCAACATCCGCAAGGTCGAGAAGGCGATGAAGGATGCGCTGAAGGACGATCGCGCCCGTATTCAGGTCGGCCGGATTTCGGGCTTCGGCCTGATGGAAATGAGCCGCCAGCGGCTGCGCACCGGCGTGCTGGAAGCGTCGACCCGCCAGTGCCCGCATTGCGAGGGTACGGGCCTTGTCCGCACCGCTTCGTCGGCGGGTCTGGGCGCGCTGCGCATGCTGGAAGAGGAAGCGGCGCGTGGTCGCGGCAGCCTGATCACGCTGCGGGCGAGCCAGGAGGCGGCCTTCTACGTGCTCAACAACAAGCGCCACGAGCTGGATGAGATCGAGCAGCGCTATGGCGTTCGCATCGCGATCCTGCCCGATGGCGAGATTGAGGGCGCGCGCATGTCGGTCGAGGCCAGCGGGCCGCGTCCGGAGCGGGTGGTCGACTATACGCCGATCGTCGAGGAAGAGGACGATCTCGATATTGTCGAGGAACTGGACGAGGAAGAAGTCGAGGAAGTCGAAGCCGCCCATGAGGAGCGCGGCGAGCGGGGCGAGGATCGCGAAGGCGGTCGCCGTCGCCGCCGTCGCCGTCGCCGCCGGGGCGGCCAGCGCGACGAGCATCATGGAGAGGCTGCGGCCGAGGGTGAAGCTGTCGACGATGCGGAGGCTTCCGATGAGGAGGCTGAGGCCAAAGGCGAGGCCGCGCCGGTCGAGGCCGCTGGCGAGGGTGAAGGCGAAGGCCGTCGCCGGGGCCGGCGCGGTCGTCGGGGTGGCCGCCGCCGCCGCGAGGGCGGTGAAGAGGGCGTGAGCGAAGGCTCCGTCGCGAGCGAGGAAGCGGTGGAAGCCGTCGAGGCCGAAGCGGTCGCGCCTGAGCCGGTGGCGGAAGCGGCCCCCGAAGCGTCCGCCGAGGAGGAAGCGCCCAAGACCCGCCGCCGCCCACGGGCCCGCAAGGCGAAGGAAGCCGCCGCTCCTGCCGCCGAAGCGGCGGAGGCTGTGGTGAAAGCTCCGGCTGAAGCCGCGCCGGAAGCGCCGGTGGCCGAGGAAGCCCCTGCCAAGCCTAAGCGGACGCGCCGTAAGAAGCCTGCCCTGAGCGAAGTCGAAGGGACCGAGGAAGCCGCCGCCGTTGAAGTCGCGCCGGTTGCCGAAGAGGCCGCCGCCAAGCCCAAGCGGACACGCCGCAAGAAGCCTGCCCTGAGCGAAGTCGAAGGGGCCGAGCCGGTGGTCGAGGAAGCTGTCGCTGTCGAGGCCGTTCCGGCTGTCGAAGCGCCTGCCGCTGAAACGGCGGAGGCAATCACGGTGGATGGCGAAGCTGAAACGGCCGAGGAAGGTGAAGACGGCACGCCCCGTCGTGGCTGGTGGCAGCGCACTTTCGGGCAGTAACGGCAAGCCCGGTTAAGGGAAGAAAGCGCCGCTGTCTGGTCGGTTCAACGATCAGACAGCGGCGCTTTTCTTTTCAGGCGGGGATTGGAAATTTGCCGGCGACCGATGTCGAGGGCGATAGGGTTGGAGCGGTACGCGGAGGAATCAGGACGGGGTGGAGTGGTATTCCAAATCCTCCTCATCGGGAGATGGGAAGGATCGAAGGCTGGTGGAGGGGAAAGGGGGCACGACCTGCGTATTTCCCCTCCACCATGCTTCGCATGGTCCCCCTCCCCACGCTGCGCGTAGGGAGGATTGGTGTTCCTCACTGGCCAGCAGAAGTTGCTGCTCCTCAAGGTCGCCAGGGTCGTTCGCGAAACCATTTGGTGACGACATATTTCGTGCCCTGCTCCACCGGGCGAGCGGCGTGGAGGCTGGAGCCGTTGGGCGATCCGTCCCGGTCCATATTGTTCCAGATCAGCAGCATGCCCTCAACCGGGGGCACCATGAATTCACAATGGGGGAAATGCGTCTCCCCGCCCGCCTCGACCGGCGAGAGATAGATCATCGCCGTCCAGCTTCGCTGCCCACCGCTTTTCAGCATCGCGGGCCAGTAATTGGCCGTCACCGGGAAATAGTCCCAATGCGGCTTATATTCCTGCCCCGGATGATAGCGCTGCCCTTGCAGGGTTTCACCATGATCGGCGGCGATGCCCGTCAGCGCGCAGATCCGGTCGCTGACCGCGCTGACCAGTGGATCCCAGGGGCTGAGGTTGCAACTCGCGCTGGTGCGGTAATCGGCGTTGGCGCTGCCGGAAAACAGGGTGGAGGGTTGCGCCCCCGCATCGATCAGGTCGCGCAGTCCCGCGCATTCCTGCGCGCTCAGAAATTCCTGCCGTCCATAGATTTCCAGATGCGGCGCATCGATCCGGCTGACCATCGGATTGCGGTCCAGCCGCGCCCGCACCGCATCGCCGATCCGCGCCCTGGCAATAGAGGCGATGCCGCCATCGTCAACAAATTCGCTCATGCCGCCCCAATGCCACTGCGCGGCATGCCCGCGCAAATGAAAAGGGCCCGGCACGCATGACGCCGGGCCCAGTTTTTGGTGGTCGCATCGTCAACGATGCGTCCGGTTCCTGAAGGCCAGTCCAGGAGATTGATCTTCCGGCGTTACCAGAAGAAATCGTGGATCACGTCGACCACATAGCCGTCGCGAATGTCGACCAGCAGCGCATCGTCATAGTAGCGGACCCAGCGCAGCGTGCCGTAAGCGGGCGGCAGGCGGTAGGAATAGGGATCGTCGATCCAGTAGCTGTTCGAATAGAGCAGGCTGTTCAGGAATATCCCGACGCTGAACCGCGAATAGCCATAGCTCCATCCCCGCGGCGCATAATAGCGTCCGATCCGGTAGCGGTCGCCATAGCGCGCACGATAGCTGTTCCAGTCATAGCGCCGGTCGTTGCGCCAGCTATTGTCCCAACGCCGCTGTCCTTCCCAGCGGGTGCGGTCGTCGAAACGCCGTCCGTTGTTCCAGTTGTTGCCGCTCCAGCCGCGCCGGTCTCCATTGTCCCAGCGCCGGTCGTTGTCGCGCCGATCATTGTCGCGCCTGTCATTGTCACGGCGGTTGTCCTGCCAGACCGGACGATTGTCGTCGCGGCGGCCGTTCCAGTTGCGATCGTTGCGATTATCGTCGCGCACGCTTGTCTCGAAGCGCCGTTCATTCCGGTTCCAGCGGGTCACCGTCGCCGCACCGCGCTGTTCGGGGCGAGCGTCATTGCCGCGCCATTGCGGTTGGGCCTGGGCCGGAGCCTGAGGCGTCGGCGCCGGACGTTCCGCCTGCCTTTGTTGCCAGCGTTGCGCCTGACCGTTGCCCTGGCCCCCGCGTCCGCCGTCGGGCCGCGCCGACCGCTCGCCGCCGCGCCCGCGCCAGCCATTGTCGTCGCCCCGCTGGGCGTAGGCCGGGGCGATCCCGCCCAGGACCGTCGCGGTCATCAAGCCCGCCAGCATCATTTTCCTCAACATGCCGTTCGCCTTCATCTTCGCGGGGCCTCTTGCCCCTCATATCCCTCTTTTAGGAGTGGGGCGATGTCGTGAGGCTGAACCCGTCTGTCAGCGATTTGAAAGAATCGGGAGGGCGCGGCCTGCGCCTGATTGACAGCCGCTCGCGGAAGCAGGAAAAGAACAAACCAGGAACATATGGCATGACCGAGTCGGTACGGACCCTTATCGCCTTGAAAAGGCATATCGCATCGCTGGAGACTGTTCCAGCCTCCCGGCCCCATGCGCGGATGAGGACGGGTCATGCCGCGCTGGACGCGGCTCTGGACGGCGGTCTGGCGCGGGGGCGGGTTCATGAATTTTTCGGCGCGGCGGAAGAGGAAGGGGCCTGCGCGGGACTGGGGCTGATCCTGGCGCGGCTGGCGGCGGGGGAAGCGCCCCTGCTGTGGCTGCGGACGGCGGC
>NZ_JFHR01000038.1 GCF_000722875.1 Sphingobium chlorophenolicum | reverse complement strand
GTTCGGCGGCGGGGGCGGCGATGCGCGGTTCCAACCGGTCGGTGCGGTCGCGGTCGATGACCGGCTGGTTCGATCCGCCATCCTGCGCGGCGGCTGGAACCGCCAGCATCAGGCCGATGCCGATGGCGATCGCCCGCGCCGCCTTCCCTATCTTTTCCCCTGTCTTTTCCCCCATATTTCCCATTGTCCCGTTCATGCCCTCCCCCCACAGGATGAGAGAAAATGGCGCGGGCTTCACCCGCAACCGGGACCGGATCGGTTCTATCGGCAAGCATTCGTAAAGTTCGAAACAGGCTGTCGCCAGTCGTTGCGCAGGAAGAGCTTTTGCAGGCGGTTCGACAATTGCGACCGTTTTGGCGAGACCCCGCGACACCCTTGTTCGACCGCGTCGAAGCGGGCGAAACACCCCCCTCCCCTTGCCGGAGAATGGAGTCGCGGCGGGGCGGGAAAGTCGGCGGAGGAAGGCGCGGCCGCGTCGATCCGGCCCCAAAAAGCCGGAATGACGCGATTTTAACGCTGATTTTCGCCGATAATCGGTCGCAAAGGGACTGGTTGAGCGTGAAGAGACAGGTTAAGACCATGCGTCCACGAAAGGGAGATCATCATGAACAATACTGAACTCGCCGAAGCACTGGCAGCCGACCATGGCCTGACCAAGGCCGATGCGCGCAAATATGTCGACGGCGTGTTCGCCGCGATCGCCGGCGCCGCCGCGAAGGGCGACGAAGTTTCGCTGAACGGTTTCGGCAAGTTCAAGGTCAAGGATCAGCCCGCCCGCGAAGGCCGCAATCCTTCCACCGGCGCCGTGATCCAGATCGCCGCTTCGAAGAAGCTGACCTTCACCCCGGCGAAGGCCGTGAAGGACCAGTTGAACGGCTGAACCGATCTTCGGCGGCCGCGATCATGATCGCGGCCGAAAGACCGGGACGGTCCATCCGGACGACCGGACGAGATCATCGAATGGCGCGCTTCCGTTTCGTCGGAGGCGCGCCATCGTTATTTTGGGCGCGGGCCGCATCGGCATTCGGCCCTGGCGCCTCCTCTCCCCCCTCCCCCTCTTTCAAATCTTCCCGGCATGGCGCGACCGTTTTCATCGGTCAGGAACAGATTTCGCGCCGCCGAAATATTGGCGCGGTGCGCGCAAGCACTATCAAGGATGCATTTTGAAACTATTCGCCGCCCGGTCAGGCTGCATCGCCGCGCGGGAACCGAATTGGCGCGCGCCATCTGTACCATCCCGAAACATTAGGACGGTTTATTTCTTGTAAAAACAGCCGCCGGAAGGATTTGGGTCGTTTCAGATTTACATTTCACGCAAAACCGCGCAAAAGACCGTCTCTATTAGTCAAAAAAGGGAAGCGGGGCCAATGTCTGAAAACAACCAGCCTGACATCACGACGCTCACTGTTCAGCTGGTGAGCGCCTTTGTCTCCAACAATAATGTCGCGAGCGAAAATCTTGCCGACCTCATTCGCACCACGCGACTGGCCTTGACTGATGATCCGGCGGCGAAGCCGGACGAAGCGGCCGCGCCGACTTACACGCCCGCCGTGTCCGTCCGCAAAAGCCTGTCTTCACCCGAACATATTCTGAGCATGATCGACGGCAAGCCTTACAAGACATTGAAGCGTCACCTTGCCAGCCATGGCCTGACGCCCAACGACTATCGCGAACGTTATGGCCTGCCCAAATCCTACCCGCTGGTCGCGCCCAACTATTCCGAAGCGCGGCGCGCCGTCGCCACGAAGCTGGGCCTGGGCCGCAAGCCGGTGGTGAGCGCGAAGAAGGCGCCCGAAGCGGCGGCGGCTCCGGCCGCGCCGAAGCCCGCCGTCGCGAAAGCTGCGCCCGCCAAGGCTGCCCCTGCCAAGCCCGTCGCTGCCAAACCGGCGGCGGCGAAGCCCGTGAAGGCGCCCGCCGCCAAGACTCCCCCGACAAAGCCCGCCGAGGCGAAGAAGCCGGTCGAGGCCAAGGCGCCTGCCAAGGCTCCGGCGGCGAAGTCTTCGGATTCGCGCAAGCGCCTGTCCATCGCCACGCCCGCCGCTCCGAAGAAGGAAGCGGCTCCGGCCGCCGCCAAGCCCGCCAAGAAGAAACCCGCGGCCAAGGCGCCCACGCCCCAAACGGCCTGATCTTTCCGGCCTCTCCGCTTTACCTGATCGAAAACGCCCCGACAGCATATGCCGTCGGGGCGTTTTCTTGTGCCGGGCGGTGACGGGGGGAACAGAGTTGGCGACGATAGATGCTTCATGATCCTGAATGCGATCCAGTCTTGCGGCACGACTTGGGCGGTGGGGCTGCCGAAAGTCTGCAACCGGGTACGAATGATGAACCGATCTCCTCTTTCCCCGATCGAACTTACTCATCCGGCAGCATGAAGTCAGATGGGCGGAATTTTCGGGAATTGGCCAATGGCGAGCATTCTTCTCCCCTCCCGTAGACGGGAGGGGCCGGGAGTGGGCCGCCGCGTCAGCGGCGTTCTTCCCTAGCCGAGAAGGCGGAAGCTCGCTCCGCTCGCGCCCACCCCCTAACCCCCTCCCGCCTGCGGGAGGGGAATGTCTTAAACCCACCCCAAATCACTCCGTCCGGCTAGTCTTGAATTGGCCCTCGCTGCCTAAAAATTAGGCAGCCTCAAAGCCTCGCTGAGAGGCAAAAGCTTCTCTTCCCATGCCATCCTATATCGAGAGAGTCATCGGTGGCTGGTGGGCTTCTGAGGGCAAATTTGGGAATTTTCCCCTTTGTTCCCTAGGTGGCTGCCCCTGCCCTTGAATGTCGCATCCTGCTTTGAGGAGATCGGTTCAATTCTAGGCTGGCGGCGGATGTGCTTCCGTGGCATAAGGTTGGCGGCCCAGCGAAATTTTCCGAACTGGTCCCCTCCCCTTTTCCGCGAGCCTCATAGCCGGTACAACCAACGCTGGTCTTTGGTTGTATGGACCTATGCGCTATAAGTCGGAAATGCGCGATTTTTCCTCTTCCGCGGATCATGCCCTGCTGCTGCTGGGGCGGCTCGATGGACGGCTTTGCAACAGTCCGGCGGCGGACATATGGCTGGCCAGGGCACGGTTGCGGGGCGCGGCGGCGCTGGCAGGCTGCGCGGGTGTTCCGGTGTCGGTCGCCGACCTGCAAAACTGGATTTGCGGACGGACGCCGCCGCCGCGCCATAGCGAGGGGCTGAACGATCCCCTGTCGGTCGCCGCTCTATTTCATTTCGCCCTGTCGGCGGCGGACGGCCATGACGCGATCGCGCGGGCGACGCTCAATGTCTCGCGGACCCTGCTGGACGACCGGAAGGAGGCGGATTTGTGGGCGCCGGAGGATCTGGTGCGCTTCGGTCCGGCGTGGCGGACGGCGCGGATGCTGGTGGAGGCCCCCTACCCTGTCGCTTCCTTCCAGGCGGTCGCCCAGCGGTTGATCGACGCCAGGGCCAGCCTGGAGGAGCCGGCCGCGGAAGGGCCGCTGGTGACGACCGCCGACGGGCGGCAGTGGCGGGTCGAGCCCAAGCGTTTCGACAAGGGCTGGATCCTCGCCTGCCATTTGCCGGGGGCGCTGGCGGCGGCCGGGCTGAGCCTGCGGCAATTGCCCATGCTGGTGGATTTGCCGCGCTTCCTGCCGGAGGATGCGGGCCTGCTGGCGGAGCGGATCGCGGCCATGGTCGCGCGGCAGGCGAGGATGGGACTGGCGGAGCTGGACCGGCTGGAGGCGAGGCTGGCGCGCTTGCCTGCGGTGGCGGGGGTGACGCGGCGGAGCAAGGCGCCGCTGCTGATGCGGCTGCAACTGGCCTATCCGGGGCTTGGCAAGACGGCCGTCGCCCGGTTGCTGGGCATTTCGCACCAGGGCGCGACCAAGCTGCTGGCGCAGGTCCAGGGGCTGACGGAGAGGGAATAGCGGAACGGTGCCGCTGGCGCCCGTCCAGACTTTCCCAAAAGGGAAATCTCCCAAAGCGTTACAAGGTTTCTAATGAAGTTAAAGAGTTAAAACGGCGGCGGAAACGGGCGAATCGCCGGGATCACGCGAGTCGGGAATAGGGGGCTGTTCCCATAGGATCGAATGTCCGTTCCCATAGTGTCGTATGAGGCGTTCCCATTGTGTCGGGGAAACGTTCCCGAAGGTGCGTAGGGCGTTCCTATAGTGTCGAAGCCTGACGGATCCGTGGGATTTTGCCGGGGGGATTGAATCATATTGAGGGGGTGGATTCGAAAGGACGTTCAAAAGTTTCGGCGGGTTGAGGGGCCTGGATTCAGGGAGGAGGGTGTCGGGGGTTTCGCGGCGGACCAACCCGACACTTCGGGAACGCGCTTTTGCTCCTGGGCTCCTGCCTTCGCAGGAGCAGGTGGTGCCGGGATGTTTGCGGCCTAGAGGCGGTGCCGGTTCTTTTCGTGGAAGCGGCGGACGAAGCCGATGAAGGCTTTCTGATAATTGACCGGGGTGCGGGTCGGATCGGCGTCCAGCCAGTCGCGAAATTCCTGGTGGAGGGTCTGGTAGTCCCAGCCGGGATATTCGGCGCGCAGGGTCGCCATGGTGGCGTCTGTGACTTCTCCGGCGCTGGCCTTGGCGGAAAGACCGGCCAGAGTGCGGCGGATCATCGTACCGGCGTCGACCAGATTTTCCTCTTCGGTAGCGACGGGGGCGGCTGGTTTTGGGGCGGGCGCCGTGGCAGGCGTTGCGGCGGGAAGCGGGGCGGCCTGGGTGCGGCGGCGCATGCGGAGCGAGGGTTCGCGCTTGCCGTCGGGCTGTTCCAGTTCGACCGTATAGCCGGGCAGGGGGTCGCGTTCGGCGATCTTGGCGATCTCGAACTTGAAGCGGCGATAGGCGCCTTCGGCTCCGGATTTTTCGAACAGGGTGGGCATGGAGATGGCGAACCCCCCCTCCCCTGCCCCGCCGGCATGTTTGCGCGCCACCTTGTAGAGCCAGCGTTCGCGGCCGCCGGTCAGGTCGAAATAGGCGCGGTCGATGCTGAGCACGCCGCCCTGCATCAGCACGCCTTCATAGAACCAGTTGCTGAGTTCGATGGTCATGCCGCGCGAGCGTTCGGTGCGTTCGTCGACCAACTGGGTCCAGCCGTCGAGCCAACTGAAGGTCGCTTCGCGGCGGTTTTCGGCGCGGATATTGGTCTTGATGGTGGTGGAGACGAGCCGGTCGAGCGACTGGCCGAGCAGTTCATAGGCGCGGCCGGTGGTCGGGCGATGGATGGCGCGCAGCAGGTCATAGGGCATGAGGTGCAGCTTGCGCGGAATGTCGTTGAGGCCGCGCCGGGCCATGTCGGCGAGGACCGAGGCGCAGTAGATGAGGATGTCGGCGTCCCAGATGGTGGCCATGCCATAATCGGGATTGGCCGAGACATGGACCCACGCCTTGCCGTCTGGGGAGGTGTAATCGATCGGTTTGACGCGCTTGGTCTTGGCGAGGCTGAAGAAGGGGCGCTCCATCATCTCGCGCTGGTCGCGCAGCGGCATGTCCGCGATATAGGGGAGGAAGAGTTCGAACTGGTCGTTGATCGCTGTCCGGGCGGCGCGGGTCATGGGCGGCACTTCCATGAGCGTTTTGGAGAAGTGACGGGGGATCGGCGCGATGTTTCCCTGGGGAAACGGGGGAGGTGTTTCCCTGGGGAAACAGGAAAGGGGCGGGCGCTGGTTGGCCCGCTTATGTCGCTGTTTCTGGATGCCCCCCCGATCGCCATCAGCGTTGCAGCCCCATGCCCTGCCGTTCGAGATGTTCGAGCGTGTCGCGCAGCGCCGACGCCAGCGTTTCCATGTCCGCGCCCGACCCCGCATGGAGGCGGATGGTGACGCCCTGCCGGTTGACCGACTGCACTGTCAGCGCGGGGCGGCCATAGGGGGTGGTCCAGGTGAAGGGTTCCCGCTTCGGCGCGGATTGCGCGACGCGGGGGGCGTCGAGCAGGCGCTTCAGCACGTCGGCCGCCGGGATGGGCGATGCGCCCGCCGTCCGCAGCGCACGCTGTTCGGAGGCGAGGCGGTCTGCCTCGGCCCTTATGGCGGGGGCGGCCTTGGCGTCGTCGAGCGCCTGGGCCAGCGCATAAGCGGGCTTCAACTGCACGTCGGCGGGGGAGGCGAAGGCGTCGATCACCGCGTCTTCGATCCCGGCCACCTTGATCATCTTGCTCAGCCAGCCCTTGCTGAGCTTCAGCCGCTCCGCCATGCGGGTCAGGTGGCTGCCATAATGGGCCTTGAGCGCTTCGGCATAGTTGCGGGCGCGTTCGAGGTCGGACACATCCTTTCGCGCCCGGTTCTCCAGATCGGCGAGGCGGAAGGCCGCTTCGTCGTCAAGCTGGGCGACCTGCGCCACGAACATCATGTCGGAATAGCTGTTGGCGCGCAGCCAGCTTATCGACCAGTGGCGGCGGGTGCCCGCAATCACCTCATAGTCGTGATCCGGGTCGTCCTCTATCCGGCGGACGACGGCGGGCACCTTCTGCCCGCCCTCCGCGATGATGGAGTCGATCAGTTCGCGGCAATTATCCTCGTTGAGATGGGCGTAATGGCGGGCGTTGCCGGTCCAGACGCGCACCCTGGCCGGGTCGAGCAGCAATTGCGTGACCTGCCGCACTTCGCCGGAAGCGAGGCGGGCGAGGGCGGATTCGCGGCCGAGCAGGGTCGTGCCGCGGGCGCGTTCCTGCCGGGTGGCGGCCGGGGCCGGGGAGGCAAGGGGGGCTGGAGCGCTGGACTCCTCGATCCGGGCGGGGGGCGTCGCCTCCGCCTCGTCCGACAATATGTCCGCCAGATAGTCCGATTGTTTACGCGCCATGATGGTTCCCCTTGACGAATCGGGAACATATGGTGAACATATGCGTGTAGGACAGGATTTTATGCCGCATTGACGATATCCTCCTCCCGCGCCGGGGCCACGCGGCCCCAGCCCTGACGGACCAGCGCCTCGATCTGGCCCATGGCTTCGTCCAGATTGGCGCGGCAACGCTTGTGGGTCCGGGGCGTGCCGATCGGCTTTTCCAGTTCGTAGACCGTCATCATGCGCAGCGCCGCATGGCTGATCTCCGCGCTGTCGAGGATCGGGATGGGGAGGAGGGCAGGGCCGAAGCTTTGTTCCATGATGGCGCGGACCATCGAATGGCTGGGGTCGTTGCTGTCGAATTTGGAGCAGAGCAGGCGGACGAACTGATAGTCCACCTCTATGCCCGCCTGCTGCAACTGGCCGATCACCTGATCCATCATCGAGAGGAACTGGACGGTCGAGCAGAAGTCGGGCGTGGTCGCGGCCAGCGGCACCAGCAGCGCGTTGGCCGCCTGCATCACCGCAAGGCTGATCGTGCCCAAGGCTGGCGGCGGATCGAGCAGCACCACGTCATAATGGCGGGCAAGGTCCATCAACCCCTGTTTCAGCTTGCGGAAGCGCGCCGCGAGGACGGAGCCGCCGTCGCTACCCGCCGCCGCCAGCTCATATTCCACGTCGAACAGTTCGAGGTTTGACGGGATCAGGTCGACATTGGGCCAGGCGGTGTGCTTGACCGCGTAAAGCAGGTCAACCTGCGTCGGATCGATGGAGAGATAGGGGTAGAGCGTCTCTTCCCGCTGGATGTTGAAATGCGGGTTGAAGCCGAACAGGGTGGTGGTCGTCGCCTGACTGTCGCAGTCGACCACCAGCACGCGATAGCCCTGCACCGCGAAATAATGGGCGAGATGGGTGGTGACGGTCGACTTGCCGACGCCGCCCTTGAAATTCTGGACCGCGATGATGGCGGGAATGTCCAGCGGGGCGCGTTCGGGCGACGCGCCCAGCACTTGGCGCATGTTCAGCAGCTCTTCGACCTTATAGCCGGGGCGGCGTCCGTTTTCGGTCGGCGGGGCAGGGGGAAGGCGTCCATCCTCCTCCGCCATGCGAATCCGATTCGTGGAGCAGCCGAGCAGTTGCGCGGCCTCCGCAATGCCGAAGCGGACATTGAGTTCCTTGCGGCTATCGGGCAGAAAAGCCTTGCGGCGCAGGCGTTCGACCATCTTTTCGCCAGCCTCCGCCAGATCGCCGATCTGGGTTACCACTGCGTTCATTCCTGCCCTCATGCCCGAAGTTGAAGCTTGTTTGGGATAGAGATGGCATAAATTGTTCAAATTGGCAAATGATGGGGCTTTGGGATGCGGATGGCGGGGAAGGCTCCGCCATGAATCCGTTTTGCCGGGGAAGCGTTCGGGTTATGCAGGGATTCGTATGAAGGATTCCCGATGAACTGGTACGACCGGCAGGAAAATTGGCAGGCGCAGAGCGAGGACGCCCGGAACGAGGCGGATGTCGACTATGCGCGGGTCATTCATTCTGCGTCCTTCCGCCGGTTGCAGGGCAAGACGCAGATCCTCAATCTGGGCGACAGCGATTTCTACCGCACGCGGCTGACCCATTCGCTGGAGGTGGCGCAGATTGCGGGCGGGGTCGCGCGCCAGTTGCGGCAGGATTTTCCCGACCATCCCGCCATCCCGCATCTGCCCGACCATAGCCTGATTCAGGCCATCGGCATCACCCACGATCTGGGCCATCCGCCCTTCGGCCATGGCGGGGAAGTGGCGCTAAATTACTGCATGCGGCAGGCGGGCGGGTTTGAGGGCAATGGCCAGACGCTGCGCATATTGGCGCGGCTGGAGAAATTCTCGGCCGGGGCGGGGGCCAATCTGATGCGGCGGACCCTGCTGGGGGTGCTGAAATATCCGGTGCCCTTTTCGCAAGCCTATAATCCCGCCTGCGCCCCCCGGCTGAATGACGGGCCGAGCGCCATCCGCATCATCGACCGGGCCGCGTCGAAGCCGCCCAAATGCTATCTGGATACGGAGCGGGCGGTGGCGCAATGGGTGCTGGCCCCGCTGTCCAGCGCCGACCGGGAGGCGTTCACCGCGCTGGAGACGCGGAGCGGCGAGCATCATCGGGCGATCCACAAAAGCTTCGATTGCAGCATCATGGACGTGGCCGACGATATCGGTTTCGGCGTCCATGACCTGGAGGATGCGCTGGCGCTGGGGCTGATGGGGGAGGAGGCGTTCCGGGCGCTGGTGCCGGAGGAGGAATGCGCGTCCTTCCTGGTGCATCTCAAGCGGAAATATCCCGGCGAGTCCGAGAATAACGTCTATGAGCGGCTGGTCGAGACGCTGTTCGGGGAGGGGGGCGAGCGCAAGCGCTGCATCGGGCGGATGGTGCATCATCTGATTACCCATTGCCGGATCGAGACTGTGGAGCCGTTCGAGGAGCCGCTGATCCGCTATCGGGCGGGGATGGAGGAGGGACCGGCGCGGTTTCTGGCGGCGTTGAAGCATGCAGTCTATCGGGCCGTGATCCAGAGCGCGGGGGTGCGGCAGTTGGAGTTCAAGGGGCAGCAGATGGTGGTGTCGGTGTTCGAGGCGCTGGCTTCGGAGCCGGAGACTTTGCTGCCTGCCGAGCAATGGGCGCTGGTGCGGGCGGGGGAGGCAGTGTCGCGGGTGATTTGCGATTATATTGCGGGGATGACGGATGGGGCTTTGCTGAAGGCCTATGACCGGTTGTTCAGTCCGCGGATGGGGTCGATTTTCGATCGGTTTTGAAAGGTAGGGCTGAGCTATCCTATTCCTCCCCATGCTTGCATGGGGAGGGGGACCGGCCGAAGGCTGGTGGAGGGGAAGGGGGCACGACCTCCGCATTTCCCCTCCACCATCGGCTGCGCCGACGGTCCCCCTCCCCACGCTTCGCGTAGGGAGGAATAGGGGAGGACTCAGCCGCCGTTGGAGTAGATTTTCACATCCTCGACGATCATGTCGCCGGTGCCATCCGTGTAATCGCTGTTGGTCTTCACCGCGACGTTCATGATCGGGTACCAGCGGAAGCCCGCGAAGGGGTTCACCGCCTGATAGGTTTCCTGCCCGTCGATGAACCAGGTGATATAGTCGGGCTGGATGTCGACGGCGAAGCTGTGGAAGCCGGTGGTGAAGCCGCTTATGCCGTAAATCTCGTCCGTGTTCATGAAGACGCCCTGCTGGAAGGTGCGGGTGATGTTCGCGCCGCCGTGCAGCGTGTTGGCGGTATAGCGGTCGAAATCCCACCAGCTTTCGAAGCCGAACCCTTCGTAAATGTCGATTTCCGGCGGCCATCCGGCGGTGGAGATCAGCCAGAAGGCGGGCCAGGAACCGCGCCGGGTGGGCATTTTCGCGGTGAATTCATATTGGCCGTAGCCGATCTGGACTGGGCGGGTGTTGTGGCCGCTGAGCACGATCGCGCCATAATCATAGGGGACGCCGTCCCAGGATATGGGCTCCCGCAGCTTTTGCGTGTGCATGATCAGCCCCTCGTCCGTGTAGCGGAGCGGCGCTTCTATGCCATAGTCGCGATAGACCCAGCCGTCGAGATAGATGCCGGTTTCCTGATTGCCCGGTTGGGAGCGGCCGTTGGGCAGTTTGGTCGACCAGGCCTTGTCATGGCCGGCGTCCGACCATTTGAGCGTCTCCCGGCTCATCTTCCACTGGAGCGTGCCGCTGGGCTGGAAGCTGCGGGGGTCGCGGCCCGCCGTCTGTTCCGCCGTCGGTTCCTGCTGGAAATCGCATTGCACGAAGGCGCGGTCGGTGCCCATCTTGCCGCCCCAGGGGGCTTCGACGAAGCGGACGATGAAATCGGCCTGCGGCACGCCCAGCAATATGGGGACCGAGACCGTCTTGGTCAGCGGGTCGCCGGGGCGGAAGATCACCGCCTTGTAGATGCTTTGATAATTAATGCCCGCGACGCCGCGGACCAGGCGGGGGCCGTCCTCCGTCATGACGCGGGCGATCACCGTGTTGGGCGTCGGCCGGTCGAGCGAGATGGGGACATAGGCTACCGTCGATCCGGGGCGGTAGAAGGCCGGGCCGACCGAGGCCGTCGCCAGTTCCGGATAGCGGGTGCCGCCCGCAAAGTCGAAATTGGCGAAATCGGTGGCCTGCGCCGTGGTGGCGAAGGCAAGCGACAGGCTGGCGGCGGCTATTTTCGGACTGGGCGCCCATGGCGATGGGCCTGCCGGGGCGTGCCGCGCCGTGGAAGAGGGGAAGAGCGCGGCGGGGTTGCTGCTGCCCAGGGCGGTGGTCCAGGGGCTGGGCAGGGGAGAGGACAGGTCGATTTCGGGCGAGGGGCCTTTCGTCTGGCCGAAGAAGCCGTTGGTGAGGATGGCGGCGGCGCCCGGCCTGCCTTTCGCGGCGGGGGCGGGTGCGGCGATCCTTTCGGTGTCGGCGGTGAGGGACAAGCCCCACTCGCTGAGGCAGAATATCAGCGTGCATGCGAACAAGGCGCCCGCAAGCGGGCGAAAAAAGAAAATGCGCATGGTGCGACCCCTGTTGTTGAGCGGCTCTGCGCCGCTTTGTTGAACCTCCTTCTTCGAAAGCGGCCGATGCCCCCGGCCGTTTCGGTTCCTTGATGATGGGTGCCTATGGCATTGAATAATAATGGATTTTCAGGCCGTTAGGAAGGGCGTGGCGGCGATGCGTCGGCGTTCCTGCACGGTTCGGCCCGCGTAGGGATCAGGAACGGGGGCTGAGGCGCCGTCTTTCCATTTCGTCCAGCACGGCCTGTTCGAAGCCGGTCGGGCGCTTCGGATCGGCGATCCGGCGGCGGATGGCGGCGAGTTGCGCATCCGTCAGGCCAGCCGCGTCGGCGGCGTCCTTCAGATGATCGTGCACGGCGAGTCTCCGCATGAATGCGGGCAGGAGTGTCGCATGAAATGCGCGCCGGCTCAATCGAGCGAAAGGGTTAGGTGGAGTGGACGGATGCGGAATGGCGCGATTCATTCCTCCCCATCTTTCGATGGGGAGGAATGGGATGGGTCCCTCCTCCGCCCCAGGTCGGTCAGTCAGGCGAGTCCGTTCAGCCGTCCTTCTCGGTCAGTTCCGCGATTAGTTGCAGCACCTGTTCCGCATGGTCCTTCCGGCAGATCAGCAGGTCGGGCAGATAGACGTCGCGCTGGTTGTAGATGAGCGGGGAGCCGTCGATGCGGGAGCAGTGGAGGCCGTGGGCCTGCGCGACGGCGACCGGGGCCAGGCTGTCCCATTCATATTGGCCGCCGCTGTGCAGGTAGATGTCGGCCTGGCCCAATATCACTGCCATCGCCTTGGCCCCCGCCGATCCCATCGGCACCAGTTCGGCGTCCAGGCGTTCGGCCACCGCGATCGCTTCCTTGGCGGGGCGGGTGCGCGATACGACCATGCGCAGCTTTTCCGGCGCGGGCGGGATGGCGACCGGCTGGTCCGACCGCAGCAGCGTGCCGCCATCCAGGCCGGGCAGGGCGACCGCGCCGATGGCGGGCTGGCCGTCTATGGCGAGGCCCACATGCACGGCCCAGTCGGCCCGCGCCTCGCCATATTCGCGGGTGCCGTCGACCGGGTCGACGATCCAGACCCGGCCTTTGGTCAGCCGGGCCTCATCGTCCTTCTCCTCCTCCGACAGCAGGCCGTCTTCGGGCCGCGTCTCCCGCAGGGCGCGGCAGAGGAACTGGTTGGCGGTCTGGTCGCCCGCCTTGCCCAGCGCGGCGGGGCTGAACAGGCCGCTTTCCCGCACATTGACCAATATGCGCCCGGCCACGTCGGCCAGATGCGCGGCCAGTTCGGCGTCGGTCATGGTTGCGCCCGGTCCGGTCATGGCCTGTCCGGTCATGGCCTGTCCCGTCATGGAATGATCCGGGCAACGATGGCCTCTGCCGCCTGTTCGGCGGTCATGGCGGTGGTGTCGATGCGGATTTCGGGGTCTTCGGGCGCTTCATAGGGGCTGTCGATGCCGGTGAAATTCTTGAGTTCGCCGGAACGCGCCTTCTTGTAGAGGCCCTTGACGTCGCGGGCTTCCGCATCGGCGAGCGGCGTGTCGATATGCACTTCGATGAACTCGCCGGGCTGCATCATCTGGCGCACCATCTCCCGCTCCGCGCGGAAGGGGGAGATGAAGGCGGTGATGACGATCAGGCCCGCGTCGGTCATCAGCTTCGCCACTTCGCCCACGCGGCGGATATTTTCCACCCGGTCGGCGTCGGTGAAGCCCAGATCCTTGTTCAGGCCATGCCGCACATTGTCGCCGTCCAGCAGGAAGGTGTGGCGGTTCATGCGGGCGAGTTTCTTTTCCACCAGATTGGCGATGGTCGACTTGCCCGCCCCCGAAAGCCCGGTGAACCACAGCACGGCGGGCTTCTGGTTCTTGAGGCCCGCGTGGAAGTCGCGGCTGACGTCGGTCGCCTGCCAATGGACATTCTGCGCCCGGCGGAGGGAGAAGTGCAGCATCCCCGCCGCGACCGTGGCGTTGGTGATCTTGTCGATCAGGATGAAGCCGCCCAGCGTCCGGTTCGCCTCATAGGGTTCGAACACCACCTGCTTGTCGGTCGACAGGTTGGCGACGCCGATGGCGTTCAGCTCCAGCGTTTTCGCCGCCAGATGCTCCATCGTGTTGACGTTGACCTGATATTTGGGCTGCTGGATCGTGGCGGTGACGGTCTGGGTGCCGATCTTCAGCCAATAGGGGCGGCCGGGCAGCATTTCCTCATCCGCCATCCAGACGATGGTCGCTTCGAACTGGTCGGCGGCCTGCGGGGGATTGTCGGACGCCGCGATCACGTCGCCGCGCGAACAGTCGACCTCGTCCGCGAAGCAGAGGGTGACGGACTGGCCCGCGACCGCCGTGTCGAGGTCGCCGCCCAGCGTGACGATGCGCGAGACGGTCGATGTCTTACCGGAGGGGAGGACGCGGATGGCGTCGCCGACCTTGACCGTGCCGGTCGCGATCTGGCCGGAAAAGCCGCGAAAGTCGAGATTGGGGCGGTTGACCCACTGCACCGCCATGCGGAACGGCTTTTCCTGATCGGAGACCTGATCGACCTCCACCGTTTCCAGATGTTCGATCAGCGCCGGGCCGGTATACCAGGGGGTGTTGGCCGACGGGCCGGTGATATTGTCGCCCTTGAAACCGGAGATGGGGATCGGCGTGAAGGCGGTGATGCCGATCGAGCGCGCAAATTCCGTATAGTCCTTCAGGATCGCGTCGTAGACCGCCGGGTCATAGTCGACCAGATCCATCTTGTTCACGGCCAGCACGATATTCTTGATGCCGATCAGATGCGCCAGATAGCTGTGGCGGCGGGTCTGCACCAGAACGCCCTTGCGCGCGTCGATCAGGATGACGGCAAGGTCGGCGGTCGACGCGCCGGTCACCATGTTGCGGGTATATTGTTCGTGGCCGGGCGTGTCGGCGACGATGAACTTGCGCTTTTCCGTCGCGAAGAAGCGGTAGGCGACGTCGATGGTGATGCCCTGTTCGCGCTCCGCGGCCAGGCCGTCGACGAGGAGGGCGAAGTCGATCTCCTGCCCCTGCGTGCCGACGCGCTTGCTGTCCGATTGCAGCGCTTCGAGCTGATCCTCGAAGATCATCTTGCTGTCGTAGAGCAGGCGGCCGATCAGCGTCGACTTGCCGTCGTCCACCGATCCGCAGGTGATGAAGCGCAGCATCGTCTTGTGCTGGTGCACCTCCAGATACTGGTCGATATCCTCCGCGATGAGGGCGTCGGTCTTGTAGATGGGGTCGTCGAGCGTGTCGGTCATATTCTAAAATCCCGTTCGGGCTGAGCGAAGTCGAAGCCCAGCACTGAGCGAAGCGAAGTGCCTCCCTCCGGTCGGTTGAGCCCTTCGACAGGCTCAGGGCGAACGGAGGAAAGATGTGAAGTCAGAAGTAACCTTCCTGCTTCTTCTTCTCCATGCCCGCGCCGCCTGCGTCCTTGTCGATGGCGCGGCCCTGGCGTTCGGAGGTGGTGGTGAGCAGGGTTTCCTGAATGACTTCGGGCAGGGTCTTGGCCGTGCTTTCCACCGCGCCGGTCAGCGGGTAGCAGCCGAGCGTGCGGAAGCGGATGGAGCGCATCAGCGGTTCCTCGCCCGGTTTCAGCGGGAAGCGTTCGTCGTCGACCATCAGCAGCATGCCGTCGCGCTCCACGGTCGGGCGTTCCTCCGCGAAATAGAGGGGGACGATGGGGACGTCGTTCAGGTGGATATATTGCCAGATATCCAGTTCGGTCCAGTTGCTGATCGGGAAGATGCGGATGCTCTCCCCCTTGTTCTTGCGGGCATTGTAGAGGTTCCACAATTCCGGGCGCTGGTTCTTCGGGTCCCAGCCGTGGGAGGCGGTGCGGAAGGAGAAGATGCGTTCCTTCGCCCGGCTCTTTTCCTCGTCGCGGCGCGCGCCGCCGAAGGCCGCGTCGAAGCCGTAGAGATTGAGCGCCTGCTTCAGCCCCTCCGTCTTCCACATGTCGGTGTGCAGCGGGCCGTGATCGAACGGGTTGATGCCGCGTTCCTGCGCTTCGGGATTATGGTAGACCAGCAATTCCATGCCGCTTTCCCGCGCCATGCGGTCGCGCAGGTCGTACATCGCCTTGAACTTCCACGTCGTGTCGACGTGCAGCAGCGGGAAGGGCGGGGGCGAGGGGTAGAAGGCCTTGCGCGCCAGATGCAGCATCACCGCTGAATCCTTGCCGACGCTGTAGAGCATCACGGGCTTTTCAGCCTCCGCCACCACTTCGCGCAGGATGTGGATGCTCTCCGCCTCCAGACGCTCCAGATGCGTCAGCCTTTTCGAATCGATCATCGTTCACCGCCTTGTTTCCTGAAGGCCTGATGGCAGAAGCGGGCGGGGGCTGGACCTCCCATATGGGAGGATATACATATTAGTCATGCGACTGGACGATGGCGGATTATTGGCGGCCCTCCATGAGGGTATGTTCGAGCAACCCCTTTGGCACGGGTTTCTGGAAAAGCTGCGGGCGCGGACGGGGGCGCCCTATGCCAGTCTGGCGTTCCGTCCGGTGGATGAGGAACGGATCGTCGAACTTTATGCCGGGCCGCCGACGCCGCTGCATCTGGGCCGGTTGTTCAATGAAAAATATGGGCGCGACCCCCTGCCGTACCGGCAGATGCGGGAGGCGCGCGTCTATACGCTGGACGAACTGCTCGACCCCGGCGACGCGGTGCAGCAGGGCTATCGCGCCGAGTTTCTGGAGCCGTTGGGCATCAGCAACATGCGGTCGGTCCGCGTCACGGAGCCGAGCGGGATGGATGCCTGGTTGAGCTGCGCGGGCGGGCGGGAAGTGGGGGCCGGGGTCGGCGCGCTGCTGACCGCGCTGGTGCCGCATCTGCGCATCGCGCTGCGCAGCTTCGTCGCGTTCGAGCGGGAGAAATTCCGGTCGTCGGTGACGTCGGAGGCGTTCGGGCGGCTGAATTTCGGCTGGCTGACGCTGGATGCGCGGTGCCGCATCGTCGACATGACGCCGCATCTGGAGCAGCTTTTCCAGCGGTCGAGCGTGTTGCGGCGGGGGCGGTACGACCGGCTGATGCCCGCGTCCCCGGCGGTGGACCGGGAATTGACCGCGCTGGTCAAGGGCTTTGCGGAGGATGCGGACGGGCGGCCCAAGGCGATCAACCTCAGCCGCGATCCGATGATCGACATGCTGGTGCGGCCGATTCAGGACCGGTCCCTGTCCACCCAGTCGCCGCCGGTCGCCATCGCCTATATCAGCGGCGACCGATGGTCGCAGGCGGACCGGTGCGACCAGTTGGTCGACCTGTTCGGCCTGCTGCCCAGCGAGGCGCGGCTGGCCTGGGCCATCGCGCAGGGCATGTCCATCGGCGAGGCGGCCGACGATCTGGGGCTGACGGTGGAGACGGCGCGGAATTATTCGAAGAAGATCTATGCCAAGACCGGGGCGCGGGGGCAGGCGGAACTGGTGCGGAATATTTTGACGAGTGTGTTGGCTTTGGCTTGAGGGTCTTGCGTTGCGCCGTGTCACCGGCCGCTTTCGGCGCGTGCTTTCTTGCGGTCGCAGAGGATCGGGTGGCAGCCCATCTTCCTGTCGTCCGGGGCAGGTTTGCGTTGCCAGGGGGGCGTCCAGCCGGGCGGGGCGGAGCCGCAATACCAGGGGCTTTGGGCGGCGGCTGCGGGTGGCTGAACCGCCGTCAGCGGGAGGATGGCAAGGAATGCCAGTGCGCTAGACCGCATGGCTGAAGCGCCTTTCCGCCGGTTCCATATAGGCGTCGAAGCAGGCGGCGATGCTGCGGGCATAGGGCAGGGCGTCGCGGGTCAGGGCGATGCGGCCTTCGCTGATGCGGACGAGGCCCAGTCGTTCGAAGCGGCTGAGGTCGGGCAGGGGGTGCGCCGTGCCGACATGCGCCTCGCCCTGGCAGAGCAGGGATTCGATGATGCGGCCGCGGCGGCGGTCCTCCGCCGTGCGGAGCGTGCCGCGGGTGGCGGTCAGCCGTCCGGCGTCGGCCAATTCGCGCCATGGGCCTGCCTGCTTTTCATTCTGGACGATGAGGTCGGGAAACTGGCTGATCGCGCTGGCGCCCAAGCCCAGCAATATGTCCGCCGGATCGTCGGTGAAGCCCTGAAAATTGCGGCGCAGGCGGCCTTCGCGGGCAGCGCGGGCCATGCCGTCGTCGGGCAGGGCGAAATGGTCGAAGCCGATCGCCTGATAGCCCGCGCCGGTCAGCATCTCATGGCCCTGCGCCGCCATGGCGAAGCGGGTGGCGAGATCGGGCAAATCGCTGGCGTCGATGCGGCGCTGGCGGGGGAGGAGGCGCGGCATATGGGCATAGCCGAACAGGGCGATGCGGGCGGGCTGCATGGCGACGGCGGCCTCCAGCGTGGCGGCGAGGTCGTCCTGCGTCTGGCCGGGCAGGCCGTACATCAGGTCGAAGCCGGTCGCGATTCCGGCGGCGCGAAGCTGGTCGACGGCGCGTTCCACCATGTCGAGCGGCTGGATGCGGCCGATCCGCGCCTGCACATGCGGGGTGAAGGTCTGGAGGCCCAGGTTGACGCGGTCGACGCCCATCGCGGCCATGGTCGAAATCCATTGCCCGTCGAGGCGGCGGGGGTCGAGTTCGACCGACAATTCGGCATGATGCGCGTCGAAGCAGAGCAGCAATTGCTGGAGCAGGCGGACGAAATCGACCAGCGGCAGGCTGTTGGGGCTGCCGCCGCCGAAGGCGATGCGCCGCACCCGGCCGCGTCCGTTCAGCCGGGCGGCGACCGTGGCGATCTCCCGCTCCAGCGATTCGACATAGGCGGCGAGGCGCTGGACCCGGTTGGCCGCGCCGGTGTTGCAGCCGCAATACCAGCAGATATCGTGGCAATAGGGGATGTGGACGTAGAGGGAGAGGGCGTCTTCCCGGTCCACGGCGTCCAGCCGGGCGGCCAGTTCCGCCGCGCCGACGTCGCCGCTAAACTGCGCGGCGGTGGGATAGCTGGTGTAGCGCGGCACGGGCCGGGCGAGCAGGTCGGGGTGATAGGTCCACATCGGCAAGGGGGTAGGATGCCGGGCGCGCCCGCGCCTTGATCTATCTCAATCCATCGGAAATTCGGCTGCCGTCAGGAAGCCTTCGGTTCCTGCCCCCTAGGCCGTAAACTCATAAATGGCGCGTTCGAGGCGCCAAAATGGCGAACATATCGGGCCGAAATGCGCGCCGCGAAGGTGGGACACCTTTGCAAGCGCATTTCGGTTCGAGATGGAAGCCATTTTGGCGTCCTGCGGATTTGACCAAAAAGGCCCATCCCGGCGTCGAGAGGGCTATAAATATCGACATATTCCTACGCCCTCTCTCCTTGTGCTGGGCCTTTTTGCCTCAAACCTCGAACGCGCCATTTATGAGTTTACGGCCTAGCCGCCGCCCAATAGCTGTCGCGGATCAGCCTTTTATATAATTTGCCGGTGGCGTGGCGGGGCAGTTCCCGCATGAAGTCGATCTGGCGCGGCGACTTCACATGGCTGAGATGGGCGCGGGCATAGTCCATGAGGTCGGCGGCCAGCGCGTCGCTCGCCTCGGCCCAGTCCAGCGGCTGGACGACGGCGACGACCTTTTCCCCCATTTCCTCGTCCGGCGCGCCGACGACGGCGACGTCGGCCACCCTGGGATGGAGGATGAGCAGATTCTCAATCTCCTGCGGGTAGATGTTGACCCCGCCGGAGATGATCATGAAGCTCTTGCGGTCGGTCAGGTAGAGATAGCCATCCTCATCGACCCAGCCAATGTCCCCCAATGTGGTCCAGCCGTTGGGATGGCGCGATTCCTGGGTTTTTGCCGCGTCGTTATGATATTCGAAGCTTGGCCCGCCGGAAAAATAGACCATGCCTTCGGTGCGCGGCGGCACCTCCCTGCCTTGTTCGTCGCAGATATGGAGCCCGATGGTGCGGGGACGGCCCACCGACCCTTTGTGCGTCAGCCATTCCTGCGGCGTGATGCTGGTGCCGCCATTACCCTCCGTCCCGCTATAATATTCGTAGATGATCGGCCCGAACCACTCCATCATCGCTTCCTTGACCGGGACGGGGCAGGGCGCGGCCGCGTGGATCACCGTCTTGAGCGAGGATATGTCGTAGCGCGCGCGCACCTCCTCCGGCAGCTTCAGCATGCGGATGAAATGCGTGGGCACGAACTGGCCCACGGTGACGCGATGATGCTGGATCGCCGCCAGCACGGCTTCGGGATCGAATTTTTCGGTGAGCAGCACGGTGCCGCCCAGCCGCGACACCGCCATGGAGGTGCGCAGCGGCGCCGCGTGATAGAGCGGCGCGGGGCCGAAATAGACGCTGTCCGCCGTCGCGCCGTAGGTTTCCGCCAGCGCGACGGTCATCGGGTCCGGCGTCGTGATCGGCTCCCCGGCGATGGCGCGGGGCTTGATCCCCTTGGGCCGTCCGGTGGTGCCGGACGAATAGAGCATGTCGAAACCCGCCTGCTCGTCTGCGACCGGGGTCGCGGGTTGGGCCGCGCGCTCCGCCAGGAAATCGCGATAGCCCTCCATGGCTTCGCCCAGCGCGAAGTGGATGAGGTCGAGCCGCCGCGCCAGCAACTGACCGGGCAGATCGCCCATGGCGGCCGAGGTGACGAACAGCTTCGCGCCGCTGTCCGTCAATATATAGGCGACTTCATCGGCCTGGAGCTTGGTCGAGACCGCGACAAAATAAAGGCCCGAACGCTGGGCGGCCCAGGCGATTTCCAGGAAGGCGGGCGTGTTTTCCAGGCAGAGGGCGATCGCGTCGCCCGGTTTCAGCCCCAATGAGCGGAACAGGTGCGCGCCCTGGTTGGAGCGCGCATCCAGTTCGCCATAAGTGACCGTCCGGCCGCCGGGCGTCAGGACGATGGCCGGCTTGTCGGGGTTCGACCGGGCGTGGATCGAAGGGTGCATGGCTTCTCCGGGGTCAGAGCGCCTCTACGATGGTGACGTTGGCGACGCCGCCGCCCTCGCACATCGTCTGGAGGCCGTAGCGCTTGCCGCCTGCGCGCAGGGCGTGGATCAGCGTGGTCATCAGCTTGGTGCCCGATGCGCCCAGCGGATGGCCAAGCGCGATGGCGCCGCCATTGACGTTGAGCTTCGCCGGGTCGGCGCCGATGGCCTGGAGCCAGGCGAGCGGGATGGGGGCGAAGGCTTCGTTGACCTCATAGAGGTCGATATCCTCGATCTTCATGCCTGCGCGTTGCAGGGCGCGTTGCGTGGCGGGGATCGGTTCCTCCAGCATGATCACCGGGTCGCCAGCGGTCACGGTCATGGAATGCACGCGGGCGAGCGGGGTCAGGCCATGGGTCTTGAGGCCCCGTTCATTCACGATCAGCACGCCCGACGCGCCGTCGCAGATCTGGCTGGATGTCGCCGCCGTCAGCGTGCCGTTTTCGGCCAGCAGCTTGACCGAGGCGATGGATTCCGCCGTCGCGTCGAAACGGATGCCCTCATCCACGGTGTGGAGTTCATGGCTGCCGTCGGCGGTCACGATTTCCAGCGGGGTGATTTCATCCCTGAACGCATCCGCGCGGGTCGCGGCGGCGGCGCGGCGCTGGCTTTCCAGGCCGTAGGCGTCCAGCACATCGCGCTTAAAGCCATATTTGGCCGCGATCATCTCCGCGCCTTGGAACTGGCTGAAACCCTTTACGCCGAAGCGGGCCAACAGCTTCTCGCTCCAGGGGCGGTATCCGGAATCGGGCACGCGGGAGAGGCCCATGGGCGCGCGCGTCATGCTTTCCGTGCCGCTGGCGATGACGACGTCCTGCGCGCCGGACATCACCGCCTGCGCCGCGAAGTGGATCGCCTGCTGCGACGATCCGCACTGGCGGTCGATGGTGACGGCCGGGACGCTGACGGGAAGCGAGGAGGCGAGCACGGCGCTGCGCCCGATCTGCCCCGACTGTTCGCCCGCCTGCGTCACGCAGCCCATGATCACATCCTCCACGGCGGCGGGGTCGATGCCGGAGCGGGCGATCAGCGAATCGAGGATCGCGCCCCCCAGGTCCGCCGGGTGCCAGCCCGACAGCCGTCCATTCCGGCGACCGCCGGCGGTACGCGTCGCGGCAACGATATATGCTTCAGCCAATGTGCAACCCTTTTAAATTCGATCTGGGACAGGAGGGTGGGATATCATCCTTCAAAAACCTAATCAATCGAACAATGAATTAGGTGGCGTGGGCAAATTCAGGACTTGCCGGATGGGGTTTTGGGTGGAAATCGGACCCATCCTATTCCTCCCCATCGGGAGATGGGGAGGGGGACCGCGCGTAGCGTGGTGGAGGGGAAGATACGCAGGTCACGCCATTTCCCCTCCACCACCGCCTTCGGCGGCGGTCCCCCTCCCCACGCTGCGCGTAGGGAGGATTTTAATGTCCGCAATTGGCCACTTCCCGACCACGCGGCCTGGGTTCGGATCGTCCCGCCGCGCCGGAAGCCGGGGTGTCGCGAAAAGCTTCCGGGATGAATTGACCGGCATCATTCAATTAAGTAATTAAACCCGCCCGACCGATGGGGCGCATATGAGGGAAGAGGACGAGATGGCACGATTTGATGGCGACTTCACCCTGACGATCGACGGCAAGGGGGTGTCGGCGCCCGACACCATCGATGTCGTCAATCCGGCCAATGGAGAGGTCGTCGCCCAGGTGCCGGACTGCACCGCCGAACAACTCGACCAGGCGGTCGAGGCGGCCCGCCGGGCCTTCCCCGCGTGGCGCGCCACGCCGCTGGCGCAGCGCCGCGCCGCCGTCGCCAAATTCGCCGAGGTGCTGGCCGTCCATGCGCAGGAATTCGCCCGGCTCTTCACGCTGGAGCAGGGCCGCCCCGTCGACAAGGCGGCGCAGGAGATCATGGGCGCGGCCTTCTGGTGCCAGACCGTGTCGCAGCAGGAAATCCCGGTGATCGTCAATGAGGACAGCGCGGAGCGGCGGTCGGAAACCCGGCATGTCCCCATCGGCGTCGTCGGCGGCATCGTGCCCTGGAATTTCCCGATGCTGCTGGGCGTGTGGAAGATCGCCCCGGCGCTGCTGACCGGCAACACCATCGTCGTCAAGCCGTCGCCCTTCACGCCGCTGACCATGTTGAAGCTGGCGGAGCTGATGCGCGAGCATCTGCCGCCGGGCGTGTTCAACGTCGTCAGCGGCGGCGACCGGCTCGGCCCCTGGCTGACGGCGCATCCGGGGATCGACAAGGTCAGCTTCACCGGATCGACCGCCACCGGGCGGCGCGTGATGGAAAGCGCGTCCGCCAATCTGAAGCGGCTGACGCTGGAACTGGGCGGCAACGACGCGGCCATCGTTCTGCCCGACGTCGACGTGAAGGAAGTGGCGGAGAAGCTGTTCTGGGCGGCGTTCGGCAATAGCGGCCAGATCTGCGTCGCGACCAAGCGCATGTATGTGCACAAGGACGTCTATGACGCGGTGGCGCAGGCGCTGGTCGAGACGGCGCGCAAGATGAAGGTGGGCAACGGGCTGGAGCAGGGCACGGACCTGGGCCCGGTCCAGAACCGCGTGCAATATGAGCGGGTGAAGGATTTGATCGAGGATGCGAAATCGTCCGGCCTCAAATTCCTGGTCGGCGGCGAGGTGCCGGAGGGCAAGGGTTATTTCCTGCCGGTGACGATCGTCGACAATCCCCCGGAGGACAGCCGCGTGGTGCAGGAGGAGGCGTTCGGCCCCGTCCTGCCGCTGTTGAAGTTCGACACGGTCGACGAGGCGGTGGCGCGGGCCAATGCGTCCGAATATGGGCTGGCCGGGTCGGTCTGGTCGGGCGACGTCGACCGGGCGGTGGAGATTGCGGCGCGGCTGGAAACCGGCACCGTCTGGATCAACGAGGCGCAATATATCATGCCCTGGACCCCGTTCGGCGGGCACAAGCAGTCGGGCGTGGGAATAGAGAATGGCGCGGACGGATTGCTTGAATATACCAATCCGCAGACCATTTCCTTCCGCAAGGCGGCGGCCGGCGCCAGAGGCTGAGCGCGCCACGTTAAAGGGGAAGACGGGATGAGTTACGAGACGATCGACTATGCCGTGGCGGACCGGGTCGCCACGCTGACGCTGAACCGGCCCGACCGGCTGAACGCCTATACCCGGAAGATGATGGAAGAGATGATCGACGCGTTCGACCGGATCGACGCGGACGACGATGTCCGGGCGGTCGTCGTCACCGGCGCGGGGCGCGCCTTTTGCGCGGGGGCGGACCTGGAGGGGGGCACGTCCACCTTCGACCTGGCGAAGGCGGAGGATTCGCCGGTGCGCGCCGACGGCAGCCTGGACTATTCGAAGCAGAGCGCGCGGGACAGCGGCGGGCTGTTGACGTTGCGCATCCACCGCTGCCTGAAACCCGTCATCGCCGCCATCAACGGGCCTGCGGTGGGGATCGGGGCGACGATGACGCTGCCCATGGACATCCGCCTGGCGAGCGAGAATGCGCGGATCGGCTTCGTCTTCGCCCGCCGGGGCATCGTGCCGGAGGGGGCATCCTCCTTTTTCCTGCCGCGTCTGGTGGGCATGGCGCAGGCGCTGGAATGGTGCTTCAGCGGCCGGGTCTTTTCGGCGGCGGAGGCGAAGGACGGCGGACTGGTGAAGACGGTGCTGCCCGCGGACGAATTGCTGCCCGCCGCCTATGCGCTGGCCAGGGAAATCGCAGAGAATACGTCGCCTGTCTCCGTCGCGCTGATCCGCCAGATGATGTGGCGCGGCGCGGGCATGACCGACCCCATGCAGGCGCACCGGATCGACAGCCGGGGCATATTGTCGCGGGGCCGCAGCCGGGATGTGGCGGAAGGCGTGACGGCTTTCCTGGAAAAGCGGCCCCCCGACTTTCCGGACAGGGTTTCGGCGGACATGCCGGATTACTTCCCCTGGTGGGAAGAGCCGGATTATCATTGAGGGCGTTGCGATGGATATCTTCAAGGAACGAATTTTCGCCGGCAAGACGGTGTTCGTGGCTGGCGGGTCGAGCGGGATCAACCTGGGCATCGCGCAGCGTTTCGCGGAGTTCGGCGCCAGGGTGGGGCTGATCAGCCGCAAGCAGGAGCGGATATCGGCGGCGGCCGCCACCATCGTCGACGCCGGGGGCGTGGCGATGGGGATCGAGGCGGACGTGCGCGACTATGCGGCGGTGGATGCGGCGCTCGCCAGCGTGAAGGACGCGTATGGCGAGATCGACATCGTCATATCGGGGGCGGCGGGCAATTTCCTGTCCCCGGTGGTCGGCATGTCGGCCAATGCGTTCAAGACGGTGATCGACATCGACCTGCTGGGCACGTTCAACGTGCTGCGCGCCTGTTACGACCATATCCGCAAGCCCGGCGCGTCCATCATCTCGATCACGGCGGGGCAGGCGGTGCGCCCGATGATGTTCCAGGCCCATGCCGGGGCGGCCAAGGCGGGGATCAACAATCTGACGCAGACGTTGGCCATGGAATGGGGTCCGGCGGGCATCCGCGTCAATGCGATCGCGCCGGGGCCGATCGGCGATACGGAGGGGATGGCGAGGCTGGCCCCGTCCGACGAGGCGACGGCGGCGCTGAAGGGACGCATCGCGCTGCGCGATTATGGCACGAAGCGGGATATTGCCGATCTGGCGCTGTTCCTGTGCAGCGACAATGCGAAATATATTACCGGCGCGATCATCGATTGCGATGGGGGGTCGGTGCTGGGGGATGCTTCCGCCGATGCCTTGACGGTGCCGGGGCGCGCTTAGCGCTAGGTAGAGAGCGGACCTGTCCTTTTCCTCCCCATCGGGAGATGGGGAGGGGGCGGCGCGTAGCGTCGACGGAGGGGAATGGGGCGCGACCTCCGCAATTCCCCTCCACCCCTCGCTTCGCGAGCGGTCCCCCTCCCCATGCAAGCATGGGGAGGAATTTTTGTATCAGCTTCTCGTGAAGGTGCTCCCGGCGGCGGCCTTTTCCAGCAGCAGTTTGGAGGGTTCGATGCCCAGGGCCTTCAATCCCTCCACGATCTTCGGCAGGCCGATCGTGTCGCCCCAGAACATCGGGCCGCCGGTGTAGACGGGCCAGTTATAGCCCAGGATCGCCGCCACATCGATGTCGGAAGCGCGAAGGGCGATGCCTTCCTCCAGCAATTTGGCGCCTTCGTTCACGACCGGGTAGAGCAGCCGCGCCACGATGTCGGCGTCGCTCTGCGGTCCCTTATTCTGCACGCCCTTGAATTGGGCGAAGTCGGCGATCACCTGGGCCGCGACGGGCGACGGGGTGGCCTTGCGGTTCTCGTCATAGTCGTAATAGCCGCCATTCTTCTTCTGGCCGAGCCGGTCCAGCTTCACCAGATCGCCCGCGACGGAGCGTTCCGTGCTGCCGCGCCCGATCACGTCCAGTCCGACCAGATCGTTCATCTGGAACGGGCCCATGGCGAAGCCATAGTCGTAGAGCGCCTTGTCGACCTGCTGCGGGCTGGGGCCTTCCAGGATGATGGCGCTGGCCTCCGCCGAGCGCTTGGCCATGATGCGGTTGGCGATGAAGCCGAAGCAGACGCGGCTGAGCACCGGAACCTTGCCGATCTTCTTGCCCAGAGCCATGGCGGTGGCGACGACTTCCTTCGACGTCTTGGCGCCGCGCACCACTTCCAGCAGGCGCATCACATTGGCGGGCGAGAAGAAGTGCAGGCCGACCACCCATTCCGGGCGGCCGGTGGCGGCGGCGATTTCGTCCACGTCGAGGAAGGAGGTGTTGGACGCCAGGATCGCGCCCTGCTTGCAGATGCCGTCCAGCTTCGCGAAGACGTCCTTCTTGACGCCCATCTCCTCGAACACGGCTTCGATGACCAGATCGGCCTGCGACAGCGCCTCCAGCCCGATGGCGGGGGCGATCAGCGCCATGCGCTGTTCCACCTGATCCTGGGTGAGGCGGCCCTTCTTCGCGGCGCCTTCATAGTTGCGGCGGATGACGGCGATGCCCCGGTCCAGCGCCTCCTGGCTCATTTCCACCAGCGTCACCGGCACGCCGATGTTCAGGAAATTCATGGCGATGCCGCCGCCCATCGTGCCCGCGCCGATCACGCCGACCGTCTGGATCGGCAGGGTCGGCACATCCTTGCCGATGTCGGGAATCTTGGCGGTTTCGCGTTCGGCGAAGAAATAATAGCGCTGCGCCTGGGATTCGGTGCTGGGTTCCAGTTCGCGGAACAATTCGGTCTCGCGCTTGCTGCCCGCTTCGAAATCGGGCGCGGTGTCGACAGCGGCCTGGATGGCGCGCACGATGTTCGTCGGCGCCTTGAACCCGCGGAACGCGCGCGCATTCTTCTTCAGATAATCGTCGAACAGGCCGGGATTGCCCTTCGCGCCTTCCAGCTTTTCATTGCGGTCGCGCACGCGCAGCAGCGGCTTGCCCTCCGCCAGGATACGGCGGGCGAAGGCGATGGCGTCCTCCCGCAGCTTGCCCTCTTCCGCCAGCGCGTCGATCATGCCGAGGTGCAGGGCCTGCTTGGCCTTGATCGGCTTGCCGCCGGTGATGATGTCCAGCGCGGCCTCCACGCCGACGATGCGCGGCAGGCGCTGCGTCCCGCCCGCGCCGGGGAGCAGGCCCAGATTGACTTCGGGCAGGCCGACCATGGCCGAGGGCACGGCGATGCGATAATGGCAGACCAGCGACAATTCATAGCCGCCGCCCAGTGCGGTGCCGTGAATGGCCGCCACCACCGGCTTGCTGCTATCCTCTATGATGCGCATCACTTCGTGCAGGACGGGCGACTGGGGCGGACGGCCGAATTCGGAAATGTCGGCCCCGGCGAAGAAGGTGCGGCCGCCGCATATCAGGACGATCGCCTTCACCGCGTCGTCGCCGCCGAACCTTTCGAAACCTTCCGCAATGGCCAGGCGGGTCTTGATGCCCAGGGCGTTCACCGGCGGATTGTCGACCGTGATTACGCCGATGCCGCCTTCTTCGATGACATAAGAACCCGCTTCACTCATTCTGTGTTTCCTTGCACCATGTCCTGACCCGCGCCCCTTAATTAATTGACCAACTCCATGCAACCGTCTGGCGATTCAGGCGGCTTCGAACCGGATCGGCAGATGTTTTGGGCCGCTGACAAATATGGACTGGGTCCATTCGGGCGTGCCGTTCAGTTCGATCGACCGGATGCGCGGCAGCAATTCTTCGAGCAGGATGCGCATCTCCAGCTTGGCGAGATGCTGGCCCAGACACGCGTGCGCGCCATAGCCGAAGGCGACCTGCCGGTTGAGCGGGCGGTCCACGCGGAAGTCGTGGGGATCGTCGAACACCTCTTCATCGCGATTGGCCGACAGAAAGGAGAGCAACAGCCAGTCGCCCGCCTTGATCTGCTGGCCCCGCAATTCATAATCCTGCGTCGCCGTGCGCATGAAATGCTTGACGGGGGTGGTCCAGCGGATCGCTTCCTCGACCAGTCCGGTGATGAGCGAGGGGTCGGCCTGGACCTGCCGCAGCAGGTCGGGACGCTCCGCCAGCGCCCAGATTGCGCCCGCGGTGGAGGCGGAGGTGGTGTCGTGGCCCGCAGTCGCGATCAGCACATAATAGCCATTGGCTTCATGCTCGGCGATGGGCTTCCCGTCGATCAGGGCGTTGGCGATCACGGTGGCGACGTCGTCGCGGGGATTTTCCCGCCGGTCCGCGGTCAGCTTCGCGAAATAGCTGTGAAAATCGCCCAGCACCGCCTCCAGCATGCTGAGGTCGGAGACGGAATCGGTCGTCGCGTCCGGCTTCCGGCCGAGGTCCGGATCGCGGGCGCCGAACAATTGCTGGGTAAGCACCAGCATGCGGCCCTCATCCTCTTCGGGCACGCCCAATATCTCCATGACCACATGCAGGGGGAAATGGAGCGCCACGTCCGACACGAAATCGCATGTGCCGCCGCGCGCGATCATGCGGTCGATATGCGACCGGGCGATGGAGCGGATACGGTCGGACAATTTCTTGACATTGCCGGGCATGAACCAGCTTTGGGTCAGGGAGCGGTAGAGGCGATGTTCGCGGTCGTCCATGTTGACGATCGACCGGGTGAGGTGGGGCGAATGCATCGTCTGTTCTATGCCGCGCAGCAGATCCTGCGGGATCAGGACGGTCGAACGGTCGCCATTGTGGAAGATGTCGGACTGGCGTTCGATGTCGAGTATGTCCTGATGCTTGGTCACCACCCAGAAGGGGTCGAAATTGGGCGTGACCGCCCTGGAGACGGGCTGGTTGGCGCGCAGCCAGGCGAAGGCGCCATGCACCTTTTCCGGATGGGCGAAGCTGCGGGAATCGGTGATCAGCGCGGCGATGTCGGACGGCGCTTGCGCGGCGCTGGCGGGGGCATGTGAAATCGTCATTCCAATCCTTCCCTTGGAGCGGGAAAACCCGCTGCCGCTTCGTTCGGGCGGCTTTCGGACGTCGCGGTCCGCGCCTGTTTCTAGCAATCGCGCCGTTAGTAATCAATCAATCAATGAAAATCATTCGCGCCCTTTGCGGCCGACGCTGTTCGGTGCGGAAAAGCCGCCGGCTGAATTCCGACGATGGGATTGGCTAAGCAAGGCGGGGCGGCTATGGAGTTGGCTTGGCAGCGAACATGCGGGGAAATTCGTTGAAAGATCGGCAGGCGCAATCGGCGGGTTCTGATGTCGGGACGCGCGATCAATTGCTGATCGCGGCGGGCGAATTGATGACGGAACGCCGGTCGACCGACGTGTCCTTGAGCGATATTGCCGCGAAGAGCGGGCTCAATTCAGCGCTGGTCAAATATTATTTCGGCAACAAGGCCGGTTTGATGGTCGCGCTGCTGCGCAAGGTCATGGGGACCGGCATCGCGCAACTGAAGTCGTTGCCGGATATGAACATCCCGCCGGAACAGAAGCTGCGCATTCATATCAGCGGAATGGTGAAGAGCTATTATCAATTTCCCTATATCAATCGCCTGATGCACCAGTTGCTGGCGGAGGATTCGGAAAAATATGGTCAGTTGATAGCGGAAGAATTCAGCAAGCCGGTCGCCGAAGCGCAGCGCCGGATTTTGGAGCAGGGCGTCGAGGCCGGGGTTTTTCGTCCCGTGAACCCGATGCTATTCTATTTTCAACTGGTCGGTTCCTGCGACCATCTTTTCTACAGCAAGCATCAACTGCTGCATGTGTTCGGCGTCCATGAGATCACCGATCAGCTAAGGCAGAGGTTCGTGGAGCATCTGTACCGGGTGATCACGGAGGGGCTGCTGGTGCGGCCTGGCTGACAGCCTCTGGCCGATTGGTGATTGATTATTTGACTAATTAACGGCATGAACCGGTGAAACGGCGCGTCTGACGCGAAGCGGAGCTGGAGAATATTGTGCTGAACCTGTCCAAACGTACCGCCTACAACCAGGATCATGACCTGTTTCGCGATCAGGTGCGGAAATTCGCCGAACGCGAAGTCGTCCCCCATCTCGACCGCTGGGAAGAGGAAGGCATCGTCGACCGTGACCTGTGGCGCGCATGCGGGGCGGCGGGACTGTTGTGCCCGACATTGCCGGAGCAATATGGCGGCCTGGGCCTGGATTACGGCTATAATGCCGTGATCGACGAGGAACTGGCCTATCTGGGCGCCACCTTGGGCCTGGGGCTGCAGTCGGACATCACCGCCGAATATATATTGCACTATGGTTCGGAGGAGCAGAAGCAGTTCTGGCTTCCCAAGATGATATCGGGCGAGGTCATCACGGCGATCGCCATGACGGAGCCGGGCGCCGGGTCCGACCTGCAGGGCGTGAAGGCCACGGCGCGCCGGGACGGCGACGAATATGTCATCAACGGGTCCAAGACCTTCATCAGCAGCGGGCAGAATGCCGACCTGATCATCGTCGTCGCCAAGACCGACGCGGATGCCGGGGCTAAGGGCGTCTCGCTGATCCTGGTGGAGGCCACGCGGGAGGGTTTCAAGCGCGGGCGCAATCTGGACAAGATCGGGCAGCGGGCAGCCGACACGTCCGAACTCTTCTTCAGCGACGTGCGCGTTCCCGTGTCCAACCTGCTGGGACAGGAAGGCAAGGGCTTCACCTATCTGATGACCCAGTTGCCGCAGGAGCGGCTGAGCATCGCCATTTCCGCGCAGGCGGGCGCGCAGCGGGCATTCGACGAGGCGGTCGCCTATACCAAGGACCGCAAGGCATTCGGCCGGACGGTGTTCGATTTCCAGAATACGCGCTTCACCCTGGCCGAACTGGCGACGCGGTTGCAGGTGGGTTGGGCGCATCTGGACTGGGCGCTTTCGCGCCACCTGCGCGGCGAACTGACCGCAGCCGAGGCGTCGGCCGCCAAGCTGTTCCACAGCGAGCTGAATTTCGAGGTGTGCGACAAGGCGCTCCAGCTTCATGGCGGCGCGGGATATATGAACGAATATGCGATCGCGCGGCTGTGGCGCGACGCGCGCGTGCAGCGCATCTATGGCGGCACGTCGGAGATCATGAAGGAAATCATCTCCCGCGATATTTAGGGCGCGAACGGATCGATGGCCTCGCCGGACGGGGGGATTTTGGGTGGAAAGCGGACCTATCCTATTCCTCCCCATCGTTAGATGGGGAGGGGGACCGGCCGAAGGCTGGTGGAGGGGAAGATACGCAGGTCACGCCATTTCCCCTCCACCACTCGCTTCGCGAGCGGTCCCCCTCCCCACGCTGCGCGTAGGGAGGAATTGATGTCCGTTATTGGACATTTCCCGAACCAAATTTGTCTGCGCGGCCTGCATATTTTCTGCACTGAATCTGCGCCGATTATCGACCGGCGCGGCCCATCGATCTGCTTGGGGAAAAGGCATTCTGCCCTGACATCTCAGGGAGATAGATCATGCGTTCCTCTGCCTTGCCCCTTGCGGCGCGCTTCCGGTGGAAGCTGGCGCCCGCGCTGACGGTCGTCGCGGCCGGAGACTGGCTGTTCTACCAACGGCATCTTCATGGTGGCTATCTGGGGCTGTTCGCGCTGATTGTGCTGCTGGCGCTGGCGGCGGGGCGGCCCGTGTTGCGGCGCGACCGGCGGGCCTGGGCGGGGATGGCGGCGGCGGCGCTGTTCGCGCTCGCCCTGCTCTACGACGCCAGCCTGCTGGCGTGGCTGCTGTTCTGGACGGCGGCGGGCGTGGCCGCGCTGATACCGGCGACGGCGCGCTTCGACGATGGGTGGCGCTGGTTTCAGCGGCTGGTCTGGCTGGGCCTGCGGGCGCCGTTCGGGCCGCTGATCGACCTGAAGCGCCTGTTGAAGCTGCGCGCGGCGGGGCGGGCCGGGCGCTGGAGCCTGCATGCGGCGCTGGGCACGCTGGCCCTGCCGGTGGCGGGGAGCGTGGTGATATTGACGCTGTTTTCGGCGGCCAATCCGCTGATCGAGCGGTTTTTCTCCTCGCTGCTGCTGCCGGACCTGTCGCCTGAACTGATGGCGCGGCTGGCCTTCTGGGCGCTGTTGTTCGCGATGATCTGGGGCCTGTTGCGGCCGCGTCTGGCGCGAATGCTGCTGCCGGGTTTCAGCGGGCGGGGCGACTGGGCGCTGCCCGGCGTGTCGGTGGCTTCGGTCACGCTGTCGCTGATCGTCTTCAACCTGATCTTCGCGCTTCAGAATATGATGGATGTCGCGTGGCTCTGGGGCTGGGCGCCGATGCCGCAGGGCATGACCATGGCGGACTATGCCCATCGGGGCGCCTATCCGCTGATCGCGACTGCCCTGCTGGCGGCGCTGTTCGTGCTGGTGACGCTGCGGCCCGGATCGGAAACGGCCCGGACGGGGTCGATCCGCAGGCTGGTGATGCTGTGGATCGGCCAGAATGTCTTCCTCGTCGCTTCCTCCATGCTGCGGACGGCGGATTATATCGACGCCTATTCGCTCACCCGGTTGCGGATCGCGGCGCTGATCTGGATGGCGCTGGTCGGATTCGGGCTGGCGGCGATCTGCTGGCGGCTGCTGCGCGAGCGGAGCGCGGCGTGGCTGATCAACGTCAATCTGGCGGCGGCGGGGCTGGTGCTGACGGTCCTCTGCTTCGTCGATACGGGGGCGATGGCGGCGCAATGGAATGTGCGCCATGCGCGGGAGGCAGGCGGGCGGGGCGTCGCGCTGGACCTCTGCTATCTGGACGAATTGGGGGATTCGGCGCTGCTGCCCCTGCTGTCGCTGGAGCGGCGGCCCGGCTTGCAGCCCGAATTCCGGGAGCGGGTGCAGGCGGTGAGGCTGCGGATTCATGCCGGGCTGGAGGCGGAACTGGACCGGCGCTGGACCTGGCTGGGGCAGAGGCGGCTGGACCGGGCGCGGGCGATGCGGGCCGACGCCGCGCCTGCCGCGCTGAAACTGGGGGCGAGGGATTGCGCGGGCAGGCCCCTGCCGCCGCCGCCGCCGCCACTCGTGCCGCCTGCCAAGGCGCTTCCCGCGTTGACAGGGGAGCGGGGGAAATGATCCTATGCCCCATGCCCAGCACGATCCTGATCGTTGACGACGATCCCCATATCCGCCAACTGCTCGTCTTCGCCTTCGGCAAGGCGGGGCTGGAGACGATCGAGGCGGCCGACGGGGAGGCGGCGCTGGCGGAGGTGGAGCGGCATGCGCCGGACCTTGTCATCCTGGATATCAACATGCCACGCATGGACGGGCTGGAGGTCTGCCGCAGGCTGCGCGCGCATAATGACGTGCCGATCTTCTTCCTGTCGTCCCGCGATGACGAGATCGACCGGGTGCTGGGCATAGAATTGGGCGGCGACGATTATGTGGTGAAGCCCTTTTCCCCGCGGGAGGTGGTGGCGCGGTCCATGGCGATCCTGCGCCGCGCATCCGCCCGGCCCCCGGCGGTGGAGGCGATCGGCGCGATCCGGCACGGCCGCCTGTCGCTGGACACGGAAAGCTGGTCCGCGCATTGGGGCGCGGCGGAGGTCAGCCTGACGGTGACGGAATTCACCATATTGCGCACCCTGCTGGCCATGCCGTCGCGCATCTTTTCCCGCGACCAGATCATCGACCGGTTCCGGGGGCCGGGCTTTGCGCTGACCGACCGGACGGTGGACAGCCATATCCGCAACCTGCGGCGCAAATTCGCGGATGTCGGCGGCTTCGACATCATAGAGACGCGGCCGGGCATAGGCTATCGGCTGGGCGGATGCAGCGGGACGGCGCCGCCTGCATGACGGCGGGGCTGAAAGCGCGGATCGCCCGGCATTGGCCGGTGCTGCGGTTGCGCACGATCCTGCTGTGCACCCTGTTGTTCGTGGCGGCGCTGCCGGGGTTCGGGGCGATCTTCCTGCGGGTCTATGAAAATGCGCTGGTGCGGCGGACCGAGGCGGAACTGGTGGCGCAGGGCGCGGCGCTGGCGGCGGGCGCGGCGGTGGTGGGCAGGGGCATGGCCGCCCGTCCCGCCCCGTCCGCCGCGCCGATGCGCTATCATGACCGGATGACGGCGGTGGACCTGCGTTCATCCCCCATCCTGCCGCCGCGCCCCCGCGCCGTGGCGACGCGGGACCGGCCGGACGCCGCCGCCGTGGAAATCGCCCGGCGGATGGTGCCCGCCTTTGCCGAGACGAAGGTCACGACCCTGTCGTCCATCCTGATGATCGACCGGCGCGGGGTGGTGCTGAACGGCCGGGAAGGGGGACGGAGCCTGGCCGCGCTGCCGGAGATCAGGGCGGCGCTGGCGGGCAGGGCGGTGACGGTGCTGCGGGAAAATCAGGGCGTGACCGCCCATTATCCGCTGGAATGGCTGAGCCGGGCGGCGGGCATCCGCCTGCACCATGCGCGGCCGATCAGCGTCGATGGTCAGGTGGTCGGCGCGCTGCTGGTGTCGCGGTCGCCGCGCGCGCTGTTCCTGGGCCTGTATGAGGACCGGGGAAAGATCGCGCTGGGGGTGGTGGCGATCTTCCTGATGCTGCTGTTGCTGTCGGCCATATTGTCCCGCGCCATCGTCCGCCCCATCGAAAGCCTGAGCCGCGCCACGCGGGAACTGGCGCTGGGCCGCCGGGTCACGCCGCGCCGCCCGTCCTTGCAGGTGGTCGAGATCCAGGCGCTCTACCGGGATTTCGAGCAGATGGCCGAGAGCATCGGGAAGCGGTCCCGCTATCTGCGCGATTTCGCCTCCGCCGTCAGTCATGAATTCAAGACGCCGCTAGCCGGGATTTCCGGGGCGATCGAATTGTTGCAGGATCATGGGGCCGACATGGCCCCCGCCGACCGGCAGCGGTTCCTGACCAACATGGCGGCGGATGCCCGGCGGCTGACGCGCCTTGTCCAGCGGCTGATGGAGCTGGCCCGCGCCGACGTTCTGGTGGGCGAGAGCGGCGCCCGCATGGACGCCGCGCCGGTGCTGGCGGCGGTGGCGGACGCGCTGTCGGGCGAGGGCTTCGCCATCGGCCTGCACGTGCCGGACGCGCTGCCGCCGCTGGCCGTGGATGCGGGCGCGCTGGAGGCGGTGCTGACCACGCTGGCGGAAAATGCGCGGCAGGCGGGGGCGTCGCGGCTGGACATCGGCGTGACGGTGCGGGACGACGCGGCATGGATTGACTGCGCCGATGACGGCCCCGGCATCCCGCCCGGCGACCGGCAGCGCGTCTTCGACCTGTTCTTCACCAGCAGGAGGGAAGAGGGCGGGACGGGGCTGGGCCTGGCCATCGCCCGGTCGCTGCTGGGCGCCTATCATGGCGAGCTTTATCTGGTGCCGTCGGAACGGGGCGCGCATTTCAGGCTGGTTGTGGGAATCGCGGCCTGAAAGGCGATGAGGCCGCTTGGATAAATGCAAGACACGCCGGGCTGAGTGATTTGGTTGCTATCCTATTACTCCCCATCGGGGGATGGGAGGGTCGAAGAGAGGCAGGTGACTCTCTTCGACGGCCGAAGGCTGGTGGAGGGAAAGGGGCACGACCTCCGAATCTTCCCCTCCACCACCGCCTTCGGCGGCGGTCCCCCTCCCCACGCTTCGCGTAGGGAGGAATTGAGGTCCGCTATTTGTTGGCGGGCTGCCGGTTCTGTGACCGGCAGCCCGACCGACGAGAGGCCCCCCTCTCGAACAGAAGGCCCCCTCCCGATCAGAAGGCGAAGCGGACGCCTACGTTGACGTTATGGCTGCGGCCGCCGCCAAATTCGCCTTGATAGGCGCCGTAGAGGCTGAGGCCCGTGCCAAGGTCGTAGCTGGCCCCGGCCCCGGCGGTGGCCATCACTTCCTTGCGGCCAGCGCCCAGCACCGTGAACCGCGCCGCGTTGCCGACGAAGCCGGCGCGGGCGGCGGAGCGTTCGCCGTCCAACTGGTGGCGCACGCCCAGCGACGCCCAGGGATGGAAGCCCGTGCCATCGCCGGAGTCCTTCAGCCTGATGCCGCCGTCGATGAAGGTCGCGCTGGTCTTTGCCCGGTCGACCGCCAGCGCGAAGGCGGCGCTGCCGGTTTCCGTCGTCGCCCCCCGGCGCGTGGCGACATGGGTCACGCCGACTTCAGGCTGGACGGCCCAGCCGCCCATGGGGAAGCTGTAGCCCAGCGTGCCGTCCAGCACGAGGCTGCGCAGGCGATAGTCGCCCGACAGGGCGGTCGCGGCGCCGGGCACGGCGCGGCGCGTGCTGGCCTCGCTCCAGTCATAGGCGATGGTTGCGGTCCCCTCGAACCCGCCGCTCTGGAAATGGCCCGACAGGCCCGCGACCACGCCGTCGGAATTGGTGCGCGCCCCACGGCCGAGGAGGGTCTGGCGGCTGTCGACATAGCCGATGAAGGCGCCGATGGAGCTGTTGGCGTTGCCGAAGCCGATGCCGCCCACGACGCCGTAGCTGTGGCTCTTCGCCGTGGCGGTGCCGATGGCCGCATTGCCCTTCAGCGTGCGCCAGCCGCCCAGACCCTGCGCGAAGCTGAAGATGCCCGCCGTCTCGCGGGTGGTCGCGGCCAGGCCTGCGCGCCCGGCCCTGGCAAGGGCCAGCCCCTGTTCCACGCCAAGCTGCGACGCGCTGGCATAAGCCTCCGGCGTCAACTGCCCGAACGCCGCCGCATTGGCGGTGCCGCCGCTGAGCAGCAGGGGAACGGCGTTGATGAGCGGAGCGCTGGCGGTTCCGGCGACCAGCAGGCCGTTGACATAGTCGATCGCGGCGTCCGCCTGGACGGTGACGACGGCGGGCGCGACGAAGGTGCCCAGCAGTTGCAGCGTCGCGCCGTTGTTGCGCAGCACGCCGACAATGCCGGGATCGCGGTTGACGATGTCGAAATCGCCGGTGATCGTGCCGCCGCCATTGACCACGATCAGGTCGCGGGAGGCGCCCGGCGTCAGCGATCCGGTCAGGTTGACGGTCGTATTGTCGCCGATCGTCACCGAACCGCCATTGACGACGATCTGGTCGCTCTGGCCCACCGGCACGAATTCGAAGGTCGTGGTCGTGCCGTTGGCGATGGTCAGATTGCCGTTGATCGTCATGATGCCCGGCGACGCGCCCGGCGAGAGATTGGCGCCCGTTCCGATGGTGACGTCGCCGTTGACCGCGCCCGCCGTGCCGAACGTGCCGCCGCTGGCGACCTCGACGGTGCCGGTAAGGGTCGATCCGGCCTGGCCGATCAGGCGGCCGCCGGTGACGTTCACGGTCTCCACGTTCAGATTGCCGGTGAAGCCGTTCACGCCGGCGCTGTTGGTGACCTGTTCGAAACCGGTGAAGCTGGAACCGTCTATCGTCGTCTGTTCGGCATAGGTGCTGCCGGTGTTGAACGCCAGCACGTCGGTTCCGTCGCCCGCGGCGACCGTGCCGCCGAAGCTGCCGCCGGTGCCGATGGTCAGCATGTCCGCGCCCCCGCCCAGGTCGACGTCGCCGGATATGGCGCCGCTGTTGACCAGGCTGTCAGTGCCGCTGCCCGCGGTGACGTTGCCGGTGATCGTTCCGCCCTGGTTGCTGATGATGTTCGCGCCGTCGCCGGTGACGATATTGCCGGTGATGGAGCCGCCCGCCGTGTTGGTCAGCACATTGTCGCCGCCGCCCAGGTCGACATTGCCGACCACCACGCCGCTGTTCGCCACGCTGACGCTGGCCTCGCCGCCGCTGATCGCCGTTTCGCCGGGGGCGACGACGATGCTGGACCCCTCGGTCAGGTTGAGCGGGCCGCCGCTGGCGACCTCCACCGTCTGCTGGACGACGACCTGGCCGGTGCCGATGATCTTTTCCACCTCGAAGCCGGTGAACAACTGGCGCAGCGCCGGGTCGATGGAGCCGGTATAGGTGGTGCCGGTGATGTCGAAGGACAGCGTGTCATCGCCCGCGCCGCCGTCCACCGTTCCGTTCATCACGGCCGAGGCGAGCAGGTGGATGAAGCTGTCATTGCCCTCGCCCATCCGCACCGTGCCGGTGATGACGCCCGCGTTGACGATGATGTCGTCGCCCTCGCGCATGTAGATGTCGCCGCTGATCTGCCCGCCATTGTCGATGCGGTCGTCGCCTGCGTTGAGGTCGATGGAGCCGATGATGACGCCAGTCGCGGCGTTCGTCACATGGTCGGTCGAGGGCAGGAAGCCGCTGTCGTCGTCAAGCTGGTCGCCGCTGGTGTGGATCGCGCCCGCCAGATAGCGGTTGGGCTGGCCCAGCGCATTGTCGATGATGAAGTCGCCGCCCGCCGAATAGTCGCTGCCCGCGCCGCCCCGGATGATGCCCGCATTGACGATGTTCACCGTCTTGCCCGCCACGCCGATGGCGGTCGCCATTGCGCCGTTCACGCCGTTGGGGACGGGGCTGTAGACAAAGTCGCCCACCGGCGGCGTCGGGACGAGCAGGGTCGGCGTGCCCGACACCTCTATCAGTCCGCCTTCGCGGTTTTCGATGGTGACCACGCCCGCGCCGCTGCTTTCCTGGTCGATGCCGACCGCCGCGATCTGGTTGATGACAAGCTGCTGGGTGTTGGGGTTGAGGATCGCCACGGTCGCGCCGCCGGTCGCCTTGATCGTGCCGCTGTTGACCAGGGTGATCGTCGAATCCGCCGTCGGGGTGCCCGGTTCGTCGCCGTCGCCCGCCTCGACCTCCATCAGCAGGCCGGAGCCGCCGCGATCCTGCCCGACGATGCTGCCGCTGTTGTTGAAGGCGATGCTGTGGCTGACGTCCGTTTCCGATTCCATGTCGAAGGCGGCGACGCCGCCGAACAGCGGACGGTTGTTCTGGTCGATGGCCAGTTTCGTCCGGGTCACGGTGCCGCTGTTGACGAAGGTCGCCACCCGGTTGCCGATGTCGATCTCCACCGCGCCGTCGATGGTCCCGCTGTTCGTGAAGGCGAAGTTTTCGGCAGGGATGTCGATGACGTCGTCGTCGCCCGGCCCGTCATCCTGCAACAGCCCGGTCTCGATCAGGAGGGCAGTGCCGCCCTCCCGCGCGGAGGCGGCGATCCTGCCGTGATTTTCGAACCGCAGGTTCCGGGACGCGACGCCCGCGTAGAAGCCGTCGCGAATCTCGCCGTCGGCGGTGTTGACGATCGTCGCATCGTCCGCGTTGAATTCATCATTGGCGTTGGGCAGCACAAGGTCCAGTTCACCCAGCTTCAACGTCAGTCCGCGCTGGAAATGGCCGCCGTCGTCGATGCCCGCGATCAGGCCGCTGTTGGTGAAGGAGAAGCTGTCGGCCGCGACATTGGCGGCCAGCCCGCCCACGATGCGGCCGCTGTTGCCGATCGTCGCGCCCGCCAGCGTCGTGGTCTCCAGCGCCTGGCGGATGCGGATGGCCGCGTTCACGTCGTCGTCGAATTCGCGTTCGATATTGATCGTCGGGGACCGCAGGCCGTTATACGTCATGTCGATCGTTCCGCTGTTCGCGAAGACGAAGGCGTCGCCCGCCGACGTGGTGATGACCGAACCCAGGCCGTTGGTGTTGAGGTTGATCTCGTCATTGTTGACGAAGGATGCTGTGGCGATCCGGATGTCGCCGTTGATCGTGCCTTCGTTGACGAAGCTGGCCAGCGCGTCGCCATAGGTGGGCGTGTAGAGCGGGACGGTGCCGGGCGGCACGAAGGCGCGCTGGAACGTCGTGAACTGCCTTTGATAATAAGTGATCGCGGCAGGCACGACGTTCACGCCCTGCGGATAGAGACCGGCGGTGTTGAGCAGGTTGATCGTGCCGTTGTTCACGACATGGCCGTCGCCCATCAGGCTGATCGTCGTCCCCTGGCCGGTCAGCGTCACGGTGGTGGCGCTGCCGCGCACCTCGAACCCCTCCACCTCGAACGTCGCGGGCAGGGCGCGCGCGCCCAGTTCCAGCGATTGCGTCTGCGAATAGCTGCGCGTGTAGATGTCGATGCCCGCGCCTGCCGAGATCGTTCCCGTCACGCCGTCGTCCGCGCCGCGCTGGATGAAGTTGGCGGTGCTGAAAGCCGTTCCCAGTTGCAGGTTGCCGTTCAGCGTGCCGCCGTCGGAGAGATAATAATAAATCCCGCCCGGCAGGGGAAATTGCGGAGATGTCGGGGTCGGTTCGACAAAGGAGACGTCGCCGTCGATGGTCCCGGCGTTGGTCACGTTGAAGCCGAGCAGGGGAATGCCGGTCCGGGCGGGCGAGATGATGGAGCCGCCAATCGTGCCGCCGCTGGCGTTGTTCACCGACAGCACGACCGCCTGGCCCGCCGTGATGGCCGGGCTGCCGGAAATCGTGCCGCTGTTGTTGACGACGATGGCGGTGCCCAGCGTCCCGACGATCGGTCCGGTCGAACCCGTATTGCCGATGATGCAGAGCGGGCCTGCGCTGCCGTCCGGGCAGACGGGCGAAAATTGCGCCAGCGCGCTGTCCGTCCCCAGCGCGAACATGCTGACGCCGACCGCCAGTCCGAGACGAATAGACGAACGCATGTTATTCCGGCCGATCATGGCAAACCCCCTCCAGAAGAATATCGAGGCGATCTAGTTCAACCCGCTGTTGGTCCGCATCCCCTGATTGGGGTATATTCGGCGTGCCGCGGGAATATGTTTTGGCCGGATCGGTCTGAATTTTCTTCTCCACCAGACGGGTTTTTCTTGCCGGACGTTCCCCTCACTTGCGCTTGCGTGGTCAGGCCGTTCGCTATATCGGGAAATCGTAGATGACGGCATCAGCTTCCCGATTGATCGTGCAGGCGTCCGTGCGGGCTTTCCCCGACCGTGCCGTCCGCATGCGCTTTCCATGATCCCGATCCCATCAGCTTCAACATCGCGGCGTCTCCGCCAGGATCGCGTTTAAAAGGATATCGGTTCATGAAGATCTTCAAGCCCGTCGCCCTTGCCGCCGCTCTTGCCACAACGGCGCTCGCGGGTGCGCCCGCCCATGCGCAGGCTCCGCAGGCGTTGAAGGATGAGGTCGCCGTCGCGGTCGAGGCGCAGCGCAAGCAGATCCAGGTCATGGTGGACCAAATCTATTCCTTCGCCGAACCCGGCTTCCAGGAAGTGAAGACCAGCGAATATCTGACCGGCATATTGGAGAAGAACGGGTTCAAGGTGGAGCGCGGCGTGGCGGGCATTCCCACCGCCTTCACCGCGACCTGGGGCACGGAGGGGCCGAAGATAGCGCTGGGCAGCGATATCGACGGGCTGCTGGGCGTGTCGCAGATGCCCGGCGTCGCGGAGATGAAGCCGCTGACCGAGGATGCGCCCGGCCATGGCGAGGGCCATAATTCGGGCATGCCGCTGATGGTCGCCGCCGCGCTGGCGGCCAAGCAGGTGATGATCAAGCATGGGCTGAAGGGCCGGTTGATGCTGTGGCCGGGCGTGGCGGAGGAACTGCTGGGGTCGAAGGCCTATTATGTGCGGGCGGGCATGTTCAAGGATGTCGATGCGTCGATCTTCGCGCATGTCTATACCAGTTTCAGCACCGGTTGGGGCGATCTGGGCCTGACCGGCATGATCTCCGTCGAATATGAGTGGAAGGGCAGGACCGCCCATGCCGCTGGGAAGCCATGGGAAGGGCGCAGCGCGCTGGACGCCGCCGAGCTGATGGACGTCATGTGGAATTTCCGGCGGGAGCATCTGCCGCCGACGCAGCGTTCGCACAATGTCATCACCAATGGCGGGGGCCAGCCCAACGTCGTTCCGGACCGCGCCAGCAGTTGGTATTATTTCCGCGAGAAGGACTTCGCGTCGCTGCGCAACCTCTATGAGATCGGCAACCAGATATCGGAGGCGGCGGCGATGGCGACGGGTACCACGGTCAGCCGCAAGGTGCTGGGCTTCGCCGCGCCCAATGTCGGCAACAAGCCGCTGGCCGAGGCGCTCTACGCCAATATAGAGACGGTGGGCATGCCGCAATGGTCGGCGGCCGACCAGGCCTTCGCCAGGGCGGTGCAGGTGAAGAACCATCTGAAGGTGGAGCCGCTGGCCGCCAAGGTCGGCCCGCTTTCCACGCCGGAACTGCGCGGCGGGGCCAGCATGGGCGGATCGGACGATATCGGCGACGTGATGTGGACGGTGCCGACCGTCACCATCGGCTATCCGGCGAACATCCCCAACGTGATCTTCCACCATGCCACCGCGGGCATGGCGATGGCCACGCCGATCGCGCACAAGGGCACGCTGGTCGGCGCCAAGGCGGTGGCGATGACGATCCTGGATCTGGTCACCACCCCGCAACTGATCACAGACGCCAAGGCGTGGATGAAGGACGTGCAGTTGAAGGATCAGAAATATGATCCGCTGATCGCCCCGACTGACATGCCCGCCATCGACCGCAACGCCCGCATCATGGCGCAGATGCGCCCGACGATGCAGCGCTATTATTATAATCCCAAGGCCTATGACAGCTATCTGAAGCAGCTTGGCGTGGATTATGAAGCGGCGGGCCGCGACCAGTCCAGCGCGGGGAAATAGTGGAAGGGCCTGCGTTGAGGCAGGTCAAATTGCCGGTTGCGCGGGATCAATGCCGGGGGCGTCGTGGCGCGGCAGAAGAGACTCCATCGACAACAGGGATGGAGTTTCAAGGATATGAGCGTCAAGACGATCCTGCTGGGCGCGGCCGCCGGTTGCGCGCTGCTGGCCGGGCCTGCTCAGGCGGCGCAGGGCGATGTGCTGGTGCGGCTGCGCGGCATCATGGTCGCGCCCAACGAGAAGAGCGGGAGCGTGCTGCCCGCCTTTCCGGGCGAGAAGGTGAAGGTCGACAACAGCGTGATGCCGGAAGTGGACGTCACCTATATGGCGACCGACCATATCGGTTTCGAACTGATCGCCGCGACCACCAAGCATAGCGCGAGCGGGCGGACGGGCACGACCGGGGGGATCGGTCGGCTGGCCTCCACCTGGGTGCTGCCGCCGACGCTGACGGCGCAATATCATTTCCTGCCGGAAGGGAAGATCAGGCCCTATGTCGGGGCGGGGGTGAATTATACGCTCTTCTATAATGAGAAGGCTTCGGGCGCGCTGGAGGGCGCGGTGGGCGCGACCAGGGTGCATATGTCCGACAGTTTCGGCTGGGCGGGGCAGGTGGGGGTCGATATCGACCTTAACGAGCGGATGTTTTTGAATCTGGACGTTAAATATATCGACATCGATACGACGGCGCGGCTGTCGACCGCCGGTGCGGGCGTGCAGAGGGTGAAGATGGAGCTGGATCCCTTCGTTTTTGGTGTGGGCGTGGGGATGAAGTTTTGATGGGATGACGAAATCCTCCCTACGCGAAGCGTGGGGAGGGGGACCGGCCGAAGGCTGGTGGAGGGGAAATGGCGTGACCTGCGTATCTTCCCCTCCACCACCGCTTTCAGCGGCGGTCCCCCTCCCCATCTTTCGATGGGGAGGAATAGGAGAGGTTCGCCTTCCCAACACCCTAGGGACAATTACGGATAGGTCGCGGCGTGCCGGGGCGGCATGGATCGGCGCATGGATATGCGATTTGATCTGGCGCAAAGGGCGCAGGAGGATGCGGCCTTCGTCATGGCGGCGGTGCCGTCCAGGGGCTGCGGCGGGCAATATTGCGACCGGTGCGAGGTGCGCGATCAGGCGATCTGCGCCGATCTCGACGAAAAGCAGCGCGGGGCGCTGAACCGGATCGGGCGGCGCGTGTCGTTGCAGGCCGGGCAGACCGTGATGTGGGAAGGCGACAGTTCGACGCTGGTCGCCAATGTGATCGAGGGGACGCTGAAGCTGTCCACCTCCACCGGCGACGGGCGCGAGCAGATCGTCGGCGTCGTCTATGCATCGGATTTCATCGGCCGGCCCTTTGGAGCGCGGACGCCGCACAGCGTCACGGCGCTGACCGATGCACGGCTGTGCCTCTATCCGCGTGGGGCGTTCGACGGCTTTGCGCGGGAGCATCCGGCGCTGGAACATCGATTGCTGCAACGGACGCTGGACGATCTGGACCGGACGCGGGCGTGGATGCTGCTGCTGGGGCGGAAGAATGCGCGGGAGAAGGTCGCGACCCTGCTGCTGGACATGCGGCGGCGGTTGCGGGCGGACCGGGACGGGGTGATCGAACTGCCCCTGTCGCGGCAGCAGATCGCGGACGTGCTGGGGCTGACCATAGAGACGGTGTCGCGGCAGATCGGCGATTTGAAGCGGATGGGCGTGATTGCGCTGGCCGGGCGGCGGGGCGTGCGTGTTGTGGATGAAGAGCGGCTGGAGGGGATGGCTGAGGGGGAACATTAAATCCTCCCTATGCGAAGCATGGGGAGGGGGACCAGCCGTAGGCTGGTGGAGGGGAAGGGGGCACGACCTCCGAATCTTCCCCTCCACCACCGCCTTCGGCGGCGGTCCCCCTCCCCATCTTTCGATGGGGAGGAATAGGATAGGTCCGCTTTCCAGGCCGATACGGACATTCCCGTACATACCTGCGCCTCCGGCTTTGACAGAGGTCAATGCATAAGGGCGGCTCCCGGACGAAGGACGCCGCGAAGCCTTTGACGGGGAAATCCTATGGACCAACTGGTGTGGAAGACGGGCGGCTGGTTCGCGCTCGCGACGCTGGCCTTTCTGGCGGCGTTGGCGGCGGCGGACTTCGGCTTTGCCGTGCATATGGGGATCGTGTGCGCCGCCGCGCTCGCGGTCGCCGTGCTGACGATGCGGCATGCCGATTATCAGGCGATCACTCGCGGGTTGTTGAAGATGCCCGAAGCCCAGGGGAAATATGACGACGATCCGATCCGCTGGGGCGTGATCGCGACGGTCTTCTGGGGGTTGGCGGGCTTTCTGGCGGGGTTGTACATCGCGTTGCAACTGGCCTTTCCGGCGCTCAATCTGGGGATCGAATATACCAGCTTCGGGCGGCTGCGGCCGTTGCATACCTCCGCCGTCATCTTCGCCTTCGGCGGTAACGCGCTGATCGCCACCAGCTTTTACGTGGTGCAGCGCACGTGCCGGGCGCGGCTGGCCTTTCCGGCGTTGGCGCGGTTCGTCTTCTGGGGATATCAGCTATTCATCGTGCTGGCGGCGACCGGCTATCTGCTGGGGATTACCGAGGGCAAGGAATATGCCGAGCCGGAATGGTATGTCGACCTGTGGCTGACCATCGTCTGGGTCGCCTATCTGGTCGTGTTCGGCGGCACCATCCTGCGCCGCAGCGAGCCGCATATCTATGTCGCGAACTGGTTCTACCTGAGTTTCATCCTGACGATTGCGATGCTGCATATCGTCAACAATCTTTCCATGCCGGTGAGCTGGCTGGGGTCGAAGAGTTACAGTGCTTTCGCGGGCGTGCAGGATGCGCTGACGCAGTGGTGGTACGGGCATAATGCGGTCGGTTTCTTCCTGACCGCCGGCTTCCTGGCCATGATGTATTATTTCGTGCCCAAGCAGGCGGAGCGGCCGGTCTATAGTTACAGGCTTTCCATCATCCACTTCTGGTCGCTGATCTTCCTCTATATCTGGGCGGGGCCGCACCATCTTCATTATACCGCGCTGCCCGACTGGGCGCAGACCTTGGGCATGGTCTTTTCGGTCATGCTGTGGATGCCGAGCTGGGGCGGGATGATCAACGGGTTGATGACGCTGAACGGCGCGTGGGACCGCATCCGCACCGATCCGATCATCCGCATGATGGTGATGGCGTTGGCCTTCTACGGCATGAGCACCTTCGAAGGGCCGATGATGTCGGTGAAGGCGGTCAACAGTCTTAGCCACTATACCGACTGGACCATCGGTCATGTGCATAGCGGCGCGCTGGGGTGGAACGGGCTGATTACTTTCGCCTGTCTTTATTATCTGACGCCACGACTGTGGAAGCGGGAGCGGCTGTACAGTCTTCGGCTGGTGAACTGGCACTTCTGGCTGGCGACGGTGGGCATCGTTCTCTACGCCGCGTCGATGTGGGTCGCGGGCATCATGCAGGGGCTGATGTGGCGCGAATATGGCAGCGACGGTTATCTGGTCTACGCCTTTTCCGAAGTCGTGAGCGCCATGTTCCCCATGTATCTGATCCGGGCGGCCGGGGGCCTTCTGTACCTTAGCGGCGCGATCGTCATGGCCTGGAACATCGGCAGGACCATCGCGGGCAGTCCGCTGCGGGTTGAGAAGCCGATGAACGACGCCGCCTATGATGCCGAGGCCGACCGGCCAATCGTCGCGCAGCCTGCCTGAAGGAGTATCCGGACATGGAAACCAAGACCAAGGGCAAGTTCTTCGACCATGGCAGGCTGGAGCGGAATGTTTCGCTGCTGGGCATCGCGTCGCTGATCGTCGTCGCCATCGGCGGCATCGTGGAGATCGCGCCGCTCTTCTGGATCGACAACACTATCGAGAAGGTGGAGGGCGTGCGGCCCTATACGCCGCTGGAGCTGGCGGGGCGGAATATCTATATCCGCGAGGGTTGCTATAATTGTCATAGCCAGATGATCCGGCCCTTCCGGGACGAGACGGAACGCTATGGCCATTATAGTCTGGCCGCCGAGAGCTTGTACGACCACCCCTTCCAATGGGGGTCGAAGCGGACCGGGCCGGACTTGGCGCGGGTGGGCGGGCGCTATTCGGATGAGTGGCATGTCCAGCATCTGAAAGACCCCCGCGCCGTGGTGCCGGAATCGATCATGCCCGGTTACGCCTTCCTGGCGGAGCGCGAGTTGAAGGCGGGCGACATGCGCCGGGATCTGACGGCGCTGAACGATGTCGGCGTGCCTTATGCGAAGGAGGATATCGCCAGCGCCAATGACGACCTGAAGGCGCAGGCCGATCCGGATGCGGACAGCAGCGGTCTGCTGAAACGCTATCCCAAGGCGCAGGCCCGCGATTTCGACGGCGATCCGGGCAGGCTGACCGAGATGGATGCGCTGGTCGCCTATCTCCAGATGCTGGGCACGCTGGTCGATGTGGACAGCGCGAAACCGCAGGAGGTCGGGCGATGAGCTACGACGCCTTGCGGCATTTCGCCGATAGCTGGGGGCTGGTGTTCATGGGGGTGCTCTATGTCGTGCTCATCGGCTGGCACTTCCTGCCCAGGGGCCGCGAGCGCAGCGCCGAGGCCGCGCTCGCCATTTTCGAACAAGAGGAAGCCGATCATGGCTGACGACAAGCGCATCGATCCCGCCACCGGGACGGAGATCAAGCATCATGAATGGGACGGCATCCAGGAACTGGACACGCCGCTGCCGCGCTGGTGGCTGTGGACCTTCTATGCGACGATCCTGTTTTCGGTCGGTTATGTGATCGCCTATCCGGCCATCCCGATGATCGACCGGGCGACCGGCGGCATGCTCGGCTGGTCGAGCCGGGGGGCGCTGGACAAGGAACTGGCGGCGCGGGAAAGGCAGATCGCGCCGATCCGGAAGGCTATTGCGGAGACGCCGGTCGCGGCGCTGCCGGGGCGGCCGGAACTGATGCAGCAGGCGGTCGAGGGCGGGCGCGCCGCTTTCCGGGTGCATTGCGTCCAGTGCCATGGGTCGGGGGCGGCGGGGTCGAAGGGCTATCCGAACCTGAATGACGACGACTGGTTGTGGGGCGGCGATCTGGCGGCGATCGAGAAGACGATCACTGACGGCATCCGCAATCCGGACCATGATGCGACGCGCCAGTCGCTGATGCCCGCCTTCGGCAAGGATCAGTTGCTGACGGCGGCGCAGGTGGACGATGTGGTGGCGCATGTTCGGGCGATCAGCGGGCAAGACCGGGCGAGCGCGGCTTCGCGGCGGGGCGAGCGGGTCTTTGCCGACAATTGCGCGGTTTGCCATGGGGCTGCGGGCAAGGGGAGCCGGGAACTCGGAGCGCCCGATCTGACCGATGCGATCTGGCTTTATGGCGGGGATGTTGGGACGATCCGTGAGACCGTGTGGAACAGCCGCCATGGCGTGATGCCGCGCTGGGACGACAAGCTGGACAAGGCGACCATCCGAATGCTGGCGGCCTATGTGCATAGCCTTGGCGGGGGTGAGGGCAATGGGGGGCGGTGACGTTCGCCAAATCCTCCCCATGCAGGCATGGGGAGGAATAGGGGGTGCTGATGTCGGATTCCGCCTCGCTCTATGAGAAGCGCAAGGGGGTCTATCCCAAGGCGGTGGATGGCTTCTACCGTCGCCTGAAATGGGCGATCATGGCGGTGACGCTGGCCATTTACTGGGGCACGCCCTGGTTGCGCTGGGACCGGGGGCCTTATGCGCCGGATCAGGCGGTGCTGGTCGACCTCGCCCATCGGCGCTTCTACATGTTCTCCATCGAGATATGGCCGCAGGAATTTTATTATGTCGCGGGCCTGCTGATCATGGCGGGGGTCGGGCTGTTCCTCGTCACCTCGGCGGTGGGGCGGGCCTGGTGCGGCTATGCCTGCCCGCAGACGGTGTGGACCGACCTCTACCAGCATGTCGAGCGGTTCGTGGACGGCGACCGCAATGCGCAGTTGCGGCTGGCCAAGGCGCCATGGGGCGCGGCGAAGATCGTCCGGCGGCTCTTCAAATGGTCGGTCTGGCTGGGGATCGCCTTTGTCACGGGGGGCGCGTGGATATTCTATTTCGCGGACGCCCCGACGTTGCAAAGGGAGTTTTGGAGCGGGACCGCCGCGTGGCAAGCCTATGCGACGACTTTCGTGCTGACGGCGACCACCTTCGTGCTGGGCGGGTTCATGCGGGAGCAGGTGTGCATTTACATGTGCCCCTGGCCGCGCATCCAGACCGCGATGCTGGACGAAAAGTCGCTGATCGTCACCTACAAGCATTGGCGCGGGGAGAAGCGCGGCAGCCTGAAGAAGGCGGAGGCGCATCCGGGTGAATTTGGCGACTGCATCGACTGCAACCAGTGCGTCGCGGTGTGCCCGACCGGCATCGATATTCGCGAAGGGCCGCAGATTGGCTGCATCACCTGCGCGCTGTGCATCGACGCCTGCGACAAGGTGATGGCGCAGGTCGGGCGGCCACGCGGGCTGATCGACTATTGCACGCAGGACGATGCGGAGGCGGAGCAGAAGGGCGCGGCGGCGCGCCCGGTGCTGAAGACGCTGCTGCGGCCGCGCATCATTGCCTATTTCGCGGTCTGGGCGGGGATCGGCGCTGCCATGCTGTTCGCGCTGGGGGCGCGGGATCGGCTGGAGATCAGCGCGCAGCAGGACCGCAATCCGATCTTCGTGCGCCTGTCGGACGGCGCGATCCGCAACGCCTATACCGTCAAGCTGCGCAATATGGAGGCGCGGCCCCGGTCGATGGAGGTGGGTCTGGACGGACTGCCCGGCGGCCGGATGTGGACCGACGCGGGGTCGCGGGAGAGTGCCGCCGCGACGGTGCGGACGACCGTGCCCGCCGACAGCGTGGCGAAGCTGCGCATCTTCCTGACGCTGCCGTCCGGCGGTCCGGCGCGGCAGGATTTCCGTTTCACTGTGCGCGCTCTGGATCGCGAGGGCGGCAGCGCCAGCGAACCCGCCCGATTTGAAAGGCCCTGAGACATGAACCCTGCACCATCCCCCGTCCGCCGCTTCACCGGCTGGCACATGACGGTGATATTGGTCGCCTTCTTCGCCGTGGTGATCGCGGTTAACATGCTGATGGCGACCGTCGCGGTGCGGTCCTTCGGCGGGACGGTGGTCGAGAACAGCTATGTCGCCAGCCAGAAGTTCAACGGCTGGCTGGCGGAGGCGCGGGCGCAGAAGCGGCTGGGGTGGCGGGACAAGGTGACGCTGGATGCGGGGCGGCGCGTCGCGCTGACGCTGAACGATGCGAAGGGCGCGGCGCTGGCGGGGGGCGTCGTGACGGCGGTGGCGCAGCATCCGCTGGGGCGGGCGGCTGACCTGCCGCTGGTTTTCCGCGAGCGCGCGCCGGGCGTCTATGCCAGCGACCGGGCCTTGCCGGAGGGGCGTTGGCAAATCCGTTTCGACCTGCGCCTTGCCGGGCGCGAGGAGCATCTGTTGAGGGAGGTCGACTGATGGCCACGAAAGCGCTGATCCCCGATCCCGTGGCGGAGGAGGCGGTCGAAAGCCTGTTCGCCGTCCCCGGCATCCATTGCGCGGGCTGCATCGCCAAGATCGAGGAGGGATTGCCCCGCCGGCCCGGCATCCTGTCGGCGCGGGTCAATATGGGGGCGAAGCGGGTCGCCATCCGGCACGATCCGGCGCTGACCCCGCCTGACCTGCGCGCGGCCATCGCCGCCCTGGGGTTCGAGGCGGAGCCGCTGGCCGATGCGGGGCTGGACGTGGCGGCGGCGGAAAGTCGTCGTTTGACGCGGGCGCTGGTGGTGGCGGGCTTTGCGGCGATGAACATCATGCTGCTGTCCGTGTCGGTCTGGTCCGGGGCGGCGGGGGCCACGCGGGGGATGTTCCACTGGCTTTCCGCGCTGATCGCGCTGCCGACGGTGGCCTATGCGGGGCAGCCCTTCTTCCGTTCGGCCTGGGCGGCGTTGCGGCAACGGCGGACGAACATGGACGTGCCGATCAGCATCGGGGTGCTGCTGACCACCGGAATGAGCCTGTATGAGACCGTCATCGGCGGGGCGCATGCCTGGTTCGACGGGGCGGTGATGCTGCTGTTCTTCCTGCTGGCGGGGCGGGGGGGGGGGGGGAGGAAGGGGGGCGTCTTTTTTTAACAACTTTGGGCGGCCGCGGAAAGGGGGGGGGGGGGGTGTCG
>NZ_JFHR01000037.1 GCF_000722875.1 Sphingobium chlorophenolicum | reverse complement strand
GACCTGCGTATCTTCCCCTCCACCACCGCTTTCAGCGGCGGTCCCCCTCCCCATCTATCGATGGGGAGGAATAGGATAGGTCTGCCTTTCCCCCTTCGGACACAAAAAAGCCGCCCGGTGAGGGGCGGCTTTTTCTATTTGGTCCGGTTTACGAAACTCAGGCTTCTTCGGCCGGGGCTTCTTCGGCTTCCATGGCGATTTCGCCGGGTTCCGCGTTCGGATCATAATCTTCGGTGAAGCCGCTCTCGTCCTTTTCGAACAGGTCGGCCATCACGTCCACGCCCTGCGACTGAAGCTCTGCTTCTTCCGGCGAGCGGGCGACGTTCACCGTGATGGTGACGGCGACTTCGGGATGCAGCGCGACCTTGACGTCGAACACGCCCAGCGTCTTGATCGCGCGTTCCAGCACGACCATCGCCTTGGTGACGTTGGTGATGCCTTCAGCGTGCAGCGCTTCGACGACGTCGCGGACGGCGACCGAACCGTAGAGGTGGCCGGCGTTGGACGACTGGCGGATCAGAACGATCTGCTTGCCGTTGACGCCTTCGGCAGCCTTTTCGGCGTCCGAGCGGCGGGCGGCGTTGTCCGCCTCGATCTTCGCGCGGTTGGCTTCGAAGACCTTCTTGTTGGCGGCGTTGGAACGCAGAGCCTTCTTGTTGGGCAGCAGGAAGTTACGGGCGTAACCGTCCTTCACGGTGACGACGTCGCCGATGGCGCCCAGCTTCTCGATCCGTTCGAGGAGAATGATTTCCATGAGTCTTACTCCCTCACTTCACGATGTAGGGCAGCAGGCCCAGGTGACGGGCGCGCTTGATGGCCTGGGCCAGCTCGCGCTGCTTCTTGGCGGACACAGCCGTGATGCGGCTGGGGACGATCTTGCCGCGCTCGGACACGAAGCCCTGGAGCAGACGGACGTCCTTGTAATCGATCTTCGGCGCATCCTTGGCGGCGAAGGGGCAGCTCTTGCGGCGGCGGAAAAACGGGCGTGCCATTGTTCAGATCTCCTTATTCGCCAGCCGGGGCTTCTTCGCGGTCGCGGCGCGGGCCACGATCTTCGCGAGGACCACGGTCGCCACGATCACCGCGCGGACCGCGCTCGGCACGTTCCTGCTTGCGCATCATGACCGACGGACCGGATTCCAGCTCATCGACCTTGATGGTCATGTAGCGGATGATGTCTTCGTTGATCTGGGTCTGACGCTCCAGTTCCGCGACGACGCCGGCGGGGGCGTCGATGTTCAGCATCACATAGTGCGCCTTGCGGTTCTTGGCGATCTTGTACGCGAGCGAACGCAGGCCCCAGGTTTCCACCTTGGTCACCTTGCCGGCATTTTCCTCGACGATCTTGGTGGCGGTTTCCGCCAGCGCGTCCACCTGCGCCTGTGCCAGATCCTGGCGCGCAAGGAACACATGCTCGTAAAGAGCCATGGGTATTGCCTCATCTGTTGGCCGATCGCTGACGCCCACCCCATGTGGAACGCCCCTCCGGCTGTCGTCTAAAAGCATTCTTCCACGCGACCGCGAGTTGCCCCGGAGTCGTGCGAAGCGGCGCCTATGACGGAAATGGGTGGGAAAGGCAAGGGTGGTTGGGATTTCGATCCTCCGTTCGGGCTGAGCGAAGTCGAAGCCCTTGCCTGAGCGAAGCGAAGGCGCTTCATTATGGTCAGCGAAGGGCTTCGACTTGCCAGAGGCAAGTTTATCCTGAGCGCCTGCCTTGGCAGGCAGGCGAAGGGCTCAGCCCGAACGGTTTGGGATAAGGGGGAGTATCTTATGGCGGTCGGGATCGCGGCCTTGTCGCTGATATTGCTGATGGTCGCGGCCTATCGCGGGATGAGCGTCATATTGATGGCGCCGTTGCTGGCGATGCTGGCGGTGTTCCTGACCGATCCGGCCGCCGTGCCTGCCGTCTTTTCGGGACTCTTCATGGAGAAGGTGGGGAGTTTCCTGAAACTCTATTTCCCGGTGTTCCTGCTGGGCGCGCTGTTCGGGAAGCTGATCGAGATTTCGGGCTTTTCCCGCTCCATCGTGACGGCGGTGATCGGGCTGGTGGGCGCGCAGAGGGCGATCCCGGCGATCATGCTGGTGACGGCGCTGCTGACCTATGGCGGGGTTTCGGTGTTCGTGGCGGTGTTCGCCGTCTATCCCTTCGCGGCCGAGATGTTCCGCCAGGGGGATATTCCCAAGCGGCTGGTGCCCGCGACCATCGGTCTGGGGGCGATCACCTTCACCATGGACGCGATGCCGGGGACGCCGCAGATCCAGAATATCATTCCCACCAGTTTCTTCGGGACGACCACCTGGGCGGCGCCGGTGCTGGGGCTGATCGGATCGGTGTGCATCATGGGGATGGGGCTGGCCTATCTCGGCTGGCGGCGCAGGGCGATGCAGGCGGCGGGCGAGGGTTATGGCGCGCCGGAGACGCTGGTGAACGAGCCGGACGCGGAGGAGGGCGGCGGGAAATGCGCGCATCCGCTGATTGCGCTGTTGCCGTTGCTGGTCGTCGGGCTGGGGAATCTGGCGCTGACCATGATCATTCCGCGCATGGTGGCGGGAGAAGAGGTGAGCGTGTCGCTGGCGGGCCTGACTGATCCGGTGGCGGTGAAGGTGGCGCAGGTCTCGGCGCTTTGGGCGGTGGAGGGCGCTTTGCTGGCGGGGATCGGGACGATCCTGCTGTTCGCCTTTCGGCCAGTGGCGCGGCGGTTTGCCGACGGATCGCGGGCGGCGGTGGGCGGGGCTTTGCTGGCGGGGATGAATACGGCGGTCGAATATGGATTCGGCGCGGTGATTGCGGCACTGCCGGGCTTTCTCGTGGTGAAGGAGGCGTTGAAGGCCGTGCCCAATCCGCTGGTCAATGAGGCGATCACCGTGACGTCGCTGGCCGGGATCACCGGATCGGCTTCGGGCGGGCTGTCGATCGCGCTGGCGGCGATGGCGGAGCAGTTCGCGGCGGCGGGCGATGCGGCGGGCATTCCTCGCGAGGTGCTGCACCGGGTGGCGTCGATGGCGAGCGGCGGGATGGACAGCCTGCCGCATAATGGCGCGGTCATCACGCTGCTGGCGGTGACGGGGCTGACCCATCGGCAGGCCTATAAGGATATTTTCGCGCTGACCCTGATCAAGACCTTCACCGTCTTCGTGGTGATCGCGGTCTATTATCTGACGGGGTGGGTGTAGGGAAACGCCCCGGAGGAGTGGCTACGGGGCGTTCCTGGCTTAATGGATGGCGCCGGCGACGACCGCGCCGATGATGCCGCTGGTGATCGCGATCAGCAGCGCGTCATTGCCGGAGCGGACCCAGTGATAGCCGCGCGGCGGGGCGTTCAGGCGGTAGCCGCGATAATTGTCGATCACCCGATAATGGTTCGCATAGCGGCGGTCGAAGCGCTGGCCCTTGGCCCAGCGGCGGTGATCGTCCTTGCGGATGACTGTCCGGTGCTTGACCACCGTGCGGCCGTGCGGGCCGTATTTGACGATGCGGCTGTCCTCCCGATGCGGGGCGGCCTGGGCCTGGGTGGCGATCATCGGGCTGGCGACCATGGTGGTTGCGGCCAGGGCCATCAGAAACTTCTTCATCATGTCGTTGCTCCTCATTCGAATTCCGCGCCGCTGTCCGGCGTTGAAAACAGATTTAGGAGGAGCTTGTCGCAGGGATGTGTCGCGGCGCCGGGGACTTTGTCGGAAATTGTAACGGAGGGCGATGCGATATCGCACCTTTTCCTTATACCCCGTCCTCGTTAAAGGCGGACCTTCGATGGGAAGCGCCGTTCAGGGCGCGCATGGGTCAGAAGGTGGATGATGAGGGCATTTCTTTTTCCGGGGCAGGGCAGCCAGTCGGTCGGCATGGGCAAGGCGCTGGCCGATGCCAGCCCGGCCGCGAAGGAGCTGTTTCAGGAAGTCGACGACGCCCTGTCGCAGCATCTGTTCCGCATCATGGTGGAGGGGCCGGAAAGCGACCTGACGCTGACGGAGAATGCCCAGCCTGCGATCATGGCCAATGCGCTGGCGACTTTGCGGGTGATGCAGAGGGAAGGCGGTTTCTCGCTGGCGGAAAAGGGTGATTTCGTCGCTGGGCACTCGTTGGGCGAATATAGCGCGCTGTGCGCGGCGGAGGCGTTCGATATCGGCACCACGGCGAAGCTGCTGAAGCTGCGCGGGCGGGCGATGCAGGCCGCCGTGCCGGTGGGCGAAGGCGCGATGGCGGCTCTGCTGGGCGCGGATATCGAGAAGGCGCAGGCCTTGGCCGATGCGGCTGCCGAGGGCGAGGTGTGCACCGTCGCCAACGACAATGACCCGACGCAGGTGGTGATTTCCGGGCATCGCGGGGCGATTGAGCGGGCGGTGGCGCTGGTGAAGGATCATGGCATCAAGCGCGGCGTGCTGCTGCCGGTGTCGGCACCTTTCCACTGCCCGCTGATGCAGCCTGCCGCCGAGGCGATGGAAGAGGCGCTGGGCAAGGCGGCGATCGATACGCCGCTGCTGCCGGTCTATGCCAATGTGCTGGCGAGCGCGATTGCCGATCCGGAAGAGATCAAGCGGCGGCTGGTGGAGCAGGTGACGGGCCGGGTGCGCTGGCGCGAATCCGTCGCGGCCATGTGGGACGCGGGCGTGACCGAGTTCGTGGAACTGGGCGGCAAGGTGCTGGGGCCGATGGTCAAGCGCATCGCGCCCGACGCCACCGTGCGCAGCATCGTGACGATGGACGATATAGAGGCCGCCCTGGGGGGGCTATGAGCAGCGACATGAGCGCCGATCCCGTCCTGACCAGCCGCGACGGGGCCGTGTTGACGGTCATGCTCAACATGCCGGACCGGCGCAATCCGATTTCCGATCCGGCGATGGTCGATGCGCTTTGCGCCGTGTTCGAGGAGGCGGAGCGGGATTTGTCGATCCGTGTCGCGATCCTGACGGGGGCGGGGAGCGCCTTTTCGTCGGGCGGCGACCTGAATGCGATGCGGCCCGATGCGGGCGGGTTGCGGGCGGGTCTGCCCGCGCAGACGCGGCGCAATTACCGGGCGGGAATCCAGCGGTTGCCGTTGCTGTTTCAGGCGCTTGAACTGCCGGTCGTGGCGGCGGTCAATGGGCCTGCCATCGGCGCGGGCTGCGACCTGACTTTGATGTGCGATGTCAGGATCGCGGCAGAATCGGCCAAATTCGCCGAATCTTTCGTGAAGCTGGGGATCATTTCGGGCGATGGCGGGGCTTGGTTGCTGCCGCGCATCATCGGCTTTTCGAAGGCGACCGAACTGGCGCTGACCGGGGAGACCATCGATGCGCGGGAGGCTCTGCGGATCGGGCTGGTGAGCGAGGTGGTGCCGGACGCTGATCTGCTGGCGGCGGCGCGGGCCGTGGCGGACAAGATCGCCGCCAATCCGCCCCATGCTACACGGATGACCAAGAGGCTGCTGCGCGCGGCGCAGACGGCGGAATTGAACCAGATCATGGAAATGGCGGGCGCGATGCAGGCGCTGGCCCATGCGACGGCGGATCATGACGAGGCGATAGACGCCTTTTTCGAGCGCCGGACGCCGAATTTCAAAGGAGATTAGAATGTTCGATCTGACAGGCATGACCGCGCTGGTGACGGGCGCTTCGGGGGGCATCGGGTCCGCCATCGCCAAGGCTTTGGCCGCGCAGGGCGCCACGCTGGCCCTTTCGGGCAGCAATGAGGAGAAGCTGAAGGCCTTCGCCGCCGAACTGGGCGGGGATCACAAGATTCTGGTCTGCAACCTTGGCGATCCGGCGGCGGTCGACGCGCTGATCCCGCAGGCGGTCGAAGCGCTGGGCGGGAAGATCGACATCCTGATCAACAATGCGGGCATCACCCGCGACAACCTGATCCTGCGCATGAAGGATGAGGAATGGTCGGACGTGATCTCGGTCAATCTGGAGGCGGCCTTCCGTCTCGCCCGCGCCGCGGCCAAGCCGATGATGAAGGCGCGCTTCGGGCGGATTATCTCCATCACGTCTGTGGTGGGCGTGACCGGCAATCCGGGACAGGCCAATTATGCCGCGTCGAAGGCGGGCATCATCGGCATGTCCAAATCGCTGGGCCAGGAACTGGCGAGCCGGGGCATCACCGTGAACTGCGTCGCGCCGGGCTTTATCCGTTCGGCCATGACCGACGCGCTGAACGACGCGCAGAAGGGCGCGATCCTGACGAAGATTCCGGCGGGCGACCTGGGCGCGGGCGAGGATATCGGCGCGGCCGTCGTGTACCTTGCCAGCAGGGAAGCCGGTTACGTCACCGGCCAGACGTTGCACGTCAACGGCGGCATGGCGATGATCTGAAGGGCCAATCGACATTCGCCCAGACGGGCCTGCAAAGCGCGATTTTTTGCGCTCCGGTGCTCGAAAATCCCACTTTTCGGCTCCGTCTGAACTAAATGTCGATCGGCCCGGATAGACCGTTGCGGCGGGCCTGTTCCGCCACGCCGGGAAATTTTGGGCATTTGCAAAGCCGCCGCCTTGTGCCATCGGGGCTGGAGAGCCGAACGCAGGTGGGCGATGCCACCCGATTGTCTCTTGCCTCTTGCCTCTCGTTGGGCTTGCCTCTAGGGCATGCCTTAACAGATATTCAGAACCATCAACGATACCCAGTAAGAAGGACCACTCATGAGTGAGACCGCGGATCGCGTAAAGAAAATCGTCGTCGAGCATCTGGGCGTCGAAGCCGAAAAGGTGACCGAGGATGCGAGCTTCATCGACGATCTGGGCGCTGACAGCCTGGACATCGTCGAGCTGGTGATGGCGTTCGAGGAAGAATTCGGCGTCGAAATCCCCGACGACGCGGCGGAAAAGATCGCCACCGTCAAGGACGCCATCGATTATATCGACAGCAAGCAGTAAGGGCGCCTAGCGGCCTGCCTAAAAACGGGTGGCCGCCGCGTTTGAAAAGGAAAAGGCTCCTCCTGTCCGGCGAAACCGGGTCTTGGGGAGCCTTTTCGCATCTGGTCCCCGTTCACAATCGCCTTTCGAATGGCTAGATGGGCGGCGTTGAGCCAAAGAGATTTTTTCGGAGCAAGCATATGCGTCGTGTTGTCGTAACCGGCCTTGGCATGGTCAGCCCGCTCGGCGGGAATGTGGAAACGACCTGGAAGAACATCATCGCGTCCAGATCCGGCGCGGCGACGATCACGCGCTTCGACGCCAGCGAATATAAGTGCCGCATCGCCTGCGAAGTGAAGCCTGCCGATCACGAATATGGCTATGACGCCGGGCTGGACGTCGACCACAAGATCCAGCGGCAGGTCGACCCGTTCATCGTTTACGGCATTTCCGCAGCCAGCCAGGCGCTGCGCGACGCGGGCCTGGACAATATGAGCGAGGAGGAGCGGCTGCGCGCCGGTTGCTCCATCGGTTCGGGCATTGGCGGCCTGCCGGGCATCGAAAGCGAATCGCTGGTGCTGGCGAACCGGGGACCGGGCCGGGTCAGCCCGCACTTCGTCCATGGCCGCCTGATCAACCTGATCTCCGGCCAGGTTTCGATCAAATATGGCCTGATGGGTCCGAACCATGCCGTCGTCACGGCCTGTTCGACCGGTGCGCACTCGATTGGCGACGCCGCCCGCATGATCGCGCTGGACGATGCCGACGTGATGCTGGCCGGTGGCGCGGAAAGCGCGATCTGCCCGATCGGCATTGCCGGTTTCGCCCAGGCGCGCGCTCTGTCGACTGCCTTCGACGACAGCCCGGAAAAGGCTTCGCGGCCCTATGACGTCAATCGCGACGGCTTCGTCATGGGCGAGGGCGCGGGCGTGGTCGTGCTGGAGGAATATGAGCGGGCCAAGGCGCGGGGTGCGAAAATCTATGCCGAAGTGGTCGGATACGGCCTGTCGGGCGACGCCTATCACGTCACCGCCCCGCATCCGGAGGGCAATGGCGCCTATCGTTCGATGGAAATGGCGCTCAAAAAGTCCGGCCTGGGCCTGGGCGACATCGATTATGTGAACGCGCATGGCACCTCGACTCCGCTGGGCGACGAGTTGGAACTGGGCGCTGTGAAGCGGCTGTTCGGCGATCACCTCGGCACCATGTCGATGAGTTCGACCAAGTCGGCCATCGGTCACTTGCTGGGCGGCGCAGGCGCGGTGGAGAGCATCTTCTGCATCCTGGCGCTGCGCGACCAGATCGTGCCGCCGACGCTGAACCTCGACGAGCCGAGCGAAAGCTGCAAGGGCGTCGATCTGGTCCCGCATGTCGCCAAGGAGCGCAAGGTGCGGGCCGTGCTGAACAATTCGTTCGGTTTCGGCGGGACCAACGCCTCGCTGATCATGAAGGCGGTCTGAGAAAAGACCCATGCGGCGGCTTGGCTATGGCATATTGCTGATCGGCCTGGCCGTCGCGGCCTTCGTGGCGTTCCGTTTCGTCTATGGCTGGACCGAGAAGGGACCGGCGACCGCCGATATCACGGTCGTCGTGCCCGATGGCGCGACCATCGCGGACGCCGCCGTGCTGCTCAAGCAAAAGGGCGCGGTGCGTTCCGCCGACGCCTTTCTGACCCGCGCCAAGGTCTTCGGGCGGGGCAAGTCGATCAAGGCTGGCGAATTCCTGATCCCCAAGGGGGCAAGCAACAGCGACATCTTCCGGATATTGGGCGGCGGGAAGACGCTGACCCGGCTTGTCACCATACCGGAGGGGATGCCCTCCATCCTGGTCTATGAACGGTTGAAGGCGAACGGGGAACTGACCGGCGATATCGCCGTGCCGGAGGAGGGCAGCGTGCTGCCCGACAGCTATGCCTTCGACAAGGGGGAGAGCCGGGCGGCGGTGTTGAAGCGCATGCAGTCCGCCATGGACAAGGCGCTGGAAGAATTATGGGCGGAGCGGGCGCCCGATACCGTCGCCCGGACGCCGCAAGAGGCGGTTATCCTTGCCAGCATCGTGGAGAAGGAAACCGGCGTGCCTTCGGAGCGGCCGATGGTGGCGGGGGTCTATGGCAACCGGCTGAAGGCCCGCATGATGTTGCAGGCGGACCCGACAATCATCTATCCGATCACCAAGGGGAAACCGCTGGGACGCCGGATCAGGAAATCGGAGATCGCGGCGGTCAACGATTATAACACATATGCGATGACGGGCCTGCCCAAGGGGCCCATCGCCAATCCGGGGCGGTTGTCCATCCTGGCCGTGCTGCATCCGGCGGAGACGAAGGCGCTCTATTTCGTCGCGGACGGCAAGGGCGGGCATATCTTCGCCGACACGCTGCAAGAGCATAATGAGAATGTGCGGAAATGGTTCGAAATCCGGCGGGCTCGCGGGGAGCTTTGAGCGACGAGTCTGCGGGTTTGGGCTTTCTAATTCCTCCCCATCGGGAGATGGGGAGGGGGACTAGCCGCAGGCTGGTGGAGGGGAAGGGCACGACCTGCGCATTTCCCCTCCACCATCGGCTGCGCCGACGGTCCCCCTCCCCACGCTGCGCGTAGGGAGGATTTGCGCACTCAGCGCAGGACGCCTTTCGCGATTAGGCGGCGGGCATAGCGCCATTGGAAGAGGGCGATGAACAGGATCACGGCCGGGAAGATCGCGGCGGTGAAGCCCTTTACCGCCAGCAGGTCGGTGCGGAGGAAGCTGTAGCCGAACTGTATGATCACGGCGACGATGGAGAGCAGGAACAGGGGCGCGGCGGCGGCCTTTCGGAGGAGCAGCAGGATCGCCCCCAGCGTCCCTGCGCCGACCGCAACCGCATAGGTCGCCCAGACCCAGTCGGGCATGGCGGCGAAGATGCGGGCGGTATAGGGATCGGTCTTCGTCAATTGGCTGAGGTCGGCGCTATATTGCATGATGAAGGCGGCCACCCCGATCAGGTTCCAGAGCAGCAAAAGGATGCCGATGGTTCGAAAGGATCGTCTTGCGGTCATGGTGTTGGCCCCTCCATCGGCGGCTTGCCTGATGGGGCCGCCGGGGTGGATCATAGCGGTTGAGGGGTTTTCGGGAAAGGAGAGAGGATTTGGCGGCGCCGATCATCGTGACGGCTTTGTTGGGAGCGGCGGATTTCGGCTGGGCCGACGGCTTGCGGCGCGCACATTTTCCGGAGGAGCGCAATCTGGTGCCGGCGCATGTCACGTTGTTCCATCATCTGCCGCCATCGGTGCTGGAGGAAGTAGCAGCGCGGTTGAAGCGGCTCTGCGCGGGGTCGCCGCCCGCCGCACGACTGGCGGAGGTGATGCTGTTGGGGCGGGGAGTCGCCTATCGGGTGGAAAGTCCGGGTCTGATGGCGATGCGGGAGGAATTGGTGGAGGCCTTTGCAGGCTTGCTGACGCCGCAGGACCAGGGGCGGCCGCGTTTCCATATTACGGTACAGAATAAGGTCGATCCCGCAGAGGCGAAGGCGCTGGCGGCCGAGTTGCGTCGGGGCTTTGGTCCAAGGCCGCTCGCCATTGCCGGGCTTGCGGCATGGCATTATCGTGGCGGTCCTTGGGAGTTGGCGATGAAGGCCAGCTTTCGGGGCTGACCTTCATCCACCGGTCAGGCATCCACCGGTCAGGAGAGGCCGACTTCCTTGAGGGGGACGGTTGCGTCGGCCAACTGCGCCTGATCCAGCACCGCGCCGGAAACGACATGGGCGCGGCCCTGCACATAATCCTTGACCGCATTGACGCAGTCGAGCGCGATCAGCTTGCCGCCCTTGAGGTACAGGACGGAAAAGCTGCGGGTCGCCGGATCGCCGCGCAATATGGTCTGGTCGTGGCCAGTCGACAGGCCCACGGTCTGGAGCTTCAGATCATATTGGTTCGACCAGAACCAGGGCACGGCATGATAGGCCTCTTCCTTGCCCATGATATGGGCCACGGCCGTCTTCGCCTGGTCATTGGCGTTTTGCACAGATTCAAGGCGGATCTGCGCGCCCCGCGCGAAGCTGTTGGCATGGGCCGCGCAATCGCCGACCGCATAGATGTCGGGCAGGCTGGTGCGGCAAAATTCGTCCACGTCGACGCCGTTGCCGCCCGCAGCGCCCGCCGCGATCAGCGGGCCGGTTTCGGGGATGATGCCGATGCCGACGATCACCATGTCGGTCGCGATCCGCTCGCCATCCTGCATCAGCACGGCGGTGGCCTTGCCATCCGTGACTTCGATGCAGTCCATCCGCGCGCCGGTGCGCAGGTCGACGCCATGGGCGCGATGCTCCGCCTCGTAGAAGCGCGACAGTTCCTCGCCCGCGACGCGGGCCAGCACGCGGTCCAGCGCTTCCAGCAGCACGACCTTCTTGCCGAATTTCGACAGGACGGCCGCCGCCTCCAGCCCGATATAGCCGCCGCCGATCACGGTGACATGATTGATCTGGTCGATCTTCGCCATCATCGCGTCGACATCGTCGCGGCGGCGGACGGCGTGGACGCCGGAGGCATCGGCGCCGTTGCAGGTCAGCATGCGCGGGGAGCCGCCGGTCGCCCAGATCAGCTTGCCATAGCCGATTTCCCGGTCGCCCGCCGTCACGAACTTGCCCACCGGGTCGACCGACTTCACGCGCAGGCCGAGCAGCATGTCGATCTTGCGCTCTTCCCAGAAACTGGCCGGGCGGATCAGGATGCGGTCGAAGCTCTTGTCGCCCGCGAAATATTCCTTCGACAGCGGCGGACGTTCATAGGGCGGGTCTTTTTCATCGCCCACCATCGCGATCGAGCCTTCGAAACCGAGTTGGCGCAGCGAAATGCCCGCCTGCGCCCCGGCATGTCCGGCGCCCACGATCAGAACGTCATAATAGCTCATCGACGCGCTACCCTCTCATTTTTCCTGTTGCCGGGTGATTGGCCCGCTTTCGCGGGGCTGGCAAGCGGATATTGGCGGCCGGATTCAGACCGGCCGCCGTTGCTTCATTGGATCGCGCCGCCGATCATGCGGGCGAGGCGGGCGGAAAAGGCGCGGGGGTCGGCGGGAAGCTCTCCATCCGCGATGCGCGCTTCGTCCAGCAGCAGGTGTGCCGCATCCTCGCGCAGGGCGCTGTCTTCCGCCAGCGTGCCGAGTTTGGCGATCAGGTCGTGGCGGGGATTGATTTCCAGCACGGGTTTCGCCGCGCTGTCGATCCGCCCGGCCCCGGCCAGCAGCTTTTCAAGCTGGCGGTCCATCGCATTGTCGGGCGCGACGAGGCAGACGGCGCTTTCCGTCAGCCGTTCCGATGCGCGGACGTCGGACACTTGCTCGCCCAGCACGGTCTTCACATAGGCGATGAAGCCGTCGACCTCCGCCGACGCCTGCGCGGCGGGCGCTTCGCCCTCTGCTGGCGGGATCAGGCTGAGGTCGGCCAGGCCCTGGGTCACCGACTTGAACGGCTTGCCCTGATAGTCGACCCCGGCCGTGACCCAGAAGCTGTCGACCTGATCGGTGAGCAGCAGCACTTCGATGCCGCGGGCGCGGAAACCCTCCAGTTGCGGGGAGGAGGCGAGGCGATCTAGATCGGGGCCGGTGGCGTAGTAGATCGCGGTCTGATTGTCCTTGATCGCCTCGATATAATCCTTGAGCGAGCGCCAGCCTTCGCCGGTGGTGGATTTGAAGCGGGCGAGGCCCAGCAGCGTCTCGCGACGGGAGAAATCCTCGTACAGGCCTTCTTTCAGGACGGCGCCGAAATTGTTCCAGAATGTGAGATAGGCTTCGCTATCCTTCTCGGCCAGCTTGTCCAGTTCGGAAAGGATGCGGTTGGCGACCCCCTTCTGGATGGCGGCGAGGACCGGGCTTTCCTGGATCATCTCCCGCGAGACGTTGAGCGGCAGGTCGTTGCTGTCGACCAGCCCGCGTACGAAGCGCAGGTAGCGCGGCAATATCTGCGCCTCGTCGGTGATGAAGACGCGGCGGACATAGAGTTTCATCCGCCCGGCGCGATCCGGATCGAACAGGTCGAACGGACGCATGGAGGGCAGGAAGGCGAGGACCGAATATTCGTGCAGCCCCTCTGCGCGATAATGCAGCGTCAGCGCGGGTTCGTCGAACTGACCGGCGGTGCTGCGGTAGAAGTCGGTATATTCCTCCGCCGTGATGTCCGATTTCGGGCGGGTCCAGAGCGCCGCGCCGTCCGCGATCTGCTTTTCCTCCGCATCCGGCTTTTCCTTGAGGAAGATGGGGACTGGGACATGGCCCGACTGGGCGGTGACGATGCGCTGGGTGGTGAAGGGTTCGGTATAGCTGGCGGCGTCTTCCTTCAGGTGGAGGACGATGCGGGTGCCGCGTGTCGGGGCCTGCGCGGGGTCGACTAGCTGGATGGTGTAGCTGCCCAAGCCGTCGGAAGCCCAGTGCGACGCGGTGTCGGACCCGGCGCGGCGGGAGAAGACGTCCACCCTGTCCGCGACCATGAAGGCGGAATAGAAGCCGACGCCGAACTGGCCGATCAGTTGCGCGCCTTCTCCTTCCTTGGCCGCCGTGACCCGTTCCATGAAGGCGCGGGTGCCGGATCGGGCGATGGTGCCCAGCGCTTCGGCCAGTTCGACCTCGCTCATGCCGATGCCGTTATCCTCGACGATCAACTGGCGGGCGTCGGGATCGAGCGTGACGGTGATGCGCGGCTGGCCATCGTCGCCCGCGAGCGCGGGATCGCTCAGCAGTTCGTAGCGCAGCTTTTCGCAGGCGTCGGCCGCGTTCGAGATCAACTCGCGCAGGAAGACGTCCTTGTCCGAATAGACGGAGTGCACCATCATGTGCAGCAGCCGGGCGACGTCGGCCTCGAAGGAACGGGTTTCGGGTGCGGTGTCGGTCGTGCTGGTCATGGCGGTAACGAAATCTCTCCCCAATGGAAATCGAGCCGTCAAATGGCGGGAGCGGGGGCGGCTTTCAAGTCCCTCAGGCGATCAGAATATAGGCGGCGCCCAGGGCGGCGCAGGCGGCCAGCACCGGCAGCATGCCGACCTTGAACCGGAACATCGCGACCATCGCGCCGATCGACAGCAGCAGGGCGGGGATGTTGACGCTGGACAGCAGCGGCAGGTCGACGCCGCCGATACGCTGCACCTTCCCGAACAGGGTGTGGATGGCGAACCAGATGGCCAGGTTCAGGATCACGCCCACGACGGCGGCGGTGATTGCCTTCAGCGCGCCTGAAAGCGCCGGATTGCCGCGCAGCCGCTCGATGAAAGGCGCGCCCGCGAAGATCCAGAGGAAGCAGGGGACGAAAGTGACCCAGGTGGTGAGGATCGCCCCCAGCGTCGCGGCGAGCAGCGGATGCAGCACGCCGGAATCGCGGAAGGCGGCCAGGAAGCCGACGAACTGCGTCACCATGATCAGCGGCCCCGGCGTCGTTTCCGCCATGCCCAGACCGTCGAGCATCTCGCCCGGCCGCAGCCAGCCGAAAGTCCCCACCGCCTCCTGCGCGACATAGGCGAGCACGGCATAGGCGCCGCCGAAGGTGACGACCGCCATCTGGCTGAAGAAGCTGGCGATATGGGTGAATATATTGTCCGGTCCCAGCGTCAGGAACAGCGCCAGCACCGGTCCCAGCCAGAGCAGCAGAAGCACCGCCGATATGCGCAGCGACCAGCGCAGATGGGGGCGGGCATGTTCGGGCAATTGTTCGCCCAGCGCGGTGTCGCGGTCATGGACGACATCGCCGCCCGCCGGGCCATGGCCGCCGCCGCCCTGAAACGCCGAAAGGCCGCTGCGTCCGCCGATGAATCCCGCCAGCCCCGCCGCCAGCACGATCAGCGGGAAGGGTGCGCCAAGGAAGAAGATCGCCACGAAGGCGGCGGCGGCGATCCCGCGCATGACGTTGTTCTTCAATGCCCGTGATCCGACCCGGACCACCGCCTGCATCACGATGGCCAGCACCGCCGCTTTCAGGCCGAAGAACAGCCCTTCGATCAGGGGCACATGGCCCAGCAGGACATAGATGTAGCTGAGGCCCAATATGGCGAGGAATCCGGGCAGCACGAACAATATGCCCGCGATCAGCCCGCCCTTCGTCCTGTGCAGCAGCCAGCCGATATAGATGGCGAGCTGCTGCGCCTCCGGTCCCGGCAGCAGCATGCAATAGTTGAGCGCGTGGAGGAAGCGTTCCTCCCCGATCCAGCGTTTCTCCTCCACCAGCAGGCGGTGCATTACGGCGATCTGCCCCGCCGGGCCGCCGAAGCTGAGCGCCGCGATCCGCGCCCAGACGCGGGTCGCTTCGCTGAGCGGAATATTGTGATGGCCGTCCGCTGCGCTGGCCTTCATCGGTCCGTCTTCCTGTTGCTGAAAAAGGCGTGGAACTGGTTGAGCGCGTCGCTCGCCATGGCGATGCGCTGGAGGTCGTCGTCGGTCGAGGCGCAGACGCCCGACAATATGGCGCTGAGGCCGGGCGTTTCGGGGCGGGCGAACTTGCCGTCGCCAATGTCGAGATCATGGATGATCTGCCCGATGGCGACCAGCGCGGGATCGTCCAGCAGCTTTGCCCGCAGCAGTAATGTTTCGAAGCTGCACCGGTCGCCTTCATGGGTGAATTCGGCGTCCGCCATGTCGAAGCGCAGTTCGCCGTCCGCCGGGTCGTGATGGCGGCTGTCGACGAAACGGAAGCGGGCGTCGGGGTCGATGAAGCGGCGAATCAGCCAGGCGCAGGCGATGCGGTCGACATGCACGCCGCTGCGCGTGACCCAGATTCGGTTGGCCAGATCGATCGTTTCGCTTTGGTCCGCGGGATCGGCGCGGCTGACGTCCGGATGCCGGTAGCGCTGGCTGTCGAGTATTGCGAGCGCGGCCTCCGCCTCCTGACGTCCATGGGCGCCGAAGAAATCGAGACTGCCGATATCCTCCATCCGCTTGCGCAGCCGGGCAATGTCCGGGCCGCTGGCGGGGCCGGTTTCCAGGAGGCGGCGGGCCGCCTGCGCGACCTCTTCATAATCAGCGTTGCGGGCGGCGTCGAACAGAGCGCGGACTTCGCTGTCCGATTGACCGGCCAGCAGGTGCGCCTCGATCAGGGTGGCTTCGCCGCCATTGGCGGTGATTTCCGCCATGAGGTCGCGGAAAGCGGCCGCACCCTCCGCCGAATGGGGCAGGACATGGACGGCGTTCTTGAGCGGGACCGCGCCGATCCCTTGCAGCCGCCGCCATATCTTCACCCGCAAATAGGGCGGTTTGGCGGGAAGTTGGTGCAGCAGGGCCAGCCAAAGAGGAGTATTGGTCATGATGCATGTGTATCAATAGGGGGGAAGTGTAGAAATAGGAATATCATGGCGCGGCCCGTTTTTTGCAGCATGGGCTTTGGGTCGACCGGCATCCCGGCGAATTTCGTTACGGATTGAGAATTACTCATTTGCCGGTAGCGGATTTCCACCATCATTTCGTTTCACAAGAAAACCGAGAAAATCGGCTGGTCGCAGCGATGCGTCGGCTTGCTTGCTACATGGAGAGATGCAGCGCCCACGCCATGCGCGGGGCGCAGCCTGGACGGCCCATAACTGCCCGAAAAGGGCCGAAAGGGAGCCATTTATGCAGAAGTTCTTGTCCGTTCGCCGTGCCGCCCTGCTGCTGTCATGCTGCGCCGCCACCATATCGCCCCATGCCTGGGCGCAGGAGCCGGATGCCGAAGATGCGGGGACGATCACCGTCACCGGCCGCCGCATCTCCCAATCGGCGGAGGCCATCGGCGAGGACAAGGTGAGCAATGTCGTGGCGGTCACGCGTGAGGCCCTGCTCTCGGCACCGTCGGGCATTTCGGGGTTGAAGATGCTGGAGCAACTGCCCGGCTTCAACGTGCAGACCGACGGCGCGCTCGGCCTCTATGAATTCGGCAACAGCGTCCAGACCCGCGCCTTCAACCTTGACCAGATCGGCTTCGTGGTCGATGGCATCCCGACCGGGCGCAGCGACGCTTTCGGCGGCAGTCCGGTGTTCCGCTATGTCGACAACGAAAATCTCGGCGTGGTGGAAGCCGCCATCGGCGCGGGCGATGTGGGCCTGCCCAGCTATTCGACACTGGGACCGGTGGTGCAATATAACAGCATCGCGCCGCAGGATGATATGGGCCTGTTCGTATCGCAGAGCTTCGGCGATTTCGATATGAAGCGCACTTTCATCCGCTTCAGCACCGGCAAGGTGGGGCCGTTCAAGGCCTATGTCAGCCGCACCAAGCTGGACAGCGACCTGTGGCGCGGCCCCGGATCGGTCGACCGCGAACATTGGGAAGGGCAGATTCACGCCGATCTGGGTGGCGATAGCTGGGCGCGGTTCAAATTCGTGTCGAACGACTTCTTCGATTATGACTCGCCTACCATTTCGCGGGGGCAATATAATTGCGCGGCGCCAAATCCCTTGGGCCAGTGTGGGCGAGATTTCGCTAATATTGAAAATGTACCCAATACTACTGTAGTCAACGGCAGGACGCCATTCGCGCCAACCGTCGCGGGAATTTATTATTCCAATTCTAACTATACGAGCGTTTATAATCTAGCCATCAACGTGCGTAAGGACAAACTTTACGGGGCGACCTTCCACGCTGGCATCGCTGATGGGGTTTGGGCCGAATCAACTCTTTATTATGAGGATAAGGACGGTTACGGCGTGTCACCCGACTCCTATGGTAGCATTACGCGGGGCGCGACGCCTGGCAGCTATCTGCGCTATCTTTATCAGTCGGAGGCTGGCCTTCCGGTCGTAGCGCCCAAGGGCGTACAATATGGCTTGTCGGGCGTAGGTGGGGATCGCTACGGCATCACCAGCAAGCTGCATTGGGAAATCGGCAGCAATAGTGTGGAAGCGGGAGTCTGGGCCGAAACTGACAAATATCACCGTACCCAGGCTCGCTACAATACGGTCGATGGTGCGCCCAATAGTGCGCCTAATCTGAACGAACTAGTCTATCTGCGCCGCGATTACCGGTCCAAGCGCGACATATTGCAGGTGTTCGTGAAGGATACGCTGAAACTCGCGGACGAGCGGCTGATCCTCGACCTCGGTTTCAAGGGGCTGTCGATGGACTATGTCCAGCGCGGCTATCGCGACTTTGACGATTATTACCGCACCCGGACGATTGGCGGCGTCCTCAGGGGCATTCCGGGGTGGGGTCCGCAGGCCAACACCGCGCATTATACGGATATGTTCCTGCCCATGGCGGGCCTACTCTACAAATTTGACGGACGGACGCAGGTCTTCGCCTCCTATGCGGAGAATATGGCTCTGCCCAAGGGTATGGACGACATCTATTCGGTGACGCGTCCCGGCACGTCGGCACTGGTGCCGCAGCCCGCGCCTGAACGGTCGAAGAATATGGAACTGGGCATCCGCACCAACCAGGGACAGCTCTATGCGTCGTTGGCGGCCTTCTACACGAAGTTCGAAAATCGCATCCAGTCGATCACCAGCTTCGTGCAGGGCGGTGGCTCGTCGACGGAAACCTTCTACCAGAATGTCGGCCGGGTGCGTTCTTATGGCGTGGAATTTGCCGGCACCTACAAACCGTCCTTCCTGGACGGCCTCGCTTACGGCAACCTGAACGCCACCTACAACAACGCGAAGTTCAAGGACAACATTATCGGCTCGACCGTCATCCCCCTCGCTGGCAAGTTCCTGCCGGATAGCGCCAAGTGGATCGTCAGCGGCGGTGTGACGGTGGAACCGGCGAGCTGGCTGGTCGCCAACTTCTCCGGCAAATATACCAGCAAGCGCTGGTCGACCTTCGTCAATACGCCGGGGTCGAGCGTGCCGGGCTACACTGTCTTCAGCGCCTATGTCGACATTGGGGACGGCCTCAGCTTCGGGCCGGTCAAGGGAATCAAAGCGCGGTTCAACGTCGACAATATCTTTGACAAGGACACGCTTTCCTACATATCTGCCCAGCCATCGGGCGACGGCTTCTTCCGGCCGCTTTCTCCCCGCACTTTCCAGTTCACCATTTCGGGTGAGATTTGATGCTGAAAAGGATGATGGCGGGGGCGGCGCTGATGGCGCTGCTCCCGTTCGGGGCGCAGGCGCAGGAGGTGCCTAAGAAGGTCTATCAACTCCATCAGCGGCTGCTGACGCTCGACAGCCATCTCGATACGCCCGCCTCGCTCGACCTGCCCGGCTGGTCGATTGAGGAGGAGCATGGCGTGCTCAGCGACTATACCCAGGTCGACCTGCCGCGCATGAAGAAGGGCGGCCTGGATGGTGGTTTCTTCGCGATCTACACGCCGCAGGGGCCGTTGACGGAGGAAGGATTCCGCAGGGCGAGGGACTTCGCGATCATGCGCGGCGTATCGATCCGCCAGATGGTGGCGGCGGACCCAGCGAATTTCACGCTGGCGCTGGAGGCGAAGGATGCCGCGCCCATCGCGGCGTCGGGCAAGCGGGTCGTCTTCATGTCGATCGAGAACGCCTATCCGCTGGGCGAGGATGTGTCCTTGCTCAAGACCTTCTACGATATGGGCGTGCGGGTCGTTGGCTTCGCGCATTTCGCGCATAATCAGTTTGCCGACAGCTCCACCGATCCGTCGAAGAAGCCGCGCTTTGGCGGTCTCAGCCCGTTGGGGAAGGATTTGCTGAAGGAGATGAACCGGCTGGGCGTGGTGCCGGACGCGTCGCACAGCAGCGATCAGGTGCTGGACGATCTGCTGGCGCTATCCACTACGCCGGTCCTGCTGACCCATTCGGGCTGCAAGGCGGTCTATGACCATCCGCGCAATATCGACGACGCGCATCTGAAGGCGCTGGCGGACAAGGGCGGCGTGATCCAGATGAACGCCTTTGGCGCCTATCTGCGCGCTTCCAAGCCCAATCCGGCGCGGCAGGAGGCGTTGAAGGCGCTGTTCGGCCAGTTGCGCGAGGATGCGAAGCTGTCGCCGGAGAAGCGGGCCGAACTGCTGGCGAAACGGCAGGAGATCGACCGGCTCTATCCCGAAACGGACCGGGCGACCTTCGATGATTTCATGGCGCATATGCTCCACGCGCTGAAGGTGGCGGGGCCGGATCATGTCGGCATCGGCCTGGACTGGGACGGCGGCGGCGGGGTCGTCGGCCTGGAGGATGTGCTCGACCTGCCCAGGATCACCGCCGCCTTGCTCAAGGCGGGATATAGCGAGGCGGATGTCCAGAAGATCTGGTCGGGCAATGTCCTGAGGGTTCTGGCCGCGGCCGAGGCGGCGAAGGGGTCTTGAACCGTCCGTCAGGCGGCCTGTCCTGATCCGGGCAGGCCGCTTGGGCAAATTCGGAATGTCGGGAAATGGCGTGACCTGCGTATTTTCCCCTCCACCAGCCGGCTGCTGATCCCCCTCCCCATCTCTCAATGGGGAGGAATAGGATAGGTCCGCCATCCATCCAAAATCGCTCAGTCCGGCGAGCCTTGAATTGGTTCACGCTGCCTGGCCAATTCGTTGCGAAAACGGAACGGTAACGCTTCACTAACCTTTTTCGATCAAAACTTGCGCTGGATAAGACGTATCAACTTTAGGTTGGGGGATGGCGTCATGCGCAAGATAGGCGCGTTAATCGTTTTGATCCTGGTGCCCGGGACAGCGAAGGCGGCGGATGCCACGACGACCATGGGGGTGTCGGCGACGGTATTGAATGTCTGCCTGGTGTCCGCCACCAACATGGCCTTTGGCACCTACGATCCCACCTCTTCGGTTCCGACCGACGCGACCAGCAGCGTCAGCGTGACATGCACGCCGGGAACGCTTTTCAACGTCGGATTGAACGCAGGAGCCACTGGGGGCGCGACAGTCACCACGCGGCAGATGCTGAAAGGCGCCAGTCCGCTCAACTATTCCCTCTACAGCAACGCCGGGCGCACCACCAATTGGGGCAATACGTCCGGTTCGGACACGGTTTCGCAGACATCGGCGGGCATCACGCCCATGGCGTTCACCGTTTATGGCAGGATTCCTGCGCAGCAGAGCGCGGCATCGGGCAACTATACCGATACGATCACCGTCACGGTCAGCTATTAACTTCAGCCATTAACTGAGGCCAGTCATGACAGGAAAAGGGCATGGGGCCGGAATCTTCGGGATTCTGGCGGTGGGATTGTGCGCGCTGCTTTCCGCGACGGCGACGCCCGCGGAGGCGGCGGCTCTGCGCGTCCTGCCGGTGCGCATCGAACTGGCCGCCGACAAGCAGTTTTGCGCCCTGACCGTCGCCAATGACGATGCGGCCGCCACAACCATCCAGATCAGGGGCTATGGCTGGCGCAAGGATGGGGAAGGCAATGACCGGCTGGATCCGGACGCCGGGCCGGCGGTCAATCCGTCCATCGTCAGCATCCCGGCGGGGGAAACGCGCCTCATCCGGTGCAGCCTGCCCGCCGGAGGGGGAGGGCGCGAGGAAAGCTACCGATTGGTGATCGACGAATTGCCCACCGGACCGGTCGCGCCCGGCATGTTGCGGACATTGCTGCGCATCAGCATCCCGCTCTTCCGCGCACCGGCCGGTGCGGCGCCGATGCTCGACTGGGCGATGGTGAAGGGCGGCGGGGGGCAGCCCCGGATCGCCATCGCCAATCGGGGGGACCGGCATGTCCAGGTCGCGGGGGTCAGCCTCTATCCCTCCGGCTCCGGCAAGGCGGCGACGCTGGAGCGCGGTTTCTATCTGCTGGCGGGCGGGCGCATCGAATTGCCGCTGGAAACGCCAGCCGCCATCGCCAGGGTGGAAGTGCAGACCACCAAAGGGACGCTGGTCGCGTCCCGGGCCGACGGCGAGCGGTGAGGGCGCGCGGCGGATGGGGCGCGCTGCTGTCCGAAAAATCGGAGCCTGGGAAGGCGGCAGGCGCTCCGGCCCTTTCCCGGTCATGCTGGCGATTATCCTCTGCCCGCCGCCCGCCGCCATGGCGTCCGATCTGCCGGTCGCCGTCACGGCGTCGGTCCCCGTTCCGGCAAGGATATGGGCGATGCCCGTCGGGGTCGTCGTCAACGGCCGTTCGCTGGGCGACACCGGACTGGTCGTGCTGAGCCAGGGCCAGTTGTTCGTGCGGCGGGACATGCCGGGCCAATGGGGGCTGCGCCTGCCGGAAGGGCTGGCGCGTATCCGGGTCGAAGGCGCCGACTATGCTTCGCTGGAGGGGGTGCCCGGCCTTTCCGCGCGACTGGACGGCAGCGGATCGACCTTGTTGATCGACGCCGAACCATCGCTGTTTTCCGCCACGCATTTCGGCCCTGCCCGGCAGGCCCCGCCCGTCATGGAGGCGGTTTCGGCGCAATATCTCGGCTATGACCTGATCCTCTCGCGATGGAGCGGGAAGTGGGCCGGGTCTACCCTGCTGGATGCGGGGGCGTCCGGCGAATGGGGTGTGGTCGGCACCACCGCCCTGCTGCAACAGGGATTGGGCGGCCCCGGCGCGGTCCGGCTGGACAGCAATTATATCCGCGATTTTCCCGACCGGCGGCTGCGGCTGACGCTGGGGGACACGGTGACGCGGGGCGGCGAATGGAACCGGCCGATCCGTTTCGCGGGGATCAGGCTGGGCACCGACTTCGCCCTGACGCCCAGCGACATCACCTATCCGCTGCCCCGGCTCTCCGGCTCCTCTACCCTGCCGTCGGTCGTGGAGCTGGCGGCGGTCAGCAGCCGCCAGAGCATGGCGGTGCAGCCCGGCGATTTCGCCATCGACTATCAGCCGGTCTTCACCGGCGCGGGGGAAGTGACGATGACCGTCCGCGACATGAATGGCACGGCGCGCACCGTGACCCAGAGCTTCTACACCAGCCCGCGCCTGCTGCGCGAAGGACTGGACGATTTCTCGCTGGAGGCGGGCGTGGCGCGCAGGGATTTCGGCGGCAGCAGCTTCGCCTATGGCGAACCCTTCGCCGCCGGATTCTGGCGCCATGGGCTGGGTGGCGGGCTGACGCTGGGCGGTCGGGCGGAGGCGAGCGGCGACGTGCGGATGGCCGGGCTGGGGCTGGGCGCGATCCTCTCCTCCTGGGGGGAGGTCGCCTTGTCGGCGGCGGCGGCGCAAAGCCACTGGGGCACCGGCCTGCTCTGGCGGGCGCAGGCGCAGCGCATCACCGCCCGCTATTCCGTGACGGCCAGCTACACGCGGGAGGATGCCGACTTCGTCCAGGTGGGCGCGGACGGCCCCCCGCCCGGCAAGCGGCGGGAATTGATCGTTGCGGGCAGCCTGACGCTGGGAAGGCGGGGCAGCATCAACGCCGACTATCTGGAAAATGACGCGGACGGCGGCTATCGCTTCGCCACCAGTTCCCTGTCCTATGCCGCCAGCCTGGGTCCGGCCTGGATCACGCTGGGGGCGCGGCGGACGCGCTTTTCCGACAGCCGGAACGACAGTCTTTTCGGATCGTTCACCTTGCCCCTCGGCTCCCGGTCGAACGCGGGTCTGTTCGTGCAGGGAAGCCGCGCCGCCGCCAGTTTCAGCCAGACGCCGCCGCCCGACAGCGGCTGGGGCTACCGCTTGCTGGCGGCGCGCCAGCGGAATGACCTGTCGCAATGGGAAGCGGGCGCGACATGGCGCACGGGGGCGGGGGATATCGATCTGTCGATGGCGCGCATGGCCGGGGCGGGCGGCGTGCGGCTCCAGGCCCATGGCGCGCTGCTGCGGGCGGGGGGAAAGATCGTCGCGGCGCCGCAGCTCGACTATGCCTTCGCCGTGGTGGATGTGGGCGCGGATCAGGATGTGACGGTCCTTTTCGAGAACCGCCCCGTGGCGCGCAAAGCGGGGCAGGGCAGGCGGGCGGTCGTCACCGGCCTGCAACCCTATGCCGCCAACCGCATCGCCGTCGATCTGGACGACCTGCCGATCGACACGGCGGTGACGTCGGCCGAGCAGGTCGCCGTTCCGGGATATCGAAAGGCCGTGGCGATCCGTTTCGCCCGGACATCGGCCCGTCCCGTCACATTGCGGCTGGTAGACGGGGACGGCGCCCCGGTCGAGCAAGGGCTGACCGTCATCGTCGAGGGGTCGGAGCCGGGCATTTCCGGCCATGACGGCGAAATATTCCTGGCCGATGCGCGGGAGGGGCAGGGCATCGTGCTGACCGGACCGGGCATGACCTGCCGCGCCGTCGTCCCGGCCTTGCCCGACCGGCCCGGCACGGGCAGGATCGCCCCGGTACGCTGCGCGCCGGATGGGGAGGGGGGAAGATGAAGCCTGTCGGATATATGCTGGCCGCCCTTGCCGCCATGGCGGTGGCGACCCCGGCGCGGGCCTGTACCCTGTGCACCTGTTCGGCCTCCACGACCGGGATCAGCTTCGGCGGCTACGACCCGACCTCGCCGGTTCCAAAGGATGGGGCGGGCAGCGTGACGCTCAGTTGCACGGGCCTAGTGTCGCTAGCCGGGACGATCGATATCGCCATCAGTCCGGGGTCTTCGGGCGACGCCCTGGCGCGGCGCATGACGCAGGGCGGCGCGGCGCTGAACTATAATCTCTATACCAGCGCCAGCCGCACCACGGTCTGGGGCACGGGTTCGGGCGGCACCGGCATCGTGAGCGCGCCGTTGAACGGGCTGCTGAGTTTCAGCCAGACCGTGCAGGTCTATGGGCAGATACCGGCGGGGCAATGGCCGCAGGCGGGCCCCTATTCCGACAGCGTCATCGTGACCATCACCTATTGAGGCGCGCCGCCGGGCAGCGCGCATAGCGGGTTCGTCCCGATCAGGAAGACGCCGCCCGCCTGCCCGTCGGCGGACAGGAGAGGGGTCGCGCCGACCCAGACGGTTCCGCTCCCCGCGCTTCCCACCAATCCGGCCGCCATGCCGAACGGCTTGCCGGATGTCAGCAATTCTTCCACCGCGTCGCTGATCGCGCTGCGGCTGGAGCCGTCGAACAGGGCGGCGAAGCGGAGGCCGACGATCCGGCTTTCGTCCGTCCCCACCAGATCGGCCAGCGCCGGGGACATATCCGTGACCATGCCCCGCACATTGAAGGCGCCGCGGGCCAGGCCCGGCAGGCCGTCGGTCAGATTTTCATAGGCCGCGATCCGCGCATCCTGCGCCCGCAGCGACAGCCGGTCGGTCATTTCATCCGCCAATATGGCGAAGCCGCCGGGAAAGGCGGAGATCTGGATGCGATAGACCAGCGGCGGGCCGCCGGTGAAGCTTTGTTCGAATTCTTCCGGCACGCCCGTGTCGCGCACCCTTTCCAGCGCCCGCAGGACGAAATGATGATCCGGCCGGGTCAGAAGCTGCGAAAGCGGCGCGCCGCGCACCTCCTGCTCGCTGACCTCCAGCCGTTTCCGCGCCGCCAGGTTGATGCGCAGCAGGTTCAGCCCCTGGTCGGCCAGAATGACCTGCGTCGGGATCATGTCCAGCAGCACGTCGAGTTGCGCGGCGGGATGATCGGGGTCGGGGCGATTCCGGTCGCCGGACAGGCGAAGGAAGGATTCGGTCGAAATCAGGGTCAGCCCGACATGGCCGTGGTTGAGGATATGGACGGGTTCGGTCAGCGCCTGACGCGAATGCACGGCGAAATGCCGAATCAGCGCGGTGGCGGTGACGACCTGGCCGGGCGGCAGATCGTCCGCCTTATTGTCTGTCCCTCCACTCGTGCCGTTCGGTATCCGCATAATATGTTCGACCCTTTCGGTTCTATCAAAACGGAATCGTAATGAATTCCGGTGGTCGGATCAAATGTTCACTCGACTCGACGGCGCGCCGGAAGAACAGGGAAATTGTCTGGCGAACAGTGGCATGGCGGGCGGGGGCGGGATACATATTTTGCGTAAAATGCCGGTTTGCGGCCTTGGCGGGCCTTTAGCCGCGATGCCTTCATCTTCAGCCCCGGGGATGCGGGACGCCATGTTTGCGCGGCCGTGAAAAGCGGCGCGGAAGGGCGATCCCACGAACAGGGGCGGAACTATGATGGGCGAAGCATCGCGGCATTTGTCCGTGCCGTCGCGCGGTCGATGGCTGGCGGCGGCGGTTCTGTTGGCGGGCGCGGGGCAGAGCGCGACCGCCCATGCCAATAATGTGGTGAGCGCCTGTTCGGGCGTCAGCCTGCCCAAATCGGTGCTGACGCAGACCATCGGCGACGTCATCACGCCGGTTCTGGCGCCGGTGGAATCGACCCTGAACGCCTTGACGTTCGGAACGATCAATTTGGGCATCAACTCCGCCCTGTCGAACGCGGCGGCGGGCGCGCCGATCGAACTCAAGGTGCTGGACATCAACGGCAATGCCGTCGACCTGGCGACGGACCCGACTTGCGAAACCACATCCGACAGTTTCAGCCTGGTCACGCCGAAGGGCATATCCTTTGGCGGCAACAAGATCACCGGCTTGGGATCGCCCGGCCTTGAGGCAAGCGCGGGCGAGCTGGACGCCATCGCCATCGGCAATCTCGCCAGCACGTCGGTCGGGGCGTTCGGCGCGGTGGCGATCGGGGCGGGCGCATCCGCATCCCATGCGGGCAGCGTCGCGCTGGGTTCCGGATCGGTCGCCAATGGGCTGACGCTCAACCTGCCTGCCTTTCTGGTCGGCGGTACCGCGAGTGCGGAGGTGAATATCGGAGGGCGCCGCCTGACCGGGCTGGCGGCGGGGGCGAATCCGACCGACGCGGTCAATGTGGCGCAGTTGCAGGCGGTCAACGATGCGGTCGGGACGCTGTCGGACAATGCTGTGCAATATGACGGCAGTTCGCGGTCGCTGGTGACGTTGCAGGGCGCCGCCGGCACCGGCATCACCAATTTGAGCGCCGGGGCGGTGAACGCCACCAGCACCGATGCGGTCAACGGGTCGCAACTTTATGCGACCAATGTGCAACTGGCCTATAATCTGACCGCGATCACCGACCTTCAGGAGGGACGGGCGGGCTATCTTCAGGTGAACAACAGTTCCGGCTATGCCAAGCCGGTCGCGAGCGGCGCGGACACGATGGCCGCCGGGGCTGGCGCGGTGGCTTCCGGGGACGGCAGCCTGGCCGTGGGAACGCAGGCCCAGGCATTGGCTCCGTCGAGTGTCGCGCTGGGTTCCGGATCGGTCGCGGACGGCCTGACGCTTGGTTCCTCCGCCTATCTGGTGGGGGGAACCGCCAGCGCGGAGGTGAATATCGGCGGGCGCCGCCTGACCGGGCTGGCGGCCGGGGCGAACCCGACCGATGCCGTCAATGTGGCGCAATTGCAGGCCATCAACGACGCTGTCGGGACGCTGTCGGGCAATGCGGTGCAATATGACGGCGGAGCGCGGACAGTCGTGACGCTGGGCGGCGTCACGGGCACCCGCATCACCAATCTGAGCGCCGGGGCGGTGAACGCCGTCAGCACCGACGCCATCAACGGATCGCAATTGCAGGCGACGAACGACCTGGTCGCCCAGAACAGCGCGGCCATCACGCAACTCAGCTATGATCTGGCCATATTGAACGATCTGGCCGTCAAATATCAGGACGGGACGAAATCCTCTATCCTTCTGGGCGGCTCAAGCGGGACAAGCATCGCCAATCTGGCGGCGGGTAGCGCGGGCAGCGACGCGGTCAACCTCTCGCAACTGGACGATGCCGTCGGAGGAATCGCGCCTCAGGACGCATTGCCCTATGATCCGGCGATCCAGGCCTATAATGCGGTGCGCGGCGGCGTCGACCAGAAGATCGGCGGGGTAGCGGCGGGCCAGTTGAGCGCGACCAGCAGCGACGCGGTCAACGGCGCGCAACTTTACGCGACCAATGTGCAACTGGCCTATGGCATGACCGCGATCACCGACCTTCAGGAAGGACGGGCGGGATATTTGCAGGTCAACAACAGTTCGGGCTTTGCCAAGCCGGTCGCGAGCGGGGCGGACACGCTGGCGGCGGGCGCGGGCGCGGTGGCTTCCGGCAATGGCGGACTGGCGCTGGGCACGCAGGCGCAGGCGCTCGCGCCGTCCAGCGTCGCGCTCGGCTACGCCTCCGTCGCGGATCGGGCCAACACGGTGTCGGTGGGCAGGGAAGGGGCGGAGCGGCAGATCGCCCATGTCGCCGACGGCGTCGCGCCGACCGATGCGGTCAATCTGCGCCAGCTTCAAGGCGGGATGGGGCAGGCGGTCGATGCCGCTACCGCCTATGCCGACCTTCGCTTCAACCTGCTGGACAGGGGCTTGCGTGATTTGCGCCGCGATGCGGAGGGAGGGACCGCCGCATCCATGGCGATGGCCGGCATACCGCAATTTTCCGAAGCGGGCGGCGGCACGCTGGGCATGGGCGTCAGCACGTGGCAGGGTGAACATGCGGTCGCCATGGGAATATCGAAGGTGTCGGACAATGGCCGGCTCATCATCCGGGCGTCCGCAGCCTATAACAGCCGCAATCAGGGAGGCGCCAATGCTGGCATGGGCATCGCGTTCTGAACCGCGCCGGCATGCCGCTGTGCTGGCGTTGCTGTTGTGCATGTCGCCAGCCGGGGCCGCCGGGCCTGTTTTCCTGCCGGACATTGCTCCCTCGTCGGAGTTTCCCGATCCCGGCCGCGCCACCCGCCGGGAGGGGGTTTTCCTGCCGCCGGAAACGCCGCGCCTGCTGACGCCCGGCATGACCAAGCGACAGGTCTATGCGCTGCTTGGCGTGCCGCATTTCCGTGAAGGGCTGATCGGCGAGCGGCAGTGGGATTATATCCTTGATTTCTACACCGGGTCGGGGACCGAATATCGGGTCTGTCGCCTGCAATTGCGCTGGGACCGGAAGATGCGGCTCGAAAAACTGGCGTGGAGCGACAGCGAATGCCGGGACATGGTCTATCGGCCCGCACCGGTGCGGGAGGTCGCCGTCGATCCGAAGCCGATGGTTGCGGCTTCACGGGAATTGGCGCTCACCCTCTATTTCGATTTCGACAAGGCGGAGGTCAGGGAAGAGGGCCGCCGGGATCTGACGGCGTTCATCGAAGCGAACCGCCGTCAAAGGCTGAGCGTCACGGGTTTCACCGACAGCGTGGGCCAGGAAGCCTATAATGACAGGTTGAGCCTGATGCGGGCGGACGCCGTGGCAGGGATATTGGTCGCTATGGGCGTACCCTTGCCGGATTTGCAAGTTTCCGGAGCGGGAGAACGCTCTCCTGCGCGTCGGCCCGAACATGTCCCGGACGATCCTCTGAACCGGCGCGTGGTGGTGAGGGTCATGCCCGGCGGATAGGAAAGTGGTGAACCCCTGTTCGGCGGTCGCAGATCAAAAAAAAGGGGCGCTCCATGAGGAGCGCCCCCTTTTCCGGGGGTAGTCATCAGAAGCGCTGGGATACGGTGAACGTGTAGGACCGGGGCGGAGCGAAAATGCGCACGCCCAGATTCTGGAAGCTGATATGGTGCACCGAATATTGCTCGTTCGTCAGATTGTCGGCGCTCAGCGATAGTTTCAGGCCCGACTCGCTTTCCCAGGAAGCAAAGCCATTGAGCACGCTGTAAGCCTTCTGAAGACCCGCAACGTCGTTGGACGGATTATAGAAAAAATCGCTCTGGAAGGCTTGGCTCAAACGCACCAGGCCCCTGCCGCCGAACATGTCTTCAGAGAGTTCGACATAGTTGCTGACCTTGTAGCGCGGCGCGCGCGACAGGCGGTTGCCCTTATACGCAAGCGTCGCGCCCGCGAATTGCGGATTGGACGTGAACTTGCCGTCGAGCAAGCTCGCATTCATGCCGACGTTGAGATTGCGTGACGGCGCGATCACGACCTGGATTTCGGCGCCCTTGATCCGTGCATTGGCGTTGGCAAGGATGAAGTTCAGATTTGCGCCGAACTCGAACACCTGAAGCTTCTTATAGTCTAGATAGAAGAGGTCGGCGTTCACCCGCAATGTATTGTCCAGCCATTGGGTTTTCGCCCCCAGGTTGAAGCTGTCCAACTGTTCGGGCTTTACGAGGAAGGTTGCCTGGGTGGCGTTCTGGGCCTGGCTGGTGAAGGTGCCCGACTTATAGCCGCGATCATAGCTCAGGTAGAAATGCTTGTCCGGGCTCGGTTCCATGGCCAGCGTCGCGCGCCAGGTGGGCTTGGTGAAGCTGGCGGATGCGGGCACCGCGTAAAGCGAGCCAGGGAAGAAGGGAAAGCCAAGCCCTTGGCCCGCCGGCGCATTATGCACCGCCTGCTGGAAGACTTCCTTCTTGTCGCGCGAGATGCGGGCCCCAAGCGTCAATTCGAAGATGCTTGCGAACGGTATCGTGACCTGCCCGAACGCGGCATAGCTCTTCGTGCTGGCATTCTGGAGAGCGGTGTTGTCGCCGCCCAATGCGGTCGGCAGCGGCGCCACCGCTGTGACGACAAAGCGCTCCTGGCGATCGATGCTGTCGGAATAATAGAAGAGGCCGGCGACCCACTGGATCTTCGAGCTGGACGGCGAGGTCAGCCGCAGTTCCTGGCTGAACTGGTGCGATGCCTCATTGACCCGGTCGTCAGTCTGGAAAGGAAAATTCGTTTCGCCCACATAGTCGGCGCGCAACGAATAGAGATTGTTGCGATAGGCGGTGAGCGAAGTCAGCGTGGCCCAATCGGCTGCATATTCGACCCGCCCAACGAGTCCGTAATTGCGGCGACGCTGGAAGGTGCCGGGGATCGTCTCACTCTCCCAGACATTCTTGCGGTCCGCGTTGGAGGCGGCGGCCAGCCGTGCGAAAGTGGGGCTGGCCAGGTAGGTCGACACGATCGAACGGGAGTCGCCGTCGAGATTATCCTTGGAATAATCCCCTGTCAGAAGGACGGTCCATGCGTCCTTTTCGGCCTGGAACTGCAGTCGGCCGCCATAGCGCTCGCCGCCCTGAAGATGCTTGCCGGTCAGCAGGTTATATGCATAGCCGCGGCTGTCGGAATATTGACCGGCGGCGCGGAACGCCATGCCGTCGCCGACCGGCAGGTTGACGATGCCCTTGCCGCCGAAGGTGCGGAAGCTGCCGGCAGATGCCTCGACACTACCCTCGAACACATTTGTTGGACGGTTCGAATAGAAGCTGATCGTGCCAGCGGACGCATTTCGTCCGTAGAGAGTTCCCTGCGGACCGCGCAGCACCTCCACCCGGTTGGCGTCAAGAAACGCAATTGAAGTGGCGCCGCCGCGGCCGATCGCCACTTCGTCCATTGAGATCGTGACCGACGATTCAGAAGCGGCTGAATCCGTCTGCGATCCGACGCCGCGAATATAGGTCTGGGGTTCGCCGATATTGAACTGGGTCATGGTGACGCCGGGCGTCAACGCCGCGACATCGAGAACCGAGGTGATATGCGCGCGCTCCATGGCGACAGAGCCGAGTGCGGTGACCGCGATCGGAACATCCTGGAGATTTTCAGCGCGCTTCCGCGCTGTCACGACGATATCGGCAACACCGATTGCGGCCTTTTCTTCAGCCGGCGCGCTCGCCGCCGGGGCATTTGCGACCGCTGTCCCTTGAGCAAAAACCGGCGCTGCAACACCGGCGGCAGCGGTGCACAGCAGGCGCGACAATAGGCTGGCGAAATTACCTCGCATAACATCCTCCCTCTCTATGTAACCGGCGCCGCCCTCCCTCCTGTCAGACGGCTTCCGGTTGCAATCTTCAATTCACTTCAAACAACCCTCCGGCGCCCATGCAGGCGCCGATGACGACATCGTCGATCCCGGCCGGATCGATCATCCCAAAATCGGTGATTTCGTAGCGCTTCACGAACCGTGTGATCCCGTGGGCGTCATAATCCATCTTGTTCTGGATGGGCGCGAAGGCCGCCATAGGTAGGCGACTGGTCGCCGTCCGCGTTTCAATGCCGGGGATGACCCGATGGCGCAGATAGGCGTTCGGGCTGCCGAAATCGAAAAGGAATTCAACTGTCGTCTTGTCGCTCACCAACTTTGCACGCCCGCATGATCACGGGCGCCCGTTGCGACAACGATAAGGCCATCGGCGCCCTTGGAGATCGCTCTCTGCGCAAAATTCTGATCCATGACGTCGCGCATCACGATGCCGCCATAGGAATGGGCCGCGTCGTTAATGTCCTCGCGCGCGCCGAGCGACGTGATGATCAGCGGCAAACCGACGGCCGGCAATCTGAGACCGCGCTTGAGCGAATCTGGGATTGTCACGGTTTATTCCTCCCCCCTCGGTTGGCCGCGCCATTGGTGTCTGGAAACCGTGTATGTGCACTTTTTAAAAAGCGGTCAACAGGATTGTGATTGAAGATGATTGATCCCGCAGCCAAACGACGTCAGCGGGACCGCATCCATATCGACGCGAACCCGGTGTAAGATTTATATCGCAATGCTTATTCGAGCTGCATTTCTCTTGGGTCTGCGACCCAGGAGGAGGGCCGCATCAACCAGTTGACTGGCGAAGCGCATCGCAGAAAGCTTATAGAAAATAGCCATTTACGAGGTGTAATGGCACCTTCGGAGACGGGAAGGTGGTGACCCCTACGGGAATCGAACCCGTGTTTCAGCCGTGAGAGGGCCGCGTCCTGACCGCTAGACGAAGGGGCCGCTGGTCGCACCGGGCGACGGGCAGGGGTGGCCTTTAAGTGGGAGGGGCGTCGTCGTCAAGCGAAACCCATGGCGTTTCCATGGTCCTATAAAAAACCACCCCATGCATTCGCATGGGGTGGCCAAGGTTCAGGGAGGAGACGCCTCCAAAAGGGGGAGGCGCCCATACGACACACCCGAAAGGGGGGCAGGTGCATCGCATGTTTCGTAGATAGAGAAGGTCGCGGGAAGTTTCAAGTGGCTTTCCGCAACCTTTTTCCTTAAATATCTGTCATAAATGCTTAATTTCCGTTAGGCTTCAGCAGCTTGCGGAACGGTCGGGATGGCGATCGGTCCCTTGCCCTGCGCCACCTGGGATTCGAACACTTCGCGCATTAACTGAAGCGAGAAGAGGTGGGCGTGGATCAGCGGGAGCATCCCGTTCTGGCTGATCTTGCGCAACTGGTCGCCGCGCATGTCGCGCAGCTTTTCCTCATTCACCATGCGGAAGCCGCGATAGACGAAAGGCTGTTCGTTGCCGGGCACCTGGATCGCGACTTCGCCGTCCATCAGCAGGTCGAGATCGGCCAGATCCTTCATGAACTGGCCGGTGCGGGCGGCAGCCTGTTCGAAATCCTCGCAGAATTTGAGGACGCCCTGGGTCAGTTCGCTGGGCTTGCCGTCCTCGAACAGCGGCTGGCCCTCCTCGAACGTGCCGATGGCGTCGCTGGTCGGGTCGAAGCAGAGCGACAGTTCGTCGCTGTCGGAGCGCAGCTTGGCCAGCATCCAGGGATAGCGGCGAACATAAGCCGGGACATAGGCCGGGCCGCGCAGCTTGCCTTCATCGTCCAGGAAGGTGTTGACGCCCTCGTTCAGGCCCATCAGCGCCAGCGGAACCGGCTCGTCGCCGGAGGAGAAGATGATCGGCACGAAGCGCTGGGCGGCGACGAATTCGTCCACGGTCAGCGGAATGGCGTGCTGCGTGGTGAGGAAGGGGGCCGAATCCACCGAGCGGCTGCGATAAGCGGCGTGATCGACGCTGCTGAGGGGAATGAGATCGTTGTAGAAGACGGGAAGGCCGTTCGCGGGCGCGCTTGCCATGATGTGGTAGTCCATTTCTAACAAAAAGCGGCGCATCTTCCTGAGCGCCGCTGGCCTGATACTAGGGCGAGAGGGATAAAGCCCTTGGCCGCTGGAGGCAATGCCCGATATCGGCCCGACATGGACCCGCCGTCAGCCTTCTTCGGGGCGCGGGATCAGTTTGTCCGGGTTCATGATGCCTTGGGGGTCGAAAGCGGCCTTGATGGCGCGCAGGGCATGAAGACGCGCCGGGCTGGCGAGGCGGCCCAGTTCGGCGCGCTTCATCTGGCCGATGCCATGTTCGGCGGAGATGGAGCCGCCCGCCGCGACCACCGCGTCATGGACGAAGGCGTTGATCGCCTGCCCCTCCGCCGCGATCCAGGCCGGGCCGTCGCTTGTGCCTTTAGGCGCGCGGACATGGAAATGGACATTGCCGTCGCCCAGATGGCCGAAGGAGGAGGCGGTGGTGCCTGGGAAAGTCCTTTCCGCTGCCGCCGCCGCATCGACCATGAAGGAGGGCATGCGGGGGACGGGGACGCTGATGTCGTACTGGAGCGCCGGTCCCTGGGCGCGTTCGGCTTCGGAGAGCGATTCGCGGATGCGCCAGAAGGCCTCGGCCTGCGCTTCGTTGGCGGCGATGGCGGCGTCGGCGGCGATGCCCTGTTCCAGCGCCTCGGCCAGCGCGCCTTCCAGCCGTTCCGCCGGGCCGGGTCCGCCGAGGTCGCCATGGTCGACCTCTATCAACACATGCCAGGGCGTGCGTGTTTCGATCGGGCAGCGGGCGCCGGGGATGTGGGAAAGGACATGGCCCAGGCCGTCGTCGGCGATCACCTCGAACCCTTCCACGCTGTCGCCCAGCCGCGCCTCGCACAGGCGGAGCAGGGCGAGCGCCTGCGTGGGGGAGGGGACGCCGACCCAGCCGACGGCGCGGGCGGCGATAGCGGGCACCAGGCGCAGCGAGGCGGCGGTGACGATGCCCAGCGTGCCCTCCGCGCCGATCAGCAATTGCTTGATGTCATAGCCGCGATTGTCTTTTTTGAGCGCATCCAGGCCATGGAAGATGCTGCCGTCGGGCAACACCGCCTCTATCCCTTCGACCAGCGCCCGCATCGTGCCGTGGCGCAGCACCTGCGTGCCGCCCGCATTGGTGGAGATGAGGCCGCCGATGGTGGCGGAACCCTTGGCGCCAAGGCTCAGCGGGAAGCGCCTGCCTTCGGCCGCGGCGGCATCGTGCAGGTTGGAGAGGATGACCCCGGCCTCGCAGATTGCGAGATTGTCGTCGGGCGAAAGGCTGCGGATGCGGTTCATGCGGCGGAGCGACAGGATCAGCGCGGAGCCGTCGGCGGGCGGCGTGGCGCCGCCGACCATGGAGGTGTTGCCGCCCTGCGGCACCAGCGGCACCCGTAATTTCGCGGCCAGCGCGACGGCGGCGGCGACCTGTTCGGTCGAGTCCGGCTGAAGGATCGCGGCGGCCGCGCCATGATAGCGGCCGCGCCAGTCGCTGAGCCAGGGAGCGATGTCGTCCGCATCCGCGACGACGCCTTTCGCGCCCAGAAGAGCCTGAAAGGCGGCGATAACCTCTTGTCCTATCATGGGACTGTCCTATGCCTTGAAATTCATCGACGGTTCAACCTTTGGCCCATAGCGTCTGCGTCCCAAAAGGGGTTCGACTTGCTTTATTCCGTCCTGCTGCTGATGAATGCGCCAGCCGCCGATCCTGTGCAATGGGCGCAGTTGTCGATTGAGCAGCGCATCATCATCCGCGTGCCGATGGCCAGGAAGGGGCGCGCGCCGTCGCGCCCCGTGCCGGAGTCGCGGGATGAATGGAAGGAGAAGAAGGGGCCGCGTTGCATCGCTCTGCGCTCGATTCGATCGGCCAGCATCATCATGGACAATGCCATAGATTTGCTGCTGGCGGACAATCACCGCTATCGCGCCAGATTGGCGCGGGGCTGCAACAGCATGGGCTTCTATTCAGGCTTCTATGTCGAGCCGGACGATGACGGGTCGCTCTGTTCGGGGCGGGACGAATTGCAGGCGCGCAGCGGCGCCAGTTGCGCAATCGACAGTTTTCGGCGACTGGAACAGGCCGAACCGGACGATTAGTCGCGTCATTTTCGCGATTTTCTTGACAAGAGAGCGATATTTCCGCAAGGCGCGCGCGATTTCCTCCGCGTGTTTTCGCGTGGCGGAGAGCCTCCTGTCCCGGACATCTGAATGACTTTTGCCGATCTCGGCCTTTCCGACGAATTATTGAAGGCCGTAAGCGAGGCCGGATATGACACGCCCACGCCCATCCAGGCGCAGGCCATCCCGCCCGTGCTGATGATGAAGGACATTATCGGCATCGCCCAGACGGGGACGGGCAAGACCGCCAGTTTCGTGTTGCCGATGATCGACATATTGGCCCATGGCCGCGCCCGCGCCCTGATGCCGCGGTCGCTGATCCTGGAGCCGACGCGGGAACTGGCCGCCCAGGTGGCGGAGAATTTCGAGAAATACGGGAAGTATCACAAGCTCAACATGGCGCTGCTGATCGGCGGCGTGCAGATGGGCGATCAGCTCAAGGCGCTGGAAAAGGGCGTCGACGTGCTGATCGCGACGCCGGGCCGGTTGATGGACCTGTTTCAGCGCGGCAAGATATTGCTGAACGGCTGCAACATGCTGGTGATCGACGAAGCCGACCGCATGCTGGACATGGGCTTCATCCCGGATATCGAGGAAATCTGCACCAAGCTGCCCGCCCAGCGGCAGACCTTGCTGTTTTCCGCGACCATGCCGCCCGTGATCAAGAAGCTGGCGGACCGTTTCCTCAGCAACCCCAAGTCGATCGAGGTGGCGCGGCCCGCGACGGCATCCACCAACATCACCCAGCGGCTGGTGAAGGTCGATTCCCGCAAGAAGCGCGAAGCCCTGCGCGCCATGCTGGAGGCGGAGGACGTGCTGAGCGCGGTGATCTTCTGCAACCGCAAGACGACCGTGCGGGATTTGAACAAGAGCCTTCAGCGCCATGGCTTCAAGTCGGGCGAGATTCATGGCGATATCGACCAGTCGGCGCGCATCGCGGAACTGGAGCGGTTCCGGGCCGGTTCCGTCAATATATTGGTGGCGTCGGACGTCGCGGCGCGGGGGCTGGATATCAAGGGCGTCAGCCATGTGTTCAATTTCGACGCGCCCTGGCATCCGGACGATTATGTCCACCGCATCGGCCGTACCGGCCGGGCGGGGGCGAAGGGGGTCGCTTATACCTTCGTGACGGCGGACGATGCCGAAGCGATCGACAATATCCAGAAGCTGATCAAGCAGCAGATCGAGACGATTGACGCGCCCGCGGCGGCGGCTCCGGTCGAACGCGCCGTCGAGGAGCCGCGCAGGGCGGACCGGGATCGGCGGTCGGATCGCAAGTCTGAAAAGCGCCGGGACGAGCGGCGTCATGAAGAACCGCGCGCGGCTCGACACGAAAATACCCGTCAGGAAAATAATGGCGCCCGCCCGCGTCGGCGCGAGGCGGTGGACGAGGGGCCGGACGACGGCTGGAACGGTCCGGTGCCGGAGTTTCTGTCGGTGGGTTTCGGGGCTTAGTGGCTATTCTGAGCGGCCCTGTGAGGGCTGCAATTGGTCAATCCAAGACATTCCCCCTCCCGCCTGCGGGAGGGGGAATGTCTTAAACCCACCCTTTCCAGTCCTGTAACGATCCCCCTAAATCAGTCCCTTAGCGCGCAGGCTCGTGTGCCCTTGCGCTCCGATGATGATGTGATCGTGCACGGCGATGTTCAGCCGCTTCCCCGCCTCGGCGATCTGGCGGGTGATTTCTATGTCCTGCCTGCTTGGCTCCGGGGAACCGCTGGGATGGTTGTGGACCAGGATCAGCGCCGCTGAACCCAGGTCGATGGCTCGCCGGATCACCTCCCGCGTATAGATAGCCGCCTGGTCGATCGAACCGTCACCCATATGTTCGTCGCGAATCAGCATGTTGCGGCTGTTGAGGTGCAGCACCCGCACCCGTTCCACCGTCAGGAAAGCCATGTCGGCGCGCAGATAATCCAGCAGCGCCTGCCAGCTTGCCAGCACCGGCTTTTCCGCCACTTCGTTCCGCAGCGTCCGCAGCATCGTCGCCTGGACGATCTTGATCGCTGCGATGCTGGTGTCGCCCATGCCGGGCACGCGGGCGATGGCCTGCCAGTCCGCCGCCATCAGCCCGCCTATGCCGTCGAATTCGCGCAATAGCGCCTTGGCCAGCGGCTTGGTGTCGCGGCGGGGAATGGCGAGCGCCAGCAGATATTCGATCAGTTCATGATCGTGCAGCGCATCCCCGCCGCTGTCCGCCAGTTTCCGGCGCAGCCGCGCGCGATGTCCCACGCCGTCATGGGCCGCCTTCAAATCCTTTTCCGGCAATGTCTTACCCGTCCCCCATTTTGCGGAGCCGAACGCTATTCATTGCGCATTTATCGGGCAAGGATATTTAAGGGGTGTCGGACGTTGTGCAGGCGTTACGGACTGAACAGCGCTTTTGAAAGCCGGGGTTGGCGATAGGCATGGACGATGATGACGGCGAAAAGGAGATTCGCCGGGGCTGGCTCCGCTGGCTTGGAGTGGGGACGGGATCGCTCGCGCTGGTCCTTGCCGCGCTGTGGACGCAGCGCGCGCCCATCGCCGAAAATTTCATCGGCCGCGAACTCAACAGGCGCGGGGTCGAAGGCAGCTATGATCTGACGGACATCGGCCTGCGCACCCAGCGGATCGAGAATATCGTGCTGGGCGATCCCGCCCGTCCGGATCTGACGGCGCGCTGGGTGGAGGTGGACATCGCCTTCACCGGCCTGACGCCGCAAGTGGCGGCGGTGCGGGCAGGCGGCGTCAGGATGCGCGGGGCGCTCCGCGATGGCGCGCTGCATTTGGGAGAGGTCGACAAATTTCGCGATCCCGCGTCCACCGCGCCGTTCAGCCTGCCGGACATCGTGCTGGGTTTGCAGGATGCGCGGCTGCGGCTGGATACGGACGCTGGAACCATCGGCATGCAGATTGACGGGCGGGGGAATTTGCGGTCGGGCTTCCGGGGCAGGCTGGCGGCGGCGATGCCCAATGCGGGCAGCAAGGGCTGCGGTCTGGCCGGTCTGCGGGCGATGCTGGACATCGCCATGCGGGACGGGCGTCCGCACCTCTCCGGCCCCGTGCGCGGCGGAGCGCTGGCCTGCCGCGATGCGGGCACCGCGATGGCGAAACCGGCGGCGGATGTGGATGTCTGGCTGGGCAAGGCGCTGGACCGCTGGAGCGGCCATGTCGATCTGGCGGGGGAGGCGCTCAGGTCCAACGGCATGGTGCTGGCGCGGCCCGCGGGCCGGATCGATTTCGACGGGACGGCTACGGCCACCGCGGGACGGGCGCGAATCGGGGCGACGGCCCTGTCGGCGGCGGGCGCATTGGCGGGGCCGGCCGACTTTCGGGGCGCCTGGCATGTCGGCAAGGATGGCGCGGGTGTGCAGGGACGGCTGTCGGCCCGGCAGTTGCGCCTTGCCGGACGCGATCCGCTGGCGGGCATCCGCGAATCGGCGACCGGGACGCCGGTGGGACCGTTGGCGGCGCGGCTGGCCGATGCCGTGCGGCGGGCGGGGGAGGATAATGTCCTGCAAACCACCCTGGCCTTCGCCCAGCGGGGGAAGGGCGGCAGTCTGGTCCTGACCGGCACCCGCTTTTCGGCGCGCAGCGGGGCGCGGGCGGAAATTCCGGGCGAGGGGCGGGTGACGATAGGCTGGCCGGGCAAGGCTGGAGCGGCCATCGATTGGGCGCTGGACGGCGCGATCACGACGGAGGGCGGCGGGCTGCCCAGGGCGGCGCTGCGGCTGGGGCGGCGGCCGGGCGGCGGCTTTGGCGGCCAATTATTCCTGGAACCCTATGCGGCGGGCGACGCCCGTTTGTCGCTGGAACCGGTGCGCTTCGTCGCCGGGCCGAAGGGGGACACGCGCTTTTCGACGAAGGTGCGGCTCGACGGACCGCTTCCGGCGGGCAGGTTGCGCGGATTGACGGCGCCGGTCGAAGGGCAATGGAGCGCGGACGGCAGGCTGGCGGTCAATCCGCGCTGCGTGCCGGTCTCTCTGATCGAGGCGCGCTATGGGAGCTTTTCCGTCGGGCAGACGCGGCAGACCCTCTGCCCCATCGGAGAGGGGCCGCTGCTCGCCATCGGGCCGTCCGGCGCGCGGGGCGGGGCGGAAATCCGCAATCTCGCGCTGGCGGGCAGAAGCGGCGACAGCCCGATGCGCCTTGCCGCCGACAGGGCGCGCTTCGCCATCGGGCAGGACGGTTTTGCGTTCGCCAACGCCGATCTGTCGATTGGATCGGGGGATTCGCCGGTCCGTCTGACCGCCGCCGCCCTTGAGGGCAAGATAGCGGGCAAGGGATTCGGCGGCACTCTGACCGGCGCGGGCGGTAGGATCGGCGCGGTGCCGCTGATCGTCGAGAATGGGGCGGGCCAGTGGAGCTTCGCGGGCGGAGCGTTGAAGCTGGCGGCGGTGGTGACGGTGCGCGATGCGCAGACGCCGGGGCGATTCGAGCCGCTGAAAGTGCCTGATTTCGCGCTGACGATGAAGGATGGAGGGATCGCGGCCACGGCTTCTCTGCGGGCGCCGCGCAATGACGCGCTGGTGGCGAAGGCGGTGATCTCCCATGATCTGGGCAGCGGCAGGGGCAAGGCGGATCTGGTCGTGCCCGCCTTGTCCTTCGGTCCAGACTTGCAGCCGGAGGATGTGACCCGGCTGGCGCTGGGCGTGGTCGCCAATGTGAATGCGACCGTCAGCGGGGAGGGGCATATAGGCTGGGATGGCACCCATGTGACCAGCAACGGCCGATTCCGCACCGATGACGCCAATCTGGCCGCCGCCTTCGGCCCGGTCGAGGGATTGTCCGGCGAACTGGTTTTCACCGACCTGCTCGGTCTGGTGAGCGCGCCGGGGCAGGAGGTGCGAATCAGGTCGGTCAATCCGGGCGTGGAGGTGCGCGACGGTCTGGTCCGCTACCGGCTGGGGGCTGGCCAGAAAGTGCATATAGAGGGCGGCGGCTGGCCCTTTTCCGGGGGGCAGCTCATCCTTTTGCCGACGACCATGGATTTCAGCGCCGATGTCGACCGTTACCTGACTTTCCGGGTCATGGGGCTGGATGCGGGGGCCTTCATCCAGGCGATGGATCTTAAGAATATCTCCGCGACGGGCACGTTCGACGGCATCATGCCTCTGATCTTCAACGCCCAGGGCGGGCGCGTGGCGGGCGGCGTGCTGACCGCGCGGCAGCAGGGCATGCCGCCGCTGATCATGCCGGAAGGGGTGCTACCGGTGATTCCCTGCGATCCGGCGCGTCAGTCGGGCACGCTTTCCTATGTCGGGCCGGTGTCGAACGAGCAATTGGGCGCGATGGGGCGGCTGGCCTTCGATGCGCTCAAGAATCTGCAATATAAATGCCTGACCATATTGATGGACGGCGCGCTGGATGGGGAGATGGTGACGAACGTCGTCTTCAACGGCGTCAATCGCGGGCAGATTGGCGGCGCGCCCGCCGGGCTGGCGCGCAATTTCACCGGCCTGCCCTTCATCTTCAACGTGCGGATCGCGGCGCCGTTCCGGGGGCTGTTGGGAACCGCACAGTCCTTCATCGACCCGTCAACGCTCATACAAAACAGCATAGGCGACCAGATGCAGGAAAAGATGCGCCTGAAAATGAGCGAGGAAGGGGTTGCAGTTCAGCCTGCCGAAAGCGAAACTATGCGAAACGGGGAGCAGAAATGAAGAAGCGAACGATCATGACGGCGGCTTTCGCCGGTTTGGCCCTGGGAGGCTGCATCCAGGTGAAGGCCCCGGACAAGCCGATCGAAATCAACCTGAACGTGAAGATACAGCAGGAAGTCGTCGTCCGCCTGCAGCGCGATGCGCAGGACCTGATCCAGAATAACCCGGAGTTGTTCCCGCAATGACACGCAAGTTTTTGATGATCGCCGCCACCGCCGGGATCGCGCTGGCGACCGGGCTGGTCATGACCGCTCCGGCGCGGGCGCAGTCCGGAACCGTGGCCGCCGCCATGAGCGCGGGGACGGTAGGCGAACAGGCCGACGGCTATCTCGGCATCGCCGGGTCGGTCAGCGACGCGGTGCGGCAGGAAGTCGAATCGATCAATATCAAGCGGCGGGCGGCCTATACCGACCTTGCGGGCAAGCGCGGCGTGACGGTGCAGGATGTCGCCGCCGCGACCGGATGCCAGACGCTCAGCAGCCGCGTGAAGCCGGGCCAGGTCTACCGCGTCGGCGCGGGCGCGTGGCAGACGAAGGGCGCCGGACCGATCGCTCTGCCGGGCTATTGCGCGACGGCGGGCTGATTTTTCCCCCCGCTGGCGGACTTTCCGGCCAGCTTCGTTCGGACGGAAAATTCTCCTGTCCAACGACGGTTGACACTCCGGAAAGCCCTTTCTAAACGGGCCGCGCCTTGACGGGTGCAGCCGCAACCGCCATGCCGCCTGACGTTGGGTTTGAAAAGCTTGACGGAAAGGACGGTCGATGGCGGCGGATGCACCGGGGCAGGACCCGGCGGGTGAAGATGCGCGGATCGCCTCTTTGGAGGAACGGATCGCGCAGGCCGAACGCGCCGAAAAGGTCAGACAGGGGACACAGGTGCAGCAGGCGGACGATGGGTCGCGCCTGGGCAACAGGGTTCTCGCGGAACTGATCGGCGGTCTTGCTGGCGGTGCCGTGGTTGGTGGGACTCTGGACTACTTTCTGCGGACATCCCCATGGCTCCTGTTGGCATTCCTCGGTCTTGGGATCGTGGCGGCGTTCAGGAACATCATCAGATTGACGACGACGAAGCGTCCCGATCAATAGGGACGCTTTTGTCTTAGTCTTTGAGATTAGGCGTTACAGGGGTCCAGCGTGGCAGAATCCGGCAAAATCGATCCGATGCACCAGTTTGCGATCGAACCGCTGTTCGGTACGGATCATCTGTCGTTGGGCGGCTTCAACATCGCCTTCACCAACAGCGCCCTCTACATGGTGGCCGCGGCGGTGGTGCTGTGGATCTTCGTGGTCGGCGGCATGAAGCGGGAACTGGTCCCCGGCCGCTGGCAGATGGCGGTCGAATATATGACCGGCTTCATCAAGAGCCTGCTGATCGCCAATGTGGGCGAGGGCGGCAAGAAGTACATCCCTTACGTCTTCTCGCTGTTCATGTTCATCCTGCTGGCGAACCTGCTCGGCCTGTTGCCGCTGGGCCTGGTCGGCCTGCACCCCTTCACCTTCACCAGCCATTTCACCGCGACCGGCGTGCTCGCGATCATGAGCTTCTCGATCGTGCTGGCGGTGGGCTTCTACAAGCATGGCCTGCACTTCTTCTCGCTGTTCGTGCCGCACGGCACGCCCTTGCCGATGATCCCGGTCATTTTCCCGATCGAGCTGATCTCGTTCATGGTGCGTCCGTTCAGCCTGGGCCTGCGACTGTTCGTCGCGATGACTGCCGGTCACGTGCTGCTGAAGGTGCTGGCGGGCTTCGTCATCAACGCTTCGAACGCCGGCGTCGGCTTCGGCCTGACCGTCGGCAGCGCCAGCTTCATCCTGATGATCGGCATCAGTGCGCTGGAAGTGCTGGTGGCGGTGATCCAGGCCTATGTGTTCGCGCTGCTGACCTCGGTCTACATCAACGACGCCGAGAACCTGCACTAAGATTTTCCGTTATTTCACCCACGTTTGATTAGAGTTTGGAAAAGGGAGTTTACGACATGGACGCAGAAGCCGCAAAGCTGCTCGGTGCTGGCCTGGCCGCCATCGGTGCGGGCATCGCCGCCCTCGGTGTGGGCAACGTCTTCAGCTCGTTCCTGGAAGGCGCGCTGCGCAACCCCGGCGCTGCTGACGGTCAGCAGGGCCGCCTGTTCATCGGTTTCGCCGCGGCGGAACTTCTGGGTCTGCTGGCGTTCGTTATCGCCATGATCCTGGTGTTCGTGGCCTAAAAAGCTGCTTTGGGGCGGGCATCGGATGATTTTATGTCATCCATGCCCGTCCTCTGATTGACCGCGCCCTGATCGGACGGACCGAAAAATGCCTCAAATCGCGCAAATCGCCGAAACCTATTCATCGCAGATCTTCTGGCTGCTGTTGACCTTCGGCTTCGTTTTCTTCGTCGTCGGCCTGGGCATGGTGCCCAAGGTGCAGGCGACGGCCGATGCGCGCGACGCGAAGATCACCGGCGATCTGGATGCGGCCAAGGCGGCCTTCGCCCGCGCCGATGAAGCGGAGGCGGACTATCGGATCCGCGACGCCGAAAGCCGCGGGGCCGCCCAGGCCATGCTGGCGAAGGCAAAGGCGGAAGCGGCCAAGGCCTCCGAAGCCAGGCTCGCGGCCGCCGATGCGGAGATCGCAAGCCAGATCGGCGCGGCCGAAGCCCGCATCAAGGCTGCGTCCGACGCGGCCATGGCAGAGATTGAAACCGTCGCCGCTGACGCAGCGCGCGACATGGTGGCTCGCATTTCCGGCGTGGACGCGTCGGACGACGCAGCCCGCAACGCAGTAAAGGCGGCACTGGCCCATGGCTGAGGCAGCACAGCATAGCGCTGTAGAGCAGGGTGGGGCGGACGTTCCGCACCTGAACCAGGCGATCCATTCCGAAGGGATGGAACCTGTCGGCACCGTCGCCCATGAAGGCGTGGTTCCGCACACGGACCCCAAGGCGGTCGGCATGGATGCGACGGCCTGGGTCAGCCTGGCGATGGCGGTGTTCATCCTGATCCTGGTGATCAAGAAGGTGCCCGGCCTGATCGGCGGCGCGCTGGACGGTCGCATCGCGCAGATCAAGACGCAGTTGGAGGAAGCCTCCAAGCTGCGGGCCGAAGCCGAAGCGCTGAAGGCGGAATATGAAGCCAAGTTGACGGCTGCCGCTGGCGAAGCCGACGCCATGCGCAAGTCGGCCGAGCATGAGGCGGCGACGCTGCTGGAGGATGCGAAGGCCAATGCCGCCGCCCTCGTCTCGCGCCGTCAGAAGATGGCGGAGGACAAGATCGGCGCGGCGGAACGTTCCGCTATCGCCGACATCCGGACAAAGGCCGTCCGCGCCGCCACCAGCGCAGCAGCATCGCTGATCGCGCAGGGCCATGACGCCAAGGCCGACAAGCTGTTGGTCGATGATGCGATCAAGGGCCTTGGGCCTAGCGTCTGAAACCTGTTTGAAGGTTGGAAAAAGGGGCCGGTGCGGATCGTCGCGCTGGCCTTTTTGTTTGTCTGGTTGCCTTGGGACATTTGTGGCTTGGCTTGGCCAATCCAAGACGTTCCCCTCCCATGGACGGGAGGGGTTAGGGGTGGGCGCGAGCGAAGCGAGCTTCTGACTTAGCCGTTGCAAAACAACGCTGATGTTGCGCAAGCCCACCCCCTAACCCCCTCCCGCCTGCGGGAGGGGGAATGACCGTAATCCACCCGAACCCGCGCTATTTTGTCGAGCCGATCCGCCAGCGCCATTGCGATCCTTGCCGGGCCCGCTATTTCTGCCGCATGTCCGGCCCGCAATCTCCCGATCGTTTCCATGAAGACAAGGCGGCCTTCACCGTCACGGGCAGCCAGCCTGACATAGACGCGGGCGTGGAGGCGATCCGCACGACGCTGAAGACCCTGCCGACGCGTCCCGGCGTCTATCGCATGCAGGATGCCCGCGGAGATGTGCTCTATGTCGGCAAGGCGCGAGCGCTGCGCAACCGCGTCACCAACTATACCCAGGTCGACCGCCTGCCCAGGCGGTTGCAGCGCATGGTGGCGCAGACCCGGTCGATGACCATCGTCACCACCAACAGCGAGGCGGAGGCGCTGCTGCTGGAAGCGCAACTCATCAAGCGTTTCCGTCCGCCCTACAACGTCCTGCTGCGCGACGACAAAAGCTTCCCCTTCATCCTGCTGCGGGAGGATCATGCCTTCCCCCGCGTGCAGAAGCATCGCGGCGCGCGCAAATATAAGGGTCGCTATTACGGCCCCTTCGCCAGCGCCGGATCGGTCACGCGTACCATCAACGCCCTGCAGAAGCTGTTCCTGCTCCGAAGCTGCACCGACAGCTTCTTCGCCAACCGCTCGCGTCCCTGCCTGCTCTATCAGATCAGGCGCTGCTCCGCGCCTTGCGTGGGGCGGATCGACGACGCCCATTATGCCGAACTGGTGCAGGACGCGCAGGACTTCCTGGGCGGCAAGTCGACCGCCGTGCAGAAGAAGCTGGGCGAGGCGATGCAGGCCGCTTCCGACGCCATGGACTTCGAACAGGCGGCGGTGCTGCGCGATAGGCTGAAGGCGCTGACCTTCATCCAGGGCAGTCAGGCCATCAATGCGGAGGGGCTGGGCGATGCCGACATCTTCGCGCTGGCGACCAGGGGCGGGGCCATGTGCATCCAGGCCTTCTTCATTCGCGGCGGGCAGAATTGGGGGCATCGCAGCTTCTTCCCCGTCCACACGGCGGAGGTGGCGGAGGATGAGGTGCTCAGCAGCTTCATGGCCCAATTCTACGAAGAGGTGCCGCCGCCCAAGCTGATCCTGTCCGACCGCGCGCCCGCCGAATGCGAATTGATGGCGCAGGCGCTGACCGAGCGGATCGGTTCGAAGGTCCGGATCGAGGTGCCCCGGCGGGGCGACCGCACCCGCCTGATCAAGCAGGCGCAGCGCAACGCGGTGGAGGCGCTCGACCGGCGGCTTGCGGAGACCACCACCCAAGCCAAGATATTGGAGGAGATGGTCGAGACGTTCGGGCTGGACGGCGTGCCCGACCGGATCGAAATCTACGACAACAGCCATATTCAGGGCGCCCATGCGCTGGGCGCGATGGTCGTCGCCGGGCCGGAAGGTTTCCGCAAGAACGCCTATCGCAAGTTCAACATGAAGAATCCCGAAACGTCCAACGACGATTTCGCGATGATGCGCGAGATGTTCGAGCGCCGCTTTGGTCGGGCGGCCCGCGAAGACCCGGATCGCGACAGCGGCGAATGGCCCGATCTGGTGTTGATCGATGGCGGCAAGGGGCAATTATCCGCCGCCCGCGCCATATTGGAGGATATGGGCATAGAGGATGTCTGCATGATCGGCATCGCCAAGGGGCCGCATCATGGCCGGGAAGGGCGGGAGGTCTTTCATATGCCGGACGGGCGGGAAATCATGTTCCCGCTCAATCATCCCGTGCTCTTCTACCTCCAGCGCCTGCGGGACGAGGCGCACCGCTTCGCCATCGGCGCCCACCGGCAGAAGCGCAGCAAGGCGATTACCGTCAGTTCGCTGGACGAAGTGCCGGGCGTCGGCCCTTCCCGCAAGAAGGCGCTACTGATGCATTTCGGAACCGCCAGGGCGGTGAAGAGCGCGGCGCTGGAAGACCTGCTGAAGGCGCCGGGCGTTTCGAAGGCGGTGGCCCAGCAAATCTACGATTATTTCCACGGCTGACATGGCGGATCGCGGCCTCATTTCGGGCCGCGAGCAATCCCATGTCCAACTATCTTCGTTATATGCGGATCGGCATTTGACCGCGGCATGATTTCCTTTCCATAAGAGGCAACCTGAAAAGAGATAAAATATCGGGGTCGAACAGGGGATGTGCATCACGCTACGAAAGGGCGGAGCGAATCCGCCATGCGCTTGAGCTGTTGGGACATGCGCGCTTTGTCGGCGCTTCGTCCCTGGCGGACGCTGGATTTCGCCCGGCTGCTGCTGGCGGTCATCTATACGGTCGTCAGCTTCGCCTTCTCCAGCGCCCGGCATTGGGTGGAGATGGCGGAGCATGTGCTGGTCCTGCTCATGCTGTTGCTGGCGCTGTCGGCAGTGTATCTATCGTCGCGATCCTGGGTGACGGACATGCGCATCCGCGCGCCGGTCATATGCCTGGACACGCTGCTGTTCATCGCCCTGCTGCTGGTGACGAATCCGTCCAACAGCCCCTATTTCTCCGGCAGCTTCTTCGTGGCGGTGGAGGTGGCGCTGATCGTGCGGCGGCGATTTCACATGCTCGTCGCGCTGGTGGCCGGCGCGGTCGCGATCGGCTCCACATGGTTCGACGACATCGCCTTGATGCCGTCCGAACCCGAAGCGGAACGGGTCGTGCTTCGGGCCTGCTATTTGGCGGTGGCGATCCTGGTGACGGGCGTGCTGCTCGGCCCGCGCCGGGAAACGCTGCTGGAACATGAGGGGGACAGGCGGCTGCTGCATGGCGAATTGCCCGCGCCGAGGAGCGATCATGGCCCCTTCCTGCTCCAGGCGCTGAGGCTGGCCACCGGGGCTGACGCAGTCGCCGTGCTGTTCCGCATGGCCAGCCATGAACAGCCGCGCTTCGCAGGCAGTGACGGGCTGGAGGCCCCATCCGCCGGTTTCGGCGATCTGCTGGCGGCCGGGACCGGCTGGCACGACCGGTCCCGAAATGCGTCGATCAGTCTGTCGGATGACGGAATCGCCGCTTTGGGCAGACTGTCGCTGGGCGGGCAGGCGTGGACGGCGGTGCTGGAGGCTAATACGGTTCTGACCGTGCGGGTGACGATCGGCACGTTCGAAGCGGTGGGCGCGGCCTGCCTGAACGATCCCTGTCATGAGGACAATGCCGCCATCGCGCAGCGGGTTTTCGAAAGCGCCTGCGAGGAACTGACCGTCCGCAACAGCCTGGACCTTGCCCATGTCATCGCCGGAGCGCGGGAAAGGGAGCGGTTGCAGCGGGAATTGCACGACAGCGTCCTGCAGGCGCTGGCCAGCATCCGTTTCCAGATCGCACCGCTGCTGGGCGGCCAGCCGGTCGAGCCGCGCCTTGTCGTGGAGAATGTCGACCGCATCGCGAAGGACCAGATCGCCACCATCCGCTGGATCATCAACCCTGAAGTCGATGAGGAGGATTTCGCCTATCTGCCCGAAACGCTGGCGATGGTGGTGCGGTCGCTGGGCGAACAATGGGGCATAAGCTGCAATCTGAAGGTGGAGGACGGCAATTGCGCGACCAGCGCCATGATCGGCCGGGAACTGAGCTTTGCCGTGCGGGAGATCGTCGCCAATGCGGTGCGGCATGCGGGGGCCAGCGCCGTGGATTTCGTGCTGGAGCCGGACGGCAACCGCATCGCCCTGCAGGTCAGCGATGATGGCGTGCCCAATATGGCGCGGCTGGGATCGAGCGGAGCGGTCCCCTCGCGCTCGCTGATGCGGCGGATACAGATGCTGGGCGGCGAGGTGTTCCTGCAGAATATCGGCGGGCGCACGACCATCCGGATCACGGTTCCGCGGAAGTGAAGGGCGGCAGAGTCCTCCCCCTGCCCCCTCCCGCTTGCGGGAGGGGGCAGGGGGAGGGGCGAGCGCAGCGAGTTTCTGCCCTGTCCGCTGGAAGTGACGTCGATCCGACATTACCTCCCCTGACCCCTCCCGCCAGCGGGAGGGGAACTATGCCCCTTCCTCCTTAACTTTTCCGTTGACCTCCCCATATCATCCCCTGACCTTGGGCATGCATTTACCGGCCATTTACCAACATGGCCGATAGTCGCGGCCAGGCTCGGCATTCGGAGGAGGTCCGGTTTCCATGGTGCGAACGGTCAAGGATCATCTCTATCGCAAGAGCGTGGCCGTCGTGCTGTCGATGCAGGTCAATCTGGAACGGATCGTCGCCATCTGGATATTGGCCGCCGCCTTCGCCTGCGGCCTGCGGCTGGCCTTTCCCGCTACGCCCTATCAAGATACGCCCTGGACGACCGGAACGGGCCTGCTGCCCTATCTGCTGGTCGTGGGCGCACCAGTCGGCTCGCTGCTGCTGGGGTTGAAGCTGTTTCCCGCCGGGCGCGTCCATGCCCAGCCCGCCTTTCGGCTGGCGCAGGTGGGACGTTGGCGCAAGGTCGACTGCCTGAAGGCGCGGGAGATGTCGCAATTCGGCCTTTATGGCGTGATGGCGTCGCTGCTGGTGGGGATCGCGCTGAACGTGCCGGTGCGGACGCTGGAGTTTCTTGGCGCCATTCCGGCCCTGGGCAGCTATTCCCCGCCCTGGTTCATCGGACTTTACGGCGTGATGCTGGCCGATGTGGTGATCCTGTCCAGCCTTTACATGTTCGCCTTCGCCATGGCGCTGCGGCTTGTGCCTCTGTTTCCGCGCTTCCTGGTGATGGTGTGGGGCATCGATCTGCTGGCGCAGCTCAGCATCGCTCGGCTGGTGGCGGGGATCGACAATGTGCCGCATGCGGTGGACGCGGCGTTGCTCGACATGCTGACGGGCAATGTGAAGAAGGTGCTGATCAGCGCCGCGATCTGGCTGCCCTATCTGCTGTTGTCGGAACGGGTGAATGTCACCTTCCGCCAACGCATCAGCGTAAATTAACGCGGGCTTGCGTTTTTCCCGAAATGGGACATTTGTAAGCGGCTGAATTGCGCCGATCTTCCGGCAATGATTCGCGGCTGATTCGCGGCGTACCGCGCCGCCAGCGGGTTTTCCCGCTCAAGTCGTCCGTATTCCGCGACCCGAATAGTCTAGTACGAAGGTATTAGCCATTCAGGCAATTTCCCTTTCGCTTTCCAATCATGCGCCCAAATAGGTGTGCGATTGATCTATGATAGCCTTTCATTTGGTTGAAATAAAAATCCATAATTATTCATGTAACTTTGAATTTTATTTTGCGCAGAAAACGTAGATGAAAATCATAATCAGAGTAAAATATGAGATATTTTATGATTTTCCAAAGTCATATATCCAAAGATATACTTAAAATCCATGTTGTTTACTTACGGAAACAATATTGGTTTCCGGAAAAGGTTAACAAAAAATTGCCATAAGCCTTTGGAAAACATACGAATTTTTTACCATGTTGACTTGCATCAGCTTTGGTAGTGTGCGGGATGTTCTGCAAAATCCATTGAGGATTTGAGCGGCCATGGCAGGCTGGTGATGTTCAAAGTCGCCAACCCCAATGGAGCCCCACCATGACCAGGAATGAGAATAGACCATCGATAGCGGCCGTCAAAGATTTGAT
>NZ_JFHR01000036.1 GCF_000722875.1 Sphingobium chlorophenolicum | reverse complement strand
CCCTTCCCGTAGCGCCTGCCCCTCCCCCAGCGCCCGACATGCCTGCGCCGTCCGTCATCCGGACCATCGACCCCAATCAGGCCGCCGCGCCGAATTGAGGTGTCAGGCCGGTCCCAGGCGGAGCGCCCCGGCCCGAATGAATATGGCGTTGATCACCGGATCATTGTCGGACACGCGCTTCGCCACATGGAAATCGATGGGCGCGAGGGGCGGCATCCCCTCCAGTTCGACCAGCGCGCCGCTGGTCAGGTCGTCGCGGGCCATGGGTTCGGGGAAAATGCCGATGCCGCCGCCGGACTTGGCGATGTCGATCATCATCCGGGCATTGTTGCACAGGTTGAGCGACTGGTGCGCGATCCGGGAGGCGGCGATCGCGTCGCGCATCCGGCCGTAGATCGGCGAATGGCTGGCCAGCGACCAGATCGGGATGGCGCGATCCAATGCGCCGCCATGGAAGGAGGCGGCGACGGCGGGGCTGGCCAGCCAGGCCAGGCGCACCGATCCGATGGGGTGCGACTGGAGCGCGGGATGTGCCAGCGGCCCGGCGGCGAAGGCGATGTCGGTGCGGCCGACCAGCAATTGCTGGATCAGATTGGCGGTCAGGTCGATTTCCAGTTCCAGGCTGACATGCGGCATGTCCGCCTTCAGGCCGGACACGAAGGCCGGAAGGCGACTGGCGGCGGCGATCTCCCCCGCGCCGATGCGGACCACGCCGGTCGCCTCCTCCAGCCCGCCGCAGCGCAGCAACATGCTTTGCAGATCGGCCCACAGCGGCCCGCAATCGCGCACAAGCTGGCGTCCGGCGGCGGTGAACGACATGGTGCGGCCTTCGCGGCGGAACAGGCGGGCGCCCAGATGGCCCTCCAATTCCCGGACGCGCGCGGAAATGGCGGGCTGGGTCGTGTTCAGCCGTTCCGCCGCGGCGGCGAAAGTGCCCAGCCGGTCAATCCACAGCAGGGTCTCAAGATGGAAGAGGCCGATGCGATTGATAGACATTCATTTTGATTAGAGCAAAAAACAAATCATTAGAAATGATAAATCCTTTCCGTCAGAGTGCCGCTCTTCCCCCAAGGAGAGCGAGCTGATGGTCAAAAAACTCTATTCGGATGCTGCGAGCGCGTTGGAGGGTTTGCTCTTCGACGGGATGCATCTGTGCGCGGGCGGTTTCGGGCTGTGCGGAATTCCGGAGCGGCTGATCGACGCGATCCGGGATTCGGGGGTCAAGGATCTGACCATCGCCTCCAACAATGCCGGGATCGACGGCGAGGGGCTGGGCAAGCTGCTGCGCACGCGGCAGGTGAAGAAGATGATCTCCAGCTATGTCGGCGAGAATAAGGAGTTTGAGCGGCAATATCTGGCGGGCGAGCTGGAAGTGGAATTTTGTCCGCAGGGCACGCTGGCGGAGCGGTGCCGGGCTGGCGGCGCGGGGATTCCGGGCTTTTACACCAAGACGGGCGTTGGGACCGCCGTTGCCGAGGGCAAGGAGGTCAAGAATTTCGACGGGCAGGATTATATCCTGGAGCGCGGCATTTTTGCCGATGTGGCGATCGTCAAGGGCTGGAAGGCCGATGAGAGCGGCAACCTGATCTTCCGCAAGACGGCGCGCAATTTCAACCAGCCCATGGCGACGGCGGCGAAGATCTGCGTGGCGGAGGTGGAGGAAGTGGTGCCGACCGGCAGTCTCGATCCCGATGCGATCCACCTGCCGGGCATCTACGTCAAGCGCATGATCGTCGGCGCGCCCTATGACAAGAAGATCGAATTCCGCACCGTTCGCCAGAGGGAGGCTGCATGATGCCCCAGGAAAGCAAAGGCTGGACGAGGGACGAGATGGCCGCGCGGGCGGCCAAGGAATTGCAGGACGGATTCTATGTGAATCTGGGCATCGGCATTCCGACGCTGGTGGCGAACCATATTCCGCCGGGCGTGGAGGTGACGCTCCAGTCGGAAAACGGCATGCTGGGCATCGGGCCTTTTCCCTATGAGGGGGAAGAGGATGCGGACCTGATCAATGCGGGCAAGCAGACCATCAGCGAATTGCCGCAGTCGGTCTATTTCTCCAGCGCCGACAGTTTCGCGATGATCCGGGGCGGGCATATCGACCTGACCGTGCTGGGCGCGATGGAAGTCGCGGAAAATGGCGACATCGCCAACTGGATGATCCCCGGCAAGATGATCAAGGGCATGGGCGGCGCGATGGATCTGGTCGCGGGGGTGAAGAAGATCATCGTCGTGATGGAGCACACGTCGAAAGACGGCAGCCCGAAGTTCATCCCGGCCTGCACGCTGCCGCTGACGGGGAAGAATGTGGTCGATATGATCGTCACCGACCTTGCCGTGTTCCAGCGGCCTGACCATGACAGTCCGTTCCGGCTCATCGAATGCGCGCCGGGCGTGACGGTGGAGGAAGTCGCGGCAAAGACGAGCGCGCATTATACGGTTTAGGGCGCGTGAATGATTGGAATGCCGGGGAAGGGCTGATTTGGGTGGGGAGCGGACCTATCCTATTCCTCCCCATCGGGAGATGGGGAGGGGGACCAGCCGAAGGCTGGTGGAGGGGAATGGGGCACGACCTGCGAATTTCCCCTCCACCACCGCCTTCGGCGGCGGTCCCCCTCCCCACGCTGCGCGTAGGGAGGAATTGATGTCCGCTATTGGCCAATTCCCGGTATTCCGAATTTGTCCGCGCGCCCAGGACCACTCTATGCTGGATTGAAGCGGAACAGGGCGACGCGCTGAGGCGCTATCCCAAGGACGCCATTGCCGTCCCTGCAAAACGGCGAGCCTTCCGGTCTCTTCTGGGTTAACATGCCGTCAGCCCATCCGTGACGGACTCGATCCGGCATGGCGGGCCGGAGAGGTGTCATATGTGGCGCCGGAGCAGAGAATGGGGCCCCGAAAGGCAGGGGGCGGGCGCGCTCGCCGCTGTGGGTTTCCCTTGTCCGCGATGGGCGCTGTTCTTCTGCCTGCTGCTTGTTCCCCTGCCATGTCCGGCGGGGCCGTTCGAGGATGCCGCCGCCGCCTATCGGCGAGGCGACTATGCCGACGCCATGCGCCTGTATCAGTCGCTGGCGGACGACGGCGATCCCCGCGCGCAGAACAGCCTGGGCCGCATGTATTTGCGCGGCCAGGGCGCGAGCCGGGACTATAAGGCGGCGATGAAATGGTTCCGCCGGGCCGCCGCGCTGGGAGTGGCGGACGCCCAATATAATCTGGGCGAAATCTATCTGCGGGAATTCGGCGTCGATCAGGATCTGGTGGAGGCGGCGCGATGGTATACCAGGGCCGCCGAACAGGGCCATGTCGGCGCGCAATTCACGCTGGCCGTGCTCTACATGATCGGGCAGGGCGTCAGCCGGAGTCCGTTGAAGGCGGTCTATTGGTTCGAACGCGCCGCATCCCAGGGCAGCGCGGAGGCGCAGGTGCAACTGGGCATTATCTATGGCGCGGGCCAAGGCGTGGCCCGCGATTCCGTGGTCGCCTATAAATGGTTCGCGCTGGGTCAGGCCAATGCCCGCGAGCCGAAGCTGCGCGCCAAGGCCAGCCAGAATATCGGCCGCCTGTCGCGGGGCATGACGCCCGCGCAGATCGCCGAAGCGCAGCGGCAGGTCCGCGAATGGCAGCCCGTTCCAGCAAGGGGCGGCCAGTCATGAGCGGACCGGCCCCCTCCCCCCTGCCCTCCGCCAAACCCAAGGCGTCCAGCGGCCGGAACTGGCTGAAGGGCGGCGCGCAATATGGGTTCGCCCTGATGGTCGGGATCGTCAGCCTGCTGCTGACGCTGGGCGTTTGGCAATGGCTCGTGCTGGGCCAGAGCCGGTCGACCGAAACCGAATTCACGCTGGAGGCCGAACAGCGCGCCGAGGGCATCAAGCGGCAATTCTTTTCCGAAACCAGCGTGATGCGCGCCCTGCTGGGATATTATCGGGCGTCGCAGAATGTCGCCCCGGAAGAGTTCAGGGCCTTTGCCAAAGTCTATCTGACCGGCCTGTCCAGCCTGGATTCCGTGCAATGGGCGCCCCATGTCCCCGGTGGGGAGCGCCGGGACTGGGAGGAAAGTAGCGCGGCCTTCCGCTTCACCCAGGCCGACGCCCACGGCATGGCCGTTCAGGCGGAGCGGCGCGGCAGCTATTTCCCCGTCGTCTACGCGGAATCGGCCATGGACGGTACGCCGGAGATGCTGGGTTTCGACTGGGGATCGGACCCGTTCGCGCGCGCCGCGATGATGGCCGCCCGCGACAGCGGGGAGATCAACGCAGCCGCCCATATCCGCCTGCCGCCTATGGCCGACGATACGCCCCGCATCGCCCTGTTCGCCCCGGTCTATGACGGCGGGGAGCAGGTCGCCGTGGATCAGCGCCGCAAGCATCTCAAAGGGTTCGTCGTCGCCGTGCTGCGGATCGGCGACGTGGTCCAGGGCGCGATCGACCTGATGCCCCGGAAGGGCGTCGACCTCTATCTGCTCGATTCCTCCGCCCCGGCGGCGCAGCGGGTGCTGTTGTCGATCATGGCGCCCGGCAGCAAGGCGAAGCGAAAGCCGGGCGCCGGTCCGGCCATGGATTCGGGGTTGTTCCATTCCAGTTCGCTGGTGATCGGCAACAGCGTCTTCACCATCTACACCGCCGCGACCGACGCCTATGGCGACAGGCGGGCGGCCACCACGCCCGCCATCGCATTGGCGGGCGGGCTGGCCGTCACGCTGATCCTCTTCATCTACCTCGTCTCCCTCGCCAACCAGCGGGCGCGCACCGAGCAGGTGGTGGCGCAGCGCACGGCGGAACTGCGCGGCGTCAACATGCGGCTGGAGGAGCGGACGATCCAGCTGGAGGAATCCGAAACGGAATTGCGCGCCGCCAAGAACCGGGCGGAGGAAGCCACCCGCGCCAAGAGCCAGTTCCTGGCCAATATGAGCCATGAGATACGCACCCCCATGAACGGCGTCATCGGCGCGTCGGAATTGCTGAGCGACACAAGGCTGAACGCGTCGCAGCGGGAATATTTGGCCATGATCACGCAGTCGGCGGACGCCCTGCTGCACCTGATCAACGACATTCTCGACTTTTCGAAGATCGAGGCGGGGCGGCTGGAACTGGAGCATGTCGCCTTCAGCCTGCGCGACGAACTGGCCGACACGTTGCAGGCCTTTGCCGGGCGGGCGACCGAAAAGGGGATCGAACTGGCCTGCCATGTCGCGCTGGACGTGCCCGACGCGCTGGAGGGCGACCCGCACCGGTTGCGGCAGGTGGTGATCAACCTTGTCGGCAATGCGCTGCGCTTCACGGAGCGGGGCGAGGTGGTCATGGACGTGGCGGTGGAGCGGATGGAGGATCAGCAGGTCCGGTTGCGCTTCGCCGTCAGCGATACGGGGCCGGGCATCGCGGCGGACAAGCGGAAGCTTATCTTCGAGGCTTTTTCGCAGGCCGACACATCCTTCACCCGGCGTTTCGGCGGCACCGGCCTGGGCCTGACCATCGCGTCGCAACTGGTGCAGTTGATGGGCGGGCGGCTGGAACTGGACAGCAGCGTCGGCCGGGGCAGCGTCTTTCATTTCACCATAGCCTTCGCGCTGGCGCAGGGGGAACCGGCCCATCCACCCGCAGAACAGCCCTCGCTGCACGGCCTGCCCGTGCTGATCGTCGACGACAACGCCACCAACCGGCGCATATTGGATGAGATAATCCGCGGCTGGGGCATGAAGCCGCTGGCGGTGGAGAGCGGCCCCAAGGCGCTGGCCGCGCTGCGCAACGCGGCGGGGATCGGCCGTCCGCTGCGGCTGGTGCTGCTGGACATGATGATGCCGGACATGGACGGCTTTGCCGTCGCGAAGGAGATAGCGCGGAGCGGCGGGGACGAACGCCCGGCGGTGATCATGCTCTCCTCCGCGCAGAAGGATGAGATGGCCCGCCGCAACTGGGCGACCGGCATCGCCGCCTTCCTGCTGAAGCCGGTGCGCCAGTCCGAATTGCTGGAGGCCATTTTCGCCGTGCTGAAGGTGACCGTGCGGGAGGAAACCGCCCCGCCCGAACCGGCGCCGCACGACCGGCCGTCGCTGCACGTGCTGGTGGCGGAGGATAATGCCGTCAACCAGCGGCTGGCGCTGCGCCTGCTGGAGAAGCGGGGCCATCGGGTGAAGATCGTCGGCGACGGTGCGCAGGCGGTGGAGGCGCTGGCGCAGGACAGTTTCGACGTGGTGCTGATGGACGTGCAGATGCCGGAAATGGACGGTTTCCAGGCCACCGCCGCCATTCGCGAACGGGAACGCGGCACCGGGCAACATATGCCCATCGTCGCGATGACGGCGCATGCGATGCGGGGCGACCGCGAACGATGCCTGGCGGCGGGGATGGACGATTATATCTCCAAGCCGTTGCGGGCGGAGGATTTTTACGAGGTGGTGGAGGGACGGTTCGCCAGCGCGGCGAAGCCCCATAGCGAGGAAGGTTCCGGGCCATGAGCACGCTTCTTGATTGGGCCAAGGCGCTTCAGAACGCCGATGGGGACGAGGGCCTGCTGATTGAACTGGCGGGCGTCTTCATCGACGAATGTCCGGAGATGATGCGGCAGGTCCGCGCCGCGATCGACCGCAGGGATGCGCGGGAGCTGCGGCGGGCCGCGCACAGCCTGAAGGGGTCGGCGCATATCTTCGCCGCGTCGGAAGCGGGAGCCGCCGCCTTCCGCCTGGAGGAAATGGGCGCGGACGGCAATTTCCGGGATGTCGAGGACGGCTGGACCCTGCTGCGCTTCGAGGTCGAAAGCCTGCTGAGCGAACTGATCGCGCGGGTGGGCGACCGCAATCCCGATGAGACCAGGGACACGCAAAACTCTTGAAAAACGGAGCGAAGGCCATGACGCACAAGCGCATCACCGTCCTGCTGGTCGAGGATAATCCGGTCTATTCCCGGCTGATCGAGAAGCTGCTGGGCCGATCCGACAATCCGGTGTTCGAAACCGTGCTGGCGAGCACGCTGGAGCGGGCGCTGGAGCGGCTGGCGCTGGGCGGGATCGATGTCGTCCTGCTGGACCTGATGCTGCCGGACAGCACGGCGCTGGACACATTCTACCGCGTCCGGGCGCATGACATGCAGACGCCGATCATCATCCAGAGCGCGATGGACGATGTCGGGCTGGCCAGCAAGGCGGTGGAAGGCGGGGCGGAAGATTATCTGCTGAAGGACGGCATCAACAGCGCGACGCTGATCCGGTCGATCCACTATGCGATGGAACGCACCCATGCGCGGGGGGCGGAATGGTCTTCGGCCATGCTGCACCTGGCCCAGCAGCAATTTCTGAAGGCCGCCCATATCGCCGGGCTGGACCCCAATATCCGGCAGCGCCTGCTGTTTCCCGAACGGACGCAGATCGCCGCCCTGCCCTTCAAGCGGGACGGCATCGATCAGGTCGAGACCGTCTTCGCCTATCGGGTGCAGCATGTGCTGACCATGGGGCCGACCAAGGGCGGGTTGCGCTATCATCCCGACGTCAGCCTGGGCGAAGTCGCCGCCCTTTCCATGTGGATGACGTGGAAATGCGCGCTGGCGAAGCTGCCCTTCGGCGGGGCCAAGGGCGGGGTCCGGGTCGATCCGGCGGCGCTCAGCAAGGATGAGCTGGAGCGGCTCACCCGCCGCTATACCTCGGAATTCATCGGCATGATCGGGCCTGACAAGGATATTCCCGCGCCCGACATGGGGACGGACGCGCAGGTCATGGCCTGGATCATGGACACTTATAGCGAGCATGTCGGCTATTCCGTGCCGTCGGTGGTGACGGGCAAGCCGGTGGTGCTGGGCGGATCGCTGGGCCGTCATGAGGCGACCGGGCGGGGCCTCGCCTATCTGGTGAGCGAAACGTGCCGGCAGATCGGCCTGGACCTGAACGGCGCGACCGCCGTGGTGCAGGGGTTCGGCAATGTCGGCATGCACGCTGCCACATTCCTGGCCGAAGCCGGGGCGAAGATCGTCGGCATCAGCGACGCCAGCGTGGCGCTGCACAATCCCAAGGGGTTGCCGATCGATCTGCTGAAGAACCATGTGCGCCAGCACCGGCAGCTTTTCGGCTGTCCCCACGGCGAGATCATCCCCAGCCGCGACCTGCTGGAACTGCATTGCGACATATTGGCGCCCTGCGCCTTGCAGAACCAGATCACCGCTGAAAATTCATCGCGGATCAATTGCCGGATCGTGGCGGAAGGCGCCAATGGACCGACCACGCTGGAGGCGGACGACATGTTGCAGGCGCGGGGAATCATCGTGCTGCCCGATATCCTCGCCAATGCGGGCGGCGTCATCGTGTCCTATTTCGAATGGGTGCAGGGCCTTCAGAACCTGACCTGGCCACTGGAGGAGATCAACCTGCGCATGCGCGACATATTGACCGACGCGCTCGCCCGAACGCAGCGCCGCGCCCAGGCGGAGAAGGTCGACCTGCGCACCGCCGCCATGATCGAGGCGCTAAGCCGCGTCGGCGCGGCCAATCATCTGCGCGGACTGTTTCCATGAGGGGGCATGCCGCCGGAAACGGGGCCGGGATCGGCCACCTGAGCGCGCGCCGCCGCGATGCAGGCCTGAAGATGATTGTGCCGGAAGGGCTTTGACAGGCGGGTGATGTCGGGCGCGATCAGGTCGACCCCCTCATAGCCCGATATGATCAGCAGGGCGATGTCCGGATGGTCGACGCGCAGGCGCAGCGCCAGTTCCACGCCGGTCATGCCCGGCATGATATGATCGGTGACGAGGATGTCGGGCCGGTCGCCGGACTCGATGATGCGCAGGGCGCTTTCGGCGCGGTCGGTGTCGACCACGACATAGCCCATGTCCACCAGCATCTCGCGGGTGCTGCTGCGGACAAGGTCGTTGTCGTCCACCAGCAGCACCTTGCCCGAATGCGCCTTGTCGCCCGCTTCCGTTGGTGGGGGTTCGGCCTTCGCGCTAGGGGCGCTTTCCACCGGGAGCCAGAGGCGGATGCTGGTGCCCCTGCCCACGGCGCTGTCGATTTCCACCGTACCGCCCAACTGGCCGGCAAGGCCGTGGACCATCGACAGGCCCAGCCCCGTGCCGTGGCCGGACGGCTTGGTTGTGAAGAAGGGCTCCATTGCCGCCGCCCTGACCGCCGGGGCCATGCCCGCCCCGCTGTCGGTGACGGTAAGGCGGACGTAGCGACCGGGCGCCAGCCCGGCGGGCAGGCGGCTTTGCAGGGCTTCCGCCACTATGCTGAGGGCGCCGCCGTCGGGCATGGCGTCGCGGCTGTTGACCGCCAGGTTGAGCAACGCGACCTCAAGCTGGTGGGCGTCGGCGCGGACCGGCGGCAGCAGCGGCTGAAGGTCGACCGACAGGGCGATCCGCGGTCCCAGCGTGCTGGCCAGCAGGGCCTGCATGCCGCCCAGCAGATCGGGCAGATCGACCGCCTTGACCGCCAGCGGCTGGCGGCGGGCGACGGTCAGCAGCCGCTGGACCAGGGTCTGGGCGCTTTCCGCCGCCTGCATGGCGATATTAGCGTGCCGCTCGATGGATTCGGGCGTCCGCTTTCCCGACAGGATCAGGTCCAGCCCGGCGACGATCGGCATCAGCAGATTGTTGAAATCATGGGCGACATGGCCGGTCAACTGGCCCAGCATGTCCAGCTTCTGAACCTGGCGCAGACTGTCCTGCGACCGTTCCAGTTCCCTGGTGCGTTCCCGCACGCGATGTTCGAGCTGGTCGTTCAGCGCCTCCAGCGAGGCGAAGAGCCGGCCGTTTTCCAGCGCGGTGGAGGCGGCGCGGGCCAGCGCCTCCAGCAGGGCGATCTCATTGTCGGTGGGCTGGCCGAATTCGGACCAATAGGCGCCGACGGCCGCGATGGGGTCGACCCGGCCGATCGGCACCATCAGCATGGACCGGACGAAGGTGGTGCGATACGCCTCCACCGGCACGCGCGGATCGTCGAAGACATCGGGAATGACGGCCGTTTGACGATTTTCCATGGCCCAGCCCGACACGCAACTGGCGGCGGGAAAGCGCTGGCCCGCCCAGAGCGGCTCCATCGAATCCTCGGCGATATAATGGCATTGGTCTTCGTCGCGCAGGACGACCGTTATGCCGTCCGCCCCCACGGCGCGGCGGGCAAAGGCGCGCAATACATGCGTTATCGCTTCCAGCGACCGCGTCCCCGCCATTGCCTCCATAGCCTCGGCGGCGATGCTCCACCTTGCCGCCAGCGCCTTTTGCTCGGCGATTCGTTCGCTTGCCAATTTCTTGTCCATCGACAGCCTTTTGCATCGAAAACAGCGCCTGTTTCTATCATCGGACTGGGGCGATCACAAAGCGAATATGATCAAGGACTTAGAAGACGCCTTGTACAGGCGGTCATCAACACATGCTTAACCCTGTTGTAGTGGGGAGATAGAGGGTGCGATCATGGGTTGAAAAGTGCGCATATTCTGAGTGTGGGTGGCGAATTCGGAATGGGCTGGAGCGGGCATTTGCCTTCATTAAATCCTCCCCATCGACAGATGGGGAGGATTAGAAACCCGCGCTATGGCTTGGCTGGTGCAGCGACGACGGGTGGTGGCGGCGCAATCTTCACCACTTCGAATCGTTCCTTGCGCCGCACGCCCGCCAGTTCGGGCGCGGGAGCCGTCGGAATGCGCTGGCGCATGCATTCATCCTTGTTGGCTCGCTGCGTCTGGAGGCAGTTCCAGAGCGACCGCTGCAAACCCGTCGCGCTGTTGTGGATATAGGCGAAGGCCATGCTTTCCATCTGATCGCCTGACAGGGGCAGGCCGCCCGGCGCGGTGCCCGCCCGCCATGCCATGATCCGGCATTCCGGCCGCCCGGCGCAGAAGGTCTGGGCCAGCGTCGGCCAGCTATCGGGCACGGCGGTGCGGCCCAGTTCGACCAGGAAGCTCTTGGCCCCCGGCGCGATGGCGATCAGGCGTACGCCCGCCATCATCTGGCCCAGCGATTCCGTGCCGATCATCTGCTGCGGCCGGGCGGCGAGGTCCGCCGCCGCGCCGCCCGCCAGGACCAGCGGCGAGAGGGCGCCGGGCGCGTCCGGCCCGCCCTGATGCGCGGCGGACAGGCGGGCGATCCGCTGGACCAGCGGCTCGCCATTGTCCCCGGCGCGGCGGAAGGCAGGCGGCGTCCCCCACCAGCCCCGCCAGCGGAAGAAGAGATGCGCGCCGACGGCGCCGATCTTGTCCAGGCTGCCGCTCCAATAGGGGACGACCCAGTCGGTGTGATAATGGGTGGCGTAGCCGACGGGTTTATAGACCTTGCCCGCCAGCGCCGATTTCGCGATGTCCCGCGCCCTTTCCCACGCCGCCTGGGTCGGCGTGCGGGCTAGAGCGCCGTCGCAGGTGAAGGTGAACTGACATCCGGTCGCCCGTTCCTGTCCCTGGAAGACGACGCCGCAAACCGTCTTCGGGAAGGCGGGATGGCGCACGCGGTTCAGCACCACCTGCGCGACGGCGCGCTCGCCGACGGCGTCGTCGCCCGCCTCATAGATTTGCGCGGCCGCCAGACAGTCGATGGCGCGGGCGAGATCGGTGGGCGATCCTGAGAAGAGGAAGGGGCGCGCCGCCGGATTGGGCAGGCGGGAAAAGGGAATGGCGGCGTTGAACGACCGCGCTTGATCGCGGTCCAGCGCATAGAGCCGGACGGGCGCGACCGCCGGGGGTGGGGTGGCCGGGCGTTGGAGCCGGGCGGCGGTGGGGCGCGACTGGCTTAGCGGCGCCCGCGCCTCCCATGCAGCGACGAGGGCGGGCAGGCCGACGAACAGCGCAAGCCAGATCAGCCACATCGCGCGATGCGGCTGGCCGGTGGTGGAAGCGTCGGTCATGCCCGGTCCGGCTCTGGCCTGTTCCCGGCCTTATTCGGGCAGGAAATCGGGCACCGACAGATAGCGTTCGCCCGTGTCATAGTTGAAGCCCAGAACGCGGCTGCCCGCCGGCAGTTCCGGCAGCTTCTGCGCAATGGCGGCCAGCGTCGCGCCGGAGGAGATGCCGACCAGCACGCCTTCCTCCCGCGCGGCGCGGCGGGCATATTCCTTGGCGTCGGCGGGGTCGACCTGAATCACGCCGTCCAGCAACTGGGTGTGGAGGTTGGCCGGGATGAAGCCCGCGCCGATGCCCTGGATCGGGTGCGGGCCGGGCTGGCCGCCGCTGATGACATGGGACAGGGTCGGTTCGACCGCATAGACCTTCAAATTGGGCCAGAGCGATTTCAGCACCTGCGCCACGCCGGTGATGTGCCCCCCGGTGCCGACGCCCGTGATCAGCGCGTCGAGCGGCGCGTCGGCGAAGTCGGCGGCGATCTCCTGCGCCGTGGTGCGGACGTGGACGTCGATATTGGCGGGATTTTCGAACTGCTGCGGCATCCAGCTATTGGGCGTCTGGTCGATCAGTTCCAGCGCGCGCTCGATGGCGCCCTTCATGCCCTTTTCCCGCGGCGTCAGGTCGAAGCGGGCGCCATAGGCCAGCATCAGGCGGCGGCGTTCCAGGCTCATGCTTTCGGGCATGACCAGGATCAGCTTATACCCCTTGACCGCCGCGACCATGGCCAGGCCCACGCCGGTATTGCCGGACGTCGGTTCGATGATGGTGCCGCCGGGCTTCAGGTCGCCCGATGCCTCGGCCGCCTCTATCATGGAAAGAGCGATCCGGTCCTTGATCGAGCCGCCGGGGTTGGACCGTTCGGACTTGATCCACACTTCTGCGTCGCCGAACAGCCGGTTGACGCGGATATGCGGCGTATTGCCGATGGTTTCCAAGATGCTGGATGCCTTCATTGCACTGTCTCCTGCGTGGATTTCGGCTCCTGGGGGGATTCGGCCGCCTTTGTTTCAGGTGGGTCGAAGGTACGGGCAAGGCGGAGTTCTGGAAAGAGCTTCGCCCAGATGAGGGTTATGACGATGGCGCCGATGCCGCCGCCGATCACCGCCGCGACCGGGCCGACCAGCGCGGCCAGGAAGCCGGATTCCGCCTCCCCCAGTTCGTTGGACGCGGAAATGGTGAGTTGCGACAGGCTGGACACGCGGCCGCGCATCTCGTCGGGGGTGTGAAGCTGGATCAGCGACTGGCGGACATAGACCGACACCATGTCGGCCGACCCCAGCAGGATCAGCGCGCCGATGCCGACCTCTATCGCGATGCTGCGCGGCAGGAAGGCGGTGGCGCCGAAGACGATGGTGGCGATGCCGAATAGGATGACGGAGGCCAGCATCTTCAGACCCACCTCCGTCTTCATGGGGCGGAAGGAGAAGAAGAGCGCGGTGACGGCCGCGCCGATGCCGGGGGATGCCGCCAGATGACCCAGGCCCGCTGATCCCACATGCAATATGTCGCGGGCATAGACGGGCAGCAGCGCCGTCGCGCCCGCCAGCAGCACCGCGAACAGGTCCAGCGTGATGGTGGCCAGCACCAGCCGGTTGGTGCGGACATAGGTCAGGCCGTCGATCATCTGGCGCACCGGATGGCGGCTGGTGTCGCGGGGCGGCTGGGGCACCGGGCCGATCAGCATCATGCAGAGCAGGGCGACGGCGAACAGCCCCGACGCCAGCGCATAGGCGCCCCAGGGCTGCACCGCATAGGCATAGCCGCCCAGCGCCGGACCCGCGATCATGCCCGCCTGCCACATGACGCTGGAAATGGCGATGGCGTTGGGCAGCACTTCGCGGGGCACCAGATTGGGAGCGAGCGCGCTATAAGCCGGGCCGTTGAAGGCGCGGGCAATGCCGACGATCGCGGCGATGCCGAAGATCAGCGGCAGGCTGACCCAGCCTTCATAAGTGGCGAAGGCCAGGGTGCCCGACGCCAGCACCAGCAGCAGCAGGGTGAAGCGGGTGATCATGCGGCGGTCGAAATGATCGGCCACCCATCCGGTCACGGGCGTCAGGAAGAAGAGCGGCAGGAACTGCGCCAGGCCGATCAGGCCAAGCTGGGCGGCGGCGGCGCCCGTGCTCATGGTTTCGCGGGCGACATTATAGGCCTGCCACGCCAGCACGATCATCATGCTATATTGCGCCAGAACCGCCGTCAGCCGCCCCAGCAGATAGGCGCGGAAATTGCCGAAGCGCAGAGGGTGGCGGGGGATGGGAGGGCTGTGCATGGCCCCCTCCTTAGCGCCTGCGCGGCGGGTTTCGCAACCGAGCGGGTAGAGAAAAGACGCAGCAATATTTGGGATGGGGAAGGTTTGGCTTTTAGGGGGGATTGGCCGCAGGCTGGTGGAGGGAAAGGCGCGACCTGCGAATTTTCCCCTCCACCACTCGCTACGCGAGCGCTCCCCCTCCCCATCTGTCGATGGGGAGGAATGGGATGGCGCCTGCTCTAATCGAATATGCCCTTCGTCAGCAGCCCGGCGAAGCGCGATACCGCCAATTCGAGCGGTTGGCCGGCGGCCCAGCCGCGCACGTCATAGGCCGAATTGATGGTCGACATGATGATATGCCCGGCGATGGCGGGATCGATCAGGCGGACGGACCCTTCCCGCATGCCGTCCAGCAGCGCGCCGGCCAGCCACAGGGCCTCCCGGTTGCTGAGTTCCAGCGCCTCGGCGCGGAGCGCGGCGGGCATCGCCTGCAGCGCGGTCGAGCGCAGGAGAGGATGGTCGCTCGCGAACTGGAGGACCAGGACGGACGCGATCCCATTTTCCAACCGCTGCCATCGCGTCCCTCCCCGCGCGTCCACCGCGATCTGGAGACGGGTCAGGCGGCGGTAGCTTTCCCGGAAACATTCCAGGATGAGGTCGTCCTTCGCCTCATTATGATGGTAGAAGCTGCCCTTGGTGAGGTTCATCTCCCGCATGATGCTGTCGACCGAGGCGCCCTTGTAACCATGCTCGTTGATGAGCCTGGTCGCGATCCGCATGAAGGGCGACTGGAGCGGCGCGGCGTCCAGCGCCTCCTCCAGCGTGAGCGGGCAGGCCCTTGATTCCAGGCCCTTCGCGCCGATGCCCTCCCGCAATATGTCGAACATGCGACGGCGGACGCTGTCGAAATCCCCCAGCGCGTAATGGGGCAGCCAGAAGGTCGCCCAGAAGAGGGATTCGTTCAGAAGCTGCGTCCGCGCCGTCAGCACGCGTTTCCGGTCGGGGTCGTCGCTCGTCCCGAAAAATTCGCGGACATCCCGGAACAAGGCCTGATATTGGGCGATCAAGGGCAGGCGATATTCCTCGTCAAGCGCCCGGATTTCCGAGAAATTCGCAAGCGGGCGCATTTCCTTCCGCAGGGATCGGGCCGTCCGGTCGAAGAAGAGGGCCAGATATTTCTCGACCCGCGCCTCCGGCGTCGGTTCCGTCCCCGCCTCCCGGACCATGGCGTGCAGCCGCTCTATGCTGTCCTCCAGCACGGCGGCGGCGAGCAGTTCCTTGTAGCGGAAATAATAGATGACGCTCGTCGTCTTGAGCGAGAGGGCCTGGGCGACCTCCTGAAAGGTCATGCCCGTCACGCCCCGCTCGTTCAGCAGGACCGTCGCGACATCCAATATCCGCTGCTTCTTGTCCTCGAAGCGGGTGCGCCGGGCCCCTCCCCCCGCATCGGTCACCAATGGATCATCGGAGGGGACGGGTCTCTCGGCCATGACCTCTTATGTCGCGGTGCAACCCGCCATGCCACCACTTTTTCCATAAGCGCTGAAAATTCAAACTGCTGGTCAGGAAATCAAAGGAAGGCAGGTCAGGCCTGTCATCCTATATTTCGAATGGTTGGTATGTTACTCGCCCGACTAAATCCCTGATCTAAAGTCCAGCCATGTCCGGCGCCTTGGGCATGGCGGCGAGTTGAGGGCAAATGTCGCGGGCCATCAGGTCGGCGATGAAGATCGATCCCTGTTGCGTCAAGTGGCCATAGTCGAACTGGACGGGCACGCCCGACTTCACCCAGAGGCGGCAATCGGTCGCGCAAAGGCTGCGATAGGTCGAGAAATAGGGGATATCGGCCCGCTTCATCGCCGCGGCGAGCTGTTGGTCGACTTTGGCCACCTGCCCGTTTCTGTGCGTGGCCAGCGGTTCGGCCTGGTCGATATGCTTGGCCAGCAGGCGCGGCAATGCCTGGTCATATTCCACGATCGGCCCGGACACGATGACATGGGGCGCGGCCTGCCGGATCAGCCGGACGGTCTGTTCGACATCGGGAACATCCTTGTCCAGCCAGCGGGCCGAAAGCACGACCATGTCCGGGCGCAGCCGGGGCAGATATTCGGAAAAGACCCGCTGCATCAGGGCCAGGCAGCGCGCATCGCCGCGACTGTGGATCAGCGGCTTGCACCCCGCCGCCGTCGCCTGGAGCACATGCATGTTCGGCAGCGCATGGTTCAGCCCATAATAGAGATGGGCGGCATGGCTGTCGCCGATGATGAGCAGGCGGGGCTTGTCATGGGCGGCCGTCAGGCATTTTTCGACCGAATAGTCCGACAGGCGGTTCTGCGTCGTCAGGAAGCAGGAGCCGGTGCGCATCATTTCCGTCCGCCCCGTCCGCTCGCCATAGGCCAGCACGTCGCGCGCCTGCGCGGATATGGGATAGAGGCTATTGCTGAGCAGGGCGAGCGACAGCACGGCCGCGCCGCAGGCCGCCATGGCGGCCGTGCCCCGCGCCACCACGGCGCGGGAGGTCAGGCGGCTCGACCGGCGGAACGGCTTTTCCACGAAGGCCCAGGAGAGCGTCGCCGCAAAGATGGCCGCGATCAGCAGGCCCAGCCGCTCCACATTGTCCAGGCGGCTGTCGATCTGGCGATAGAAGACGATGATCGGCCAGTGCCAGAGGTAGAGCGAATAGGAAATGAGGCCGATGAAGCGCATCGGCGGCAGCGAAAGCAGGCGGCCGCCCCATGTGGTTCCCCGCTGCCCGCAGAGCAGGACGAGGCCTGCGCCAAAGCAGGGGACAAGGGCGGACGCGCCGGGGAAAGTTGTGGCCTTGTTGTAGAAGAGAACGGACCAGGCGATCAGCGCCAGCCCGGCCACGACGCCGATTTCCGCCTGCCACTGACGGCGCGGGGCCGGGATCGCGCCCATCGCCAGCAGCGAACCGATGGCCAGTTCCCAGGTGCGGAAGGGAATGAGGTAGAAAGCCGCGCTGGCGTTGCGCGACACCATCCATTGCGCCGCGACGAAGCTGGCCAGCGTCAACGCCCAGACCAGTTGGCGCCGGTGCGTGGCGGACCAGCTACGGGTAAAGAAGATCAGCAGCGGGAAGAAGATGTAGAATTGCTCCTCCACCGAGAGCGACCAGGTGTGCAGCAGCGGGTTGCTGTCCAGTTCGCCGTCGAAATAGCCGCTCTGGCCGTAGAATAGCATGTTCGAGACGAAGAATATGGAGGCGATGATCGACCGGGACACCTCCGTCGCCTGATCCGACATCAGCAGCGTGCAGGCGGCGAGCATCACGATCAGGTAGAGAGCGAACAGCGCCGGGAAGATGCGCTTGATGCGCCGCTTGTAGAAATCGAACAGCGCGTCGCGCCATGCGCCCTGCTCGCCTAGAAGCGTTTGCGTGATGAGGAAGCCGGAGATTACGAAGAACACATCGACGCCGACGAAACCGCCGGAGAAGAGGCTGGTTCCCAGATGGAAGATGACGACCGGAATGACCGCTACGGTCCGCAGTCCGTCAATATCCGTGCGATATTGCTTAATCATGCGCGGACGATCCGCAGATCATGTCGCGTCCGCCGAAATGTTTCCGCTATTGCTTCCTTATCTTCGCGAAGGATTGCAGCCGTCCTTATCAAGTAAAGAAGCACGCGATAGTGCATCTTGCGTCCCCAATTCATGAAGATCGACGGAATTGCCGATTCCGCTGTTCGTTGGGATTTTTCGTACCAGAAAATTTTCCGATTTCTTGGGGAAGTGGAATCGGCATATCGCATAATATGCAATGTTCGTCGTTTTTTATGGTGAAATAACAATGATTTGGATTTAATTTACTTAAATCGTACCGGATTTGAAATATTGAAAGCAATAATCATTCGGTCGTGACAATAAACGAGGAATATTCCTGAGAATAAATTTGTTCATTTTTCATGTGTGATTGGCTGGTTTGGGTGGAGAGCGGACCTATCCTATTCCTCCCCATCGGGAGATGGGGAGGGGGACCGGCCGAAGGCTGGTGGAGGGGAAGGGGGCACGACCTCCGAATTTCCCCTCCACCACTCGCTTCGCGAGCGGTCCCCCTCCCCACGCTGCGCGTAGGGAGGAATTAATGTCAGCTATTGGCCATTTCCCGGCATTTCGAATTCTCCACGGGACGTAGGATTATAAATGATTTCAACCCTGAAGAATCGATGGCGGCGGTTCATCCGCAAAGGATGGAACAGGCGGTTATTGGGGATCGGCGGTGCTTGCATGGGGGCCATGGCCGCCATGATGTTGCTCGCCGCGCCGCATGATCCCGCCGATTATTCGCATGACAGGCAGCCCTTCGATATTGCGATCACGGTGGACGACCTGTCGGGCAACGGCAATTTGCCCCCCGGCACGACCCGTCTGGCCATTGCCGATCTCTATCTTCATACGCTGAAGCGACATGGGGTGCCGGACGCTTATGGTCTGGTCAATGTCGGCAAATTGGAACGGGACAGCGACGGCGCGGCGGTGCTGGATCGCTGGCGGCGCGCAGGCTATTCGCTGGGCAATCATTCCTACAGCCACATGAACCTCAATCGCGCGCCTTCCCTTGAGGCATGGGAGGCCGATGTCGTGACCGGCGAGCAGGAGATCGCCAGCCGGATGGAAGGCGCGGACTGGCGCTATTTCCGATTTCCCAACATGGCGGCGGGGCGGGACAAGGCGCAGCATGACAGCGCCATGGCCTTCCTGAAAGAGCGGGGATACCGGATCGCGGAGGCCAGCGTCAGCTTTGACGACTGGGCTTATAGCGACGCCTATGCGCGCTGTCTGCGTACCGGCGACAGGAAGGCGATTGCGGCCATGAAGGCCCAATATCTGAAGGGCGTCGACGATGGCATCCTGCGCATGAAGGCGCTTTCGCACGCCGTCTATGGCCGCATGATTCCGCAAGTGCTGCTGACGCATCTGAGCGCCTGGGGAGCGGATACGCTGCCCGATGTGCTCGCCAGGCTCGATGCGGCGGGGGCGCATTATGTGAGCCTGCCGCAAGCACAGCGCGACCCTGCTTATGTCGCTCCCGATCCCTGGGCGGGGAACCAGTTGCTGATGGATCGCGCCGCCCGCCAGCGGAAGATCGACGTGGAAGCCATTCCCAGGCCGCGTTCCCCGGTCGATCCGAAGACCCTCTGCCGCTGATCGTTCAGCGGCAGGCCTCCATTCTCTCCACCGCCAGGTCGATCAGGCGCGGCAGGCTTCCCAGCCGGTCCTTCGCATGGGCGGATGCCGCCGTTCCCCGGATCACCCGTCCCTTGATGCCGTGGAAGATCGCCGCCAGCCGGAAGAAGTTGAAGGCGATGCAAAAGGCATAGTCCGCTTCGGAAATCGGCGGGCGTCCGACATTGCGGCAATAGGCGGCGCGATATTCCTCTTCATTGGGAATGCCCAGCGCCGCGATGTCCGCACCGCCCAGCCCAGCCACGATGTCCGGCGGCATGCGGAACATCATCGCATGATAGGCGAAATCGGCCAGCGGATGGCCCAGCGTCGACAATTCCCAGTCCAGCACCGCCAGCACGCGCGGCTCCGTCGGGTGGAAGATCATATTGTCGCAGCGGAAGTCGCCATGGACGATCCGCGTCTCGTCGCCCGCCGGAATGGCGGTGGGCAGCCACTCGATCAGCCGGTCCATGCCGGGGTCGCGCCCCGCCTCCTCATCCTCCAGATATTGTTTCGACCAGCGGGCGATCTGCCGTTCGAAATAATTGCCGGGGCGGCCATAGTCGCCCAGCCCGACGGCTTCCGGATCGAGGCGGTGGAGCGTCGCGATGGTGCCGTTCATCGCGTCGAAATAGGCGGCGCGCTGGTCGCGGCCGACATCGGGGAAGGTCGCGTCCCAGAAGATGCGGCCTTCAACCATCTCCATCACATAGAACCAACTGCCGATGATGCTATCGTCAGTGCACAGGCCATGGACATGGGCGACGGGAAAGCCCGTCCCGCCCAGGGCCGACAGCACCCGCGCCTCCCGCTCCACGGCGTGGGCGCCCTTCAGCACCTGTCCCGGCGGCTTGCGGCGCAGCACATAGGAACGGCGCGGCGTCACCAGCTTGTAGGTCGGGTTGGACTGGCCGCCCTTGAACTGCTCGACGGAGAGCGGCCCGGCATAGCCGTCGACATGCGCCTCCATCCAGCGGGCCAGGGCGGCTTCGTCGAAACGATAGGCCTCCCGCACGGCGGTGGTTCCGGCGTTGACGGATGCATCCACGCTCATGCCACCTTCTCCCTCTGGGCCTCCCGCCAGTCGCGCTTGATCTTCTTGGCCAGGCTCCATTTATGCACTTCGGTCGGGCCGTCATAGATGCGGAAGGCCCGGATTTCCCGGAACACCTGCTCCACGATGGTGTCGCCGGTCACGCCCGCCCCGCCCATCACCTGGACGCAGCGGTCCGCGACGCGCATCAGCGCTTCGGACACGGCGACCTTGGTCATGGAGCTTTCGACCGTGCCCAGCGCGCCGCTGTCCAGCACGTCCGCGCACCAGTCTATCATCAATTCCGCCTGTTTCAGATCGATGAGATTTTCCGCCAGCATGAAGCCGACGCCCTCATGATCGATCAGCGTCTTGCCGAAGGCCAGGCGGCGATTGGCATAGTCGGCCGCGATCTCATTCGCCCGGATGCACGCCCCCAGCCAGCGCATGCAATGCGACAGCCGCGCCGGGCTGAGTCGCACCTGCGCATATTGGAAGCCTTCGCCCGCCCGGCCCAGCATCTGACTGGCCGGGACGCGCAGATTGTCGATGGTGATGACCGCGTGGCCGCCCGGCATGGAATTGTCGATGGTGTTGGGCACATGATCGATGCGGATCGCCGGATCGGGCAGATCGACCAGGAACATGCACGCCCCCTCCTCCGCCTTCGCCATGACGATGCCGACCTTCGCGCCCTGCGCGCCGGTGATGAACGCCTTGCGCCCGCTTATCACCCAATGATCGCCGTCCTGGTGGCAGACGGTCCGCATCATCGACGGATCGGAACCCGCGCCATTTTCCGCCGCCGGTTCGGTCATGAAGAAGGCGGAACGCGCCCGCCCCTCCACCAGCGGTTGCAGGAAGCGCTCTTTGATCTCCGCACTGCCGACCTTGCCCAGAAGATACATATTGCCTTCATCGGGCGCGGCGGTGTTGCAAGCGAGCGGACCCAGCGGCGACAGGCCGCTCTTGCGCAGCACGATGGCCGTCTCCCGCTGCGTCAGATGGCCGCCTTCGGGAAGGATATGCGGCGTCAGCACGCCTGCGGCCCGCGCCTTTTCCTTCAATTCGACGACCAGTTCCTCGGTCGGGCAGTCATGATGGTCGCGGCGGGGATCGCGCTCATAGGGGACGACCACCTCGCGGACGAAGGCTTCCACCTTCGCCGCGATCTCCGCCGTCCGTTCCGGACCGGCGCCGATGTGGGCCGCGCTCATTTCGGCGCCATCCGGATCGCGCCGTCCAGGCGGATGACTTCACCGTTCAGCATCGGGTTGGCGACGATCTGCTCCACCATCAGCGCATATTCGTCGGGGTGGCCGAGGCGGCTGGGGAAGGGCACCTGCCTGCCCAGCGAATCCTGCGCCTCCTGCGGCAGGGACGCCAGCAGCGGAGTCAGGAACAGGCCCGGCGCGATGGTCATCACGCGGATGCCGTAGCGGGCGAATTCGCGCGCGATGGGCAGGGTCATGCCGACCACGCCGCCCTTGGACGCAGCATAGGCGGCCTGGCCGATCTGCCCGTCGAAGGCGGCGACGCTGGCCGTGTTGACGATGACGCCGCGTTCCTCACCGCCGACCGGATCCGCATCGTGCAGGCGCGCCGCGAATTTCGACAGGACATTGAAGCTGCCGATCAGGTTGATGGTCACGATCTTCGAGAAATCGTTCAGCGGGATCGCCTTGCCGTCGCGGCCGATGACCTTGGCGGGCGGGCCGATGCCCGCGCAGTTGACCAGGATGCGGGCCTTGCCGTTCAGCGCCTCCGCCTCATCCAGCGCGGCGTCGACGGCGGCTTCGTTCGTCACGTCGACCTTGATGAAATGGCCGCCGATGGCCTTCGCATGCGCCTCGCCCAGATCGGCGTTGAGGTCGAAGATCGTCACCTTCGCCCCGCCCCTGGCCAGCCGCTCCGCCGTGGCACCGCCAAGGCCGGATGCGCCGCCCGTGACGATGGCGGCAAGTCCCCTGAAATCCATTCCATGCTCTCCCGGCAGAATCGTAAAACTCTATAGTGCATCACGCACTCATGAGTGTATTGCGTCTTCACCGGTTTCCTGTCAACGGACTATCGCCAAGGGAAAAAGGGTCATCGATGCAGTCGGCTTCACCATTTCGCACCCCTGCCCAGAAGGAGGCGGAACGCGCCGCCAAGCGGGACGCCGTGCTGCGCGCGGCGGTGCGGATGTTCAACGAGCGGGGCTTTCATGCGACATCGCTGGACGATGTCGCCGCCAGCCTGGGCATATCGAAGCGGACCATCTACCATTATCTGGCCAACAAGGATCAGGTGCTGCTGGAATGCATCACCATCGGCCTGCATCAATTGCTGGAAGCGGCGGCGGAAGCGCGGCGGGAACCGGGCGACGGCCGCCATCGCCTGACCCGGTTCCTGCGCCGCTACGCCGAAGTCAACATGGAGGATTTCGGCCGCTGCGTGATCCGCACGGGGGTGGAGGCGCTGTCGCCCGAAAGCCTGCCGCGCTATCGCCAGCTCAAGCGGGAAATCGACGACGCGCTGCGGACGATGATCCAGGAAGCGATCGACGACGGCTCCATCGCTCCGGTGGATGTGAAGCTGGCCGCCTTCACCCTGGCGGGGGCGCTCAACTGGCCTGCCCGCTGGCATGATCCCGAAGGGCAATTGCCGGTCGAAACCATCGCGGTGACGATGGTCGACATATTGACCGGGGGGCTTGATCCCCGGCCTTGAAAAAGGCGGCGTCGACCCCAACTGCACCCGCAAGTGCATTATGGACGAACAAGTTTCGAGGAAGAACATGCAGGACGATCCGATCATCATCGCAAGCTATGCCCGCACGCCGATGGGCGGTTTTCAGGGCGCGCTGTCGCCGCTGAAGGCGACCGAACTGGGCGCGGCGGCGGTCCGGGCGGCCGTGGAGCGCGCAGGGGTGGCGGCAGATGCGGTGGACCGCGTCTATATGGGCTGCGTCCTGCCTGCGGGACTGGGTCAGGCGCCGGCGCGACAGGCGGCGCTGGGCGCGGGTCTGGGCCTCAACACCGAGGCGACCACCGTCAACAAGATGTGCGGATCGGGCATGCAGGCCGCGATCATGGCCTATGAGGCGCTGAGCGCGGGCACCGCCGACATCGTGCTGGCGGGCGGCATGGAAAGCATGACCAACGCGCCCTATGCCCTGCCCAAGCATCGTTCCGGGGCGCGTATCGGCCATGACCGCATCGTCGACACGATGATGATGGACGGGCTGGAGGACGCCTATGAACCCGGCAAGGCGATGGGCGTCTTCGCCGAAGAGGCGGTGCGCGACTATCAGTTCACGCGGGCGGACCAGGACGAATATGCCATCCGATCGCTGGACCGCGCCAACGCCGCCATCGCCAGTGGGGCCTTCCAGCGGGAAATCGCGCCTGTCACCGTATCCGGGCGCGGCGGGGATGTGGTGGTCGATACCGACGAACAGCCGGGCAAGGCCAAGCCGGAGAAGATCCCTTCGCTGAAGCCCGCCTTCGCGAAGGACGGGACGATCACTGCCGCGAACTCCTCGTCCATTTCGGACGGGGCGGCTGCGCTGGTCATGACACGGCGCAGCGTGGCGGAAAAGCAGGGGTTGAAGATGGTGGCGAAGATCGTCGCCACCGCCGCCCATGCCCATGAACCGGCGAAGTTCACCACCGCGCCCGTGCCCGCCATGCGCAAGCTGCTGGCGAAGGCCGGATGGTCGGTGGAGGATGTCGACCTGTTCGAAATCAATGAGGCCTTCGCCGTCGTCGCCATGATCGCGGCGAAGGAATTGGGCATTCCGGCGGAGAAGCTGAACGTCAATGGCGGCGCGACGGCGCTGGGTCATCCTATTGGCGCTTCGGGCGCGCGCATCGTGGCTACGCTGGTGGCAGCGCTGGAAAATCGCGGTCTCAAGCGCGGGGTCGCCAGCCTCTGCATCGGCGGCGGCGAAGCGACGGCGATGGCGGTCGAACTGCTTTAGGGCGAGAATTCGGAATGCGGGGAATGGCCGTTAGCGGGCATTAAAATCCTCCCTACGCGAAGCGTGGGGAGGGGGACCGTCGGCGCAGCCGATGGTGGAGGGGAAGATTCGGAGGTCGTGCCCCATTCCCCTCCACCACGCTTCGCGCGGTCCCCCTCCCCATCTCTCGATGGGGAGGAATAGGATGGGTCCGCTCTCCACCTGATGCCCGCATTCCGCATCATCGATTGGTTGTCGGTGCGTAATCTGCTATTTCTTGTCCATTGGATGGCGTTGGCCAGACCATCGTGCATGACGCCCGGCTGACCGCGCCGCCCCGGCATTGGGCCGATGGAGGATGTCATGGCGATTTCCCAAAGGTTGCGCGGCTATATGGACCGTTGCGGCACGCGATTCGACGAATGGCCGCACGAACATTCCAGCGAAATGGCGCGGGCGGCGCAGGCGGCCCATGTGCCCGGACGGCAGGTCGCGAAGGCCGTGCTGGTGCAGGCGGGCGACGAATATATGCTGGCTGTGCTGCCCTCCTCCAAGCATGTGAGCTTCCATTTCCTGCGGCAATGGCTGGCGCGGGAGGTGTCGCTGGCGGAAGAGCATACGACAGCGGCGCTCTTCCCCGATTGCGAACTGGGCGCGATCCCGCCCGTGGGCGCGGCCTATGGGTTGAAGACCATCATCGACGACGACATGCTGATGGACCGCGACGTGTGGTTCGAGGGGGGCGATCACCACACGCTTGTCCATATGAATGCGGAGAATTGGCGGCGGTTGCAGAAGGGCGCCGGGCATTTCGCGTTCAGTATTTAGGGCTGGCGGAGGGGAATGGTCGGGCGTTGCGCATTTCCCCTCCACCAATCGCTGCGATCGGTCCCCCTCCCCATCTGCGATGGGGAGGATTTGATTTTCTCTCATGCAATTAATTCGACACAGTCATCGGAAAAATCCTCCACCCCCGATGTTTCCCCATCGCCGGGCATCGCCTAAAATCACGGTCCCGGAGAAGCTGAAAGGAATCATGCAATGGACGCAAAGACGAGCAATGATCCGCTGTCCTGTCCCGTGAAGGAGCCTGCCGCGCTGCGATCCCTGTTGGGGCGCACCAATCGCGACTGGTGGCCCAACCAGCTTTCGCTCGACATCCTTCAGCAGAACGGTCTGTCCGGGAATCCGCTGGGCGACGATTTCGATTATGCGGCCGCCTTCAAGGCGCTGGATTATCAGGCGGTGAAGCGCGATCTGACCGCGCTGATGACCGACAGCCAGCCCTGGTGGCCGGCGGATTACGGCCATTACGGCCCCTTCTTCATCCGCATGGCCTGGCACTCGGCGGGCACCTATCGCACCGGCGACGGGCGCGGCGGCGCTTCGTCCGGATCGCAGCGCTTCGCTCCGCTCAATAGCTGGCCGGACAATGCCAATCTGGACAAGGCCCGCCGCCTGCTGTGGCCGGTCAAGCAGAAATATGGGCAGGCGCTGAGCTGGGCGGACCTGATGATCCTGGCCGGCAATGTCGCCATCGAATCGATGGGCGGCCCGGTCTTCGGCTTCGGTGGTGGCCGCGCCGACGTGTTCGAGCCGGAAAAGGACGTCTATTGGGGCACCGAGGAATTCTGGGTCGGCCAGGAAGGCAATGAGACCCGCATCCAGCCCGAAAAGAACATGGTGCTGGAAAGCCCGCTGGCCGCGATCCAGATGGGCCTCATCTACGTCAATCCGGAGGGGCCGGGCGGCAATCCCGACCCGCTGCAATCGGCCCGCGACATCCGCGAAACCTTCCTGCGCATGGGCATGAACGATGAGGAGACGGTCGCGCTGACCGCAGGCGGCCATACTTTCGGCAAGGCCCATGGCGCGGGCGACGCGTCGAAGGTCGGCAAGGAACCGGAGGGCGCGGACATCGCGCAGCAGGGCCTTGGCTGGCAGAGCGGCTATGAAAGCGGCGTGGGCGATCACACCATCACCAGCGGCATCGAAGGCGCCTGGACGCCGACGCCCCGGACCTGGGACCACAGCTTCTTCCACATGTTGCTCGATTATGAATATGAATTGGTGAAGAGCCCGGCAGGCGCCAAGCAGTGGCAGCCGGTGAACCAGAAGCCGGAAGACCTGGCTCCCGGCGCGCACAGCCCGGACAGGCGCGTGCCGACGATGATGACGACCGCCGACATGGCGTTCAAGATGGACCCGGAATATCGCAAGATTTCCGAACGGTTCCGCAACGATCCGGCGGCGTTCGAGGATGCCTTCGCCCGCGCATGGTTCAAGCTGTGCCATCGCGACATGGGGCCGAAGTCCCGCTATCTGGGGCCTGAGGTTCCCGCCGAAGACCTGATCTGGCAAGACCCGATTCCGGCTGTCGACCATCCGCTGGTCGATGCGGCGGACATCGCTTCGCTCAAGCAGAAGATATTGGCGTCGGGCCTGAGCGTCGCGGAACTGGTGACGACCGCCTGGGCGTCGGCGTCGACCTATCGCGGGTCGGACCATCGCGGCGGCGCCAATGGCGGGCGCATACGGCTAGCTCCGCAAAAGGACTGGGACGTGAACCAGCCGGAGCAGCTTTCCCGCGTCCTATCGGCGCTGGAGAAGATCAAGGCCGAGTTTGACGGTGCGGGCGCGAAGAAGATTTCGCTGGCCGACCTGATCGTGCTGGCCGGATCGGCGGCGATCGAAAAGGCGGCGAAGGATGGCGGGCGCAGCATCGAGGTGCCCTTCACCCCCGGCCGTGCCGATGCGTCGAAGGAACAGACGGACGTGCAGAATTTCGAAGTGCTGGAGCCCAAGGTCGACGGCTTCCGCAACTATCTGCCCGTGCCGTTCAGCGTGCCGGTCGAGGAACTGCTGATCGACCGCGCCCAGTTGCTGACATTGAGCGCGCCGGAAATGACGGTGCTGGTCGGCGGCCTGCGCGTGCTGGGCGCCAATCATGGCGAGTCCAGCCATGGCGTCTTCACCGACAGGCCGGGGACGCTGAGCAACGACTTCTTCGTCAACCTGCTCGACATGAGCACGGCGTGGAAGGAAGTGGAGGGTCAGAAGGACATCTTCACCGGCACCTGCCGCAAGTCCAATGAACAGAAATGGACCGGCACGCGGGTCGATCTGGTATTCGGGTCGAACTCGCAATTGCGGGCGTTGTCGGAGGTCTATGCCTCCGCCGATGCGGGCGACAAGTTTGTGAAGGACTTCGTCGCGGCCTGGACCAAGGTGATGAACGCAGACCGGTTCGACTTGGCGGCTTGAAGCAAGCGTCGTTCTGCATGGCCGGGGCTCCCGCCTCGACCATGCGGCGCGCCTTCGCAGGAGCACGTTTCCTCTAGCGGCCTAGAAATACCGGGGCGCGCCGTTCCCGGAAGGCGGCTATGCCCTCCACGCAGTCGGAGGAACGGGACAATTCGCCCTGAATTTGGCGCTGGAGGTCGAGATCCTCGTCCAGCGCGCCTTCGACCGCCGTCCATGACAGGCGCTTGGCGGCGGCGAAGGCCAATGTCGGACCGGCGGCAAGGGTGCGGGCGATTTGATCGACCGCCGCCTGCAACTGGTCAGGCTCCACCAGCCTGTTGACGACGCCCTTTTCTGCGGCCTCCGCCGCGGACAGCCTTTGGCCGAGCAGCAGCATGTTCATGGCCCCGGCTCGTCCAAGGGCCCGGGTCAGCAGGAAGGATGCGCCGCTGTCGGGCGCCAGCCCCAGCTTCGCGAAAGGCGCGAGGAAATAGGCGTCGCTGGAGGCCACGATGACATCGCCCATCAGCGCCAGCGAGACGCCCAGGCCGACGACCGGACCGTGCACCTGCGTCACCAGCGGTATCCGTAGCGCCCGGATGCGCCGGATGAGCGGGTTGTAATGGCGTTCCAGCACGTCGCCGCCGTCGACATCCTGTCCCGGCGTCGCGGCATCGTCACCCAGATTGGCCCCGGAGCAGAAGCCCCTGCCCGCCCCGCGCAATACCACGACCCGCGCCTGTTCCTCGGCGCGGTCGAGCGCCTCTATCAGCGACTGGGCCATGGCGGGCGTCATGCCGTTGATCGATGCCGGGTCGTCCAGCACCAGGGTGGCGACATCGTTGGTCAGGTCGGCATGGATGTGTCCCGGCATGGAAACGGCCCTTCTATTTTCAGGCAGCGGCCTGCCGCGCCGCGATTGCTTCGGCGCGCAGGACGTGTTTCAGCACCTTGCCTAAAGTGCTGAGAGGCAACGGCGTGTCGCGCACGGTGATCGCCTTGGGGCATTTATATCCGGCGATATGGGCGCGGCAGTGGGCGATCAATGCGTCCGGATCGATCTGCGCGCCCGGCTTCGCGACCACGGCGGCGGTGACGATTTCTCCCCAGAAATCGTCAGGCACTCCATAGACCGCGCAGGCCGCTACGCCGGGGAATGCGGCGATGATGTTTTCTACTTCGCCCGAATAGACATTCTCGCCGCCCGTGACGATCATGTCCTTGTAGCGGTCCACGATGGTCAGGAATCCCTTGCCGTCGATGAAGCCCGCGTCGCCGGTATGCATCCAGCCGTCGGTGAACAATTCCCCCGTGCGTTCCGGATCCTGCCAATAGCCGCTGGTGACGCCATGGCCGCGCAGCATCACTTCGCCCACGACATCCGGTCCGGCGGGCGCGCCGTCCGGACCGGCGATCCGCACCTCCACATGGGAACGCGGCTTGCCCGCCGACCGCAAAATGTCCGGATCGTCCAGCATATGATGTTCGGGCAGCAGGGCGGAGATCGGCCCGCTTTCCGTCAGTCCGTAAAGCTGACACAGCCGCGCATGGGGCATGGCGGCGCGCACGTCGCGCAGCAGCTTTTCCGATATGGGGGCCGCGCCGTAGACGACGCTTTGCAGGCGGGCGAGCAGCGCGTCGTCGCGATCCGGGGAGGCGAGGAGCATGGCGAGGGTCGTGGGCACAGCCCCTATCGAATTGACGCCGTTCGCGGCAATTTCCTGATAGACGGCGGGCGGCCCGGCATCGGCGCGGAAGACGATGCGCGCGGCGGCGAGCGTCAGCGCCGTGAGCTGGTTGACGCCCGCGATATGGAAGGCGGGCTGGGAATGCAGCGCGACTGTATCGGCGTCATAGGACAGGCAATTCTGGACGTTCCGCCCCTGCACCATCAGCGCGTCCGCCGAGTGCATGACTCCCTTCGGCGCGCCCGTGGTCCCGCCGGTGAACAGGATCAGCGCCAGTTCGCCGGGCCGCCAGTCATGCCGGGTGGCGGCCTGCCCGTCCGTCGACAGGTCGGACATGTCTATCGCGAGGATATCTTCCTGCATCTGGGCGATCGATTCCGCCTGATCACGATAGGCCGGTTCGTAGAGGACCGCCGTCGCGGCGGCGGTGCGCACCGCCTGCGTCAATTCGGGCAGCGACAGGCGGAAGTTGAGCGGAATGGCGACCAGCCCCGCCCATGACAGCGCCGCCGCCACCTCCAGATTGCTCGCCCCCACCCCCGCGAGCAGGGCGACGCGATCCCCCGGCAGGAAGCCGCGCCCGTGCAGGTCGGCGGCCATTGCGGCGACGCGGTCCCGCAATTGCGACCATGTCGCCTTGCGGTCCTTTTCCACGATGGCGACGCATTCAGGCCGCGCCTGCGCCGCCCCTTCGACCGCGCCTGCGAGCGAGTCGAAGCCGGTGCGCACATCGTCCATGACTGCCGCCATTATGCCTCCAAAGTTCCAATAGGGCCGGTGCGGCCGGGACGAACGTCGACGGCCTTATATTCCGTTCGACAGTGGCGGCAAAAGGGCTGGATTGATGTCCCCGGACGATGGGACTGTCGAAGCCGCAGCGCCTGCATTAACAGGAGAAACGGCAAAACGCGCCGACGGGAGAGATGATTTGGGCAGGCTGGCGAACAAGGTTGCGATCGTTACCGGCGGCGCGAGCGGCATCGGCGGGGCCACCGTCCGCCGGTTTGTCGGCGAAGGCGCGAGGGTGTTGATCGCCGATATAGACGATGTTCGCGGCGCGGCCCTGGCGGAGGAGCTTGGCCCCGACGCCCTGTTCCAGCATCTGGACGTTTCGAAGGAAGGTGATTGGACCGCCGCAATCGATGCGGCCATGCGCGCCTTCGGCCGGATCGAAATATTGGTGAACGATGCGGGCTATTACCGGGCAACGCCGTTGCAGGACGCCACGGTCGAAGAATTCCAGCGCCATGTCGATGTCAATCAACTGGGCGTGTTTCTGGGCATGCAGGCGGTGGTCGCGCCGATGCGGGCGGCCGGGGGCGGCGCCATCGTGAACATATCCTCCACGGGGGGCATGCGCGGGGGGCCTTCGCTGTTCCATTATCGCGCCACCAAATGGGCGGTGCGGGGCATGACCCGTTCGGCGGCCCATGATCTGGCCAGCCTGAACATCCGGGTCAACACCGTGCTGCCCGGCCCCATCGAAACGCCGATGATGAAGGCGGGCAACAGCCAGGACAGGATCGAAGCGATGAAGGGCCGGACGCTGCTGCAACGTCTGGGCCAGCCGTCCGAACTGGCCGCTGCCGTTCTGTTTCTCGCGTCGGACGAGGCATCCTACATCACCGGCATCGATCTGCCCGTCGACGGGGGCACGATGGCCTGAGCCATCGTTGTTCCTCCTTTTATTTTCCGGAGGTTGCCATGCTGGTCGTACTGGGTTTCTACCGGCGCAAGCCGGGTTTGAGCCATCAGGAATTTTCGGACTATTGGACCAATGTCCATGGCCCCATGCTGCGCGACCATCCCGACATCGCGCCGCACATCAAATATTATGTGCAGCATCATCTGGAACCGAACCCGTCGGGCGATGTGCGGGATGTCGGCTTCGACGGCTTTTCGGAGGCGTGGTACGATTCGGCCGAGGATCGGGCCAGGGTCGTGCAAAGCGCCGCATTCCAGGCGATCAGGGAAGATGAGGCGATGTTCATCGACCTGACGCAGACCCGCGTGTCGGTGATCGATACGCAGCGCGTCATCATCGACAACAGATAGATATGGACGGACAGGAGCAGGCAATGGGTCGATTGAACGGCAGGGTCGCGATAGTGACGGGCGCGGCGCAGGGCATGGGCGAGGCAACCGCCCGCCTGTTCCTGGAGGAAGGCGCCAGGGTTCTCCTGACCGACATCGATCTGGAGCGCGGCGCGGCGCTGGCGGCCGAACTGGGCGGGGAAGCGGCCTTCCGGAAGCTGGACGTGGCCGATGCCGACGATTGGGCGCGGGCGGTGCAGACCGCCACCGAACTGTTCGGCGGGGTCGACATCCTCGTGAACAATGCGGGTTATTACAAGGCGCTGAGCCTGCTGGACAGCCATAGCGAGGAATTCGGCCGCCATGTCGAGATCAACGACAAGGGCACCTTCCTGGGCATGCAGGCGGTCGTCGCGCCGATGCGGGCGGCGGGCCGCGGGGCGGTCGTCAATATCGCGTCGGTCGCCGGTCTTCGCGGCGGGCCGGGCATGTTCAGCTATGGCGCGGCGAAATGGGCGGTGCGCGGCATGACGCGGTCGGCGGCCCATGATCTGGCGCCGTTCCATATCAGGGTGAATGCGGTGCTTCCGGGACCGATCGACACGCAGATGATCAACACCGGCAACGATCCGGCGCTGAATGCCGCGATCACGGAGCGGACTTTGCTGAAGCGCATGGGCCAGCCGCGGGAGGTCGCCATGGCGACGCTGTTCCTCGCCTCCGACGAGGCGAGCTACGTGACCGGCACCGAAATCATCGTGGACGGCGGCTATTCCGCCTGAACGCATAACGGAATCGGATCGGGCGATGTTCGCAAACAGCCTGGAAGAACTGATCGCCAAGGATCAGATAAGCGGCCGCATCAAGCTCTACGCCCATGCCGTGGACCGGCGGAAATGGGACTTGCTGGATCATGTGTTCCATGATGACGGGCGGTGGCGCATGTCCGCCTTCGACGGCCCGTGGCGGGAGGCGCGGGACACGGTGGCGCGGATTTTCGAGCAGGCGCTGGCCATGACCTTCCATCAGGTGAGCAATATATCGATCTCGCTGAACGGAGCGGAGGCTTTCGCGGAAACCTATTGCGTCGGCTATCATCGGGTGCGGGCCGATGCGCCGCCGGGCGGCCTGTTCGGCGGCACGGGCGAGGATTACGACCTAATCGCCGCGCTTCGCTATATCGACCGGTTCGAGCTTCGCGCCAGCGGCTGGGGCATCACGTCCCGCACCGGCATTTCCGAATGGCGCAGCTATCAGCCGGTGAGCGAGGGGACCGCCCTCGCCTCCGCCCCCGACCGCGGCCAATGGGGCGACGCCGACAGGTCGGCGGTCCTGTTCGGCGGGCGCGGAATGCCCGATCCCTTATCTTCAGGAGCGTGATGATGACTGCTAGCATAATCGGCTGGGCGCACAGCCCCTTCGGCAAGCTGCCCGACGAGACGTTGGAGACGCTGATGGTCCGGACGACGCGGGATGCCCTCCAGCATGCGAATATCGGCGCGGAAGATGTCGACGAGATTTTCGTGGGCCATTTCAACAGCGGATTTTCGAAGCAGAATCTGACGGGCGGTCTTGTCCTCCAAGCGGACCCCGGATTGCGGTTCACGCCCGCCACCCGCGTCGAAAATGCCTGCGCATCCGGATCGGCGGCGGTGCATCAGGCGCTTCGCGCCATCGAATCCGGCCATGCGGAAATCGCGCTGGTCGTCGGGGTGGAGAAGATGACCGACGCCACCAGCGACGCGGTGAAATCGAACCTGTTGGGCGCATGCTATCTGCCGGAGGAAGGCGGGGTCGAGGGTGGTTTCGCCGGTCTTTTCGGCCAGATCGCCGACCTCTATTATGCCCGCTATGGCGACCAGACGGATGTGCTGGCCGCTATCGCCGCCAAGAATCACCGGAACGGGATGGGCAATCCCTGGGCGCAGTTGCGCAAGGATCTTGGGATCGAATTCTGCCGGACGGAAAGTCCGGGCAACCCCCGCGTCGCGGGTCCGCTGAAGCGCAGCGACTGTTCGCCGGTGTCCGACGGTGCGGCGGCCATCGTCATCGCATCCGCCAATGTCGCGCGCGAGGCGAAGCGCGCCGTGTCGTTCCGCGCCACCGCCCATGTGCAGGATTTCCTGCCGATGTCGCGCCGCGACATCCTGCGGTTCGAAGGGTGCGCGACCGCCTGGCGGCTGGCCCTGCATGAGGCGGGCATCGCCCTGGATGACCTGAGTTTCGTGGAAACCCATGATTGCTTCACCATCGCGGAACTCATCGAATATGAAGCGATGGGGCTGGCTCCCGCCGGGCAGGGCGCGCGCGTGGTTCAAGAGGGGTGGACGGAAATGGGCGGGAAGCTGCCCGTCAATCCCTCCGGCGGGCTGAAGGCGAAGGGCCATCCGATCGGCGCGACCGGCGTTTCCATGCATGCGATTTCCGCCATGCAGCTTTGCGGAGAAGCGCCGCCGGAGATTCAGGTTCCGCAGGCGACCATTGCCGGCATCTTCAACATGGGCGGAGCCGCGGTGGCGAATTACACATCGATTCTGGAGCGCGTGCGTTAGGGCGTGTAAGTGCCTGGGGAATCACCAGCTTCCATGACAGGCGCCCAGGGCAATGGATCATAAGATAGTCGATGCCGTCCTGCTGGACATGGACGGCACGATCCTGAATTCCATCAAGGCGGCGGAACGCATCTGGGGCGACTGGGCGCGGGGCCATGGGCTGGACGTCGATGCGTTCCTCCCCACGATCCATGGCGTCCAGTCCGTGGAGACCGTCCGCCGGCTGGGCCTGCCGGGCATCGATCCCGTGGCGGAGGCGGCCGCCATCACCCAGGCGGAGATCGACAATGTCGAGGGCATCGAAGCCATAGCGGGCGCGGCGGAATTTCTGGCCGCGCTGGGCGATTGCCGCTGGGCCGTCGTTACCTCCGCCCCCAGGGCGCTGGCATTGGGCCGCATCAGGGCGGCCGGACTTCCCATTCCGCCGCTGCTGATCGCGGCCGAGGATGTGGAGCGGGGCAAGCCTGCGCCGGACTGCTTCCATCTGGCCGCCGAGCGGTTGGGCACGACAGCCGATCGGTGTCTGGCGATCGAGGACTCCGTGGCAGGCATAGCGGCGGCGGAAAGCGCTGGCGCAAGCCTACTGGTCGTCACCGCGACCCATCACGAACCGATGGACACGCCGCACGGGGCGATAGTCGACTATCGCGACCTCTGGATGGAACAGGCCCCTGCCGGGGGCGTCCGCATAGGTGCGCGGGCATCGACGGCGGATGCGGGCGGCCCCTGCTGGCTTGTCGCCCGCCGCGTCACGCCCGGTTGAAGGCGACCTGTTCGATCTCCCGCGCCGTCGCGCGCAACAGGTCGACCAAATCCTCCTGGGAAATGCGCCGCCCGGTCACGGATTGCGAGACGGAGATGGCGGCGGGCACCCCGCCGTCGGGCCTTCGGATCGGAACCGCCGCGCAGGTCAGATCCTCCACGACCTCGCCATCGTCGATCGCATAGCCCTGCCCCGCGACCAGATCCAGTTCCCGCGCCAATGCATCGGCGTCGATGATGGTGCGCGGCGTCAGCGCGACGAAGGGCCCATTCGCGAGATAGGCGTCCCGCTCTTCGCGGGGAAGGTTGGCGAGCAGCACCTTGCCCATTCCGGAACAATAGGCCTCCAACTGCATGCCCACCTGGGTGAACAGTTCCGCCGCACCCTGGCCGATTTTCAGGCGATAGGTCACCATCTCATTTTCCAGCGTGCCCAGTTGGACGATGGTTCGCACCCTGACGGCCAGCCGATGCAGGACCGGTGCCGCGACATTGACGATCAGTTGCTTTTCATCCAGCCGCTGCAAGAGCCGCAGCAGCCGCGCCCCCGCGACATGCCGCCCGCGCCCGACCGGGGTCAGATAGCCTTCCTCCACCAGCGTCGTCACCTGCCGGTGCGCGGTCGCCACGGGAATGTCCGCCGACCTCGCCAGCGTGGAGACATTGCTCTGTCCGCCATCGGCCACGACCTCTTCCAACATGGTCAATGTGCGCTTGAGCGAACTGATCTGCGGGGTCTTCTTTCTCATGATGCAAGAAGATAGCGACCTGGCCCCGTGGCGCCAAGAGCAGGGCGCGCTTATTGCCCTTCGAACAGAATTGCGTTGCGAGAAGGCTTGGAGGAACATGGCCAGGACCAAAGTTGCGATCATCGGATCGGGCAATATCGGCACCGACCTGATGATGAAGATCATGCGCCTGTCGGAGGTGCTGGAAATGGGCGCGCTCGTCGGCATCGATCCGGAATCGGACGGGCTGAAGCGGGCGGCGCGCATGGGCGTGCCCGTCACGGCGGAGGGCATTGACGGGCTGATCGCGCTGGAGGGGTTCAGGGACATCGCCATCGTCTTCGACGCGACATCGGCCGGGGCGCACCAGCGCCACAACGAACTGCTCCAGGCGCATGGCAAGCGGGTGGTCGACCTGACGCCCGCCGCCATCGGCCCCTACACCATCCCGTCCGTCAACGGCGAAGCCCATCTGGACGCGACGAACGTCAACATGGTGACCTGCGGCGGTCAAGCGACCATCCCCATCGTCCACGCCGTCAACCGCGTGGCGAAGGTGCATTATGGCGAGATCGTCGCCTCCATCGCCTCGAAAAGCGCCGGGCCGGGCACCCGCGCCAATATCGACGAGTTCACCGAGACGACCAGCCAGGCGATCATGGACGTGGGCGGCGCGAGCCGGGGCAAGGCGATCATCATCCTCAACCCCGCCGAACCGCCGCTGATCATGCGCGACACCGTCTATTGCCTGTGCGAGGAAGCCGACCAGGACGAAATCCGCGCCAGCATCGACGCCATGGTGGCGCAAGTGCAGAGCTATGTGCCCGGATACCGGCTGAAGCAGGCGGTGCAGTTCGAACATATCGGGTCGAACCGACCGCTGCGCATAGCGGAGATGGATGGGGAATATACCGGCCTGAAGGTCAGCGTCTTCCTGGAGGTGGAGGGGGCCGCCCATTATCTGCCCGCCTATGCAGGCAATCTGGACATCATGACATCGGCCGCGCTGCGCACCGCCGAGAAGATCGCCGTCCGCATGCAGGAAGGAGCCGTGGCATGACATTCGACCCGACCCGGACCAAGCTCTATATCCAGGACGTCACGCTGCGCGACGGCATGCATGCCATGCGCCACCAATATGGCATCGACCATGTGAAGAAGATCGCCAAGGCGCTGGACGACGCCAAAGTGGACGCCATAGAGGTCGCCCATGGCGACGGGCTGAGCGGATCGTCCTTCAACTATGGCTTCGGCGCGCATACCGACTGGGAGTGGATCGCGGCGGTGGCGGAGGTACTGGAACATAGCGTGCTGACGACGCTGCTGCTGCCCGGCATCGGCACGGTCCATGACCTGAAACATGCCTATGATCTGGGCGTGCGGTCGGTGCGCATCGCGACCCACTGCACGGAGGCGGACGTTTCGAAACAGCATATCGAGGCGGGGCGCAACCTGGGCATGGACGTGTCCGGCTTCCTGATGATGAGCCACATGACCGATCCGGAATCGCTGGCGCGGCAGGCGAAGCTGATGGAAGATTATGGGGCGCACTGCGTCTATGTCACCGACAGCGGCGGCGCGCTGAATATGGAGGAATATGCGGCGCGGCTTCAGGCCTATGACCGGGTGCTGAAGCCCGAAACCCAGCGCGGCGTCCATGCGCACCATAATCTGTCGCTGGGCGTGGCCAACTCCATTGTCGCGGTGCAGAATGGCGCGGTGCGCGTCGACGCCAGCCTGGCGGGCATGGGCGCGGGCGCGGGCAACGCGCCGCTGGAAGTGTTCATCGCCGCCGCCGACCGCTATGGCTGGAACCATGGCTGCGACCTCTATGCGCTGATGGATGCGGCGGAGGAACTGGTCCGTCCGTTGCAGGACCGGCCGGTGCGCGTGGACCGGGAGACGCTGACGCTGGGCTATGCGGGCGTCTATTCCAGCTTCCTGCGTCATGCAGAGAAGGCAGCGCTGGACCATGGCCTGGACACCCGCGCCATCCTTGTGGAGGTGGGCCGCCGCAAGATGGTCGGCGGTCAGGAGGACATGATCGTGGACGTCGCGCTCGACCTCAGCGGGAAATGACGGAGGGGCGGCCTCCCCGCCCCTCTCCTGCTACATCGCCGCGATCATGCTCAGCCGTTGCGCCCCGCGGCGGAGCGCCGACAGGCAGCGGGTGCGCAGGTCGGCGGTCGTGATGCGCGCCGCCTGCGTCCCTACGTTGAGCGCGGCGATGACGCCGTTTCGGCCCTGGACCGGCACCGCGATGGAGCGCAGGCCCGGCTCCAGTTCCTGGTCGATAATGGCGAATCCCTCCTCCCGCACCTGTTCCAGCTTTGCGAGAAGGGCGGGCTTGGACCGTTCGGTCTTCGCGGTGAGCGCCACCAGTTCCGTCCGCGCCAGATAGGCCTCCTGCGCCTCCCGCGATTGGGCGGCGAGCAGTACGCGGCCCATGGACGTCGCGTAGAGGGGAAGACGGCTGCCCGCCAGCAGCGCGATGGACATGATCCGGCCCGCCTCGGCGCGGGCGACATAATAGACCTCATCCTCCTCCAGCACGCCCAGCGAACAGGATTCGCCAAGCTCGTCGCGCAACTGGTCCAGAATGGGCTGCGCTCGCGCCGCCAGCGAACTGGACGAGAGATAGGCGTAGCCGAGCGACAGCACCTTGGGCCGCAGGACGTAGCTCAAATCCTCCTGCGCGGCATAGCCCAGCCGCGTCAGCGTATAGAGGCAGCGCCGGACGGCGGCGCGGCTCAGCCCCGTCATCTCCGCCGCCTGGGCAATGGTCATCGGCCGTTCCCTCTCGGCAAAGCAGCGCAAGACGGCTAGGCCGCGGGCTAGCGACATCATGAATTCCGGATCGCCCTGAAACTCCGCGCCGGTCTCTTCCCGCATTTCGATCTCCAATAACCGATTACCGAACGTAAATCCGTTTATCGATTGACTCGCGACAAGGCAAGGCGGAAGGCTCCGGCCCGACGATCACGCCAGGAGAGCCAAATGATCGACAAGAGTTTTGAATCCCCCAGCGCCGCCGTGGCCGACATATTCGACGGCGCATCGGTCATGATCGGCGGCTTCGGCACGGCCGGAATGCCCGACGACCTTATCGACGCGCTGATCGCGCGCGGCGTCGGCAACCTGACCATCATCAACAACAATGCCGGCAATGGCGAAACGGGGCTGGCCGCGCTGATCAAGGCGGGGCGGGTGAAGAAGATCATCTGCTCCTTCCCGCGCCAGACCGACTCCCATCATTTCGACGCCCGTTACCGCGCCGGGGAAATCGAGCTGGAACTGGTGCCGCAGGGCAATCTGGCGGCGCGCATCCAGGCGGCGGGCGCCGGGCTGGGCGCGATCTTCACGCCGACCGGCTTCGGCACCGCCCTTGCGGAGGGCAAGGAGACCCGGCGCATCGACGGCAAGGACCATGTGCTGGAATATCCGATCCACGCCGACTTCGCGCTGATCAAGGCGCATAAGGGCGACCGCTGGGGCAACCTCATCTACCGCAAGACCGCCCGCAATTTCGGGCCGATCATGGCGATGGCGGCGAAGACCAGCATCGTTCAGGTGTCGGAGATCGTCCCGCTCGGCGCGCTCGATCCCGAAACGATCGTGACGCCGGGCATCTTCGTCCAGCGCGTCGTCGAAACCGGCGCCCAAGCATCGACAGCCGCCTGAGAGGAGCCGCCATATGAACCGTCTCAGCCGCGATCAGATCGCCGCCCGCGTCGCCAAGGATATTCCTGAGGGCGCTTATGTGAACCTGGGCATCGGCCTGCCCACCAAGGTCGCCAATTTCCTTCCCGTCGACCGCGACATATTGCTCCAGAGCGAGAATGGCCTGCTGGGCATGGGCCCCGCGCCCGCGCCGGGCGAAGAGGATTGGGAATTGATCAACGCGGGCAAGCAGGCGGTGACGCTGCTGACCGGCGGGGCCTATTTCCACCATGCCGACAGCTTCGCCATGATGCGCGGCGGCCATATCGACATCTGCGTGCTTGGCGCGTTCCAGGTGTCGGTGAAGGGCGACCTCGCCAACTGGCACACGGGCGATCCGTCCGCGATCCCGGCCGTCGGCGGGGCCATGGACCTGGCCGTCGGCGCCAAGCAGACCTTCGTGATGATGGAATTGCTGACCAAGGAGGGGGAAAGCAAGCTGGTGGAGCGCTGCTCCTATCCGCTGACGGGGCTGGCCTGCGTTTCGCGGGTCTATACCGACCTGGCCGTCTTCGACGTCGGCCCCAACGGCGCCAGCGTCGTCGAGATGGTCGACGGCCTCACCCTTGACGAGCTTCGCCGGATGACCGGCGTCGCCCTGACCGCCTGATCGATAGGAAAGCGAAAATCCCATGACCGAAGCCTTTATCTGCGACGCCGTCCGCACGCCCATCGGCCGTTATGGCGGCATCCTTGCCAAAGTCCGCGCCGACGATCTGGGCGCGCTGCCGATGAAGGCGCTGATCGAACGCAATCCCGGCCTGGACGCGGCGGCGATCGAAGAGGTGTTCTACGGCTGCGCCAACCAGTCGGGCGAGGATAATCGCAACGTGGCGCGGATGAGCCTGCTGCTCGCCGGGCTGCCGCACACGATTCCCGGCGTGACGCTGAACCGGCTTTGCGCTTCGGGTCTGGAGGCGGTGGGCGCCGCCGCCCGCGCCATCCGTTCGGACGAGATCGCGCTCGCCATCGCGGGCGGCGTGGAGAGCATGAGCCGCGCGCCCTTCGTGATGGGGAAGGCCGACGGCGCCTTTGGCCGGAACCAGAAGCTGGAAGACACGACCATGGGCTGGCGCTTCGTCAATCCCGCGCTCGACGCCCTTTATGGTACGGAGGCGATGCCGCGCACGGGCGAGAATGTGGCGGAGGACTACCGGATCAGCCGCGCCGATCAGGACGAATTCGCCCTGCGCAGCCAACAGCGCGCCGTCGCCGCGCAGCAGAGCGGCTTTCATGCCGAAGAAATCATCGCCGTCACCGTGCCCGGCCGGAAGCGCGGCGAGACGATGGAGGTCAGCGTTGACGAACATCCCCGCGCCGACGCCAGTCTGGAGGCGTTGCAGAAGCTGAAGCCGCTGTTCGGCCCCGAAGCGACGGTCACGGCGGGCAATGCGTCGGGCATCAACGACGGCGCGGCGGCGATGATCGTAGCATCCGAAGCCGCCGTGAAGGCGCATGGCCTGACTCCCCGCGCACGGATCCTCGGCATGGCATCCGCCGGGGTGGAGCCGCGAGTCATGGGGATCGGCCCGGTTCCTGCGGCGCGGAAGCTGATGGCGCGTCTGGGCCTTTCCATCGAGGATTTCGATGCCATCGAACTGAACGAAGCCTTCGCCAGCCAGAGTCTGGCGGTGCTGCGGAACCTGGGCCTGCCCGACGATGCGCCGCATGTGAACGCCAATGGCGGCGCGATCGCGCTGGGGCATCCGCTGGGCATGTCGGGCGCGCGCCTGGCCATGACGGTCGTCCACCAGCTTGAGAAGAGCGGCGGCAAGCGGGGTCTGGCGACGCTGTGCATCGGCGTCGGCATGGGCCTGGCGCTAGCGGTGGAGCGGGTCTGAACGACGGCTGATCATCAATAATTTCAGGAAATCGACGTTCAATGACATCCTATGACCTGTTCGTGATCGGCGCAGGCTCCGGCGGGGTGCGCGCTGCGCGCATCGCGGCGGCCCATGGCGCGAAAGTGGCCATCGCCGAGGAATATCGCGTAGGCGGCACCTGCGTCATTCGCGGCTGCGTGCCCAAGAAGCTGCTGGTCTACGGCGCGCATTTCGCCGAAGACCTGAAGGACGCCCGCCGCTTCGGTTGGGACGTGCCCGAATGCGATTTCGACTGGCCCATATTGCGGGACAATGTGCTGGCCGACGTGGACCGGTTGAACGGCGCCTATACCAGCACGTTGTCCAGTCATGATGTCGAGGTGTTTCTGGAGCGCGCCACGGTCAGCGGCCCGCAGGAGGTCACGCTGGCGAGCGGGCGCAGGATCAGCGCCAAGCATATATTGATCGCGACCGGCGCATGGCCCGTGACCCCGGACATAGAGGGGGCCGAACATGGCATCACCTCCAACGAGGTGTTCCATCTGGAAAAAATGCCCCGACGCGCCGTGATCGCGGGCGGCGGCTATATCGCCAATGAATTTGCCGGCATCTTCCACGAATTTTCCTGCGACGTGACGCTGGTCAACCGGTCCGACACCATATTGCGCGGCTATGACCGGCAGATCGTCGAGCGGTTGCTGGCGACATCCATGGCGAAGGGCATCAATTTCCGCCTGAACGCCGAATTCGAGAAGATCGAGAAGCTGGCTGACGGCTCGCTCCGCCTCCATTTCAAGGACGGCGACCCGATAGAGACGGACCTGCTGATGTTCGCGACCGGCCGCCGCCCGCATACGCAGGGCCTGGGACTGGAGAATGTGGGCGTCGCGCTGGACGATCAGGGCGCGGTCATCGTGGACGACTATAACCGGTCGAGTTGCGAGAGCATCTATGCGGTGGGCGACGTGACCAACCGGGTGCAGCTTACACCCGTGGCCATCCGGGAGGGTCATGCCTTTGCCGACACCGTCTTCGGCGGCAATCCGCGCACCGTGGATTATGACTGCATACCGTCCGCCGTGTTCAGCCATCCGCCGATTGCCGGGGTGGGCATGACGGAGAGCGAGGCGCGGGAAAAGCTGGGCACGGTGAAGGTCTATACTTCCGACTTCCGGGCGATGAAGAATGTGCTTGCCGGGCGGGATGAGCGAGCGCTGTACAAGATGATCGTGGACGACACGACCGGCCGGGTGGTGGGCCTGCACATGATCGGCCCGGACGCGCCCGAAATCCTGCAGGCGGCCGCCGTGGCGGTGAAGGCGGGGCTTACCAAGCAGGCCTTCGACGACACCGTCGCGCTGCATCCCAGCATGGCCGAGGAGCTTGTGTTGTTGAAATAGGGGCTGGGTGGCGTGGGCAATTGGTGTGGCCAGTTGCGGATTAAATCCTCCCTGCGCGTAGCGTGGGGAGGGGGACCGCTCGCGGAGCGAGTGGTGGAGGGGAAATTCGGAGGTCGTGCCCCGTTCCCCTCCACCACCGCTTTTAGCGGCGGTCCCCCTCCCCATCTATCGATGGGGAGGAATAGGAAAGGTCGGCTCTCCATCCATCACTCAGGCCTGTGCGCTCCGTGTAGTCATCGCCGCCTCCAGTTCGCGGCGCAGATGTTCGACCACGAAGTGGATTTTGGGAACGAGGTGCCGCCTTTGGGGATAGACCGCCCAGATCGGCTCGTCATCCGGGCGGCAATCCTCCAATATCAGTTCCACCATGCCATGTTGCAGATGCGGCAGGACATAGAATTCCGGAAGCTGACATATTCCGAGGCCCGCAACGCAGGCGTCCACGACCGCATGGCCGCTATTGCAGCGGAAACGGCCGATGGGGCGATGCGAGACATCCACCCCGTCCACCTTGAAATGCCAGCTTCCGCTCGTTCCGCCGATGCATTCATGCGCGCCGATCTCCTCGACAGTGGTCGGACGACCGGCGCGGGCGAGATAATCGGGCGCGGCGCAGGTATAGAGGCGGCGGGACGCGATGCGCGTCTTGATCAGGCGGGGATCGGAAATCGTGCCGGTGCGGATGGCGAGGTCGAAATCCTCCGTCATCAGGTCCACGACGCGGTTGGTCAGTTCGATGGACACTGACAAGCGGGGATGATGCATGGCGAACCGCCGGATTAGGGGCGCGACATAGCGTTCGCCCATCGCCGTCGAGCATGTCACCCGCAACTCGCCCGCCGGTTCGCCCTGCTCCGCGATGTGGGCGATGGCCTCGTCCGTCTCTGCGGCGATGCGGCGGCATTGTTCCAGGAACACCCGTCCGGTGTCAGTCAATCGCACCGTCCGCGTGGTCCGGTAGAAAAGCTGGGCGTTGATGCGCTGTTCGAGCGCCATGACGGCCCGGCTGACATGGGTGGTCGATACGGACAGGGAACGCGCTGCGCCCGTGAAGGAACTGGCGGCGGCGACGGCCATAAATTCGTCCAGCCCCTCCCATTTCGACATATTATCGCTCCTCAGCAACAGTATATTGCGAAATGAGCATATTAACGCTGAAAGGAGACAATGCTAGGCCCTCCTCACCGAAGGAGAAAAGCAATGAAGACTCGCGCCGCCGTCGCGTTCGAAGCGAAAAAGCCGCTGGAGATCGTGGAACTCGACCTGGAAGGCCCGAAGGCGGGCGAGGTTCTGGTGGAGATCATGGCGACGGGCATCTGCCATACCGACGCCTATACGCTGGACGGGTTCGACAGCGAGGGCATCTTTCCCTCCATATTGGGTCATGAGGGCGCGGGCGTCGTGCGCGAAGTGGGCGCGGGCGTTACCTCGGTCAAGCCGGGCGACCATGTGATCCCGCTCTACACGCCCGAATGCCGCCAGTGCAAAAGCTGCCTCTCCGGCAAGACCAACCTCTGCACCGCGATCCGCGCCACGCAGGGCAAGGGGCTGATGCCCGACGGCACGACCCGCTTTTCCTACAAGGGGCAGCCGATCTACCATTATATGGGCTGTTCGACCTTCTCCAACTTCACCGTCCTGCCAGAGATCGCGGTGGCGAAGATCCGCGAGGACGCGCCCTTCGACAAGAGTTGCTATATCGGTTGCGGCGTCACCACCGGCGTCGGCGCGGTGATCAACAGCGCGAAGGTCACGCCCGGTTCCAACGTCATCGTCTTCGGGCTGGGCGGCATCGGTCTTAACGTGCTTCAAGCGGCCCGGCTGGTCGGCGCGGACCGGATCATCGGCGTCGACATCAATGAGGGCAAGGCGGAATGGGGCAAGCGTTTCGGCATGACTCATTTCTACAATCCCGCCGGCAAGAGCACGGCGGAGGTCGTTGCCGATCTGGTCGCGCTGACCGACGGGGGTGCCGATTATACGTTCGACTGCACCGGCAATACCGAAGTGATGCGCCAGGCGCTGGAGGCATGCCATCGCGGCTGGGGCGTATCCACCGTGATCGGCGTGGCGGAAGCGGGGAAGGAAATCTCCACCCGTCCCTTCCAGCTCGTCACCGGCCGCGTCTGGCAGGGCAGCGCCTTTGGCGGGGCCAAGGGGCGCACGGATGTGCCCAAGATCGTCGACTGGTATATGAACGGCAAGATCGAGATCGACCCGATGATCACCCATGTGCTGAGCCTGGAGGAGATCAACAAGGGCTTCGACCTGATGCATGCCGGGGAAAGCATCCGCAGCGTCGTCGTCTTCTGAAGAAGAAGTGGGCATGGAACAGGTCAGCGTCAATCGCGCCTTCGGCGGGGAGCAGGGCGTGTACAGGCATGCGTCCACGGCAACCGGAACGGACATGGTCTTTTCGGTCTTCGTGCCCCCGCATGAGCCGGGCGCGAAGCTGCCGGTGCTGTGGTATCTTTCCGGGCTGACCTGCACCCATGCCAATGTGACGGAAAAGGGCGAGTTTCGGCGGTTATGCGCCGAACTGGGCCTGATCTTCGTCGCGCCGGACACTTCGCCTCGCGGTCCCGACGTGCCCGACGATGCGGAAGGCGCTTATGATTTCGGGTTGGGCGCGGGCTTTTATGTCGATGCGGATCAGCCGCCCTTCGACAAAAATTACCGTATGTGGAGCTATGTGACGGAGGAACTGCCGACGCTGATCGCCGGCCATTTCCCCGTAGATCCCACGCGGCAGTCGATCATGGGGCACAGCATGGGCGGTCACGGCGCGCTCACCGTCGCCCTGCGCCATCCGGAACGGTTCAAGTCCGTGTCCGCCTTCGCGCCGATCGTCGCGCCTTCGCAGGTGCCTTGGGGTGAAAAGGCGCTCAGCGGCTATCTCGGTTCCGACCGGGCGGCCTGGCGCAAGCATGATGCGGTCGCCCTGATCCAGGATGGCGCCCATGTGCCCGCAATGCTGGTGGATCAGGGGGCAGCGGACCCTTTCCTGGAAAAGGAGCTTCGTCCCGAACTTTTGCGCGAAGCCTGCGATGCGGCGGGCATCGACCTCACGCTGAACCTGCGCGAGGGATATGACCACAGCTATTATTTCATCTCGACCTTCATGGACGATCATCTGCGCTGGCACGCCGAGCGGCTGAATTTCCTTCGTTCCTAGACCGCGTGGAAAGATTCGGAATGTCGGGAAATTGGCCATGAGCGGACTTTCTTCTCCCCTCCCGCAGGCGGGAGGGGCGGGGGTGGGCCGCCGCGCCAGCGGCGTTCTTCCCTAGCCGAGAAGGCTGAAGCTCGCTCCGCTCGCGCCCACCCCCTAACCCCCTCCCGCTTGCGGGAGGGGGAATGCCGGAAATCCACCCAAATCACCCCGTCCAGCGAGTCTTGAATTTGTCCACGCGGCCTGGCGGTCAATGATCCTTGACCGTGTCCATCGCGACGAAGGTCGACGTGCTGGCGACATGGGGAAGGCTGGATATCTTCTCGCCCAGCACGATCCTGTAGCGACGGATGTCTGGCGTCCGCACCTTGAGCAGATAGTCGAAGCTGCTCGCGATCATATGGCATTCCTCCACCTCCGGAATGCGGCGGACCCCGGCGTTGAATTCCTCCAGCGCATGTTCGCGGGTGTCCGACAGCTTGACCTCCGCGAAGGCGATATGGTCCAGCCCCAGCTTGGCCTTGTCCAGCACAGCCCGGAACCCAGTGATGATGCCCGTTTCCATCAGGCGTTTCAGCCGAAGTTGGCAAGGCGTCTTTGAAAGGCCCACCTGACGCGCCAGTTCGGTGACGCTGATCCTTCCGTCGCTCGACAGGATGGCCAGCATCTTATGATCGAAATGATCCAGATTGACCTTAGATGTGCCAATTTCCATGAAATTTACCTTGAAATAATCCGAATTAAAGTTCGATTCGTTTTAATATGCCCGCAAATAAGTCGGAACGACAGGGATGGATTTGATATTCTCCCGCCATGACCGATCAACCTCCCTTCAGCGCCTTCGCGCCGCCAATCCGCCCCCAGAGTCCGCTGCGGCGCGCCATCACCGCCGCTTATCGCCGCGACGAGGCTCTGTGCATGACACCATTGCTGGAGGCGGCCTCCCTCCCGGAGCCGGATCGCGCCGCGATTAGTGAGACGGCGCGCAAGCTGGTGACAGGGCTGCGCGCCAACCGCAAGGGCGGCGGCGTGGAAGGGCTGGTGCAGGAATATTCGCTCTCCAGCGAAGAAGGCGTCGCGCTGATGTGTCTGGCCGAGGCGCTGCTGCGCATTCCCGATGCTGCGACCCGCGACGCCCTGATCCGCGACAAGGTTTCGGGCGGCGACTGGGGCGCTCATCTGGGCGAAGGCAAGTCGCTCTTCGTCAATGCCGCCACATGGGGGCTGGTCGTCACGGGCAAGCTGGTCGGCAGCGTCGACGATCGGGGTCTGGGCGCGGCGCTCACCCGTCTGGTCGCCCGCGCCGGGGAGCCGGTGATTCGCCGGGGCGTCGATCTGGCGATGCGCATGATGGGTGAACAGTTCGTCACCGGCGAGACGATTTCGGAAGCGCTGAAGCGCGCCCGCGCCCTGGAGGCAAAGGGCTTCCGCTACAGTTACGACATGCTGGGCGAAGCGGCGACGACGGCGGCGGACGCCGACCGCTATTATGCCGACTATGAACGCGCCATCCACGCCATCGGCAAGGCATCGGGCGGGCGCGGCGTCTATGAGGGGCCGGGCATCTCGATCAAGCTGTCCGCGCTGCACCCCCGCTATGTGCGCGCCCAGGCGGAACGGGTCATGGGCGAACTGCTGCCCCGCGTGCGGCAATTGGCGATCCTGGCCAAGGGCTATGACATCGGCCTCAACATCGATGCCGAGGAAATGGACCGGCTGGAACTGTCGCTCGACCTGCTGGAGAGTTTGGCGACGGACGTGGAACTTGCCGGATGGGACGGGCTGGGTTTCGTCGTTCAGGGATATGGGAAGCGGTGCCCGTTCGTCATCGACTGGATCGTCGACCTTGCCCGGCGCGCCGGACGCCGAATGATGGTCCGTCTGGTGAAGGGCGCCTATTGGGATGCGGAGATCAAGCGGGCGCAGGTGGACGGGCTGGCCGACTTCCCCGTCTATACGCGGAAGGTCCATACCGACGTCGCCTATATCGCCTGCGCTCGAAAGCTGCTGGCCGCGCCCGACGCGGTCTTTCCGCAATTCGCGACGCACAATGCCCAGACATTGGCGACCATCCACCACCTTGCCGGGCCGGATTTCGCCGCCGGCCGATATGAGTTCCAGTGCCTGCACGGCATGGGCGAGCCGCTGTACGAACAGGTCGTCGGCAGGGAGAAGCTGGACCGCCCCTGCCGCATCTACGCGCCGGTCGGAACGCATGAGACGCTGCTTGCCTATCTTGTCCGGCGTCTGCTGGAAAATGGCGCCAATTCCTCCTTCGTCCATCGGATCGCCGATCCGGCGACGTCGGTCGAAGAGCTGATCGCCGACCCGGTCGAGGTCGTCCGCGCCATGCCCGATCCGGGGGCACGGCACGACCGGATCGCCCTGCCCGCCGATCTCTATCCAGACCGGCGCAATTCGGCAGGGTTCGACCTGAGCGACGAAACGACCCTTGCCGCCCTGTCCGAAGCGTTACGGGAAAGCGCCGCGATTGCATGGTCGGCGGCCCCTACCTTCGGCACAGGCGAGGAGCGGCCCATCGTCAACCCGGCCGATCATCGCGACAGGATCGGCACGGTGGTGGAACTTGCGGAGGAGGACGCCGCCGGTCTGGTGTCCCGTGCCGCCGGGTCCGGCTGGGGGAACAGGCCCGTGCAGGACCGCGCCGCCATTCTGGAGCGCGCCGCCGATGCGATGCAGGCGCGCATGCCGATCCTGCTGGGCCTGCTGATGCGCGAGGCGGGGAAATCCCTTCCCAACGCCATAGCCGAGGTGCGCGAGGCGATTGATTTCCTCCGCTATTATGCCGCGCAGGCCCGCGCCAATTTCGGGACCGGACAAGCGCCGCTCGGCCCCATCGTGTGCATCAGCCCCTGGAACTTCCCGCTGGCGATCTTCACCGGTCAGGTCGTGGCCGCATTGGTCGCGGGCAATCCGGTGCTCGCAAAACCTGCGGGCATGACGCCGCTGATCGCGGCCGAAGCCGTGCGCCTGCTGCATGAAGCGGGCGTGCCGCAGGATGCCCTTCAACTGACGCCCGGTGGCGGCGACCTCGGCAGCGCGCTGGTGGCGGCGCCGGAAACGGCGGGGGTCATGTTCACCGGCTCCACCGCGGTGGCCCGGCTCATCCAGGGCCAGCTTGCAAAGCGGCTGTCACCTGCGGGCCGTCCCATTCCGTTGATCGCCGAGACGGGCGGGCAGAATGCGATGATCGTGGACTCATCGGCGCTGGCGGAACAAGTCGTTGCGGACGTGCTGGTTTCGGCCTTCGACAGCGCGGGCCAGCGCTGCTCGGCGCTCCGCGTCCTCTGCCTTCAGGAAGATGTCGCGGATCGCATCCTCGCGATGCTCAAGGGCGCCTTGCGCGAACTGCGCATCGGCCGCACTGACGCACTGAAGGCCGACATAGGCCCGGTCATCAGCGCGGATGCGAAGGCCGGGATCGAACGGCACATCGCGGCCATGCGCCAGCGCGGCGCGCGAGTCGATCAGCATGCCCTGCCCGGCGAAGCGGTGCATGGCACCTTCGTCGCGCCGACGATCATCGAGATCGGGGATATAGCAGAACTGGAGCAGGAGGTGTTCGGACCGGTCCTGCATATCGTCCGCTTCCGCCGCGAACGGCTGGGCGCGCTGATCGATTCGATCAATGCAACCGGCTATGGCCTGACCTTCGGCCTTCACACCCGGCTGGATGAGACGATCGCCCATGTCACTTCGCGGGTGAAGGCGGGCAATCTCTATGTGAACCGCAACACGATCGGCGCCATCGTCGGCGTCCAGCCCTTCGGCGGGCGCGGGCTGTCCGGAACGGGACCGAAGGCGGGCGGTCCGCTTTACCTGAACCGGCTGGTCGCGCTGCCCCCCATATTCGGTTCGCGGGCGCGGCATCTCGACTCGCCGGTCCATGATTTCGCCGACTGGCTGGAGGACAAGGGAGAGCTGGCCAGCGCGGCGAAGGCCCGCGGTTACGCCGCCGCATCCGCCCTGGGGGCGGAGATCGCCCTCCCCGGGCCGGTCGGGGAATGCAATCTCTACAGCCTGCATCCCCGTGGCCAGGTGTTGATGAAGCCCCAGACCCGCCATGGCCTGTTCGAGCAGATGGCCGCAGTGCTCGCCACCGGAAATCGGGGCGTGGTGGACGAAGCTCTGCCCGCCGATCTGCCGCCGAACGTCGCCGCCGCATTTGCCGAGCGGCCCGACGGCCCCTGTTCCGTCGCGCTAGTGGAAGGGGACCAAGCCGCCGTCGCCGAAATCGTGGCGCAGGTCGCGGCCATGCCCGGCCCGATCGTTTCGGTCCATGCTGCCGAACGGGATCAGCCGCTCGCCTATCATTGCGAATGGCTGCTCGAAGAGGTTTCGATCTCTGTCAACACGACAGCCGCTGGCGGCAATGCCAGCCTGATGATGATCGGCTGAATGTTGCGCTGAATGACGGGGCGCCTTGGCGGGCGCCCCGTCGGCCATTGCCGGGCGATTACCTGCCTGCAGCCATTTTCCGATGGCCGGACAGCGGCTTAGACGGCGCTCCGCACCCCCGATTCGATGCTGATGCGGAACATTCCCGCGAATCGCCGCGCCCTGCGCGCGAGGTCCGTTTCGGAGCGCTACGTTCTAGCGAAGCCGCCAGAAACCGCTCATTCATGCTATGGATAATTTGTTGGAACGGAAAGCGTTTCTCCTGAATTGAATGTATCTACACTTTTTTTCTTGCGTCCATGCCGCTGCATCGATAGCTTCCAGTACATCAGATAAAATCAATGAAGTTTTTCTGGCTTTCGCGATGTGCCGACTCTGCTTGTCGGCATGCCAGGACGCGCATTGGCTGAATTCGCAGCCCAGCGACGCAGCGCGGCAGGATTAAAATAACAAGGTGTAAACATCAGACTAAGGGGGTAATATGCTTAATAAGGGAATTATTCTTCGCCGCAGCTTGAAGAATATCATTTGCGTCTCGATTTGTGCGTCTGCTTTTCCCGCAATTGCCCAGTCTTCTGCGCCTGATAGCTCTGAACCCGCTGACATTGTAGTGACGGGTGTTCAGTTCAAGGGTGCGGCGACGCCTTTGAAGTTGTCTGTTGATCCAGCGAGCGACACGGCGCTGGTGAGTTCCTTGTCGTCGGAGGATATTGCGCGTCAGT
>NZ_JFHR01000035.1 GCF_000722875.1 Sphingobium chlorophenolicum | reverse complement strand
GGTCGTGCCCCATTCCCCTCCACCACCGCTTTCAGCGGCGGTCCCCCTCCCCATCTACCGATGGGGAGGAATAGGATGGGTCTGCTCTCCACCCAAATCGGCTACCCCAGGCAAGCCCGCTTCGGCCCTAAACCGAAGGCACCCCATAAAGGTCATGCTCATCGGCATCCTCGATCAGCACGTTCAGGATGCTGCCCGGCGCCAGCCCTTCGCCCACGTCGCGAAGGAAGACATTGCCGTCGATTTCCGGCGCATCGGCCTGGCTGCGCGCCGTGGCGCCGACCGATCCGTCCTCGTCCGCTTCGCCCACCTCGTCGATGATGACCGGCAAAACGCGCCCGACCTTGGCCTGCAACTTGGCGGCGGAGATTGCAGCGGTCTTTTCCATGATCCGCTGGTAGCGTTCTTCCTTGACCTCTTCCGGCACCGCGCCGGGCAGGTCGTTGGCGGTCGCGCCCTCGACCGGCTCGAAGCGGAAAGCGCCCACGCGGTCCAGTTGCGCTTCGTCCAGCCATTGCAGCAGATAGTCGAAATCCGCCTCTGTCTCGCCGGGGAAGCCGACCACGAAGGACGACCGGATCGCGATGTCCGGGCAGATGTCCCGCCACTTGCGGATGCGGTCCAGCACCTTGGCTTCGTTGGCGGGCCGCTTCATTGCCTTGAGCACGCTGGGCGCGGCATGCTGGAAGGGTATGTCGAGATAGGGGGTCAGCAGCCCCTCGGCCATCAGCGGGATCACCTGATCCACATGGGGATAGGGATAGACATAGTGCAGCCGCACCCATGGCGGCGTGCCATCGGCCGTGCGCAACTGCCCCAGTTCCCGCGCCAGATCGGTCATATGGGCGCGAACGTCGCGGCCCTTCCACTGGCGCGTCTCATGCCTTGTATCGACGCCGTAAGCGGACGTGTCCTGGCTGATGATCAGCAGTTCCTTCGTGCCCGCATGAACCAGCTTCTCCGCCTCGCGCAGCACCGCGTCGACGCGCCGCGACGCCAGATCGCCGCGCAGCGAGGGGATGATGCAGAAGGAGCAGCGATGGTTGCAGCCCTCCGAAATCTTCAAATAGCTGTAGTGGCGCGGCGTCAGCTTAAGGCCACCCTCCGGCACCAGATCGACAAAGGCGTTGGGGATCGGTGGCGAAGCCTCATGCACCGCATTCACCACCGCCTCATATTGATGGGCGCCGGTCACGGCCAGCACTTGCGGGAATTTCTGGCGGATCATTTCCGCCTCATTGCCCATGCAGCCGGTGACGATGACGCGGCCATTCTCCGCAATCGCCTCGCCAATGGCCTCCAGCGACTCTTCCTTCGCCGAATCGAGGAATCCGCAGGTATTGACCAGCACGACGTCCGCACCGGCATAGTCGGCGGACATCTGATAGCCGTCGGAACGCAGCTTGGTCAGGATGCGCTCGCTGTCGACCAGCGCCTTGGGACAGCCCAGCGACACCATGCCGACCTTCGGCGCTTCGGGAATTTTGGTTGCCATGATCGGCGCGCACATAGGGATTTTTGCGCCCGATGTCACGGGGGCGCGAAAATCAGGAGATGTTCAGCCGCCGAACGCCGCCGCCGTCGCCGCCATGGCGCTGTCCTGCGTCAGGTCGTAATGCAGCGGCGTCACGGTCACATAGCCCTCCGCAATCGCGGCCAGATCGCTCCCCTCCGGCACGGAGTCGCTCGTTCCCAGCCCGAACCAATAATAGTCGTAGCCGCGCGGGTCGGTGCCCTGGATGATCTTCGTCCGGTCGACATCGTGGAACCCCTGCCGCACCACGCGGATGCCCTTCACCGCCGCCGGATCGATCGCCGGGAAATTGACGTTGAACAGCAGACGGCGGCTGGCCGGCATGGCGATCAGCGGTCGCAACACCCGCTCGCCCCAGGCCCGCGCCGCCGCGAAGGGCACCGCGTCGCCCATCCCCTCCCGCGCATAGACCTGGCTGAGCGCGATGGACCTGATGCCGGAGATCGCGCCCTCCATCGCGGCGGAGACGGTGCCCGAATAAGTCACGTCCTCGGCCAGATTGGCGCCCCGGTTGACGCCGGACAATATCAGGTCGGGCCTCGCGTCCTTCATCAGATGCCCGACCGCCATCATCACCGCGTCGGTCGGCGTTCCGGTCACGCTATAATGTTTCTCGCCATGCTGACGGACGCGCAGGGGGCGCGTCAGCGTCAGGCTGTGGCCCGCGCCCGATTGCTCCTCGCTGGGGGCGACGATCCATATGTCGTCGGACAGCGTCCGGGCAATCTCCTCCAGCACAGTCAGGCCCGGAGCATGAACCCCATCATCATTGGTGAGCAGGATGCGCATGTTCTTGAAATCCGTTCGCTTCGAGCGAAGTCGAGAAGCTCATCCACCCCGTTTCTCGACTTCGCTCGAAACGAACGGGGCAAGCGAATTACGAGCGCCGCAGGCGCGTCAGGCCGCCCATATAGGGGGCCAGAACCTCCGGCACGATGACGCTGCCATCCTCCTGCTGGTAATTTTCCAGCACGGCCACCAGCGTCCGCCCGACGGCCAGACCCGACCCGTTCAGCGTATGCAGGAAGCGCGTATTCTTCTCCCCCTCCGGCTTGTAGCGGGCATTCATCCGCCGCGCCTGGAAATCGCCGCAGTTGGAGACGGAACTGATCTCGCGATAGGTCTGCTGGCTCGGCAGCCAGACTTCCAGATCCCAGGTCTTGCGCGCCCCGAAACCCATGTCGCCGGTGCACAGCAGCATCTTGCGATAGGGCAGGCCCAGCGCCTGCAACACGCCCTCGGCCGCGGCGCACATGCGCTCATGTTCGGCCTCCGATTCCTCCGGCTTGCAGATCGCGACCAGTTCGACCTTCTCGAACTGATGCTGGCGGATGAAACCGCGCGTGTCGCGCCCCGCCGATCCCGCTTCCGACCGGAAACAGGGCGTCAGCGCGGTCAGGCGCAGCGGCAGGCTGTCCACCGGCACGATCTGCTCGCGCACGAGGTTGGTGAGGGAAACCTCCGCCGTCGGGATCAGCCAGCGTCCGTCCGTGGTCCTGAACAGATCCTCCGCGAATTTCGGCAACTGCCCGGTGCCGAACAGCGCCTCGTCCTTCACCAGCAGCGGCGGATTGACCTCTTCATAACCGTTCTCGCCCGACTGGCGGTCCAGCATATACTGCGCCAGCGCCCGGTGCAGGCGTGCCATCTGCCCGCGCAGCGCGGTGAAGCGCGCGCCGGAAAGCGCCGCGCCGCCCTCGAAATCCAGCCCCAGCGCCGGGCCGAAATCGGCATGATCCTGCGGCGTGAAGGGGAAGCTGCGCGGCTCGCCCCAACGCGCCACCTCGACATTCTGCGCCTCATCCTCGCCCGGCGGCACATCGTCGGCGGGCAGATTGGGGATCGCCGCCAGCCGGGCGTTCAGCGTCTCGCCCAGCTCGCGATCCTCGGCCTCCAGCGCGGGCATGCTGTCCTTGAGCGCGGCGACTTCGGCCTTCAGCGCCTCTGCCGTCGCCATGTCCTTCTGCGCCATGGCCTGGCCGATGGCTTTGCTCGCCTCATTGCGGCGGGCCTGGCCCTGTTGCAGCGCGGTCTTGATCGCCCGGCTCCGCTCGTCGAGCGCCAGCAGTTCCGCGCTCAGCGGTTCCAGGCCGCGCCGGGCCAGTCCAGCGTCGAAAGCGGCGGGATTTTCGCGAAGGAAACGAATGTCGTGCATGGGTCAGCCCTATGCCGTTCTGCGACCAGCCGCGCAACCCTGCACACCGCCGTCCGTTGGTCATGGACCGAACGTTGAAGAAAGGAACGGGACGATGCAGATAGACCATGGCGCGATGGTGCTGGTGGCCGATGGGCGCAAGATGCTGTTCTTTCGCAACAAGGGCAGCCCGGACTTCCCGAACCTGGAGACGGAGGAGGTTAAGCAGCAGGACAATCCCCCGAACCGGGAACAGTCATCCGACGGCGCGGGGCGCGGCCCCAATTCGGTCGCCAGCCATCGCGGCTCCGTCGAGCAGACCGATTTCCACGATCTGGAGGAGAGCCGTTTCGCTGCAGAGGCGGCCGAATTGCTCAAGCGGCGCGCCCTTGCGCATGATTATGAAAAACTGATCGTCGTCGCGCCGCCCGCTGCCCTCGGCGAAATGCGCAAACATTATCACAAGGAGGTGCAGAACCGGCTGGTGGGAGAGATCGCCAAGGATTTGTCCAATCATCCCGTGCCGGAAATAGAGCGTATCATTGCGAGCAGTTGAACGCGATATCCGGCCGGCGCCTCCCCCCGGATGCGCCGGCCGGATCGCCCCCGGTTAACCCTCGGCTTCGCCCTTGGCGCGCGCGAAACGCTTGCGCGCCAGCAGGGCGACCGCACCGGCCCCGAACAGCAGCACCATGGGCGGCGCGGGCACGTCGGTCGGCGGCGGCGGATGATGATGGTCGCCCCCCGAAGAACTGGACGAGGAGGAGGACGAAGAGGAAGTCGACGACGACGTCGAACTGCTGGTCGAGCTGCTGGACGAAGTCGAACTGGACGTGGAACTCGACGTCGAGGAGCTGCTGGTCACGTTTCCGCTGGAGGTGGAGACGTTGCCCGACGATGTCGACACATTGCCCGAAGAGGTGGAAACCCCGCCCGTGGACGTCGATACGCCCCCCGTAGAGGTCGACACGCCGCCGGTCGTGGAACTGGTCGAACTGGTGATCCCGCCGGTTGAACTGCTGGTGGAGGAGATCACCACCGAACCGCCCGAACCGCCGCCGCTGCCCCCGAAGAAGCCGCCGATGAACCCGCCGCCGCCAAAGCCGGGTCCGCCCGCCAGGACGACCGGCGCACCGCCGCCTCCACCCGACATGACCGGCATTTCCGCTGCGGCGACCGGGGCGGGCAGGGGGATGGGCGCGGCCTGGGTCGTCACCGTCACGGTCTGCGGCGCGCAGGACACCGTCTTCACCACCCGTTGCACCTTGCGCACGGCGACATGCTTGCGCGGAGCGGCCTTCACGCTCTTGCTGCTTTGCACCCCGGCCGGACGCGCGCTTTCAGCGACATGGACAGCGCCCCCGCCGATGATCGCACCGCCAGCGGCGCAAGCGCATAATTTAGCCAATGCCATCCGTACCGACATAGGTTCCACTCTTGTTTATCTTCGCGGCCCGATGATTCCAGCGGGCCGTTCCCAATCGCTAACAACGCAAAACAAAGCGTTAACTTCAATGCCGTTAACTCTTAATATCGGGGTTAAGTCGAGGAAAATTCTAATAAAGCATCAACCAAGATGGTTAACGTCCCATAGTGATACGGCCGCCGGCCGCTTCGATAATGCGGCTTGTCTATTTTCTTTGATATTGCCGAGCCTTGGGGAATCGGCGGTTTTCCGTGATACGGCGCGGAGCGGTGCGCGTTCGGCACGTCGGACCATCGATTGCCCGCTTGTATCGGGCCTTGCCGCTGGCTATTAGGCGCGGTCAATCACAAGCTATGGATACCCCGGCACTTTCAGCACCGGCGGGTCCCGCGAGTCGGAGAGCCAGATGGCATCGGTCCTTAATTCCGATAAAGACGGCCAAAACCCGCCGAAATCGGCTGTAATACTCCCCCCCGACTATCGTCCTTCCGCGGACGAAGAGTTTATGAACCCGCTTCAGTTGGAATATTTCCGGCAGCGCCTGTGGGACTGGAAGAAGCAGATATTGGCCGAAGCCGAAGGGACATTGGCCGTTTTGCAGAATGAACCGCTCCGCGAACCGGACCTCAACGACCGGGCGTCGAGCGAGACGGACTGGTCGATCGAACTGCGCACCCGCGACCGCCAGCGCAAGCTCATTTCCAAGATCGACGCCGCGCTGCGCCGCATCGACGAGGGCGAATATGGCTATTGCGAAGTGACCGGCGAACCCATTTCGCTGGGCCGGCTGGAGGCTCGCCCGATCGCGACCATGACGGTCGAAGCCCAGGAACGGCACGAGCGGCAGGAAAAAGTCTCTCGCGACGATTAACCTTTAACCTTTTGTCCATGCGGCCATGGCATGCCGATGCGATAACAGGATGATATCGCAGGGCATCGTTGATGGACAGCAATGGGGAAAATATGGATCGGGGTCCGGCGCGATCGGGTCCGCGAGACAGTTTGTTCCTGCTCACCAATTTAAGCACGGCCGACGGCACGCCGCTCGGCCGCGCGCGGGTCCGCAACCTTTCCGCGACCGGCCTGATGGCCGATTGCGAGCGCGCCGTGCCAGCGGGCATCCGCATCCGCTTCGACCTGCGCGGCATCGGCCAGGTCAACGGATCGATCGTCTGGTCGCGGGATGATCGCATCGGCATCGCCTTCGACCAGGAGATCGATCCCCAACTGGCGCGCCGGCCGGTTTCAGGGCAGGGCGCGCAGGCGCCGGTGCCCGACTATCTCCGTACCCGCAGGATCATCCGCTGAGCGTTTCCGCTTGGGCGGACTGATATTCGGAATGCCGAAAGACGGCCAATAGCTGACATCAATTCCTCCCTACGCGAAGCGTGGGGAGGGTCGAAGAGAGGCACGTGACTCTCTTCGACGCCGCCGAAGGCGGTGGTGGAGGGGAGATTCGGAGGTCGTGCCCCTTTCCCCTCCACCATGCTTCGCATGGTCCCCTTCCCCATCTCCCGATGGGGAGGAATAGGATGGGGTCCGCTTCCCACCCCAATCAGTCACCCAAACCCAATAAAAAAGCCCCGCAGGCATCCAGCCCCGGAGCTTCCATCATCTTGCCCTGCAAAGGGCTGGATCAGCGGCAAGGGACCGCTGATCCATGCCTTTCGCTCAGGCGTCACCGGCTGTCAGTGTTGCGCCTCCATTTCCTCCTTCAGCCGAAGCTTCTGCTTCTTGAGCGAGGCTACCAAGATCGCATCGGGCATGGGACGACTCGTCTCCGCCTTGATTCGCGCCTCAAGCCCTGCATGCTTGGCCGAAAGAGCTGAAATGTGGCTATTTTCCATGACATTCTCCTTACGAGGGTGATGGATGATCGAATAGATCATGATTCGCGGGGCTTGTCTGCGGGCGATTCGCGCTTTGCGACGGGACGCAGGCAAATTTACGATGGTTCGTGCCGCCCCGCCGGGCTATCAGGGGAGGATGGGACGGCAACGGGTGTGAAAGTAGGTGTATGGTGAGCCGCGAAGACATCATGCGTCGGCTGGAATTGCTGCGAATCGAGCATCGCGACCTGGATGGCGCCATCGCCGCGCTGGTGGATTCCGGATCGGGCGACCAGATGCAGGTTGCGCGTCTCAAGAAACGCAAATTGCGACTGCGCGATGAAATGGCGTTGCTGGAGGATCAGCTCGTCCCCGACATCATCGCCTGACGAAATGATTGTGGTTAACGGCGCGTCAACCGCCCCCTAATGAGACAATTCGGGGTTAACGGCCTGCATCGGGCCTGACAAGCCATCCCGCTTATGGCACATGTCGTCCATGAAACTTGCCGCTTCTCTTGACCGGGGTCTGCATCGTCGCCTGGTCGATGGCCTTTATGTAGAGGCCATGGTCATGGCGGATGAGGCCCGCGCCTATTTCGACATGCGCGAGAGGCCCGATGCGGAAGCCGACGATCCGTTGCGCAGGGTCGCCTTCGCCTGCGAATCGCTGAAAGTAACGACCCGCCTGATGCACATCATCGCCTGGCTGCTGAGCCAGCGGGCATGGCAGCGCGGCGAACTCGCCGATGCGGAGATGCTGGACGAGAAATACCGCCTCGGCCACGCCACCACCAGCGATCCCGCGCTTTGCGCGACCTTCCCCTTCGCCGCCCGCGCCTTGATAGACGGAAGCCAGGATCTTTACGAACGCGTCGCCCGCCTGCAGGATCGCATGGCCCGCCCGCGCGCCCAGGCCGAACCCAATCCTGCCCGCGCCCTGATGGATCGCCTCAACGCCGCTTTTTGAGTGGTGGGCAGAGACTGTAATTGGCCAATCGCGAGCGCTGGCCGCCCTTGTCTTAGCCGTCACCCTGAAACAAGTTCAGCATGACGAACAAGCGAGAGCCGGAATCGCCGCACAGTCTGCCCCGGCATGATCTTGGGGGCTGGCCAATTGCCCGATAACTGGTCTAGATCAGGCATATGAACACCGGTTTGCGGACCTGCCGCCGCATTTCAGGCCTTCCGCAAGCTGCCCGATGCCTTCTCGCGCCGCTGCTTCTGCTCGCGCCCGTCGCCCATGCGCAGACGGCGCCCCAATCCGGTGGCCAGTCCGATCCCGATCCCGTCCTGGCGCCGATGCCCGACATCGGCGTCGACTGGCCCGACATGGGGCAGCCCGACGCCGTCACCCCGATGGTCGAATTGCCGCCCGAAACCCCCGACGCGCAGCGGCAGGCGGTCGCGCCCGAACCCTCCGACGACCCGGTGGAGGAAGCCGTCACCTTCGCGGATGCGGGTGAGGAGCGCCGCTACACCGTCAGGCTGACCGGCGTGGAGGAGATTGCCGACACCCAGTTCATCACCCGCTTCAACGAATTGTCGACCCTGCATCTGGGGGAGGGGAAGCCCGCCAACCTCGCCCAGATCAACCGCCGCATCAAGGAGGACAGCGACCTGCTGGACCGCCTGTTGCGCGCCAAGGGCTATTATGCCGCCCGCGTCCGCGGCGCGGTCTCCGCCCCGTCGGGCAGCGACAGGCTGGCCGTTACCTTCCGCATCGCGCCCGGCACCCGCTATCTGCTGTCGTCCGTCGACCTGACGGGCCTGGAAACCACCGGCGAGCGCGAAGCGAAATTGCGCGCGGCCTTCCCGCCAACGGCGGGCGATCCGGTCGATGCGGACGCCATTCTGGCGGGGCAGGAATCGCTGAAGGTCGCGCTTGCGGAAAACGGCTTCCCCTTCGGCAAGGTGGACGAACCGGAAGTCCGCATCGATCATGAGGAGCGCAAGGGCGATCTCGACATCGTCGTCAATCCCGGCGCCTACCGCACCTTCGGCAAGATCGTCATGGGCAATGAGAAACTGTTCAGCGCCCGCCATGTGCAGCGCATCGCCCGCTTCCACCCCGGCGACACCTATATGGCGTCGGATGTAGAGGATTTGCGGCAGGCGCTGGTGGCCACCGGCCTTGTCTCTTCGCTCACCATGACGCCCAGGGATGCGGGCGACGGCGAACATGTCGACCTGGCCATAGAGGCCAGACCCGCCCCGCTGCGCACCATCGCGGGCGAACTGGGTTATGGCACGGGCGAGGGTTATCGCGCCGAAGTGAGCTGGACGCATCGCAACTTCTTCCCGCCCGAAGGCGCAGTGACTCTGCGCGGCGTCATCGGCACGCAGGAACAGACGGCCTCTTTCACCTATCGCCGCAACAATTTCCGCCGCCGCGACAATGTGCTGACCGGCCTGCTGTCAGTCAGCAATATCAAGCGAGACGCCTATGATGCGCGCACCGTCACCTTGTCCGGGTCGCTGGAGCGCCAGACCAACATCCTCTTCCAGAAGAAATGGGTCTGGCGGATCGGCGGCGAACTGATCGCGTCGGACGAAGCGGATGCGTTCAGCAACGGCAACCGCCGCACCTTCCTGATCGGCGCGGTTCCGCTCAGCCTGACCTATGACGGCAGCGACGACCTGCTGAACCCGACCACGGGCTTTCGCCTGGGTGGCCGCCTCAGCCCCGAACTCTCCTTCCAGAACAGCAGCTTCGGCTATGCCCGCGTGCAGGTGGATGGCAGCGTCTATCGGCCGATGAGCGATCGCATCGTGCTCGCCGCCCGCGCCCGCTTCGGCACGATATTGGGTTCCACGGTCGACCGCATCGCCCCCTCGCGCCGCTTCTATGCGGGCGGCGGCGCGTCGGTGCGCGGCTATGGCTATCAGGCCATCGGCCCGCGCTACGGCCCCAATGACGATCCGGTCGGCGGCAAGAGCCTGGCCGAATTCTCGCTGGAATCGCGCATCCGCTTCGGCAATTTCGGCATTGTGCCCTTTGTCGACGCGGGCAATATCTCGACCAGCTTCCTGCCGCGCTTCCGCGACCTGCGCATCGGCGCGGGGCTGGGCGCACGCTATTACAGCAGCTTTGGCCCGATCCGCATCGATGTCGGCACGCCGCTCAACCCGCAGTCTGGCGATCCGAAGGTCGCCGTCTACGTCTCGCTGGGGCAGGCCTTCTGATGGCGGACGATCTGCCGGAAACCCCGCCGCGCCGCCGCACCTGGGACGGGCGCTGGCAAAGATGGGTGGCAGGCATCATCGCCGCGCTGCTGCTGATCGTCGCGGGCGCGCTGGCCTGGCTCGATACCGCGCCCGGCCACCGTTTCCTCGTCGCCCGCATCGCCCGGATCAGCCCGCCTTCGGGCCTGCGCATCCATGTCGACCGGATCGACGGCAGCATCTACCGCAAGGCGATCCTCCACGGTCTTACCCTGTCAGACCCCAAGGGCGCCTTTTTCGACGCGCCCAGGGTGGAACTGGACTGGTGGCCCTTCGCCTGGGCTTATAACCGGCTGGACATCGACCGGCTCGTCATCCCGCAGGCGACCCTGCGCAAGCTGCCGAAACTCAACCCCAGCGAGCGGCAGGGGCCGATCCTTCCCGGTTTCGACATCCGCCTGATGCAATTTTCCGTCGGCCGCCTGACCATCGACCGGGGCGTCACCGGCAAGGTGCAGGAGGCCACCCTGTCCGGCGATGCCGACATTCGCGGCGGCCGGGCGATCATCGACCTGTCCGCCCGCGTGCTGAATGGCGAGGATGCGCTGAACATCGCGCTCGACAGCCGCCCGGACGACGACAGGTTCGACCTGGACGTCACCGTCAACGCGCCCAAAGGCGGCGTGCTGGCGGTGATGGCGGGCCTGCGCCAGGACGCCAATCTGCGCATCCAGGGCAAGGGAAGCTGGACCCGCTGGGACGGGCGGCTGGCGGGCACGCTCGACAGCGAACCCGCCATCGACCTGAAACTCGCCGCCCGCAGCGGCGCCTATACCGCCACCGGCACGATCGAAGGGTCCGCCATAGCGGGTCAGGGCCTGTTCCAGCGCCTCTCCGCCCCGCGCCTCGCCATCCAGGCCAGCGGATCGATGACCGACCGCGTGATCGACGGCAAGCTCTCGCTCCGCTCCGCCGCCATCGACCTCAGCGCCGACGGCGGCATCGACCTGCGCAACAATGCGCTCGACAATCTGCTGGTCAATGTGAAGCTGGCCCGCCCGCAGGCCCTGCTCAAATCGATGAACGGTCGCGACATCGCGGCCCGCATCCGGCTGGACGGCCCGCTCGGCGCTTTCGGCTATGAATATCTGCTGACGGCGAAGCAACTGGCTTTCGGCAAGACGGTGATCCACGACGTCCGCGCCGACGGCAAGGGGCGCAAGGCCAGGGGTGGCCCCGCGCTGATCCCGGTCCATCTGCGCGCCCGCCGCCTGGACGGGCAGGGCGAACTGATCGAAGGCATCATCCGCAATTTCGTCCTGGACGGCGTGTTGCAGCTCAAGAACCAGCAGATCGTCAGCAACCCGATGACGGTCCGATCCGACAAGCTGCGCGGCAAGCTGATCATGGTCGCGGACCTGAAAACGGGTCGCTATGATTTCGGTCTGGACGGACAGATCAACGGCCTCGCCATTCGCGGCCTCGGCATCGTCGACCTGACGTCGAAGCTGCGCGCCATCCCCGGTCCCAAGGGAGCCTTCACGCTCAGCGGCAATGCGATGGCGCGGATGCGACGGCTGGATAACAGCTTCCTGCGCTCGCTGGGCGGTGGCCTGCCCGTGCTGCGCAGCGGCCTGACGCTGGGACCGGACGGCCAGTTGCAATTCACCAACCTTCATCTCGAAGCACCGCTGATCACGCTCGCGGCCAAGGGCTATCGCCGCCGCGACGGCAGCTTCCATTTCGAGGGCAGCGGCCAGCATAAAAGCTATGGCCCGCTACGCCTGACCCTGGACGGCAAGATCGACCGCCCGACCGTAGACCTTGTCCTGCAAAGCCCGTTGAAGGCGCTGGGCGTCACCGACATGCACGCCCACCTCGTCCCCGACGCGGCGGGCTACAGTTTCACGGCGGAGGGGGGATCGACCCTTGGCCCCTTCACCGGCAATGGCGCGATCCTGCTGCCGCCGCGTGGCCAGGCCATCGTCCGCATCGCCCGCGTCGCGGCATCGGGCGTCATCGCCAGCGGCGACCTGCGCCCGGTCACTGGCGGCCTTGACGGCACGCTCAACGTCAGCGGCCCCGTCACCGGCACCGTCGCCTTCGCGCCGGTCAACGGCATCCAGCAACTCATCCTTAAACTCGACGCCACCGACGCCAGCTTCGACGGCCCCACCAGCATCGCCATCCGCCGGGGCAAGCTGGACGCGACGATCCTGCTCGATCCGTCCGGCACATCGATCAACGCCACCGCGCAGGCGCGGGGCATGCGCGTCGGGGCGATCTCCATCGGCCGCCTCGCCGCCAATGCCGAACTGGTCGACGGCAGCGGCAAGGTGCGCGCCAGCATTTCCGGCCAACGCGGCCGCCTCTTCGACATCACCGGCGAAGCGCAGGTCGAACCCGACCGCATCCAGCTCCAGGCCAGCGGCACCATTGACAAGCGCCCGATCAAGCTGACCCGCGCCGCCATCTTCACCCGCACGCAGGACGGCTGGCGGCTCGACCCCGCATCGATCAGCTTCGCGCGCGGATCGCTCCAGCTTGGCGGCGAACTCAGCGGCCAGACCACCAGCATAGAGGCGCGTCTGCAGAGGCTGCCGCTGTCGCTGCTCGACATCGGCTATGACAATCTGGGCCTGGGCGGCACCGCCACCGGATCGCTCAGCTATGTCCACACGCGCGGCGAAATGCCCACGGGCAAGGCGGAACTGCGCGTGCGCGGCCTGTCCCGATCCGGCCTGTCGCTCAGCTCCCGCCCGGTCGACGCAGGCGTCAACGCGGTCCTGACCCATGACCGGCTCGCTACCCGCATGATCTTCGTCGCGGACGGCCAGACCATCGGCCGCGCCCAGGCGCTGCTGACTCCGCTGGGCACCGAAGGCAGCCTGGTGGATCGGCTCAACCGCGCGCCCCTGTTCGCGCAGCTTCGCTACAACGGCACCGCCGACACGCTGTGGCGCCTGACCGGTGTGGAGATCGTCGACATATCCGGCCCGGTCGGCGTCACCGCCGATGCGCGGGGCACGCTGGGCAACCCCGCCATCACCGGATCGCTGACGACCGACAATGCCGCGATCAACAGCCCCGTCACCGGCATGCGCCTGCACGGCGTCAAGGCGCGGGGCCGTTTTTCCGGCGCGCAACTGGTCATGACGAATTTCGCCGCCACCGCGCAAAATGGCGGCAGCGTCACCGGCACCGGCAGTTTCACCTTCAATGGCATAGCGGGCGTCGGCATGGACCTGCGCCTTCAGGCCGACAACGCCGCCCTGCTGGAGAGGGACGATATCGCCGCCACCGTCACCGGCCCGATCACGCTCAATTCCAGCGGAAAGGGGGGCATTATCGGCGGCGACCTGATCCTCAACCGCAGCCGCTTCACCATGGGCCGCGCCGCCGCCGTGGCGCAGATCCCCGAATTGAAGGTGATCGAAATCAACCGGCGCGGCGACGAGATAGAGCGCCCCCGCGCAGTCGCGCCCTGGGATCTGGCGATCAAGGCCCGCGCCCGCAATCGCCTGACCGTCACCGGCCTTGGCCTCGAAAGCGAATGGCGCGCCAATCTCGATATCGGCGGCACCGTCGCCAGCCCGGCCATAGCGGGCACCGCCGATCTGGTTCGCGGCACCTACGATTTTGCGGGCCGCCGTTTCGACCTGAAGGAAGGCAAGATCCAGTTCGACGGCCGCACCCCGGTCAACCCGACGCTGGACATCGATGCGGAGGCGAATGTCAGCGACCTCACCGCCACCATCCATGTCGGCGGCACTGGGCTGAAACCCGCCATCACCTTCACCAGCGTCCCGGCGCTGCCGCAGGATGAATTGCTGTCCCGCATCCTGTTCGGCACGTCCATCGTCAACCTGTCCGCGCCCGAAGCGCTGCAACTCGCTTCGGCGGTCGGCTCGCTTCAGGGGCAGGGCGGCCTCGACCCGATCAACGCCGTGCGCAGGGCGGCGGGCCTCGACCGCCTGCGCATCATCGCCGCCGATCCAACGCAGGGGCAGGGGACATCCATCGCGGCGGGCAAATATCTGACCCGCAAAACCTATGTGGAACTGATCACCGACGGGCAGGGCTATTCCGCCACCCGCATCGAATATCAGGTCACGCGCTGGCTCTCGCTGCTCGCCGCCATCTCCACCCTTGGCCGCGAAAGCGCCAACGTCCGCGTTTCGAAGGATTATTAAGGGCGTGACCAAATCCCGCATCGACGCCGCCGCCGCGATCAGCGTCATGGACCTGTTCACCATCGGCATCGGCCCGTCCAGCTCGCACACGGTCGGCCCGATGCGCGCCGCGCTGATGTTCATGGACTCGCTGCCCGCCGCCCCGGTCCGCGTGCAGTGCGAACTATATGGCTCGCTGGCCCTCACCGGCAAAGGCCACGCCACCGACACGGCGATATTGCTCGGCCTGTCCGGCCATCGTCCCGAAAGCGTCGACCCCGACGCCATTCCCGCCATCCTGGCCGCCATACGCAGCGAAGGCCGCATCCAGTCGGGCAGCGCCACCGGCCACTTCATCCCCTTCGACGAAGCCACCGACCTGCTCTTCCGCATGGGCGAGTTTCTGGAGGCGCACAGCAATGGCATGCGCTTCTCCGCCTGGTTCGAAGGGCAGGAAGAACCGCTGACCAGCGACTATTATTCCGTCGGCGGCGGCGCGGTCCTCCCCGGCACGGCCGACGGGCTGGACCCGCAACTCGGCCATAATGTCGTCCAGCCGCATCCCTTCTCCTCCGGCGCGGAAATGCTGGCGCTGGGCGAGGCGACGGGCCTCAGCATCGCCACCCTCGTCCTGCGCAACGAAGGCGCCTGGCGGACCCAGGGCGAAACCGAAGCCTTTCTGGACAGCGTGATCGACGCGATGACCGCCTCCATCGACCGGGGCCTCAAGGAAGAGGGGCTGCTGCCCGGCGGGCTCAAAGTTCGCCGCCGCGCCCGCGCCATCCATAACCGGCTGGTGCTGCAACAAAATGCCCTCGGCCCCGCGCAGATATTCGAATGGGTCAGCCTGTTCGCCCTCGCCGTGAATGAGGAAAATGCCGCGGGCGGCCGCGTCGTCACCGCGCCCACCAACGGCGCGGCGGGCGTCATCCCGGCGGTGCTCCATTATTATCGGCGTTTCGTCCCCGGCGCGGATCGGGAGGGCGAACGCCGCTTCCTGCTCACCGCCGCCGCCATCGGTTTCCTCTACAAGAAGCGCGCCTCCATCTCCGCCGCCGAAATGGGGTGTCAGGGGGAGGTCGGCGTCGCCTGCTCCATGGCCGCCGCTGGCCTCGCCGCCGTGCTGGGCGGCACCAACGGCCAGATCGAAAATGCCGCCGAAATCGGCATGGAGCATAATCTGGGCCTCACCTGCGACCCGATCGGCGGCCTCGTCCAGATCCCCTGCATCGAACGCAACACCATGGGCGCGGTGAAGGCGATCAACGCCGCCTATCTCGCCCTGCAAGGGGACGGCCGCCACATCGTCAGCCTGGACGCGGTGATCGAAACCATGCGCCAGACCGGCGAGGACATGGCCAGCCGCTACAAGGAAACCAGCCTTGGCGGTCTGGCCGTCAATGTGGTGGAATGCTGATCGGTTCGCCGCCCCGTCCGCTCTTCGATACGACGAACCGAGCCTGTTTCGTGACATTTATGGCACATAATCAACCGTTTATCTGAGGTTCATGAAACCTCCCGGCATCTCCATGACTTCACCGCCTGCCCTCCCGACTGGAGGATGAGAAGAAGAATGGAGTATCGGAATATGCGTAAGATCCTGGCCGCAACCCTCCTGACCGGTGCAGCGGTCGCAAGCCCCGCTCTGGCGCAGGAACCCAATCCCACCTTCACCGGCCCCCGCGTCGAGGCGATATTGGGCTATGACCGGACTGGCGCGGGCAGCAGCGTCGACAATGACAATGACCGCGACGACCAGTCCATCGACGGCCTGCTCTACGGCGTCGGCGCAGGCTATGACGTGAATCTGGGCAGCGCGGTGATCGGCGTGGAGGGCGAGTATACCGATTCCACCGCCAAGAGCAGCCGCACCGACTTCACCGACCAGTTCGGCTTCGGCCGCGTCAAGCAGGGCCGCGACCTCTATATCGGCGCCCGCGCCGGTATCCTCGCCAGCCCCAACACGCTGGTCTATGTGAAGGGCGGCTATACCAACACGAAGCTGAACGTGCTGGCGGGCGACACCAATCAGGAAACCGACACCAATTTCAAACTGGACGGCTGGCGCATCGGCGCGGGCGTGGAACGGGCGATCAACGCCAACACCTTTGCCAAGCTGGAATATCGCTATTCCAAATATGAGGATGCGCATATCGACTTCGCCAACGGCGCGTCCAGCGATGAATTCGGCATCGATACCGACCGCCATCAGGTCGTGGCCAGCGTCGGCTGGCGCTTCTGATCAAAGCTGGGAGAGGGAAATGGCCGATAGCGGACCCTCTTAATCCTCCCCATGCTTGCATGGGGAGGGGGACCGTTCGCGCAGCGAATGGTGGAGGGGAAATTCGGAGGTCGTGCCCCATTCCCCTCCACCACGCTTCGCGCGGTCCCCCTCCCCATCTCTCGATGGGGAGGAATAGGACAGGTCAGCAAACCACTCCAATCGCGGAGTCGGCAAACAACTCGCCTAAAGCGTCGCCTCAATCTCCCGCGCAGCGATATCCGGATTCTCCGCCAGGCTGATCGGCCGCCCGACCACCAAGATCGAAGCCCCGCGATCCAGTGCCTCTCGCGGCGTCACGGCGCGCTTCTGGTCGCCCAGCGCCCCACCTGCGGGCCGGACCCCCGGCACCACGAAAAACCCTTCCGGCCAGGCCTTCTTCGCCAGCCCGACCTCTTCACCGGAACAGACGATCCCATCCAGCCCCGCGCTGTGCGCCAGATCCGCCAGCCGCGCCACCTGATCCTCGGCCCGGCCGCCGACGCCGATGTCCAGCAGGTCGCCATCGTCCAGGCTGGTGAGCACCGTCACCGCGACCACCTTGGTATTGACGCCCGCAGCCGCCTTCGCATCCTCCAGCATGGCGCGCCCGCCCGCTGCATGGACGGTCAGGATCGCCGGTTCCAGCACGTGCAGCGCCTGCACCGCCTTCGCCACGGTATTGGGGATGTCGTGCAGCTTCAGGTCCAGGAAGATCGGCAGGCCGAACTTCATCATCTCATGCACGCCATGATGGCCATGGGCGCAGAAAAACTCCAGGCCCAGCTTAAGCCCGCCCACATGATGACGCACCTGCTGCGCGAGTGACTGGGCCTTGCGCAGGTCCGGCGTATCGATGGCAACGTAGATTGGGCTGGTCATGCTTGTCCTGTGACGGAGAGGGAAGGGGTTGCTGCCGCATCGTCGATGGCGGTTGCGGCGGGGGAGGGCGTGGCGGTCGCGGCGACCAGCGCCCGTTCGGTGCTTTCCAGCTTGCGCTTCATCCGCCAGCGCGTCGCCCGCGCCATGACCCAGAAGGGCAGCGCGCCCAGCGCATAGGCGCCGATCAGCAGGACAGGCAGCTTGGTTTCCATGACGAGATCGCCCCACAGACGGACGGTCACGGGCACATAGTTCGCCATGCAAAAAAAGGCGAGGGCGACGGCGATGACGACCCAGAAGGCAGTCCGCAGAAATTGCATCAACGCTCCTATAGCTGCTGAATGAGACAGCTTAGGCGATTTTGACGCGCTGCGGAAGCGGTTCGTCGGATATGTAGAAGAAGGGAGCCGACGCGCAGTCCGATGCGCCGGCTCCCCCCCGGTGACGTTGATGCCTTGCGACCCAAGGCTCTCAACATTCGTATAGAAACGACCGAAAATCACGCCGGTCGAACAGCAGACGGCGCGGCAGGCGCTTATCCGTGCAGTTTCAACGCCGTTTCTGCGACGCGGCGGCCCTGATAGCGCGCGCCTTCCAATTCCTCCTCGCCCGGCTGACGGCTGCCGTCGCCGTCGGCCAGCGTGGTCGCGCCATAGGGCGATCCGCCGCGCACCTTGTCGACGCCCATCTGCCCGGCAAAGCCATAGTCGAGGCCGACGATCACCATGCCGAAATGCAGCAGGTTGGTGATGATCGAAAAGAGCGTGGTTTCCTGTCCGCCATGCTGGCTGGCGGTCGAGGTGAAGGCCCCGCCCACCTTGCCGTTCAGCGCGCCGCGGGCCCACAGGCCGCCCGCCTGGTCGAGGAACGCCGCCATCTGGCTGGACATGCGGCCGAAGCGTGTGCCGGTGCCGAGGATGATCGCGTCATATTCCGCCAGGTCGGCGACGGTCGCGACGGGCGCTTCCTGATCCAGCTTGAAATGCGCGGCCTTCGCGACTTCCAGCGGCGCGGTTTCGGGCACGCGCTTGATGTCGACCTGCGCGCCGGTCGAAGCGGCGCCTTCCGCCACGGCCTTGGCCATCGTTTCGATGTGACCGTAGGAGGAATAATAGAGAACCAGAATCTTGGCCATGAGTGTCTCCAATCACGTTGATGCGTTGAACGTAAAAAATTTTCGAAAAATTCGGCCGCCCGCCCGAGGGGGAGGGATAGGCGGGCGGCCTGTCGGCCCATCCCAAGGGAGGGAGGAGGGGCGGGCCGATTGCTGAAGGCGGAAAAAGCCTATTCGCTGTCCACCAGGACGATTTCGGCGTCCTCGATGGCCTTGATGGTGACGGGGGCGCCGCCGATGATCGCGGCGCCGTCCCGCGCCTCGAAAATCTCGCCTTCTATCTCGATCCGACCTGTTGCCGGGACCAGATAAAGGTGCCGCCCTTCGGCGCTGTCATAGGTCACGCTCTCGCCCGCCTTGACGGTGCCGCCCAGCAGGCGGGCGTCGGCGCGGATGCGCAGCGCTTCCCTGTCCTCGTCATGGCCGCTGGCCAGCACCGCCAGCCTGCCGGAGCGGTCGCCGCCGGGAAAGGGCTTGGAACCCCAGCTCGGCTGCCCGCCCCGCTCGCGGGGAATGATCCAGATCTGGAAGAGCGTCGTCGTCTCATCCTCCAGATTATATTCGGCATGGCGGATGCCGGTGCCCGCGCTCATCACCTGGACGTCGCCCGCTTCGGTACGGCCCTTGTTGCCCAGGCTGTCCTGATGGGTGATCGCGCCCTTGCGGACATAGGTGATGATTTCCATGTCCGCATGCGGGTGCGGCGGAAAGCCGGAGCGCGAAGCGATTTCATCGTCGTTCCACACCCGGATCGCGCCCCAGTGCATGCGGGCCGGATCATGATAGTCCGCGAAGGAAAAATGATGCCGCGCATTCAGCCAGCCATGGTCTGCATGGCCGAGCGAGGCGAAGGGGCGGCGTTCGATGCGGCTCCCGATTGTCGTGCTCATAACTCAAGCCTTTCAAATGATCGCCGGAGGTTTCCGGCTTGCTTTCCGACAATCTAGGCATCAGGATCGTTTCTTGAATAAGCAGCATTGAAACGGATTGTTTCCTTATGCGTCTCCCTGACTTTGAGGCCTGGGCGATGTTCGCCGCCGTGGTCGAACATCGCAGCTTCACCGACGCGGCCAAGGCGCTCAGCGTGTCCAAGGCCACCGTGTCCAAGGCGGTGACCCGGCTGGAACAGCATCTGGACACCAGCCTGTTCAGCCGCACCAGCCGCCGCCTGGCCCTGACCGAAAGCGGCAAGCGGCTGGCCGACCATGCCGCCCGCATCCTTTCCGAAGGACAGGCGGCGGAGGAAGCGGCACGCGACGAAACGGCCGAACTGTCCGGCACGGTCCGGCTGGGCGCGCCGATGAATTTCGGCCTGCTGCGCGTCGCGCCGCTGATCGCCGAATTCACCCGGCAAAATCCGCAGGTGGACATTGACCTGCATCTGTCGGACGCCCGCATCGACATGGTGGAGATGGGGCTGGACGCGACCATCCGCATCGCCGACATGCCCGACAGTTCGCTGCGCGCCCGGCGTCTGGCGGACGCCAAGCTGCATACCATAGCATCGCCCGCCTATCTGGATGAACGCGGGCGTCCGACGCATCCGTCCGACCTCGGCAGCCATGATTGCCTTTGCTATTCCAACACGCAGACGCCCGATGTCTGGCGCTTTTCAGGCCCCGGCCAGCAGAATGTCGTGGTGCAGGTCCGCGCCCGCATCACCGTCAACAGCGGGGAGGCGATGCTGCCCGCCCTGCGCGCCGGGGTGGGCATTGCCCGGCTGCCCGACTTCATCGTCGGAGAGGGGCTGGCTTCGGGCGAACTGGAGGAGATATTGGTCGATTGGCGGCCGCCGCCGCTCGGCATTCATCTGGTCACGCCGCCCTCGCGCCTGCGGCCTGCGCGGGTCGATGCGGTGCTGGATTTCCTCACCCGCCATCATGGCTGCTGACGGCTTGTTTCGCAGACGAATCCATATTGACTCCATCTGAATCATTTCGGCGTCAAAACATTGAAAATAGATTCAAAATCACGCGACTCGTGGAATTCTGCCGGTTAGCGAAAAATTAACCTTTGTCCTTCAGAAGTTTTTTGGTTAATGAATTGGAGCGGCTGTCGTTCTCTGGGGGTGAACGGGACTGCTACGCAAAGGGGCTTCACATGCGCGTGCTGCTAATCGAAGACGAACCGACCACCGCGAAGGCGATCGAGCTGATGCTCACGACCGAGGGGTTCAACGTCTATACGACCGACCTTGGCGAAGAGGGTCTCGACCTCGGCAAGCTCTATGATTACGACATCATCTGCCTGGACCTGAACCTGCCGGACATGCACGGTTACGACGTGCTCAAGAAGCTCCGCGCGGCAAAGGTGCAGACCCCGGTGCTGATCCTGTCCGGCGTGGCGGAGATGGACAGCAAGGTCCGCTCCTTCGGCTTCGGCGCGGACGATTATGTGACAAAGCCCTTCCATCGCGAGGAACTGATCGCCCGCATCCACGCGGTCGTCCGCCGTTCGAAGGGCCATTCGCAGTCGGTCATCCGCACCGGCAAGCTGGCGGTGAACCTGGACGCCAAGACCGTGGAAGTGGACGGCAACCGCGTCCACCTGACCGGCAAGGAATATGCGATGCTGGAGCTGCTTTCGCTCCGCAAGGGCACGACCTTGACCAAGGAAATGTTCCTGAACCACCTTTATGGCGGCATGGACGAACCGGAACTCAAGATCATCGACGTCTTCATCTGCAAGCTGCGCAAGAAACTGGCGCTGGCCTGCAATGGCGAAAATTACATCGAGACCGTCTGGGGCCGCGGCTATGTGCTGCGCGATCCGGATGAAGCGGAAGAATTCGCCACCAAGGTCGCCTGACGCGTCCGACAGGGGAATAGAAAGGCCGACGATCCGCAAGGGATTGTCGGCCTTTTCCGTTCTGGATTTCGGAGATCAATCCAGCTTGAAATGCGTGTCCAGGCCCGGCGACCGGGTTCTGAAACCCGGCCTTTTCGTTTCGACCGCAGGCCGGAAGTTGGCGGGAACCTGATAGGCCGTTTCAACCGGCCGTTCGACCGGGGCGGGGCTTTTCACATTGGCGGGATCGATCGAGGCGCCGAGCCGCACGCCGAAGGCCTGACCCCTGCGCCAGGCGATGCTCCCTTCGGCGGGCGCGCAGTCGGGCAGGGTGATGACCACGCGGTCGCCCAGCGCCAGATCCAGTTCGCATCGCCCGCCAATGCCCAGTTCCGAAACGTCGCGCACCAATATGTCGATTTCGCCATGGCGCGGATGGCGCATGCGCGCCTTCAGCAACCGCCGCCGCCGTTCATATTGACGCTTCGACACGAATTCGGGATCGGAATCGGGCATGAATGTCCCGCTAATTTCCTTTTTCGGCGTCCTGACGACCCCAATTGCGACCACATTCCATTCGGGCGTCCACCCGGCGGCATGTCTATAACTTTGGTTTACCCTCTTTGCCATGGGATGGGAAGTTGGATGATCATAATCCAATTGAATCAATCGCTTCACGGCGCGACGGGAAAGGCCGGCCATCCCGATGGGGGAAGGCCGGCCTTTCGATCAGGCAGTGGGGCGGAAGGGATCGGCTGAAAGCCGGGTGGGGAACCGCCCCGACGGATTATTCAGTCGCCTGATCCGAAGAGGAGGAACCGCTCGATCCGGAGGCCTGGCCGTTGCCCGAAAGCTGACCGCTGGCGTTGATCGATGCTGCGCCGTTCGCTTTATTGGCGATGCCGCTTGCGGTCCCGGCTGCACTGCCCGCAGCGTTCGCGGCATGATCCTGGGCCGCGCTGGCCGCAGCCCCGGCACGGTCGCGGGTGTTGGCGACGGCCGTAGAGGCCCGATCCCGCGCCGTTCCGACCGTGCTGCCCGCCTGATCGCGCAGGCCGCCCACGGCGTTGGTCACATCGCTGGTGCCCAGCGTATCGGCGGTCAGGCTACCGCTGGCAGAACCGCTAGCGGAGCCGGATGCGCTGCCGCCATGATTCTTGCCGTGGCGGCTGACCGATCCGGTGGCGGAACCGTTGCCGCTGCCACGGCCCGAACCGCTGGCGCCGACGCGGCCATTTTCCAGGTCGATGCTGCGGTCGAGGCCGACGCCACCCGATCCGCTAAGCGTGCCGCCCAGCGATCCGCCGACGCCGCCCAACGTGCCGCCCAGACCGCCGCCCAGCATGCCGCCGCCACCGCCCAGCAACTGGGCCGATGCGGGCGCCGCCGTCATGGCGGCAAGGGCGGCGGTGGCGAGAAGGAACTTCACTTTCATCGATCGTCTCCTTGTTCATTGTCGATCCGATGAAGGGACAACGGGAGAGGGATCGAATTTAATCCAGATCGAGCGAAAAAAATCACAATATATTGAAATTCAATCAATATTTCTGCATTCGCCGCAGATCACCGGCGGCCCGGACCCGCGCTTCGCCTCTGCGCGCAGGGCGTTGACGCTGCCCGTGGCGAACAGCCGCCCGGCCACCAGCGGCGCCGCGAAGGACGTGCCGCGCACCTTGCCCTTGCCGCCATCGGGCCGCGCCGCATTCATGTCCGCCCCCGGCGCGGCGAAGTCCACATGGCGGGCGCGTCCCGCTTCGGGCAGGGTGCGGCCGCGCCCGTCTATGCCGGTGACGGCGATCACCTCGGCATAGGAGGCGGGATAGGCCGGGGGCGCCGCCGGTCCGTCATTGCCGACCGCCGCGACGACGGTGACGCCCTTTTCCCGCGCCAGCCGGATCGCGCCCGCCAGCAACGGATTGTCAGGCCCCACCAGGCTGACCGTCACCACGCTGGCCCCACGCGCCGCCATCCAGCCCAGCGCCCTCGCAATCGCAAAGGCGCCGCCGCCCGCCGGATCGTCGCCATAGACGTCGGCCACCAGCAGCGGCGCGCCCGGCGCCGCGCCGCGCACGCTGCCCGTCCCGCTGATGAGCGACGCCACCGCCGTTCCATGCGCGCTTGCGCGGGGTGCGCCACGGGCGAAGCCCTGCTGTGCCACCGGGCCGCTGAGCGCCGGGTGACGCGCCACCCCGCCGTCGATCAGCCCCGCCGCCTTGCCCCGCACCGGTCCCGATTCGGCCAGCGCCACCGCCGTCATTCCGATCGACGGGCCGCTGGGGAAATAGAGATTGTCGGCGCTCGCCTGCGCTTCGGGAGCGATCGATCGCACATGCTTCAGGGCGCGGGGCAGGCTGCGGCCCTTCGGCACGGTCAGCCGCGTGACGCTCATGTCCAGTCCCTCGACTGACGCATCCTCCACCCCATATCCGGCGGAGCGCAGCGCCTCGATGCTCCTGGCTTCCGCTCCAGTCAGCAATATGACGCCGCGCCGCGCCGGTTCGCGCCGGTCGTCCAGCTCCACCGAATCCGCATGACGCCGCAGCAGGTCGCCGATCCGCGCCGCGCGCGCAGCCGACAACCGGTCGGCCAGCCGGGCGGGCGACAGCCGGTCCAGACCCGCCTGGTCCAGCCCTCCTTCCACCCGGTCCAGCACGCCGGGCACGACGCCGCCCACCTGCCCCAGCGCATTGCCGGGGCCAGGGAGCAATTGCGCCTGAGCGCCCGGTGCGGTCAGCAGCAGGCCGGCGACGATCCATGGGCGCGCGAATTTCATCTCCACCTCTCTATCACCGGCGCGTCTTCCGGTCCTTTCGTTCTCAAAATGATTCATCGTGAAAAAATTTCCGATACAAGATTCGTCCACAGGGATGAAACGGCGGCCGCCGGTCGTTTCATCCGTGAAGGACAGAAATGGAGACCCGATGTCGTTCGAAAGCGATCTGTTGGCGATCCTGCCCCGGCTGCGCCGCTTTGCCGCCAGCCTTTCGCGGGACCGCGCCGATGCGGACGATCTCTGCCAGGCGGCGCTGGAAAAGGCGCTCAGGGCGCGCGATCAATGGCAACCGGGGACGAGACTGGATAGCTGGATGTATCGGATCATGCGCAATCTCTGGATCGATGAGGGCCGCTCGCGCCAGCGCGCCGCCCGGACCTTTGCGCCCGAAGAGGCGGGCGAACATGTCGGCCATGCTGGCGACCGCGACGTGGAGGCGCATGTCATGCTGTCGGATGTGGACCGCGCCATGCATGCCCTGCCCGACGAACAGCGGGAGGCCATTGCCCTCGTGCTGGTCGAGGGGCTGTCCTACAAGGAAGCGGCCGACGTGCTGGGCGTGCCGATGGGGACGCTGACGTCGCGGCTGGTGCGCGGGCGCGGCGCGCTGATCGAATTATTGGGGGAAGCGGCATGACCGACATCGATGAAGCCATGCTGATCGCCTGGGTCGACGGCGAACTGGACGAAGTCACGCGGCGGCGTGTCGACCGGGCCATAGCGGAAGACCCGGCGCTGGCCGAACGGCTGGAGAGGCATGTCCGCCTGCGGGACCGGCTGTCGGGCCATTACGCCCCGGTCGCGGCGGAACCGGTGCCCGCCGGGATGCAGGCGCTGCTGACCGAAAGCGCGAAGGTCGTCCCGCTGGCCCGCCCTGCATCGCGGTGGCGTCACTGGGGCACCGGCGGCGCCATTGCCGCCAGCCTTCTGCTGGGACTGGGCATCGGCCATTGGTCGGGCGGGCCGGAGGGTCCGGTCGCCGTCCGCAATGGCGCCATGGTGGCGCAGGGGACGTTGGCGACCGCGCTCGACACGCAACTGGCGTCCGCGCAGGATGGCTCGCCTGTCCGCATCGGCCTCAGCTTCCAGCGCAAGGGCGGCGGCTGGTGCCGCAGTTTCGAAGGGCAGGCGGTTTCAGGCGTGGCCTGCCGCGAAGGAGAAAAGTGGCAGGTGCAGCAACTGGTTGCGGGCGCAGGGCAGGACACGGATTATCGCCAGGCCTCATCCGGCGATGCGCGCATCATGGCGACGGTCGACGCGCTGATCGACGGCCCCCCGCTGAACGCCGCGCAGGAGGCGGCCGCGAAGGATGCGGGATGGCGTTGAGATAGCGGCGGTATCGGTTATCCAATTCCTCCCCATCGACAGATGGGGAGGGGGACCAGCCGCAGGCTGATGGAGGGGAAAATGCGCAGGTCGCGCCATTTCCCTCCACTTCCATCAAAATTCGAAATTCAACCGGCCGTAATAAAAGCCCCCGCTCGTCCCATAAGGCGAATATGGGTTGTAAAGCGAGAAGCCGTTGCCCTGCAACGAAGGCAGCAATTTGTCGGGATAGCGGTTGAACAGATTATTCGCGCCCGCGGTCAGCCTGATGCCCTTGCGCAAATCCACCCCCGCTTCCAGGTCGACGATGATCTTCGGATCGATTGCCGCGTCCAGCGAAGGGGTGGTCGGATGGACCATCGTCACCTTGCCATAACGGGTGGCGCGCAGGTTCAGGCTGGCCGGTCCCCTGGTCCAGAGCATGTTGGCGATGAACTTGTCGCGTGGCGTGCCCTTGGTGAAATCCCCCCTCTTCGCCCGGCCGATCAGCATCAGCCCGGAATCGGCCAACACGGACGGCACGGCGTCGACATGGGTGAAGACGGTCTTGTTGAAATTGGCGGACAGGCTGAACAGCGCATGGCCCAGTTGGCCCAGGTCGGCGCGCCACGTGCTGACCACGTCCAGCCCCCGCGTCCGCGTATCGGCCGCGTTGGAAAAGTAAAATCCGCCCGCCGATGAAGTGATGCCCGCCGCCGCCAGCACGCCGCGCACCAGCGGCCCTTGCAGGGTTTCGGAGAGCAGGATGCGATCCTTGATCCTGATCTGATAGGCATCCACCGTGATGTTCAGGCGCGGCGTGGGCGTCAGGACGATGCCAGCGGACAGATTCCGCGATTTCTCCGGCTTCAGCGGTGTCGCGCCCAGCGCCAAGGCGGCGGCGGAATCCACCGGCAACGCCGATACGGGCAGCAGCACGCCGCCGACATTGATCGTGCTGGCGGAGGAATAATGCTGCTGTTGCAGCGTCGGCGCGCGAAAGCCGGTGCTGGCCGTGCCGCGCAGCGCCAGCCCGCGCACCGGCTCGATGCGCAGCGACGCCTTGCCGGTGTCGGTGGTGCCGAAGTCGGAATAATCCTCATGCCGTCCCGCCAGCGCGACCTCGAACCCTTCCACCACCTGCTGTTCCAGGTTCAGATAGGCGCTCATATTGTCGCGGTGCCATTTCCCGGCGGAGGAGAGAGGAAAGCCAGTCACGCCCTGCGATCCGGATGTGCGCAGCACGCCCGCATTGGGGCCGCCGCTCGAGCGGTAGCCGCCATCGATATAGGATTCGGGGTCTCCCGCGCCGATGGCATAGCCGTTCCAGCGATATTCCGCGCCCAGCGCCACCAGCAGCGGTTCGGCCAGCCCCATATCGACCGTTTTCCGAAGGTCCAGATTGGTCGTCCATTCCTTCGACGTGACGGAACCGATATGCATGTCGGTCGGACTCGCCGGGCCGAGCGAGGCGTTCAGGACCGAATTTTCGCGATATTTCACCCAGTCGCGGGAAAAGCTGCTCGACAGGTCATAGTGGAAACTGTCGGACAGATCGCCGCGCAGACCTGCCGACGCCTGAAAATCCTCGTCATAGATATGGAGATGGGGGCTGTAGCCGTTGGGGAATAGTTCCGGGATATTGTTCGGCGCGTCGGGAAAGCGATAGGTCAGCCAGGCATCGCTATGCCGCCGCGACGCGGTGCCGAACAGGTAGAATTCGACCATGTCGTTCACCGGCAGCGACATGTCATAGGCGAAGTTGACGCCGGAAACCTGCGGCTGGCCGCCCCTGTTGACGTTGCGGTCCACGGTCGCCTCGCGCGGGTCAAGCATGCCGGTCGCGGAGGAATAGAGTTGGCCCACCCGCGCAAAAAACTGGCCGGGATTGGGCGCGCTGCGATAGGTGCGTCCCTGGAGATAGGCGTCCAGCGTGAAATGCACATGACCGCCATCGCCTATGCCGAAGCCCTTGCTGATCTGGAACCGGCCCTGCTCGCCGCCGCCGTCAGCCGTCGCGCCGCCCACGAAGGATGCCGTGCCGCTGGCGTCGTCCTTCAGCAGGATGTTGACGACGCCCGCGATCGCGTCCGACCCATATTGGGCCGATGCGCCGTCGCGCAGCACCTCTATCCGCTCGATGGCGGAGGAGGGGATGAGGTCCAGATCCGGCGGCGACTGGCCGTTCTGGGTCGTGCCGTTGATGAAGAGGGTCGCCGTATTGTGCCGCCGCTTGCCGTTCACCAGCACCAGCAGATGGTCCCCCGCCAGCCCGCGCAACGAAAGCGTCTTGACCGCGAAGCTGGCCCCCGCGCCGCTGTTCGACACGTTGATCGACGGCACCAGAGTCCCCAGCAGGTCGCGAACCGACTGCTTGCCGCTGGCTTCCAGATCCCTGGCGCTCAGCACGTCGATGGGGGCCAGGCTTTCCGCGACGGTGCGGGTGGTCTGGCGGGTGCCGGTGACGATGATCGGGGCCGCCGCCTCCTCCGCTTCGGTTCCCGGCGTCATGGAGACGGGGGCCGCCCCCCCGGCCGCGCCGACCTGGGCGAACTGGACCGCCAGCGGGCTGCGGCGGGTGGCGCTGCGACTGGCGGGGATGATAAGGGCGACGACGCCCACGCCCGCCGCGCTATGCTTGAACGCGGTTCCGGCCAGCAACCGGTCCAGCGCGTCGTCGGTGGACAGCCAGCCCTGCACGCGACGGCTGCGGATGGAGGCCACCTCATCATAGGGGAACAGGATGCGCACCCCCGATTGCGCCGATAGCTTGCGCAGGGCGCTGCTCAGCGGCTGCGGCGCGATGTCGAACTTGTGGCGCTGCGATAGCGTCGTGTCGGCCTTCGACGCCGCCAGCAACTGCACGGGCGACCCAAGACAGGCGGCAAGTGCGAGTCCCGCCAGCGCATGGCGAATAGGCATCGATCATTCCCCAGTGGCGGACGGCATCTTCTGCCGTTCCGATCCTCGAACGAAGAAAGGGGCGCCGATCCGCCATCGCTCTGTCGGCAGCGGATGGAAAAGACCGCGCCGTTACGCCGGATCAGGCGCCGGTTTGCAGAAACCAGCGCCGGTCCGCCTCCAGCCCCATCGCCGTCAGCCGGCCGCTGCGGAAGGCGCCGGTGTCGATGCCGATCCGGTTGGGCTGGACGTCCACATCCTCGCTGATGCTGTGGCCATGGACGATCATCTTGTCGAAGGGCCGGCGGTGTTTCAGGAAATCGCCCCTGATCCAGCGCAGATCGGCGGCAGTCTGCGCGTCCAGCGCGATGCGCGGCCGCACCCCGGCATGCACGAACAGATAGTCGCCCACCGGCAGCATGTCCGGAAAATCGTCCAGAAAATCGATGGGATCGCGGGGGATATGGGCCAGCATCCATTGCGCCAGCGCCTCGTCGCTCATGGTCGCGCCCGCATCGGGGCACAGGCCGTAGCTGGCCAGCGTCTCCACCCCGCCCAGACGCCGGAAATATCGCGCCGCCTGCGCCCCGCCCCGCGCCGCGGCGATGAACATTTCCTCATGATTGCCCTTGATGAAGCGGACATGCTGGCCTGATCGGGCCAGTTCCATCGCCCGTTCGACCACCTGCGCCGATTGCGGCCCGCGGTCCACCAGATCGCCCAGCAGGATCAGCAGCCGGGGCAGGGGAGGACGACCGGCTTCGTCCTGCGCGATCCTGTCCAGCAATTGCGCGAACAGATCGTCCCGGCCATGAATGTCGCCGATGGCATAGACGCGCACATCTTCGCCCACGCTGGGGGCAGGCGCATCCTCAGGCGCTTTCCGGCGGCGGAAGGGCAACATCATGTCCGCCACTCTCGCACGGCGTCAAAGGCGCGGCAATGTGACGCCCTGCTGCCCCATATATTTGCCTGCGCGGTCGGCATAGCTGGTCTCGCACGGCTCGTTCCCCTGGAGGAACAGGAACTGGCACGCGCCTTCATTGGCGTAGATTTTGGCGGGCAGCGGCGTGGTGTTGGAAAATTCCAGCGTCACATGGCCTTCCCAGCCCGGCTCCAGCGGCGTCACGTTCACGATGATGCCGCACCGTGCATAGGTCGACTTGCCCAGGCAGATGACCAGCACGTCGCGGGGCACCCGGAAATATTCCACCGTCCGCGCCAGCGCGAAGCTGTTGGGCGGGATGATGCAGCAGTCGGTCTTGCGGTCGACGAAGCTGTTCGCCGCGAAATCCTTGGGGTCGACCACGGCGCTGTCGACATTGGTGAAGATCTTGAACTCGTCCGCCACCCGCGCATCATAGCCGTAGGAAGACAGGCCATAGCTGATGCAGCCGTCGCGCCGCTGGCTCTCCACGAACGGTTCGATCATGCCGTTGGTCTGGGCCTGTTCGCGAATCCATTTATCCGACAATATCGACATGGCTGTTCAGCTCTTTCTTGGGGTGAGGCCCAGATCGGCGGGACCAAAGGCATGGGGCAAGAGTTCGGCGACGCTATGTTCGACCACCGCGCCCCCATCCGGCGCCGCGCAATAGATGGAGAGCGTCCGCCCGGCCATCTGCTCGGCTTCGTTCATGATCTGGCGGCACCGGCCGCAGGGCGTGACGACGGCGCTTCCCGCGATGGAGCCGTCCGGGCGTATCGCGCCGCCGACGACCGCAATCGCCTCCACATCGGAAAAGCGGCCCTGCGCGTTGACCGTCGCCAGCGCCACCGTTTCGGCGCAGAGCGACAGGCCATAGCTCGCATTCTCGAAATTGCAGCCGGTGACGATCTGCCCGTCGGTCAACCGCACCGCGGCCCCGACGGCGAAGCGGCTATAGGGCGCATGGGCGTTCGCCATCGCCCCCCGCGCCGCCTCTATCAATTCTTCCGTTCCGCTCATCGCGGCATAACATCCCATTTCACCGGACCGTCGATGCCGTCGATATGCCGCATATCGCTGGCTGTCCACATCACCCATTTGCGCTTTCCGCTATCGGGCGGAAAGAAGTTGCGGTCCAGCCACAATGTCCGGTTGATCCCGGAGGCGATGCCATATTGCGCATCGAAATCGTCGCTGACGTTCAGGACCACCGGCGTGCCGGAATGGCTTTCGATCAGGTTGATCAGCGTGTTCAGTTCGGACAACACCGCGTCCTGCCCCGGCCGGGCATGGCATCCCGGCTCGAACCCCAGCCGGATCACCGGGGGCAGGGCGGCATTGTCGCGGGGCACCATGGTCATGAAGCCGGTCGCCTGATCGCTGGCCTTCGCACACAGGCTGAAATCGAGCGACGCGCCGTAGCGCATTCCCGCCGCCCGCGCCGCCGCCCAATTGGCCTCGAACGCCGGATCGCGGAACCGCCCGCCGCTTGCGGCGCGGATATAGGCGAAATCCGCCCCCTGCGCCGCCAGCGTGCCCCATTCGATGGGTCCGTTGTCGGACGATATGGAGACGCCCTGGGTCGGAAATTCGTCGCGGCTCGGCGCCCAGTCGCGGGCATAGAGCCACGCACCCAGGACCAGCAGCCCCAGAATCGCGAAAACCACGCAAAAACGAGCCAGCAACTGGCCGGCACTGACGATACGGATGCCCCTTACCCCTTGATGTGCAGGACGCAGATCAGCGTGAAGAGGCGACGGGCCGTATCGAAGTCGACCTTGATCTTGCCCTCCAGCCGCTCGATCAGCGTCTCGGCGGCGGCATTGTGGATGCCGCGGCGCGCCATGTCCACCGTTTCGATCTGCTGGGGCGAGGCATTGCTGATCGCCTGATAATAGCTGTCGCAGATTGCGAAATAATCCCGGATCGGGCGGCGGAACCGGCCCAGCCCCAGGATGATCGCCTCCAGCGGATCGCCATTTTCCCGCCTGATCTCTATGACCAGCCGCCCCTCCTCGACGCGCAGATGCACCCTGTACGGCCCGTCATAGCCGTCCTCATGGTGACGCTGGGGCTGGAAATGATTATCCTCCAGCAGGTCGAAGATGGCGATGCGCCGTTCCTGCTCGACATCGGCGTTGCGCCAGAGGATCGTCCGCTCGTCGAGCGTGATATCGATGATGCGCGGGTCGGCCATGGACGCTATGGTCAGTGCGGCGGCGCACGGGGAAATGCAACCGGGAAAAGCGGCGGGGACTCTTGTCCACAGCTTTTCCGAATGGTTTCAACCTTCCGCCTTGCAAGGGACCATGCGCGGCGCGATGAGGGGGCGATGGTTGAACTGGTCCAGATGAACGACAGCGCCGAAACCGGCGTCACTGAACTTCCCCGCAATGTGGAGGCGGAGGCCGCGCTGCTCGGCGCGCTGATGATCGACAACCGCATCGCCGAAGACGTGCAGTTGAGGCTGAAGCCCGAACATTTCTTCGAACCGCTGCACGGCCGCATCTACGAAGCCGTGATGAAGCTGGTCGAACGCGACATGGTCGCGAACCCGGTGACGTTGAAGCCGATGCTGGAGCAAGACCCGGCGCTCAAGGAACTGGGCGGTGTCGGCTATCTGGCGCAATTGACGGGCAATGGCGCGGCGCTGCTGGGGGCGCGGGACTTCGCGACGCAGATTTACGATCTGGCGCTGTTGCGGCAGCTTGTGCATGTCGGCCGGGAACTGGTCGAAAATGCGCTGGACACCAGCGAGGACGTCAACCCCCGCGAGCAGATCGAGCAGGCCGAAGTCGCGCTGTACAAAGTGTCGGAAGGGGAGGGCGAAAGCGGCTCGGTGAAGAGCTTCGCCACCGCCACCACCATGGCGGTGCAGGTGGCTGAACGCGCCCTCAACAGCGGCGGCCATGTTTCGGGCATCACTACCGGCATCAACAGCCTGAACGAGAAGATCGGCGGCATGCACAATTCCGACCTGATGATCCTTGCGGGTCGTCCGGGCATGGGAAAGACCTCGCTGGCCACCAACATCGCCTATAATGCGGCCTCGCGCTGGCTGCGCGACAATGCAGACGGCATTCCGCCCGAAAAGAATATGGGCGCGAAGACCGCTTTCTTCAGCCTGGAAATGTCCGCCGACCAGCTCGCCACCCGCGTGCTGGCCGAACAGTCGGGCATCAGCGGCGAAGCGCTGCGCATGGGCAAGATCAGCCGCGCCGATTTCCAGAACCTCTCCCGCGCTGCGCGGGAATTGCAGGAACTGCCGCTCTTCATCGACGATACGCCCGGCCTGACCATTGCCGCGCTGCGCACCCGCGCCCGCCGGTTGAAGCGGCGGCACGACATCGGTTTCGTCGTGGTCGACTATCTCCAATTGCTCCAGGGCACGGGGAAGGGCGACAACCGCGTCAACGAAATTTCGGAGATTTCCCGTGGTCTCAAGACCTTGGCGAAGGAACTGAATTGCCCGGTGCTGGCGCTGTCGCAGCTAAGCCGCGCCGTCGAGCAGCGCGAGGACAAGCGGCCGCAGCTTTCCGACCTGCGTGAATCAGGCTCGATCGAGCAGGATGCGGACATGGTCTGGTTCGTCTTCCGCGAGGATTATTATGTCGCCGCCAAGGAGCCGGGGAACAAGGAAAGCCCGGAGCATCTGGAATGGGCGCAGGAGATGGAGCGCATCTACGGCCTGGCAGAAGTGATCGTGGCCAAGCAGCGCCATGGCTCCACCGGCCGCATCCGCATGAAGTTCGACGCGAAGATCACCCGCTTCTCCGACCTCGCGGAGGGCAGCTATATGGAAGATTACGAATAAAGGCCCAGTCCAGACGTTTCAACTGGGCTCCTGCCTGCGCAGGAGCACGGTTCAGCTCTAGACAAACGCCTGGAAAACCAGCCCCAATCCCACCAGGCTCGCCAGATAGACCAATGTCCGCACCACGGGCACGCCCATGCCGTAAAGCGGGAGATATACCGCTCGCGCCCCCAGCCAGAGCCACCCGCCAAGCGCCGTCGTCCCGCTGGTCTTCCCGGCGATCACCACGCCCAGCAGCAGGATGATCGCAATCGGATAGGTTTCCAGGAAATTGGCCTGCGCCCGCACCAGCCGCCCGCCGACCGGATCGAGCGGCGGCAATTCCTCGTCCCGCGCCCCCATATTCCATTTGGCGCCATATTGGCGCGTCTTGATGTGCGCCGCCGCGAAGATGTGGACCAGCAACAGCACGCAACTCCACGCCAATATCTTCAGTTCGACGGCCATGTCGTCCTCCCCCGATCAAATATCCGTCACAATGCCCTGAAAACGAAGGAGTGGATAGAAAAATCCTCCCCGGCGCGGAGCGTGGGGAGGATCGGAAGGGTCAGAACACCGGCTGGTTAGCCGGATCGTCCGGATCGGCGGCGGGGGAGGGGATAGGCGTCACCGGCGAGTGAATGCCGCATTCCACCTTGTCCCACCCGCGCCAGCGCCCGGCCCGGGGGTCTTCGCCCGGCAGCACCTTGGACGTGCAGGGTTCGCAACCGATGGACAGATAGCCCTGCGCCTCCAGCGGATGGCGCGGCAGCTTCTCCGCCTCGAACCAGGCTTCCAGGTCGTCCTTGGTCCAGTCGCCCAGCGGGTTGATCTTCAACCGGCCATCCTCGACCTCGAAACGGGGCAGGTTCTGGCGCGTCACCGACTGGAACGCCTTGCGCCCGGAAATCCAGGCGTCCAGCCCTTCCTTGGCGCGGTTCATCGGCTCGACCTTGCGGATTTCGCAGCAGCCGTCGGGATCATAGGACCAGCGCAGGCCCGTCTCGTCCTTCTGCGCCAGCACGTCCGCATGGGGCGCGACCGCCCGGCTGTCGGTAAAGCCCAGCGTGTTGATCAGCGTCTCGCGATAGTCCAGCGTTTCCGAGAACATCTTCAGCGTATCGACGAAGATCACCGGCACGTTCTTGTCCGCCTTGGCGATCAGCGACAGCAGCACCGCGCTTTCCGTCCCGAAGGAGGAGACGACGGCGACATTCCCCGCCAGCCCCTCGGCAAAGACGGTTTTGAGCATCGACAGCGTGTCGACGCCCTCGAAACGCGCATTCAGCGCGTCCGCGTCAGCCTGGGTAAAGGCGGGACGGGCGTCGATCACGTCAATCCGGCGGGCAGGTTCAGCCATTCGCAGTCTCCGGGTGCCGTTTCGCCCAGACCGGGCGGCGGCCGTCGACGGTCTTCTGATAGACGTCGGCATAGCGATTGAGGGCGCGTTCCACGGCGGCATCGTCCAGCGCCTTGTCGGGCCGGAAGCTGTCGAAGCCGCAGCGGCGCATCGCGACAAGCTGGTCCACCAGCACGTCGCCCACGGCGCGCAGTTCGCCCTGATATCCGGCCTCCCGCAAAATCCGCGCCGCCGAATAGCCGCGCCCGTCGCCATAGGCGGGGAAGTTCACCTCCACCAGCGACAGTCGGTCGAGGAAGGGCAGCAATTCCCGCGCATCCTCGCCCGCTTCGATCCTAACGGCGGTCGAGTTGGACTGGCCGGTGAAGGATTCGACGGTCACGGCGGGTTCCTGGCCCGCATCGCCTTCGCGGAAGGACAGGAATTCAACCATAGATCGCCTCCTTGAAGGGCTTCATGCCAAGACGGCGATAGGTGTCGAGGAAGCGTTCGCCTTCCTCCCGCTCGGCGAGGTAGAGGTTCGTCACCTTCTCGATGGCGTCGACCACGCCGTCCTCGGAAAAGCCGGGGCCGGTGATCTGGCCGACGCTGGCGTCCTCCGCGCCCGATCCGCCAAGGGAAAGCTGGAAATTCTCCACGCCCTTCCGGTCCACGCCCAACACGCCGATATGGCCCGCATGGTGGTGGCCGCAGGCGTTGATGCAGCCGGAAATCTTGACCTTCAACTCGCCCAGTTCCTTCTGCCGGTCCGCCGCGGCGAACCGTTCCGACAGCTTCTGGGCCAGCGGGATGGAGCGGGCATTGGCGAGGCTGCAATAATCGAGGCCAGGGCAGGCGATGATGTCGGTGATCAGGTCCAGATTGGCCTCGGCAAGGCCGGCCTCGTCCAGCTTCTGCCAGATGGCGTGGAGATCCGCCTTCTTCACATGCGGCAGGACCAGGTTCTGCGCATGGGTGACGCGCAGTTCGTCGAGCGAATAGCGCTCCGCCAGATCCGCCACCAGCGCGATCTGCTCCGCCGAAGCGTCGCCCGGAATGCCGCCGCGCGGCTTCAGGCTGATGTTGACGATGGCATAGCCCGGCTGTTTGTGCGCGGCGACCTGACGGTCCACCCACAAAGCGAAAGCCGGATCGGAACGGTCCAGATCGTCCGAAAGACCCGTCTCATAAGCCGGACCCGCGAAGAAGGGCCGGATGCGGTCCAGTTCCTCGGTCGGCGGATTGAGGCCGAGTTCACGCATATGCGCATATTCTTCCTCGACCTGGCGCTTATATTCCTCGACGCCCAGTTCGTGGACCAATATCTTGATCCGCGCCTTATACTTGTTGTCGCGGCGGCCATAGCGATTATACACGCGCAGGCAGGCCTCCAGATAAGAGACGATCTCCTCTTCGGGCACGAAATCCCTGATCTGCGGCGCGACCATCGGGGTGCGGCCCATGCCGCCGCCCGCATAGACTTCCGCCCCGATTTGTCCGTCGCGCAACACCAGTTTCAGCCCGATGTCATGCAGCCGCATGGCGGCGCGATCTTCCTCATTGGCGATCACGCAAATCTTGAACTTGCGCGGCAGATAGGTGAATTCCGGATGGAAGGTCGACCATTGGCGCAGCAATTCCGCCCAGGGACGCGGATCGGTCACTTCATCGGCCGACACGCCCGCATATTGATCGGAAGAGATATTGCGGATGCAGTTGCCGCTGGTCTGGATGGCATGCATCTCGACCGTGGCCAGTTCGGCCAGGATATCCGGCGCGTCGGCCAGCTTGATCCAATTATATTGCAGGTTCTGGCGCGTGGTGAAATGGCCGTAGCCCTTGTCATATTTCGCCGCGATCTCGCCCAGCTTGCGCATCTGCTTGCCGGACAGCGTGCCATAGGGGATGGCGACGCGCAGCATATAGGCGTGAAGCTGAAGGTAGAGGCCGTTCATCAGCCGCAGCGGCTTGAACTGATCCTCGGTCAGCGCGCCTGCCAGACGGCGCTGCACCTGATCGCGAAATTCCTCGACGCGGGCGTCGACGATGGACTGGTCGTAGCTGTCGTAACGATACATGGTTCAGATCACCCAGTTGCCGGCGTCGGCGTCATTCGGTTTCAGCGTCAGGTCGGGGCGCACGGTCGGCCCCAGGGCGCGGATGCGGTCCTTGATATGCGCGGGGCGCACGCCCTCTTCAGTGACGGTCGCGTCGATCACATAGGCGCCGACGACGCGCAGCGCCGCTTCCTCCGCGCGCGCCAGTTCGTCGCCCTTGTCGCCCACGTCGACGGAATCGCCGACCTGCCGCGACCAGCCGTCGCCCGCCCACCAGATCACGTCCCCGGTGCCGAGGTCATTGCCGGTCAAAATCTTCACGAAAGCATCTCCGCCCCATTGTTCATCTGCGCGGCCCAACCCGCCAGCACATCCTGCGCCAGCGCATAGGCCGCCACTTCACCCACCACGATCAGCGCCGGACTTCTGACCTTTTCCCGCGCCACCATGTCGCCCAGATCGGCCAGCAGGGTGCGCAAGCTCCGCATGTCGGCGCGAGTGCCGTTTTCCAGCACCGCCACCGGAATCCCCGGCGACACGCCGTCCGCGATCAGCTTGTCGGCGATGTCCGCCGCCGTCGCCACGCCCATATAGATGACGAGCGTGCGCCCCGCGCCCGCCAGTCCCGACCAGTCCTGATCGGTCAGCCCCTTGCACTGGCCAGCGACGAAGGTCACGGCGCTCGCCGCGTCGCGATGGGTGAGGGGCAATTGCGCCTGCGCAGCGGAACCGATGGCCGCGCTGATCCCCGGCACGATCTCGACCGGCACGCCCGCAGCGCGGCAAGCCTCCATCTCCTCGCCGCCGCGCCCGAAGATGAAGGGGTCGCCGCCCTTCAGCCGCACGACTTTCCGCCCGGCCAGCGCCAGTTCGACCAGCAGGGCATTGATCCTGTCCTGCGGCACCGAATGGCGGCTGCGCTGCTTCGCCACGGAAATCAGTTCGGCATGGGGCGAGGCGAGCGCCAATATCCCGGCGGAAACCAGCCCGTCATGAACGATCACCTCCGCCTCGCCGATCAGGCGCGCGGCGCGAAGGGTCAGCAGTTCCGGGTCGCCCGGACCAGCGCCGACGAGATGAACAAGGGCAGGTGGAGTTTCAGCCATGCTCGGCAAATGGCGAAAGCGGCCAATGGTTTCAATTCAGAATGCTTTGCCCGGCGCGTAGGAAAATTTGGGGAGACGCTAATTTAACTCGCTTCCTTCAATCCCCCATCGCGCCGGTATCGATATCCTTCAAACCCACGCCAATGGATGCGCGGGGCTGTTCGATCTCCACCGAAACCACCGGATAGGCGCAATAGTCCGCCGCATAATAAGCGCTCGGCCGATGGTTTCCCGAAATCCCGACGCCACCGAAGGGCGCGGATGAAGAGGCGCCGTTGGTCGGCCGGTTCCAGTTGACGATCCCCGCCCGGATATTGGCCCAGAACTGGTTATATTGCTCCAGCGATCCACCGATCAGCGCGGCCGACAGCCCATAGCGGGTATTGTTCGCTTCCCGGATAGCCGATTCGAAATCCGGCACGCGGATGACCTGCAACAGAGGCCCGAACAACTCGATATCCGGCCGTTCCGCCATGGCGGTCACGTCGATGATCGCGGGAGTCAGGAAGGGCAGCCCCTTGACCGTGCGGACCATATGCTTGATCGGCTTGCCGCCATTGCTCATCAAGTAAAGGAAGCTTTCGGTCAATTGATCGGCTGCCTGATTGTCGATCACCGGTCCCATGAAGGGCGCGGGGTCGGCATGGGGATGGTCGACGATCAGCCGGTCCGCCAGCCTCTTGACCTCCGCGATCAGCATGTCGGCCAGGCTTTCCTTGACGATCAGCCTGCTCGCCGCCGTGCAGCGTTGCCCGCTCGACAGGAAGGCCGATTGCACGATCAGCACCGCTGCGCTGCTTATATCGGCCGTGTCCCAGGCGACGATAGGATTGTTGCCGCCCATCTCCAGCGCCAATATCTTGCCTGGATTGGCCGCGAACTGGCGATTGATGGCGATGCCGGTCTGCGCCGATCCGGTGAACAGCACCCCGCCCACATCGGGATGGGCGGCCAGCGCCTTGCCCTCCTCCGGGCCGCCCAGCACCAGCCGCACGGCATCCTCCGGCACGCCCGCCTCATGATAGAGGCGCACCAGCATCTCGCCCACGGCGGGCGTCTTTTCCGATGGCTTGAACAGCACGGCGTTTCCGGCAAGCAGCGCGGGGACGATATGCCCATTGGGCAGATGCGCCGGGAAATTATAGGGCCCCAGCACCGCCATCACGCCATGGGGCTTGTGCCGCACCGACTGGCGCGCGCCCATCGCCGCTTCCAGCCGCCGCTGTCCGGTCCGTTCCGAAAAGGCGGCGACGGAAATGTCGACCTTGTTCATCACCGCCGTAACTTCGGTCCGCGCATCCCACAGCGGCTTGCCCGTCTCCCGCGCGATCAGGTCGGCCAGCGCATCCTCATTGGCGCGCACGACATTGACGAAGCGGCGCAGCGTTTCGATGCGGTAAGCGATGGGCTGGGCCGCCCATTTGGGCCAGGCCTCGCGGGCGCGGGCGACTTCCGCCTCCACGTCGCTGGCAGTCCCCTGCCACAAGAGAGCACCAGTGGCGGGTTCCATCGAAGTCAGCGTTGCGGACATGGTGCAGATATGGAGGATAATGGGGCGTTAGGGAAGGGGTGGCGCATCGCCCAATGCATCGCCCATGCGCCGGATCGCGGCGACCTTCGCATGCAGCGGCGCCCAATCGTCGCGCTCGGCGATGGCGCTCCAGATGGCTTCCACCTCATCGATATGCATGGAGCAGGGCGACGCGTCCGCCCAATAGGGATGATCCTTCGCTCCGCTGGCCTCAAATCCGGCAATAGCTTCGCGGAATCCAGCCCATTCCTCCCCCGCATAAGCCGTGCCGCCGCGTGGATCGCCGCCTCGCCAATCCTGGAAGAAGCGATCGATCGGCGTCCCGCTCGCGATCATCCCCCGCACCGCCGCCTCGATCATGGCGGAGGCGTCGTTCGTCTCCACCACGCCCAGCCGCCAGCAGAAGCGCCGGGTCATCGCCTGTGCGTAAAGCGCGGGAAAACGCTCCAACTGTTCGATCAGCGGCTCCGCCTCCACCAAGGGGCGCAACGACACGGCGAGTTGCGCCACATTCCAGTGGATCGCCTCCGCCTGCCGCCCGAAGGCATAAAGCCCGTCACGGTCGAAATAGGCGGCGGTGAAGCCCGGCTCCCAAAGCGGCGTGAACCGCCACGGCCCATAGTCGAAACTCTCGCCCGTCACATTGATATTGTCGCTGTTGAGCACGCCATGCACGAAACCCGCGACCATATAGCTGGCCGCCAGATCGGCGGTCCGCTCGACCACGCGGCCCAGCAGTTGCGCAGGCGGATTGTCGCCCGGCGCCTCGCCGTAAAGCCGGGTCAGCGCATAGTCTGTCAGCCGCTCCAGCAAAGCCCTGTCGTCATGATAGGCCGCCCGCTGGAACGACCCGATGCGGATATGCGAATGGCTGAGCCGCACCATCGCCGCGCCCCGCGTGGGGGAAGGTTCGTCATTGCGCTCCAGCGCCTCGCCCGTCTCGATGATGGAGAATGTCTTGGACGTATTGACGCCCAACGCCTCCAGCATCTCGGTCGCCAATATCTCCCGCACCCCGCCTTTCAGCGTCAGCCGCCCGTCGCCGAAGCGGCTGTAGGGCGTCTGCCCCGAACCCTTGGTGCCCAAGTCCAGCAACCGGCCCGCCCCGTCCCGCACCTGCGCGAACAGGAAGCCGCGCCCGTCGCCGATATCGGAATTATACACGCGGAACTGATGGCCATGATAACGCAGCGCGAGCGGCTGCGGCAGCGATCCCTCCAGCGGCGCGAACCGCCCGAAATGCGCCACCCACTCCTCGTCGCTCAGCCCGTCCAGCCCCACCGCCGAAGCCCAGCGGTCGTTGCGGAAACGCAGGATCGCCTGCGGAAAGTCCGCCGCCGCGACCGGATCGGCGAAATCGGGTTGCAGCGCGACGATTTCATTCGCGGGGCTATATTTGGCGGGTTGCAGGGCAGGGCGCATGCGGCGATATGGGGGATGCAGGGCGGAAGGATCAAGCGGCTTGAGCAGCTATAGCGACGGATATTGGTGGTCCCCCGACGGGCTGAGGCTCCATTATCGCGATTATGGGGGCGGCGCGGATGGCCGCCCGTCCTTGCTCTGCCTGCCGGGCCTGACCCGCAACGCCCGCGATTTCGAGCCTTTGGCCGCCCGTCTCGCCGGGGATTGGCGCCTGATCTGCCCCGACATGCGGGGCCGCGCCGAAAGCGCGCAGGCGAAAGACCCGATGAGCTATGTCCCGCTCACTTACTTGCAGGACATCAGCCGCTTGGTGGCCGACCTGGCCATCACCCGCTTCGTCGCCATCGGCACGTCGCTGGGCGGCATCATCACCATGCTGATCGCCGCGACCCATCGCGAATGGCTGGCGGGCGCGCTGCTCAACGATGTGGGGCCGACGCTGGAGGAGGCGGGCCTCGCCCGCATCCGCACCTATGTCGGCATCGGCCAGTCGCATCCCAGTTGGGTCCACGCCGCCCGCGCCCTGGAGGAATCGAGCCGAGACATCTATCCGGCCTATGGACTGGACCAATGGCTCGCCATGGCGAAGCGGCTCTATCGGCTTACCGGCGCGGGCCGCATCGTCCTGGATTACGACATGCGCATCGCTGAACCGCTGCGCGTCGCCAGCGACGAAGCCGGGCTCGACATGTGGCCGGTGATGCAGGCCTTTCGCGGCATCCCGACGCTGCTGCTGCGCGGCGAGCGGTCCGACCTGCTGTCCGCCGCTACGGCCGAGCGCATGGCGCAGGAAATCGGCCCCGACGCGGAACTGGCGACCGTCCCCCATGTCGGCCATGCCCCGCTACTGGACGAACCCGCGTCGGCCTTTGCCATAGACCGGCTGCTGGCGCGGGTCTTGAATGGCTGACCTGGCTTTGACAGCCGGAAAAGACCCGCCCAGGCTGCTGCATGTCCATGGCAGCTTCTCGCTGGGCGGCAAGGAAGCCCGCGCCGTCCGCCTGATGAACCTGTGGGGCGACCGCGCCCGCCACAGCATCGTCAGCGCCGCCCCGCATCTGATGAGCGCCCGCGACGCCATCGATCCCGCCACGCCGGCCGACTTTCCCGAAGCCCCCCCGATGGCGGGCAAGCCGGGCCTGAAGCGCTTCCGCGCAATTGCGGAATTCCTGTCGGGCTACGACCTGATCCTCAGCTATAATTGGGGCGCGATGGATGCGGTGATGGCGCATCGCATCCATGCCCGGTCCCTCAACCTGCCGCCGCTGATCCACCATGAGGACGGGTTCAACGCGGACGAGGCGACCGGCCTGAAAGCCCAGCGCAATCTCTACCGCCGCCTTGCGTTGCAGCGCGCCCATGCGCTGGTCGTCCCGTCGATCCGGCTGGACGCCGTCGCCCGGCAGGTCTGGCGGCAACCCGCCGCCAAGGTCCATCTGATCCGCAACGGCATCGACACCGCCCGCTACGCGCAGATGCCTGCACTGGACGCCATCCCGGCGCTCCACCATCAGCCCGGCAAGCTGGTGGTCGGCACGCTGGCCGGTCTGCGCGCCGTCAAGAATATCCCGCGCCTGGTTCGCGCCGTCGCGCCGCATCGCGACCGGCTGCAACTGGCGGTGGTGGGGGAGGGGCCGGAACGCGACGCCATACTCGCCGAAGCCAGGGCGCATGGCGTCGATATCTGCATGGCCGGTTTCCTCAGCGAACCGTGGCGCTTCATCGGCCTGTTCGACATTTTCGCGCTCTCTTCCGACAGCGAGCAATTCCCGATCTCGCTGATAGAGGCGATGGCGGCGGGCCTGCCCATAGCCTCCATGGATGTGGGCGACGTCGCCCATATGGTCGCGCCCGAAAACCGGCCGTTCGTCGTCCCGGACGAGGCGGGCCTTGCCACCGCGCTCGGCATCCTGTCCCGCGACCAGGGCCTTCGCGAACGGCTGGGCGAGGCCAACCGCCTTCGCGCCGGGCGCGATTTCACCGAAGCCGCCATGGTTGACGCCTATGCAACCCTTTATGGCGAGGCACTATCCAGCCCCCCTATTTTAGGGTAGGGCGCGGCCAAATATTCGTCATTCGACTGCAAAGCTGCTATAGGGCGGCATTTAAGTGGTCGGGGCCACGGGATTTTTGCGCGGGAGATTGCGTTGTTCAAGGGGTTGAAGCCCATCATCTATGGCGGCCGTGAAGTGTGGCCGCTGGTCGAGGGCGGCAAGGGGGTAGCCGTTTCCAACCACGCCAGTTCCGGCGCATGGGCCGCGGCCGGGGGTATCGGCACGGTGTCGGCGGTGAACGCGGACAGCTATGACAGTTTCGGCAACGTCATCCCGCAAATCTACCATGGCCGCACCCGCCGCGACCGGCATGAGGAACTGATCGCCTACGCCATCGACGGCGCGGTCGAACAGGTGAAGCGCGCCTTCGAAATCGCGGGCGGCAAGGGCGCGATCAACATCAACGTCCTCTGGGAAATGGGCGGGGCGCAGCGGGTGCTGCACGGCGTCCTGGAAAAGACCAGGGGCATGGTGGCGGGCGTCACCTGCGGCGCGGGCATGCCGTACAAACTGTCCGAAATCGCCGCATCCTATGGCGTCAGCTATCTGCCCATCGTCAGTTCCGGCCGCGCCTTCCGCGCCCTTTGGAAGCGTGCCTATTCCAAGGCTTCGGAATGGCTGGCGGCGGTGGTCTATGAAGATCCCTGGCTGGCGGGCGGGCATAACGGCCTGTCCAACGCCGAAGACCCGAAGCTTCCCCAAGACCCCTATCCCCGCGTCCGCGACCTGCGCGCCACCATGCGCGAAGGCGGCATTTCCGACGACGTGCCGATCGTCATGGCGGGCGGCGTCTGGGCGCTCAAGGACTGGAACGACTGGATCGACAATCCGGAACTGGGCGCGATCATGTTCCAGTTCGGCACCCGTCCGTTGCTGACGCAGGAAAGCCCCATCCCGCAGCTTTGGAAAGAGCGGCTGATGCAGTTGGAGCCGGGCGACGTGCTGCTGCACCGTTTCTCGCCGACCGGCTTCTACAGTTCGGCCGTCCGCAATCCCTTCCTGCGCCAGTTGGAAGCGCGTTCAGAACGGCAGATTCCCTTCAGCACCGAGCAGGCGGGCGACCACACGCACCAGCTTGACGCCGGGGTGAAGGGCAAGAATTTCTGGGTGACGCGGGGCGACCTGCTGCGCGCCCGCGAATGGGTTGGGCAGGGCTTCACCTCCGCGCTCAAGACGCCGGACAATACGCTGGTCTTCGTGACCGAAGAGGAAAAGGCCGAAATCCGCAAGGATCAGACCGATTGCATGGGCTGCCTCAGCCAATGCGCCTTTTCAAGCTGGATGGACAGCGAGACCAACTCCACCGGCCGCCTGGCCGATCCGCGCAGCTTCTGCATCCAGAAGTCGTTGCAGGAGGCGGTCCATGGCGGCGACCTCGACAAGAATCTGCTCTTCGCGGGCCATGGCGCCTATAAGTTCAAGCAGGATCCCTTTTATTCGAACGGGTTCGTGCCGACCGTGAAGCAGCTTGTCGATCGCATCCTGACCGGCGACTGATGGCGGATATTCAAGGGCTGGCGGTGCTGCATTACGACACGCCGCATTTCGACATCCTGCGTCCGGGGCAGTTCGTGCTGTGCGCCGTTTCGGGCGCGCGGATCGATCTCGACGACCTCAAATATTGGAGCGCGGAGTTTCAGGAGGCTTATCGGGGCCCGGAGGAGGCGACCCGGTCCTTTCTGAAACATCGGGGTCTAATATCCTGATTTTCAGCGAAAAGTCGTCGGACTGGCGGCTTTCCGGCCATATGGCGCCAATTGAGTTCAAGATGAGGACTTATCGCTTCGCCTGATTGGCGGGGCGTTTCGCCGCACTTATCCTATTCCTTTATCGGCTCTGATGGTTTATCCTTTCGAAACGAAGCGGCAAAGATCGCTCGGCCAAGGAAGGATGGAAACGATGTCGCGTATCGACATTTTCGGTGATCGGCTGTGCGTGGTGACGAGTCTGCTGATTGTAGGCTGGTTCATCTATAACGTGGCCTTCTGACGGACGCGTTGCGCCTGAAACCTGTCTTCTGGGCGGTGCAAGCAAAGCTATCTTCCATCTCTCTATGAAAAGAGTAGATATATCGCTGAGCGCAACGCTCCGCGGCTTTTGAAGGATGTCAGCTTGCTCCGCGTCACCAACGGCTAAAGCGCACGGTACTGAAGCGACCACGCAAGGTTTCGTGTTCCTCCTCGACAGGAGAAGACGATGACCCAGAATGCCTCCCGTACCCGCCAGCGCCGCCGTGCTGGCTCCAGCCCGCAAATCCATATCCCGCACTCGTCCTGGAGCCGCGTCGAACGCACCCCCGAATGCGCCACACCAGTCAAGCCGGACGAATTCTGGAGCCGTTTAGGGCTTTAACGGCGTCACTTCCGATCATGCTACTATGAGTGGAAAGCAGACCCATCCTATTCCTCCCCATCGATCGATGGGGAGGGGGACCGCCGCTGAAAGCGGTGGTGGAGGGGAAGATACGCAGGTCTCCCCATTTCCTCTCCACCACGCTTCGCAGGGAGGATTAAGAACGTCGCTACCATCCACCGCCCAAATCACCGCTCAATCCTTATCTCGAACAATTTGGCCCAGTTCTTTCCTGTCACGAACAACCGGTCGGCCTTCGCGTCATATGCAATGCCGTTGGCCACAGCCTCGCTGTCCTTGGCCCCACTGGCCTTAACGAGCGGCGCGATGTCGATCCAGTCGATGACCGTCCCCGTGCGCGGGTCGATCCGGGCGATATGGCTGTCATACCAGATATTGGCCCAGATCTCGCCCTTCACATATTCCAGTTCGTTCAGCCGATCCACGGCACGGCCGTTCCACGTCACCGTGATCCGCCGTTCCTCGGTCAGCCTTTCAGGGTCCAGAAACCGCAATTGCGCCGTGCCGTCGCTCATGATGAGGCTGCGCCCATCCTGCGTCAGCCCCCAGCCTTCACCTTCATAACGGAACTGGGACACTGGCGAGAAATCATCCAGTTTCCAGACGAAGCCTTGCCGATGCCGCCAGGTCAGGCTGATCAGCCGGTCCTTCCAGTTGACGATCCCCTCCCCGAAATAGGGGCGCGGCACGATCCGGCGGCTCAGCACCTTGCCGCTCTTCAGCTCGACCTTGCGGATTTCGGATTCGCCCTCCAGCCCGGTGCTCTCGTACAAAGCGCCGTCATGGTAAAAGAGCCCCTCAGTAAAGGCGGCCGAATCGTGCGGATAGCTGCGAACGAGCTTCCACCGCGTTTCCGCCTGCGCCGGAGCGACCAGCAGCCACGCGCCCAGCAGCGCGAACACCACACGCTTCATTCGGCGGCCTGCTCCGCCATCGCGCCGGAGAGCCAGTCGGGCAAGGCGGCGGGATCGATATCCTCCACCCGCCGCAATTCGATCGACAGACCAAGGTCGGGCAGCGCCGCCTTCTGGCGCTTCTCGTCCGCCTGCGCGATCGGCACCGCCACCAGCCGTCGGCTCACCTTATTGCGATAATGCATGCGGGCGGTATTTTCCTGCCCGACATAGCAGCCCTTGTCATAATCGACGCCGCCCAGTTCCCCGGCATTGGTCTCCAGCCACAAAATCTGGTCCTGCCCCAGTTCCCCGACCCCCTCGAACACGCCCAGCGCCAGCCGGTGCGCCCGGAAGGCCGCCGAAGCATCGCCCCCGTCCGCCGGAGCGATCCAGCGATGCCCCAAAGCGGGCAGCCGGGGATCGAAAGGCTTGTCCGCAGCCTCCAGCCCCCAATGCACCGCCAGCGACTCCTCCCGCGCAATCGCGACCTTGCGCCGCAGCCGGTAGATGGTCAGCCGCTTCGCCAGCGCGTCGACCTGCGCAGCCTCGCAATCGATCAGCACATCGTCGCCGTCCGCCCACAGGATGAAGTCGAACAGCGCCTTCCCCTGCGGCGTCAGCAGCGCCGTCCAGCGCGGTTCGCCCGCCCTCAGCCCCGGCACATCGCGGGTCAACAGGCCCTGCAGGAAGATTTTCGCCTCCTCGCCCGAAATTCTAAGGAGCGCGCGGTCGGTTAGGGTGGTGCCGGTCATCGGCTTTAGGTAGGACAGTCGGCAACCATATCCAAGCCCATCCAAAGCAGGCGACACTGACATGACTTTCGACCTTCTTCTCAAGAACGGCACCGTCCACACCCCCGGCGGCGCGGAAAGCGTGGATGTGGGCGTCAGCGGTGGCCGGATCGTCGCCATCGGCACATCCTTGGGCGACGCGGGGGAGGTGATCGACTGCACCGGCCTGGACGTGCTGCCCGGCTGCATCGACAGCCAGGTCCATTTCCGCGAACCGGGGCTGGAGCATAAGGAAGATCTGGAATCGGGCAGCCGCGCCGCGGTGCTGGGCGGCGTCACCGCCGTCTTCGAAATGCCCAACACCAACCCCAACACCGACACCGCCGACCGCGTGCATGACAAGCTGAAGCGCGCCCATCATCGCATGTGGTGCGACCACGCCTTCTATGTCGGCGCCACTGCCGACAATGCCGGGCAGTTGAAGGAACTGGAGCGGATTCCCGGCACGTCGGGCGTCAAGATCTTCATGGGCGCATCGACCGGCAGCCTGCTGGTGGACGATGACGACGCCCTGTCCCGCGTACTGGCCAGCGGCACGCGCCGCGTCGCCATCCATGCCGAGGATGAGGCGCGGATGAACGCCCGCAAGGATTATCGCGTGGAGGGCGATCCGTCCTCCCACCCCGTCTGGCGCGACGACGAAAGCGCGATGATTGCGACGAAGCGCATCATCGACCTGGCCCGCAAGGCGCGCCGCCGCATCCACATATTGCATGTGACGACGCCCGCCGAACTGGAATATATCGCCCGCAACAAGGATATCGCCACCTGCGAGGTGACGCCCCAGCATCTGACCCTGGCGGCGGAGGATGCCTATCCGCGCCTGGGCACCTATGCGCAGATGAACCCGCCGATCCGGTCGGGCGCCCATCGCGACGGCCTGTGGCATTGGCTGAACCAGGGCGTGCCTGATGTGCTGGGCAGCGACCATGCGCCCCATACGATAGAGGAAAAGGCGAAACCCTATCCCGCCTCGCCCAGCGGCATGCCCGGCGTCCAGACGCTGGTGCCGCTGCTGCTCAACCATGTGGCGGAGGGACGATTGTCGCTTCGCCGCTTCATCGAACTGACCTCCTCTGGCCCGCAGCGCGTCTTCGGCCTGGTAGGGAAGGGGCGCATCGCGCTGGGCTATGATGCTGATTTCACCGTGGTCGACCTGAAGAAGCGCTGGACCGTGGGCAGCGACTGGCTGGCCTCGCGCTGCGACTGGTCGCCTTTCGAGGGCATGGACCTGACCGGCAAGGCCATCGGCACCATCATCCGCGGCCATCGCGTCATGTGGGAAGACGCGCTCGCCAACCAGGCGGTGGGCGAAGCTGTCCGGTTCGAAGCGACTGAATTCGCCTAAAGCCTGGGCCGCGTAGACAAATTCAAGACCCGCTGGACTAAGTGATTTAGGTGGTTAGCGGACATTAAGCCCCTCCCCTTCAGGGGAGGGGTTGGGGTGGGGGCGTGCCGTTACAGGACAGCTTTCGCGTGGGGCACACCCCCACCCCTCGGTCCCCTCCCCTGAAGGGGAGGGGAAGCATTAACGTCCGCCATTGGCCATTTCCCGGCATTTCCTAATTTGTCCACGCGGCCCAGCCTGTATCGCGACTCCCTTCAACCATTTGCAGCCCGCCCTGAACTAAACCCCCACACACCCTAAGCCGCTGCCAGACGGTTGCGTCGCGCAGCGGTCAGACTGTCCGTCGCGAACAGGATCAGGCCCAGCCAGATCAGCGCGAAGCTGGCCATCTGGCCCGTCGTCAGCTTTTCCCCGAACAGCAGGATGCCGCAGAGAAATTGCAGCGTCGGCGCCAGATATTGCAGCAGGCCCAGCGTCGCCATGGGCAGCCGTTGCGCGGCGGTCGCGAACAGCACCAGCGGCACCGTCGTCACCGCGCCCGTCACGATCAGCAGTACGGTCGTCGTCATATCCTGCCCGAAGCCGAGGCCGCCATGCGCCGACAGCCAGAGCAGGTAGCCGATGGCGGGCGGCGTCAGCAGCAGCGTCTCCACGCCCAGTCCCGTCATCGGGGCGACCGGCGTCAGCTTGCGGATCAGCCCGTAAAAGGCGAAGGTCAGCGCCAGCGCGATGCTGATCCACAATGTGGTCAGCGCCGTGGCGGCCATGATGGCCGCGCCGACCGCCGCGATCCCTACCGCCACTGCCTGTCCGCGCCGCAGCCTTTCATGCAGCAGCAGCACGCCCAGCCCGACATTGACCAGCGGATTGAGGAAATAGCCCAGGCTGGCGGCGATCACATGACCGGCATTCACCGCCCAGACATAGGTCAGCCAGTTCATGCCGATCATCAGCGCCGAACCCGCCAGCGGCAGCACCAGACGGCGATCCCGCAATATGGCCCACAGCGCAGGCAAGTTCCGCCGCGCCAGCAGCAGGATCGTGACCAGCAGCAGCGACCAGAGGATGCGCTGGCTGACGATCTCCACCGGCTTCACATGGTGGAGCAACCGGAAGAAGATGGGCAGCAGGCCCCAGGTGGCATAGGCGGCTATCGCGGCGATCAGGCCCCGCCGGACCGCCTGTTCGGAGGATGGCTGGGAGTTCAGAGGATGCCTCCCCCCTGGAACGGTGCTGGCTGGATGGTGAACATGGCGGCATAGATGAAGCGTCCACCGCGCCCCGGCAAGGCGGGCGGCGATGCCAATCGGCGGAAACTGGCCCCCATGCCGATAAATTCCGGGATTCACCAAAATCCCTAACGAAAAATTAACCTCTGATCTTCATCGCTTGTTTACGAAGGAGTTGAAGTCATGGCGCCTGTCCGATCTTTTCGCATTCTCCCGTTGCTTGCCATTATGTCGTTGGCGGCATGCGGCAAGGAGAAGGACGATCTGAACGCGCTGGACGCGCAGCTCACCAACAATGCGGTCGACGCGCTGGCGGGACAGATCGTGGTCGATCCCCGGATTGCGGGCCAGTCGCAGCGGACTGCGAAGCTGCCGGTGTTGACGGGGGCGGCGGCCAAGGGGCTGGCCGATGCCGTGAAGCTGGCTGGCGGCACGCTGCTCGCCACGCCCGCGCCCGCGCAGGCGGAAGCGAAGGAATCCGCGTCCGCCCTCGCCGCCGTGGCCAGCGAACAGAAAAAGCCCGGCGGCAACGCCTTCTGCCGGGATCGACTGGTGCAGGGCACGCAATGGGCCAGCCGCCTGCCGGAACCCTTCACCGTCTATCCCGGCGCGCAGTTGGTAGAGGCTGCGGGCGCGGAAAAGGATGGATGCACGCTGCGCGCCGCCACTTTCGTGACGCCGGTGCCGTGGCAGAGCGTGATGGATTTCTATTATACCCAGGCCCGCCGCGCCGGATTCGACGCCGAACATCAGGTGATGGGCGGCGACCATGTGCTGGGCGGATCGCGCAAGGATGACGGCAGCGCCTTCTTCCTGCTGTTCACCGGAGCGCCCGGCGGCAAGACCAGCGTGGACGTCGTCGCCGACAATGGGCGCTAAGGGTAAAATCCTCCCTACGCGAAGCGTGGGGAGGGTCGAAGAGAGGCGCGTGACTCTCTTCGACGTCGGCGCAGCCGATGGTGGAGGGGAAATTCGCAGGTCACGCCCCATCTCCCGATGGGGAGGAACAGGATAGGACCGCTTTCACCCTAAGCCGCCGTCAACACCGCCGCACCAACCCTGCCCAGGTCGAAGGGCACCGTCTGGTACATTTCGTCGATCCAGTTGCCGAACAGCAGATGCGCATGGCTGCGCCAGTGATTTCGCGGTGTCTGGGCCGGATCGTCATCGGGGAAATAATAAGCGGGCAACTGCCGCGCCCCGTCGCGCGCATATTCCTCCGCCAGCGTCAGCGTGTCATATTCCAGATGGTTGAACATATGCAGGAAACCGCGCCCCGGATCGCCGATCAGGCAAAGGCCGGATTCGTCGCTCTCCGCCAATATCTGCAAGCCGCGTCCCTCCGGAATATCCTGCCGCCGCACTTCCGACCAGCGCGACACCGGCACGCAGAAATCGTCGGAAAAGCCCCGCATCCAGGGCGATGACGGCATGTGATTATGGTGCCGGAACAGGCCGAACGCCTTCCGCTCCAGCCCATGCTTTCCCACGCCGTGGAAATGATGCAGCGCCGCCTGCGCCGCCCAGCAGATGCTGAGCGAACGATGCACATGGGTCTGCGTCCAGTCGAGGATGGCGCGCAGTTCGTCCCAATAGCTGACCTCTTCGAACGGCAGCGTCTCCACCGGCGCGCCCGTGATGATGAAGCCGTCGAACCGTTCGTCCCGCACATCGCTCCACGGGCGGTAGAAGGACGCCATATGATCGGCGGAGGTATTGCGCGACACATGGTCGCTGATCCGCACCAGCGTCAGTTCGACCTGCAACGGCGTCGCGCCCAGCAGCCGGGCAAGCTGCGTTTCGGTGCTGATCTTGTCCGGCATGAGGTTGAGCAGCGCGATCCGCAGCGGACGGATATCCTGCCGCACCGCATCGGCCTCCCGCATGACGACGACGCCTTCACCCTCCAATATGGCGCGGGCGGGCAGGTCGTCGGCTATCTTGATCGGCACGTCTCGCCATTCCCCGTTGCGGAGCGACGCTGGCGATGTGGCTGGGGTCCGCTTGGTTGCCGGATCGGCCACATCCTCCTTTGACGGAGTGCCACCTTGCCCGGATCGGCAGGTTGGCGTTGGGCGTCGCCCCAACTCTTGATGCTGAGGGCTAGATAGGCGGATGAATCGCGTTTGGCAATCACCGCTTTAGGAGTGAATAGGAAAAGTTTGAGCCTATGGGGCTTTATGCAATGCCCGCCACTTCGCCAACTCATGTTCCAAAAGCCAATGATCGCTTCCCAATGCGCGCAAAAATGCTAGGGCGGGCGGCATGACCAATATCTTTCTCGTCATGGCGGGCGGCGCCGCCGGATCGGCGCTGCGCTACCTGCTCGGACGTCTTGCAGCCCAGATGGTCCCCGGCGCCCTTTGGCCTTGGGGAACCTTCGGCGCGAACATCATCGGCGGTCTTGCCATGGGGCTGCTGGCCGGGTGGCTGGCGCGCTTCAACGGCGGCGCGGGCGAACCGGCGCGGTTGCTGCTCGCCGTCGGCGTGCTGGGCGGGTTCACCACTTTCTCCTCGTTCAGCCTGGAAACCGTGCTGATGATGCAGCGCGGCCAGTTCGGCATGGCGCTGGCCTATGCCGCCTTTTCGGTCATCGGCGCGGTGGGCGCGCTGGCCGGCGGCCTGGCCGTGATGAGGAGCGTGGCATGAAGGGGCGTCCTCCCGGCAAACCCTCCGGCCCGCGCAAGTCCGGGGCTGCTCCCCAGGGCCGTGCGCGGGGCGCCGTCAAGGCTGCTCGCGCCCGCAAGCCGGAAGCGCCCAAGCCCGGTCCCAAGGCGGCTGCCGTCAAGCCTGCCGTTGCCAAGCCAGCCAAGCCATCCCCTGCCAAGGGCGTTTCGCTGGATGTCCGGCAGTTCCGCGTCGGCGCGGACGATGACGGCATCCGGCTCGACCGCTGGTTCCAGCGGCATCTGCCCGATGTCGGCTTCAACACCGTCTCGCGCTGGGCCCGCACCGGCCAGTTGCGCGTCGACGGCGCCCGCGCCGCGCCCGGCGACCGCATCGCGGAGGGCCAGAGCATCCGCGTGCCCCCCGCTGAACCCAAGGCCGCCGAAACCGCCAAGCCCAAGCGCGTCCGTCCGCAACTGACCGACGACCAGATCGCCTTCGCCCAGGGCATCGTCATCCACCGGGACGCGCAGGCGATCGTCATCAACAAGCCGCCGGGCCTGGCCACCCAGGGCGGCACGAAGACCGACGATCATGTCGACGGCCTGCTCGACGCGCTGGAATATGAACTCGACCAGCGCCCGAAGCTGGTCCACCGGCTGGACAAGGACACGTCCGGCGCGCTGCTGATCGCCCGCACTGCCCGTTCGGCGGCCTTTTTCGCCAAGGCCTTTTCCAGCCGCACGGCGCGGAAAGTTTATTGGGCGATCGTTATGGGAGTCCCCTCCATTGAGGACGGCATGATCGAACTGCCCATCGCCAAGCAGCCCGGCACCGGCGGCGAAAAAATGCATGTGGATGAGGAGGAGGGGCTTCCCTCCCGCTCCCGCTACCGCGTGATCGAGCGCGCGGGCAATCGCGCCGCCTGGGTGGAACTGCAACCCTATACCGGCCGCACCCACCAGTTGCGCGTCCATATGGCGGCCATCGGCCATCCCATCGTCGGCGACGGCAAATATGGCGGCAAGGAAGCCTTTCTGAGCGGCACGATCAGCCGCAAGATGCACCTCCATGCCCGCCGCATCCGCGTCGATCATCCCGATGGCGGCCGGGTCGACGTGCGCGCCGAACTGCCGGAGCATTTCGCCGCCAGCCTTGCCTCGCTGGGTTTCGACCTGTCCACCGGCGACCTGCCGCTGGACGAGGAGATAGCCCGCGCACCCACGCGTGAGGATGAGAAGAAGGCCGCCCGTGCCCATGCCAAGCAAATCCGCAAGGGCCGCAAAGGCGAAAGGCGCGCGCGCGGCTCCGGCGGGGGGGCGCGCAAGAAGCCATGATGAACAAGCTTGCCGTGTTCGATTGCGACGGCACACTGGTCGACAGCCAGCACAGCATCTGCACGGCCATGATCCGCGCTTTCGAAGGGGAAAGCCTGACCGCGCCGGATCGGGCGACGATCCTGTCGGTGGTCGGCCTGTCGCTGCCGCTGGCCATGGCGCGGCTGCTGCCGGAGGCGGGGGCCGATTATCACGAGCATCTCTCCGAAAGCTACAAGCTGGCCTTTCAACAGCTTCGCCGCGAAAATGCCGTGTCGGAACCGCTTTATCCGGGGATAGCCGAGCTTATCCGCGAACTGGACGCCGATGGATGGCTGCTGGGGGTCGCCACCGGCAAGTCGGATCGCGGTTTGCGGCTCTGCCTCACCCATCATGGCATCCATGCCCATTTCGTGACGCTTCAGACCGCTGACCGCCATCCGTCCAAGCCGCATCCATCCATGCTGCTCACCGCCATGGCGGAAGCGGGCGCCGTTCCCGAAACGACGGTGATGATTGGGGACACAAGCTTCGACATCGACATGGCTTTGACGGCGGGCACGCGAGCGCTGGGGGTCGGCTGGGGATACCACCCGCCGCAGGATTTGATCGCGGCGGGCGCACATAGCGTGGCGATGGACAGTGCGGAATTGCGCGGACATATCCACGCGCCCGGCATTAGCCGATGACCGAAATTCCGCCGATCCCGCCGGTCGACCCCGAAAAGGTCGCCCGTCAGCGTTTCTTTGCGCTGGGCCTGTTCCGCCTGTCGGGCGCTTTGCTGGTGATGTTCGGCTTCCTCATCTTGATGCAGCGCTTCCATTGGGTGCAGGGGAGCAAGGCCAAGGCGATGGGCGCCATCTTCGTCGTAGTCGGCCTGTTCCAATTTGTGATCGTGCCGCGCCTGCTGCTGGCCTTGTTCAGGAAACCGCCGCAATCATGAAACGCTTCTACAAGAATGTTTCGGTCGTTCCGGGCGAAACCGGTTTCGAGATACAGTTGGACGGTCGTCCGGTCCGCACGCCCGCCCGCGCTCCGCTGGCTTTGCCTCATGCGCGCCTTGCCGAAGCGATTGCCGAGGAATGGCACGCCCAGGGCGATATGGTCGACCCGCGCTCCATGCCGTTCACCGGCCTTGCCAACGGGGCCATCGACCAGATCGCGCCGCAGAGCGACAGCTTCGCCGCAGGCATTGCGCGCTATGGGGAAAGCGACCTGCTCTGCTACCGCGCCGAGGGACCGGCGGAACTGGTCTCTCGCGAAGCTGCCGCATGGGACCCGCTGCTCGATTGGGCACGCCGCCGCTATGACGTCACCTTCCGGGTGACGCAGGGTATAATTCCGGTCGATCAGCCCGCCGAGACGCTGGAGCGATTGGCGGCGGCGGTGGCCGCCTTCGATCCCTTCACCCTGGCGGGCCTGTCGGCGTTGGTGACTCTGTCGGGATCGCTGGTCTGCGGCCTGGCCGTCGTGGAGGGGAGGCATGACGGCGACGCGATCTGGACCGCCGCGGAAATCGACGAGGCGTGGGAAATTGAACAATGGGGCGAGGACGCCGAAGCCGCTGCCCGTTCGGCGCGCCGCCGGGATGAATTCGCTATGGCGCGTGCCTTTTGCGAATTGACCCGCGCCTGAGGGGAATGCCGGTCTTGGCTTAGGCCACGCCGCCGACGATCTTGTCGGCGAAGAGCAGCCGGCCAGGTCCCATCAGGCCGATAAATTGCGGCAGCATGTGGCGGGCCAGGGCGAAGCAGCCTTCGCTGCGGCCGATCTTGCCCCAGGTGGCAATATGGTCCTCGCTCACATAATCGGCGCCGTGCACGACGATGGCGCGCATTTCTGCATTGTTGTTCTGCGGGTCCAGTCCCGCCAGGCGCATCGCCCGGCCATGCTGGCCTTCGTAGATTTCGCCCGTCTTGAACGCGCCTGAACAGCTCGCCAGCGAATTGGGTTCGTTGGAGAAAGTCTGGAGCCAGCCGGAATGTCCAGGGTCGGAGCCCCGGCCATGGGCGACCAGATAGGAACTGGCCTGTCCGCCGATCAGGTCGACGATATGAAAGCGCAATTCCCGCGACGGCGCGTTGAAATCGGCCAGCGCCACGCGGTCCCTTAGCGTGAACATATGGCCATGCTGGTCGAGCGCGGCCTTGGCGCGCTCCAGCAATTTCGCATAGGGCTGGGCAGCAAGCGGGCCGCCGGTGATGGGGCGCGGAGCCGGTGGAGCAGCAGGTTGGGGAAGCGTTTCGCCCAGGGACGCGGCACGTCCGGCGCTGTCGGCAAGGAATGAAAAGGCCAGCCCGCTCAAAGCGAGCTTCGTGAAACTACGACGATCCATGAATCGCAATATAGCAAAGGAGCAGCGCCGGTCCAAGAGGACCGGCGGATCGCGCCTGTCGTCTATCCGATCCTGGCCTGCAAAGCCGTTGCCCTGCCCTGTTTTTGGGGTGGGCCGCGCCGGTGCTTACTGGGTCGCGTTCGCGCCTTCGTCCGCGCCAGCCCGTTCCAGGCGCGAAGTCATGCCGGTGGCGGCAGCGTCATCCTCTATCTGCTGCTGCTCGGAAATGGTCGGGGCGGGGGCAGGGGCGGGTGCGGGGTTATTGGCTGGGGGGCCTGTCGCCCCGCCTGCCGCCGGGGCTGATCGCCGCCCCTATGCGCCGCCCGATGCGCGACGCCCCCCCGCGCAAGAGCACGCTGGGACGCGCGCTGTCGCTGCTGCGCGACATTCCGGGTCAGACGGTCGACG
>NZ_JFHR01000034.1 GCF_000722875.1 Sphingobium chlorophenolicum | reverse complement strand
CCCCCTAACCCCCTCCCGCCTGCGGGAGGGGGAATGACTGCAAACCACCCAAAACAGCCGCCCGTTCAATAATCCTTCGAATAGCGAAGATTCGCGGACGACCCCGCATTGGTCCCCGTCTTCGACAGCAGGCTGAGCGTCCTGGACAGCGAGATTTCCAACTGCGTCGCGGTAAAGCCCTTCGGGTCGGTGATCACCTCCACATAGATATTGTTGGAGATATGTTGCCCAACCGCCAGCGACGTTCCGCGCCCGGTCGCCTCGTCGCCGCCCACAATGCCGATTCGGTCGACGCCCGACGCATTTTGCAGCTTACCCATCGGGTTCAGTCCACCCCCGCCACCGCGCAGCCCGTTGAGCGCCGCCGCCAACTGAATCGCCTGGGTCGCGGACAGGTTCGCCACATTGTCGCCGAACAGGATACGCGCCAATATCTCGTCCTGCGGCAGCGTCGGCGTGGAGACGAAGGCGATGTCGGGCCGCTGCGCCGTGCCGCCGACCGCTATGCCTGCCGTCACGTCGCTGATCTTGGTTTCGGCGCGGATCGCCAGCGTCGGGTTCATCATCGGCCCGTTGAAGCTGATGACGCCCTGCTCCAGATTGAATTGATGGCCGGAGAAGCTGTAGCGGCCACGGATTACCTCGATCCTGCCGACAATGCGGGGATCGGTGGCGGTGCCGGTGACGCGCATATTCGTCTTCCATTCGGAATCCAGCCCCATGCCGGTCACGTAAATCTCATTATCGGCGCGCAGTCGGATGTCGAGCTTCCAGGCCGTCGGCTTGGCCGCCGCCTGTCGCGCCGCGAGCCGTTGATCGAGCAGGTCCATGCCTTCGCCCTTGCGCCGCACGCCGGTAAGCTGACGAATGTCGCTGCCCCCCTGCCACGCCACGCGATAGCGGGTTTCTGGGAGCCATAGATCGCCCTTGATCAGGCCGCCATTAGCCGGGCTGTTGGTGATGTTCAGCGTGCCGCTGACCACGCTGGTGATCGCCTCGCTGCGGGCGAGGCGGGCGCGGTCCAGCTTCACGGCAATATTCATGGGATAGCCGCTCTCCGCTGCAAGACCTACAGTGCCGCTCGCCTGTACCGTGCCATCGCCCGCACGGCCGGAAAAGTCGCGCAGGTCGAGCCGGTCGTTGGTGAAACGCCCGTCCAGCCGCATCTGCGTGACACGAGTGCCGAAGGCCTCATTTTCATAGGTCAGCGCATTGGCGCGGACGATGCCGTTGAGACGCGGCGCGGCCAGCCGTCCCCCGAAATCCGCTGCCACTGCGATTGGCCCGGACAATTGCTGGCCCGCCAGTCCGGCAAAGGAGAACAGCACGTCGGCCGGCCCGGCATAGCGGATGCCGCCCCCCAAGGGCGCCGATTGCAGCCGTTCGCTCCAGCTTGCGCCCGGTCCCGGCGGCGCCAGCGTCGCGACGAATCGGCCCAGCGTGGCATCACCACGCCGGACGAGGCCGCGCATGTCGCCGCCCGCGCCGGACAGCTTGCCCTCCAACGCCATCGACACCGGATCGGACACCCTGGTCAGGCTGGACCGGCGGAAGCCGCTGATTGCGAGGCGCGTGGTCGCGGTCGGAAAGGCGGAGCCGGTCTGCGCAAAATCCAGCGTGCCGGTCGCTTTCCCGCCAATCCCCAGGCCCGGCGAAGCCATATTGACGATGGCCAGGTCGAAATCCTTGAACCGCGCCTGCATCGCCGTCTGCTGGCCGAAGCGGCCCGCCAGATCCACCCGGCCCTGCGGCAAAACCAGCGTGGCCGGTTCCAGCCGATACCCTGCTTTCTCGATGCGGATGATGGCAGGCTGGGCGAAGCGGAACGGGATGTTGCTGGCCCGACCCTCCAGCGCGACGGCATAGAGGGTGGGACGCAGCGCCGCGTTCATGGCGATGGAGAAGGGCGCGCCGGTCGATCCATCCGCGACAAGCTGCGCCCGCCCGCGCCCGCCCCGATAGTCGATCCGCCCCCGCGCCTTGCGCACCACATAGTCGCCATAGGCGGCGTTGGCCATTTGCACATCGGCGCTGATCTGTGGCTGGTCGGTCATCACTATATTCGCGGTGACGAGGGCCCGGCCGATCACTACATCCGCTTCGCCCGGCAGTTTTGCGTTGCTGGCAGTGGCGTTCACCTGCGCGCCCTGCGCATTGCCAGCAGCCGTCAGCCGGACCGCGCCCGTGACGCCGGACCCGTTCAGGCCAAGCTGCCCGGTGAAGGGACCGGCGGCGCTCTGCTGCAGGCGGCCGTTCATGTCGATGCCCGCGAAATGCGCCCTGGTTATGTCGATGGTGAGCGGCCCCTTCGCGGTGCGGATCAGCACATTGGCGAAGAAGGGGCCGTAGGCGGACCCGCCCGTGGCTTCGAGCCGGTAGCCAGCCGCCTCGCCGTTCAGTTTCGCCACGACATCATGAAGCTGCACCCCGACATTGGGCCGGGCGGCGCGGAGCACTGCATTGGGCCGCTCCATCGTGCCGCGCACGGTCAGCGCCAGCGGGCCATATCGGTTCGATGTCGCCCGGGCGTCGAAGGCGATCCGGCCGTCCGTATCATAGCTGCCGGAACCGCTGTGAATGCGGAAATCGGGGGCCGCGCCTTTCAGGCCGCTGAGGGTGAATTTGCCCTCAGGCGTCATACCGATGCTGCCGGAGGCGACGGCATTGCCGCCCAGGAAATCGCGGACGGACGCATTTTCCCACCGGGCCGTGCGCACGCCGAAGCGGCCGGACAGGCCGAAACCGCCCCTGGGGCCCGGCACCAGTTTCACGTCGGTCTGCAGGTTGACGATGCCGACGCCGTCGATCCTGTAATCATTGACCCTGCCCTTCAGCGCGCCGCGATAGATGGCGTTTTCCATGTCGGCCAGCACGATGGCGGTGGCGTCTATCCGGTCGCTGTCGATCTTCAGATTGTCGCTGATCAGCTTGCCCGCAGCATAGGCGAAGTCGCCCTTCACCCGCAGATTGCGCAGCAGGCCACCTGCCGCCGCGTTGAGGCCGGTGACGCGGCTGGCGGTGGCGTTGACCGGAATGCGAATGCGGTCGGCGTCGATGACGGCGCGGCCGCTGGCCTTCAGATTCTCGATGCCGGTGGCGTCGAAGGCGAGTTGTTTCGCTGTGATGTCATAGTCGATGAAGGGGGTCGCCATCGGCCCGTCGAGGATGATGGAGGCGCGGACGTCGCGGCCCTTCACCTTCTCCATTATCGCGCCGGGGGCAAGCAGGGCGGCGTCGATCTTGAGCGCGCTGAACCGGCTTTGGCCGAGGTCGACCAGGCCTTGGGCGGTGGCGGAAAGGGCCGGGGATTTGAGCGAGCCTTTGAGGTTCACCCGCCGCGCGTTCAGGCCCGCGAACAGGTCGATGTCGAGCGCGGGCGTCGTCAACCGGTCCACCGTTCCGGCAAAGACCAGCCCCGGCCGCAGCGGACCTTTCGCCGTGAAATTGCCGTCGCGGGCGGCAAGCGCGATGTTCGCCAACTCGCCCTTGCCCGACGTCGCGATCAGCCGCCCGTTCCACGCCTGCCATGTCCCCCTGCCGTCCAGCGTCGCGGTGAAGCCGTCGGTCAGGCCGCTCATCGCCGCGATCACGCCATTTTTGGGCGCGGTCAGCGTGCCCTTTATCGACAGGCGGTTCTGCGCGGGCACGGCGTCGAGATGTGCCTGCAAACGGTCGCCGCTGTCGACCACGGCATTGGCGGACAATATGGCGCGGCCATCGGCGATATGCGTCACGCCATCGATGGCGATTTCGCGCTTCTGGCCTATGACTGGCTTGGCGACGACGAACCGGGCGATCTTCAGCCGGTCGACGTCGATGTCCAGGTCGGGCAGGATCGGAGCGTTGGGATCGGTCTTGGTGATGTTGAACCGCGGGCTGCGCGCCAGGACCACCAGCGGGCTTTCCAGCAGCCGCACTGAGATATGGTTCTCGATGTAGCGGAACGGGCTCCACACCACATGCACTTCCGGGCTGACCGCGAAAATGCCCTTGGGGTCGCGCAGCACCAGATTGCGGATCGTCATGTCGCTATAGATCGATCCGTCGATCCGGCCGACCTCGATGGCCATACCGGATTCCAGCTTCAATGCGGCGATCTGGCGGATCAGGAATTTCTTGCCCGGCTGGGTGTTGAGGAACAGCAACAGGCCCGCCGTCAGCACCAGCAGAGCGACGACAAGGCCGACGATGCCCAGCGCGATCTTTTGCCAGAGCGGTCGCTTCTCGCGAATGATGACTGTCTCATCTGTGGGGGTTTCCGGAGCCATCAGAATGCCTGCCCGATGCCGATATAGAGCGCGAATTTGGACTCGCCCGGCTGCCGGTTGATCGGCATGGCGATGTCGGCGCGGAAGGGGCCGAAATTGGTGTAGAAGCGCCCGCCGACGCCCACGCCGTAACGAATATTGGAAAATTGCGGCATGGAGCTTTCATAAACCTGCCCTGCGTCGACGAAGGCGACCACGCCATAATCGCCGAAGCGATAGCGTCCCTCGACCGCGAATTCATTGACGGACCGGCCGCCGATGGGATCGTTGTTGGCGTCCTTCGGCCCCAGTTCCTGATAGCCATAGCCGCGCACCGACCCGCCGCCGCCTGCATAGATGCGGCGCGACGGCGCCACATCGTCGCGCTTCGCCCCGCTGATCGTGCCGACCCGCGCCCGCCCGGCGATGACCAGATCGTTCGATACCGGATAATAGCCCGTCAGGTCGAAGGTCGCCCGCAAATAGGGGGAGAAGCTGCCCTGCAAAGACCCTTCCGGTTCCGCCCGCAGATTGGCGCGGAAACCCCTGGTCGGGTTCAGCAGGTCGTTGGACCGGTCATAGCCGACCTGCACCGGCAGGCCGCCGATGAAATAGGTCCGCCTCGTCTTGTCCGCCGTCGCCGGATCGACCACCACCTGCTCGTTGGTCAGCAGCACTTCCGCGCCGTAGCTATAGGTCCAGCGCTTCTGGAAGATCGGCGTCGACTGACGCGACCAGCCGATGTTCAGCCCCAGCGTATAGGCTTCATAGGCGTCGTAATTCTGGTGGTTGATCGCGATGCCGGTCTGGAAGGTCTTGTCGCGCTTGCCCGCATTGGACCGGCGGAACGTGCCGGAAGCGCCCTGTTCCTGCGTCCCGGCGATGACGCTGGCGATCACCGCGCCTTCGGGCGGGAAGAGGTTGCGGTGCGTCCACGTCCCCTCGGCGCGAAAACCCTGCCCCGTGCCATAGCCCAGTTCGCCTGCCAGCGTGCGCGGCTTGCCCGCCTCCTGTGCGACATTCAGGTCGACATATTCGGTGCCGTCCGGGCCGGGTTCATTGGTGCGCACGGGATCGACCGAAATGCTGGAAAACAGCCCCGTCGCCACCAGCGCCCGGCGCAGATCGTCCACCTTGCGGCTGTCGTAAAGCTCGCCCGGCCTGAAGCGGCTGATAACCTTCATATGGTCGGCGCCAAAGGCCTGCTTTTCGCCCGTGGTGGTAATTCCCCGGAACGACCCGCGCGGCCCCGTCTCGACCGGCAGCGTATAGTCCCCGGTCGCCGTCGCGGGATCGAGCAATATGTCCCGCTGCCCCACCTTGGCGAAGGGATAGCCATTTTCCGGCAGCCTGACGCCGACATTGGCCTCCGCTCCCTCCACCGCCGCCGCGACGATGAAGTCGTCGGTCTTGAGCGGCAGGCTGTCGCGGATCAGGCCCGGCGGCACGGTCGGCCCGGCGTTGATGACGATGTCCCCGATCCTGTAGCGCTTGCCCGGCGTGACAGAGAGGATGGCCTTCAACGCCCCGTCGCCCGCCTGATCCAGCGAGGCGAGCGCGGTCCCGTCATAATAGCCCTCCGAATAGAGCAGCCGCACGGCCAGCGCTTCATCCTCATGGGCGCGGGCCTGCACCATCGCCGCCGTGTCGGCCTTCCCGCCGCCGTCGATCAGGGCGGAGGAGTCGCGGAACGCCTGCTCCAGCCCGGTCTTGCCGAACCCTTCTATCGCCACGGAATAGCGGACGGCTTCGGTCTTCTCCCCAGGGTCGTTGTCGGTCGCCACCTGCAACGGCACCTGCACGCTGTCGAGCGGCGGGAGAGGTTGCGCCAGTTCGCCGTCCTCCCGCGGTTCGATGGCGGGGGGCAATTGCCGAGCCGCTTCCGGCTGCGGCATCTGCCGGTCGATCCATTCATCGATGGAGGGCAGGGGAGCGTCCGCTTGCCCGGTCCTGGGCAATCGCGCTTCGAATTCGCTGTCGGGCAGGATAGGCTCTTCCGGCGGCGGCGGAGAGGGCGTCTGCGCCATCAGGGGGAGGGGAGAAGCCGCCATCATCATCAGGGCCAAGGCTTGCCGAACCCGCTTCGCCTGCCTGGACTCCATGGAAACCGCTTGCCCCTTCATTGTCCGGCGCCCATCCGCGGGAGCCATCAATACGCCCCAGCGGTTGCTTCGGTTCCGCCTGCGTCATGACCATTTTGCCGCATCGGGGGCGCTTCCCTCCGAATCCCAACCCGTCCTGAGCATTTTCAAGTTGACCGTTTACGGCCAACGTCTCGGAAAATGCGGCATCAAAAGAACAGAGTGTTTTCGCTCAAAGTGAAAACACTCTAGACAATCGGGATGACCATCGCGCTCAACATCACCCGTTCGATCCTCGGCCAGCCCTGGCGTTGGCGCGGCGGCAGCGCGGATGGGCGCGACCCGGCCTATCGGCCGGACGATCTGGTGACGCAATTGCTGTTGGCGCGGGGTTGTCCCCGCGACGCGGTGGAGGCGCATCGCAATCCCACCATCCGCCATTTCATGCCTGATCCCAGCCTGTTCCGCGACATGGACGCCGCCGCCGAACGGCTGGCCGATGCGGTGATGCGGGGCGAGGATGTGCGCATCTTCGGCGATTATGACGTGGACGGCGCAACCAGCGCGGCGTTGCTGATCCGCCTGCTACGCGATCTGGGGCTGGCGGTCCGGCCCTATATCCCCGACCGGCTGATGGAGGGTTACGGCCCGTCGGGCGAAGCGCTGGTGCGGCTGGCGGGCGAGGGGGCGACACTGATCGTCACCGTGGATTGCGGGGCGCAGGCTTTCGACGCGCTCGCCATGGCCAAGGCGGCGGGCGTCGATGTGGTGGTGGTCGACCATCATAAATGCACCACGCTGCTCCCCGAAGCTCTGGCGCTGGTGAACCCCAACCGCCTCGATGAAGCGGAGGAAGCCGCCGCCCATGGCCATCTGGCGGCGGTGGGCGTCGCCTTCCTGCTGGGCGCTGCGCTGATCCGGGTGCTACGCAAACGCAACTGGTTCGCGCAGCGATCAGAACCGCCGCTGATGGAACTGCTGGACATCGTCGCGCTGGGCACGGTGGCCGACGTGGCACAACTGAAGGGGCTGAACCGGGCCTTCGTGGCGCAGGGCCTGAAGATCATGGCGAAGCGGCGCAATGTCGGCCTTTCCGCGCTGATCGACGCCAGCCGCCTGACGCGGGCGCCGCTCTGCCATGACCTTGGCTTCGCGCTCGGCCCGCGCATCAATGCGGGCGGGCGCGTGGGCAAGGCGGACCTTGGCGTGCGGCTACTCACCACCGAAGACCCGGCGGAAGCCGCGAAGATCGCCGCCGAACTCGACCTGCTGAACGAGGAACGCCGCGCCATCGAAGCCACCGTGCAGGCGGAGGCGGAGGAACTGCTGGCCGCGCAGGGCAACCGGGCGGTGGCATTGGTGTCTGGCGCGGGCTGGCATCCGGGCGTGATCGGCATCGTCGCCGGACGCATCAAGGAGAAAGCGGGCCGCCCCGCCATCGTCGTCGCCATCGATGAGGATGGCACGGGCAAGGGATCGGGCCGCTCCATTTCCGGCGTCGATCTGGGCGCGGCGGTGCTGGCGGCGAAGGATAGCGGCTTGCTGGTCGCGGGCGGCGGCCATGCCATGGCGGCGGGCCTGACGGTCGCGGCGGACAAGGTCGATGCGCTGGCCGACTTTCTGGACGAACGGCTTTCCAGCGCCGTCGCCAAGGCGCGGGACGACCGCGCCCTGCTGATCGACGCGGTGCTGGCCCCGGCGGGGGTCAATCCGGACTTCGTCGCCGCCATCGACGCGGGCGGTCCCTATGGCGCGGGCTGGCCCGCGCCGCTGATCGCTTCCGGGCCGATGCGGGTGATCAAGGCCGATGTCGTGGGCAACGGCCATTTGCGCGCTATCATGGCGGGCGACGATGGCCGGTCGATCAAGACCATCGCCTTCCGCCAGGCGGAATCCGATCTGGGCCAGGCGATATTGGGCGCGCCGCGCGACCGGCGGCTGTGGATCGCCGGACGGGCGAAGATCGACGATTGGGGCCCGCGCCCCGCCGCCGAACTGCATCTGGAGGATGCCGCCTGGGCCGATTGAGGGGAGGATCGGCTATTTTATGCCCCGCGTCATTTTCATGACGAAAAGGGGGTTGACCGTTCCGGAGCCACCGCCTAATGCCCGCCTCGCTTCGCAGCGACGCCCACGCGGACCTGCATGTGGCCCCTTCGTCTAGCGGTCTAGGACGCGGCCCTTTCACGGCTGAAACACGGGTTCGATTCCCGTAGGGGTCACCACCTTCCTCCTTTGGAAAGCGGTGAAAATCTGGTGCTTGCCACCCGGTTGCGCCGCATGTGCAAGCGCTCTAGCCTTGGGTGATATCCTTTTTCCTTGAGCGTGCGTTTCTGCCGATGCATCCTGTCGTCCTGCGTTATCTGTTTCCGCTGATTGCCCTTCTCTCCGGTCCCGCCTTCGCGCTGCCCGCGAACCGGCCGACGCCGGGCTATACCCGCGTGGCGATCGAAACCTTCGTCGGCACGATTGTCGTGGCGGCCGACAATCGGCGGGCGCCGGTCACCGCCGCCAATTTCCTGACCTATGTCGATGATGGGCGCTTCGACGGCGTCACCTTCTATCGCGCGGCGCGGCGCAAGAGCGCGCCGAAGCTGGGGCTGATCCAGGGCGGCATCGACACGGATGCGCGCCGGTCGCTGCCGCCGATCAGGCATGAGCCGACGACACGGACGGGCATCCGGCATCTGGATGCGACGATTTCCATGGCGCGTCCGGACCGCGCTAATTCGGCCATGGGCAATTTCTTCATCACCGTGGGGCCGACGCCCAATATGGATGCGCGGGGCGACTATATCGGCTATGCCGCCTTCGGCCATGTGGTGGCGGGGATGGATGTGGTGAAGGCGATCCTCGCGGTCCCGACCTGCTGCGGATCGGGGCCGATGCGCGGGCAGATGATCGTCAAGCCGATCCGGATCATTCGCGCCAAAAGGCTTGACGGCACGCCGCATCCGACGCGGGGCGTGAAGCCATGGCTGCTGTGGCTTAACCGTAAAGGCTAGACCAAACCCACTGCCTGATCGACCAACCAATCCCGACCTCTGTAACGCCGGGGACGCGCCAGAAACTTCTTCCATGCCTGTTCGTGGAAGAAGAAAGCGACGGCGTTGATCATCGGCTCAACCAGCGCGATCCCGCCCGCAACGGCGACCGATCCGGTCATCAGATAAGCGACCGAAAATCCCACGGTCAGATGGATGCTGAGATAGGTGGCGGTCTTGATGAGGTCGGTCGACATGGCATTTGGCTCCTGCGTGCCATAGTTAAGAATCGTTCGCAACACATGCCAACCGCTTTTCCCTCTGGCTCTGATCGACTTTGCCGATCAGGATGCGCATCAAAGGAGAGTGCGGATGGGCGGAAAGATCAGGGTCGGGATCGGCGGTTGGGTCTTCGAACCATGGCGCGGCACCTTCTATCCCGAAGGGCTGCGCCAGAAGGATGAACTGGCCTATGTGGGCGAGCATCTGACCGCGACGGAGATCAACGCCACCTATTACAGCACGCAGAAGCCCGCGACCTTCGCCGGTTGGGCAAAGGCGGTGCCGGATGGTTTCCAGTTCGCGGTCAAGGCCTCGCGCTTCTGCACCAACCGCCGGGTGCTGGCCGATGCAGGCGAGTCCATCGCCAAATTCGTCCATCAGGGATTGGCCGAACTGGGCGACCGGCTGGGGCCGATCCTCTGGCAGTTCATGCCGACCAAGGCGTTCGACCCGGATGATTTCGGCGCTTTCCTGAAGCTGTTGCCCGCCAGCGTCGACGGCGTGCCGCTGCGCCATGCGCTGGAGGTGCGGCATGACAGCTTCGACGATCCCGCCTTTTTCCATCTGGCGAAGGCGGCGGGAGCGGCGGTCGTCTATGCCGACCATCCGGAATATCCGGCGCTTAACGGCCATGATGTGGGCTTTTCCTATACGCGGCTGATGCGCACGCGGGAGGAGGAGCCGACCGGCTATTCGCCCCGCGAGATCGAAAATTGGGCCGACAGGGCGCGCCAGCAGGCGGCGCAAGGGGACGTCTACGCCTTCTTCATCAGCGGCGCGAAGGTGCGGGCCCCTGCAGCGGCGCAGGCCATGATTGTGGCTTTACGGTAACATCGACTGTTGCATTTGCTGCAACTGCGAAGTCATCCTTTGCGATTGTTACAATATCATGTCGGGCGCATAGGCCGCCTTGCCCCTGGGGCGATCATAAGACGACAATATGCAGGATGAAAGATATGAGACATACGGTTCAGGGCGTTGCCCTCATGGTTGCGGTCGGTGCTCAGATGCTGACCTTCTATTCGGTGCTGTTTGCCTGAGCGCGATATGACCCGATCCATAAAGTCCATCACGGACATCGGAAGAGCCGCCCGCTGATATGTCCAGGGGCGGCTCTTTCATTATGGCTGTACTTGATCAGCCCTTCGCCAGCCAGCCCGCCAGCAGATAGGCGGCGACGCCGACCGGACCCAGCGCGCACAGCGTCAGCAGCACGACGGCGATGCGGATCAGCGTGACGTCCAGGCCGGTGCGGTTCGAAAGTCCGGCGCACACGCCCATGATCTTTCCATTGCGGCGGTCGAGGGTGAAGCTGTCGTTCATGAATCTGGCCTTCTTGAATGGATGTTGTCGGATCAGGCGATCGGCGCGACCGGAATGGCGGCGCCGATGAAAAGCGCGGAAACCAGCAGGGCGCCGGTAAGGGCGAAGGCGGCGTTTTGAAGCTTGGCGAACATGATATACTCCCTGATATGTGCTGGGCCGGACGGTCCGGCCGTGATGCCGGGAAGATTGCAGGAGCCGTGCCAATTTCGATTCCCACTGCAATTTCCGGGAATTTCGCGAGTCGCTCGCCATTTTCTGGCGGAAAAATTTCCGCTAATTGGGCAAATTTCCTGCAAGTCAGGATTATCCGCGAGCGGGCTGCTTGAGTGAGCCGCTTCTCTTCGTCTACGGCACGTTGCGGCCGGGCTGCGACGATCCGATGGCGCACTGGCTGCGCAACGCGGCGCGCCATGTCGGCCGAGCGGCGGCGCGGGGCAGCCTCTATCGCGTGGGAAGCTATCCGGGCTTCGTGCCGGGCGGACCCGGTGAAGTGACGGGCGACCTGTTCGCGCTTGCCGATCCGGAATCGGTGCTTGCGACGCTCGACGACTATGAGGAATGCGCCGCGCATTTCCCCCAGCCGCATGAATATCGCCGCGAGCGGTTGATCGTCCAGAATGAAAAGGGCGCGGTGGAGGCCTGGGCCTATGTCTATGATCGCGACGTCGCCGGACTGGAACGGATCGGGAGCGGCGATTTCCTTGCCTGAGAAGGGCTTGCGCTGGTCGCGGCGGCGATTAGGCTCCGGTGCCTTGGCTTGAGGAGAGACGCATGACCGATCAGCCCGAACGCTTAGCTGAAGATCGCAACTGGATCGGCTCGACCGGTCTCGACCGGCGCAGGCTGCTGGCGGGCGGAGCCTTCGCCGCCGGTTTCGCGGCCGCCTGCCGCCCCGTCTCCAGCAGCGCCGTCCAGACCTCCGGCGAAGGGTTGAAGGAGGAAGCGGTGTCGATCAAGGCGAGCGACGGCTTCGCCATGCCCGCCTTCGTCGCCCGGCCAGCCGCTGGCAAGGCCGCGCCGATCATCGTCGTCGTGCATGAGATTTTCGGCGTGCACGAATGGATTCGCGACATTTGCCGCCGTTTCGCCAAGGCAGGCTATTATGCCATTGCGCCCGATCTGTTCGCCCGCCACGGCGACGCGACCAAGGTGGCGGATTTCAAGCAACTGATCGGCACCATCGTGTCCAAGGCGTCCGACGATCAGGTGTTGAAGGATATCGACGCCACCTATGGCTGGGCGGGCAGCCACAGCGGCGATGGCAGGCGGCGCGGCATCACCGGCTTTTGCTGGGGCGGGCGGACTGTGTGGCTCTACGCCGCCCATAGCAAGGAACTGGACGCGGGCGTCGCCTTCTACGGCCGTCTGATCAGCGAGAAGACCGAACTGCAACCGCTGAGCGTCATCGAACAGGTGGGCGCGCTCAAGGCTCCGGTGCTCGGCCAATATGGCGCGCTGGACAAGGGCATCCCCGTCGCCGACGTCGAAAAGATGCAGGCTGCGCTGAAGATCGCAGGCAAGTCGCCGCCCGACGCGATCACCGTCCATCCGGGTGCCGACCATGGCTTCATGGCCGACTATCGCCCCAGCTACAATGAAGCCGCCGCCAAGGCCGCATGGGCCGCGACGCTTGGCTGGTTCGGCAAATATGTAAAGAAATCAGCAGCCTTGGGCTGAGCCGAAAGCGGTACTTGCCGCACATTCATTATCATTCGTCATGCTGAACTTGTTTCAGCATCCATTTCTCCCCACGCGCCGAGGCTCTTGGGGCGCGATGGATGCTGAAACAAGTTCAGCATGACGAGCCATTATATGGTAGCGACTGTCTTTATGTCCGCCTCAACCTGGGCCGAAAGCTCATTTCTGCTTCATCGCTTCCACGGCGGCCAGGGTGCTCTTCACATGCCCGGCATAGTTCATCTCGCTATGGACGAAGGCGATGCGGCCGCTGGGCGCGATGACATAGGAGGTGCGGTCGGTCATGCCCGGCCGCATCTTCAGCGCCACGTCATAGCCCGACACGATATTCGGCCCGGCGGATGCCACGGCGAACTTGCCCGTGCATTCCTTCGTGGAAAAGGCGACCAGATCGTCCACCGGATCGGCCGACATGCCGATCACGGTCGCGCCCGCCTTTCTGAAATCCTCGATATGCTCTGCGAATTCGCGGGCTTCGGCGGAGCAGCCCGGCGTGAAGGCCTTGGGAAAGAAATACAGCACGACCGGCCCGCGCTTCAACTGGTGCGACAGCGTCAGGGTAAATGTCTTGCCCGCCAGCGCGCCGCGGGTGGTGAAGTCAGGCGCCTTCGCCCCTATGGCCAGCGCCGCCACGGCCCCCTGCGAACCCGCCGCCATGGCGGCAAGGGCCAGGACGATCTTCACGCTTTTCATCATCGGCTTCCTCTTCATGGCGGTGGCTCCCAATAGTCGACGGCCTTGGTGATGACTGCAACGTTCGCGGCGCGCAAGTCCGCCAGCAGCCCGCCCGCATCGAACATAAAATGCGTGAGCGGAAGAAAAGTACACCCAGGACGGCGCGCCATGGCATATCTTTCGTGACGGAAAGGAGCATGACGGGATGAATCAGCGAAGCGCGATGACCGGAACCCCTTGGCGAGCCACCGGTTTTCCCCTCATGCGCGCGATGATCCTCCTGCCGCTGCTCGTCCTGGCGGCATGCGGCGACAAGCAGGGCGACCAGCCCGGCATGGCCACCAACATCGTCGACCAGGCCACATCGGACGTCCGCGAAGTGCCGCAGGGCGGGAACGGCATCCAGACCGCCGAACCCGCGCCCGACATTTCGCCTCCGTCAACGCCGGTCGGCGCGACCATACCCGCCAGCATTCAGGGGCGCTGGACAGGGCTGGATGAAAGCTGCGCCGACCGCGCCACCGAACTGGAACTGACGATTACGCCCACCAGCCTGGTTTTCCTGGAAAGCGAGGGCAAGGCGACCGGCGTGTCCCATGGTCCCGACGGCCGCATCCGCATCGACGCCGCCTTCACCGGGGAAGGGCAGAGCTGGAACAGGAGACTGGAACTGCGCCCGTCGGCCGGCGGTCGCGAGTTGACGATGATCGATGACGGCCGGGCGGTGACGCGGAAACGATGTAGTTAGGCGGCGTGACGAGTTCGGCGCTGGGGGCCGGTTTGAGTGGAAAGCGAACCTATCCCATTCCTCCCCATCGGTAGATGGGGAGGGGGACCGGCCGAAGGCTGGTGGAGGGGAAGATACGCAGGTCACGCCATTTCCCCTCCACCATGCTTCGCACGGTCCCCCTCCCCACGCTTCGCGTAGGGAGGAATTGATGTCCGCTCATGACCATCACCCGACATTCCGATTACCGGACGCTGCTCGTCCCGCCGCTTCTGCCGGAACATCGGCTGTTTACTCCATGCTTCCCCAAAGCCGCCACACTGGTTAGAGCCACTCCATGATCGGCCGTCTTACCCTGAGCGATTTCCGCAACCATGCGGATGCGCTGATCGTGCCCGATCACAGCTTCATCGTGCTGACCGGCGACAATGGCGCGGGCAAGACCAACATATTGGAGGCCGTGTCGATGCTGGCCCCCGGTCGCGGCCTGCGCGGCGCGGCCCTGCGCGACATGGCGCGGCAGGACGGGACGGGCGGCTTCGGTATAGCGGCGGAAGTGGACGGCGCGATGCTGGGGACCGGCGTTCTCGCCTCAGCCCCGGATCGGCGGCAGGTGCGGATCGGCGGCGTCTCCTCCTCCGCCAACGCGCTGGCGGATCATCTGTCCATCGTCTGGCTCACCCCCGCCATGGACCGGCTGTTCATGGACAGTCCCGGCGGGCGGCGGCGTTTCCTGGACCGGCTGACGCTGGCGCTCCACCCCGGCCATGCCGTGCACAGCGCCCGCTACGAAGCGGCGATGCGTGCCCGCAACCGGCTGCTGGGCGATCTGTCCGCCGCCGACCCTTCCTGGCTGAGCGCTCTCGAAGCGCAGATGGACGAGCATGGCGCGGCCCTTTCCGCCGCCCGCACCGATCTGGTCGCGCGCCTCAGCGCCGCGCTGGAGGATCAGCCCGACCATCCCTTCGCCCGCCCGCTGCTGGCGATAGAGGGGGAGGGGGACAGCGACGAATCGCTCGCTCTTCGCCTTGCCCGCGAACGCCGTCGCGACGCCGCCGCCGGGCGCAGCCTGTCCGGCCCGCACCGGCAGGATCTGGCCGTCACCCATGCAGCCAAGGCGCAAGCGGCTGCGCTCTGTTCGACCGGGGAGCAGAAGGCGTTGCTGCTCTCCATCCTGCTTGCCCATGCGGCGCTGGTCGCGGCCCATCGCGGCCAGCCGCCGGTCCTTCTGCTCGACGAAGTGGCGGCCCATCTCGACCCGTCGCGACGAGCCGCATTGTTCGACCGGCTGCGCGAAAGCGGCGGTCAGGTCTGGATGACGGGAACAGAAGACAGTCTTTTCAATGAATTACCTGTCGCCAGCCGGTTCAGCGTAACGGCGGGTCACGTCTTTCGTTCCGCAGGTTGACGCAACGCAACAACGACTCGTCGCTGGCTGCTTTTCAACTCGTCCGGCGTCTGCCCTAAGTCTTTTCACGGGGTTAGTTCCAAAGAACAGTCGGGGGTCGCATTTCCATGATCGGTGCTTTTCGCGCTTTTGTCGCAGCGGCAACGCTCGCACTCGGCGCCCTGATCACGACCCCGGCCGCGGCGGGCCTCCAGTGCGCGCCTTTCGCCCGTCAGCTTTCCGGCATCGAACTCTACGGCAACGCCAACACCTGGTGGGGTCAGGCAGAGGGCCGTTACGACCGTGGCCATGAACCCCGCGTCGGCGCCGTCCTGGCCTTTTCGGCTAGCCGCTCCATGCCGGTCGGCCATGTCGCCATGGTCAGCAAGGTGATCGGCGACCGCGAAGTGCTGCTGACCCATGCCAACTGGTCCTATCGCGGCGGTGTCGAGCGCAATGTCCGCGCCATCGATGTGTCGCCCAACAATGACTGGACCGACGTTCGCGTCTGGTACGGCCCCATCGGCGACCTGGGCCTGCGCCCCAATCCCGCCAAGGGCTTCATCTACGCCAACAAGCCTGCCGACGCCCCGGTGCGGATCGCCATGGCCGACCGCGACGCCGCTCGCGGTGCTTTCTGACATTTTAACCAGTTCCTAACGGCTGCCGCCTAGCTTTGTCGGCGGTGGGGCGATTCTGAACCTTTGGGGTCGCATGAGATTGGGAATGATGCGCTGGGCGGCCCTGCTGCTGGCCGGCCTGATGACGACGCCTGCGCTGAGCGCGACCGTACTGCAATGCGTGCCCTATGCGCGCATCGTGTCCGGCGTTCAGATCTATGGCGATGCGTTGACCTGGTGGGACCAGGCGGCAAATCACTACAGGCGCGGCCATATGCCCCGCAAGGGCGCGGTGCTGGCGTTCCGGCCCGCGGGTCCGATGGTGCTCGGCCACGTCGCCGTGGTCAGCAAGGTGCTGGACGAGCGGCGCGTGCTGATCCGGCATGCCAACTGGTCGGTCCCCGGCGCGATCGAGGAGGATGTGCTGGCGCTGGACGTGTCCGACGAGGGCGATTGGAGCGAAGTGCGCGTCTGGCATAGCCCGACGAACCGGATGGGCGCCCGCAGCAACCCGACCTTCGGCTTCATCTACCCCGACAAGCCGCAATTGCGCGAGTTCCGGCCTGATCCTGCGCTGGGCGACAGCATGCGCTTCGCGAGCATGACCGTTGCCAGGGACGATCCGGAGCAGGAAACGGCTCCAGCGCGCAAGGTTTCCAGCCAGCCGCGTCTGGCAATGGACATGGCCGCGCTGCGCTACGCCGATGCGACCCCTTCGGGCCGCTCGCTGCGGGATATCATCTCGGATGTGAAGCGCGACGCTGCGCTGCGTTGAGGTTCGGCGGCGTGTTTAGCGCTTCCATGTTCCTGCGAAGGCAGGAACCCAGATCCGCCATTTCCTGAAAAGGCGACGTCTTACTTGCGAGACGCCGCCCTTTTCATGCTCCGGGCAGACGAAAATTATTCCGCCTTGTCTGCCGCCTCTTCGGAACCCTCGGCGGGATTCTCGAACCAGGCCTCTACCGGCCCCGACAGCTTGATCGTCAGCGGCTGGCCGTTGCGGTCGCGGGTCTTGCCCGCCGCGACGCGAATCCAGCCCTCGGAAATCGAATATTCCTCCACATCGTTGCGTACCCGGTCCTTGAAACGGATGCCGATGCCGCGCTGAAGCACGTCGATGTCGAAGAAGGGGCTTTTCGGGTTGGTGGAAAGCCGGTCGGGGGGCGTGTCGCTCATGATGGTCCAAATCCTGTGAATCCGGGGCGGGGCCTAGCCTTTCGGCCGCCCCGCCGTCAACCGTTCCGGCCCATCGTCGACATCGCAGAAGATGCGCCGGATCACCCCCTGCGCCAGCCAGGATTCGAAACGCGCCCGCGCATCGCCAATGTCCAGGAAGGGGTAAGCGACCGGCCGGTCGCTCACCGCCCGGCTGGCAATGACCAGCCGCATCATCGCATCGGGCGCGGTGGTCAATATGCGCCCGCGCCGGTCGGTGGCGGCGCTGTTGACGCCGACCACATGCCCGTCCTCGGCAAAGACCGGGCCGCCGCTGATGCCCGACAGCGTGCCGTCGCCCATTGGGATGCGTGCATGTTCGGCCCAGGCCAGAACGGGCTGCGTCTCCTCCCCCGCGCCGCGCCGGGCGCGGGCGGCGCCGATCAGTTCGGATATGACCAGCGTCGGCTCTCCCGCCGGAAAGCCCATATGATAGCCGACCGATCCGGGCGGCGGCATCTGGTCCGACAGGGGCAGGGCATGGTCGCTCGCCACGCCGCCGCGCACCAGCGCCGCGTCCGCCTCCCGGCTTTCGACCAGCCGCGACACGGGACGGGCGAAGCCGCCCTGCTCTATGCCGACGCGGGCGCAGCCATGGGTGACATGTTCGGCCGTCAGCCAGGCCCCTTCGCGATCCACCGCGAAGGTGGTGCCCATGCTGTCGGCGGGCGCTTCGGCCCGTTCCTCGATCACGAAACTCTCGTCGCTCCACTGCGGCATCGGGCGGCGCGGCGTGCGCGGGTCGAATGCCTCGACATGCAGTGGCGTCGGCTTGGTGACTTCGCTGATCCACAGCAGCGCCAGGATGATGCCGAGCAGGCCGGGCAGACAGCCGAAGCGCCGCGGCCCCACCGGATCAACTCGCTATCGCGCCTGCGGTGATGCAGGCGATGGCGGCCTTCATCATCGCCAGGAAAATCGCGGCGGAGCGTTCATTGGCCTCGATCCGGGTGGAAAGCTGGCCCAGCAGGAAATCGACGGCGCGAAAGGCGATGAGTTGCAGGATCAGCGTGACGCTGCCCCAGATCATGATGTCCCAGACATTGACCGACCCGGCAAGGCAGAAGCCCAGCGGCACCGCCAGGCCGATAGCCGCCCCGCCCAATGAAATGGCGGCGGCATCGTTGCCTGCCCGGATCAGCGCGAATTCGTCATGCGGAGTGATCCACATGTAGAGCGCCAATGCCGCCACCCAGGCCAAAGTCGCGCAGGCCAGATGCAGCAGGAAGATCGGCAGGCCGGACAACAGGCTCTGGATGACGGGCATGGGATCGGTCATGCCGATCAAAATGCCGCAAGCCGTTATATGATGCAATTGGCAGTCTATGGCGGGCATGGGTGGAAACCGGACCTCTCCTATTCCTCCCCATCGAGAGATGGGGAGGGGACCGGCCGAAGGCTGGTGGAGGGGAAGATACGCAGGTCACGCCATTTCCCCTCCACCATGCTTCGCATGGTCCCCCTCCCCACGCTTCGCGCAGGGGGGATTTCATCGTCCGCTAAAGTCTGATTTCCTCCGCCGCCAATCTCCCGCATCAAACAAAAACGGCGCCCGATGGGCGCCGTCTCCGTTTCTCGCGATCAGCGCGTCTTAGCGCTTTTCGACCGGCACATAGTCGCGCTGCGCCGGGCCGGTATAGAGCTGCCGCGGGCGGCCGATCTTCTGCGCTGGGTCGGAGATCATTTCGTTCCACTGCGCGACCCAGCCGACCGTGCGGGCGAGCGCGAAGAGCACGGTGAACATCTCGGTCGGGAAGCCGATGGCCGAAAGGATCACGCCCGAATAGAAGTCGACGTTCGGGTAGAGCTTTTTCTCGATGAAATAAGGATCGTTGAGCGCGATCTGCTCCAGTTCCTTCGCCACGTCGAAGATCGGGTCATTGACGCCAAGCTTCTCCAGCACGTCCTTCGCGGTCTTCTGCATGACGGTCGCGCGCGGATCGTAATTCTTGTAGACGCGGTGACCGAAGCCCATCAGGCGGAACGGATCGTCCTTGTTCTTGGCGCGGGCGATATATTCCGGAATGCGGTCGACGGTGCCGATTTCGCGCAGCATGTTGAGCGCGGCTTCGTTCGCGCCGCCATGCGCCGGGCCCCAGAGGCAGGCGATGCCCGCCGCGATGCAGGCGAAGGGGTTGGCGCCCGACGAACCGGCCAGACGCACGGTGGAGGTCGAGGCGTTCTGCTCATGGTCGGCATGGAGCGTGAAGATTTTGTCCATCGCATCAACCACGACCGGATCGATCACATATTCCTCCGCCGGGACGGAGAAGGTCATGTTCAGGAAGTTGGCGGTGTAGGAGAGGTCATTGCGCGGATAGACGAAGGGCTGACCCACCGAATATTTATACGCCATGGCCGCGATCGTCGGCATCTTGGCGATCAGGCGGTGGCTGGCGATCCTGCGCTGGTCCGGATCGTTGATGTCCGTCGAATCATGGTAGAAGGCCGACAGCGCGCCGACCACGCCGCACATGATCGCCATCGGGTGCGCGTCTCGGCGGAAACCGCGGTAGAAGGTGGTGAGCTGTTCGTTCACCATGGTGTGGCGAGTGATGGTGCGGGTGAAATCCTCCAGTTCCTTCTTCGACGGCAGTTCGCCGTTGAGGAGCAGGTAGCTGACCTCCATGAAGCTGGACTGTTCGGCAAGCTGGTCGATGGGATAGCCGCGATGCAGCAGGATGCCCTTGTCGCCGTCGATATAGGTCAGGCCCGAATCGCAGCTTGCGGTCGAGGTGAAGCCGGGATCGTAGGTGAACATGCCGGTGTTGGCGTAGAGCTTGCGAACGTCGATGACCTGCGGGCCGACCGTGCCGTTCAGAATGGCATAGTCTTTCGCGTCTCCCCCGACGCTCAAAGTGGCATTGTTATCCGACATGCTGTTCTCCTGATACTTCAATTGCCCGATGCGTGCCTCACAGCGGACAATCGTTCCAAGCTCTCCGCCTTCCCCAGAAGGAAAAGGACGTCGAAAATTCCCGGCGAAACCGTGCGACCGGTCAACGCCGCGCGCAAAGGCTGCGCGACCTTTCCAAGCCCAAGGCCGGCATCCTCAGCCACGCGGCGTATCGCTTCATCGATCGCTTCGACCGTCCAGGACTGGACGGGTGCAAGAGCGTCGGCTGTCTTTCCCAGCAGCGCGCGCGCGGAGTCGTCTAGCAGAGCAAGGGCCTTCTCGTCAAAATCGAGCGGGCAATTTTTGAATAGAAATTCGGCGCCCTCGGCAATTTCGTTAAGCGTCTTCGCCCGTGGTTTCAGCGAAGCCATGGCGGCCGTCAGCAGCTTCTCGCCGCCATCGGGCAATGCGGCGCCCAGCCGGGCCGCGACCATCGGCGCTACCAGCGCCGCCAGCCGCGCATCGTCGGCTTCGCGCAGATAATGGCCGTTCAGATTTTCCAGCTTCTTGATGTCGAAGCGCGAGGGCGAACGGCCGACGCCCGCAATGTCGAACAGCTCCACCGCCCGGTCACGAGAGATGATCTCCTCATCGCCATGGCCCCAGCCCAGGCGCAGCAGATAGTTGAGCACCGCTTCGGGCAGCATGCCCATTTCGTCGCGATAGGCATCGACGCCCAGTGCGCCGTGCCGCTTGGACAGCTTGGCCCCGTCGGAGCCGTGGATCAGCGGGATATGGGCGTAGACGGGTTCTTCCCAATTCATCGCCCTTATGATGCCTAGCTGGCGGAACGCGTTGTTGAGATGGTCGTCGCCGCGAATGACATGGGTGACGCCCATGTCATGATCGTCGACCACCACCGCCAGCATATAGGTGGGCGTGCCGTCGGAACGCAGCAGGATCATGTCGTCCAGCTCCGCATTCTGGACGACGACACGGCCCTGCACGGCATCCTCGATCACCGTTTCGCCTTCGCGGGGCGCCTTCAGACGGATGACGAAGGGCGCGCCTTCGGGCGCTTCGTCTGGCGAACGGTCGCGCCAGCGCCCGTCATAGCGCATCGGCTGCTTGGCGGCGCGCTGCTGTTCGCGCAGTTCGGCGAGTTCCTCCGACGTTGCATAGCAGCGATAGGCATGGCCGCCCGCCAGCAACTGGTTCGCCACTTCGGCATGGCGCGGAGTCCGCTCGAACTGGAAGACGGCAGGCTCGTCGCCGCCCAGGCCCAGCCATTCCAGGCCGTCGAAGATCGCGGCCACGGCTTCCTCGGTCGAACGGGCGCGGTCGGTATCCTCGATCCGCAGCAGGAACTTGCCGTCATGGTGGCGCGCAAACAGCCAGTTGAAGAGTGCGGTGCGCGCACCGCCGATATGCAGAAAACCGGTAGGCGACGGCGCGAAACGGGTTACTACCTGTTTGTTCGAACCTGTAGCACTCACCGCTTCATTCCCTGCCATTTGCTCCGATTCCACGGACCCATCCATGATCGCGACGCCCCCTAGCATGGCTTTTGAGCCACGACAAACCTCCGTTGTCACTTCCGTCAGGGCGGGAGTGGGACGATTTTGGCGCGGCCTGGAACTTTGGCTGGAGGAAGAGCGGGAGCGGCTGCCGCTTTGGGTTCCCATCGCCTTGGGTGCGGGCATCGCGGCCTGGTTCGTCTTGCCTAACAGGTTGCAATGGCTTGGCTTTTGCTGCGCCATGCTGGCGGTGGCATGTGGCGCGCTGGTCCTGCCCGCCGGTGGACGGATGCGCCGGGCGATCCTGTCGGCCAGTCTTCTGGCCTGCGCGGGATGCCTGCTGGTGTGGGCGAAAGCGGCGATATGGGGCGCGCCGCCCCTGCCCAGGGCGGCTTTCGTCGAACTGACGGGGGAGGTTCGGGCGATCGACCGGCTCCCTGCGCGGCAGATGAGTCGCGTGCTGGTGCACCCCGTCGACATGCCCGCGCTGCCATCCCTGATACGCGTCAATCTGGACGAGGCGCTGGCCCCGGCGGGCATTGGGCAGGGGGCGGTCATCCGGTTCCGGGCCAGGCTGATGCCGCCTGCGCCGCCAAGCCTGCCGGGTGGCCATGATTTTGCGCGCCGAGCCTATTTCGACGGGATCGGCGCGACCGGACGCATGTTGGGGCCGATCTCCGTCCTGCGGCCCGCGACGGCGGAGCCGCCGCTGCGGGCGCGCCTGTTCGCGCACATATTGGCGCGGGTTCCGGGGGAGGGGGCGGGCATCGCCGCTGCCCTCGCGACCGGGGATCAGGGCGCGATCACCGAAGCCGACGCCGCAGCGATGCGGCGGAGCGGGCTGGCCCATCTGCTGTCGATCAGCGGGCTGCACGTCACGGCGCTGATCGCGGCGGCGATCTTCCTGCTGATGCGGGTGATGGCGCTCAACCGGCGGGCGGCGCTGGATTGGCCGCTGATGCTGGTCGCGGCGGGCGGCGGCGCGTTGGCGGGTATCGGCTATACGCTGCTCACCGGCGCGGAAGTGCCGACCGTGCGGTCCTGCGTTGCCGCACTGCTGGTGCTGGGTGGGCTGGCGATGGGGCGGGATGCGATCACGCTCCGGCTGGTGGCGGCGGGCGCGCTGGCGGTGCTGCTTCTCTGGCCCGAAGCATTGGTGGGGCCGAGTTTCCAGATGAGCTTCGCCGCCGTGGTCGCGCTGGTCGCGCTGGGGGAGCATCCGCGATTCCGCGCTTTCCTGTCGGCGCGGGACGAGGGGATGGGGCTGCGCATGGCCCGCAATCTGGCCGGAATGTTGGCGACCGGGCTGGCTGTCGAACTGGTGCTGGCGCCCATTGCCCTGTTCCATTTCCACAAGGCGGGGGTGTTGGGTTCGGTCGCCAATCTGGTGGCCATACCGCTGACCACCCTGGTCGTCATGCCGTTGGAGGCGGCGGCCCTGCTGTTCGACCTGTGCGGCTGGGGTGCGCCCTTCTGGTGGCTCACGGCGCGGGCGCTGGACCTGTTGCTGCTGGTCGCGCATGGGGTGGCGTCCAGCCCCTGGGCGGTGGTTCTGGCCCCCGTGCAATCGGGGCTGGCGTTCGGATTGATCCTGTCTGGCATGCTGTGGTGCCTGCTGTGGCGAAGCCGGTGGCGCTGGGCGGGGCTGATGACGGTGACGGCCGGGGTGACGATGATCCTGGCGACTCCCGCGCCCGCCATATTGATCAGTGGGGACGGGCGCCATGTCGCGATACGGACCGCCCATGGCGGCATGGCGATGCTGCGCGAGCGGGCGGGCCGCTACATGCGCGAGGCGATGACGGAGAGTCTGGGCCATGACGGCACGCCGGAAGCGATGGCGGCGTTGCCCCAAGCGCGCTGCTCCCCCGATCTCTGCGCCGTGCGCCTGAGGGGAGGAGGCCGCAACTGGAACCTGCTGCTGACGCGGAGCGGCATGCGGATCGATCCTGCGATATTGGCGCGGGATTGCGCCCGCGCCGACATCGTGGTCAGCGACCGGCGCCTGCCGCGCGTCTGCCGCCCCCGCTGGCTGAAGGCGGATCGCGCATATCTGGCGGCGACGGGCGGCCTCGCCATCGACCTCGACCATGGCGTCATCCGCAGCGTGAAGGCGCGGAATGACGAACATCCCTGGATGACGCGGCCCGTGGACCGGCCGCGCCCATTTCGCGCAGGTCAGTTATAACGCCGCAACAACCCTGCCAGCTTGCCCTGAATGCGGACCTGCCGCGGATCATAATATTGCGGTTCATAGGCGCCATTCGCTGGATCGAGCCGGACCTTCTGCCCCTCCCGCCGGAAATATTTAAGCGTCGCCTCATTCTCGTCGATCAGCGCGACCACGATCTGCCCCTCCCGCGCCACGTCGGTGCGTTGGATAAGGGCGAAGTCGCCGTCGAGGATTCCCGCCTCCACCATGGAATCCCCCGCCACTTCCAGCGCATAATGATCCCCGGTTCCCAGCAGCGCCGCGGGCACGGAAAGCATGTTCTGCCCCTCCAGCGCCTCGATCGGCACGCCCGCCGCGATGCGGCCGTGCATCGGTATCTCCACTATGTCGTTGGCGGCGATCGGCGGCTTGCTCACGGCTGGGCCGGTCGCCAGCGGCGCGCTGGCCGGCGCGACCACCTTGGGCGCGCGATGCATGGCTTCAGGCAGCTTGAGCACCTCCAGCGCGCGGGCGCGATTGGGCAGTCGGCGGATGAAGCCGCGCTCCTCCAGCGCATTGATCAGGCGATGAATGCCGGATTTGGACCGCAGGTCCAGCGCTTCCTTCATCTCCTCGAAAGAGGGGGACACGCCCCCCTCCTCCAACCGGGTCTGAATGAAGCTCAGCAATTCCTGTTGCTTGGGTGTCAACATCGCGCCATGCCCTCTTTGGAACGGATGGAGAACGCATAGGAAACGGAAAGGGGTAAGTCAAGCGCCTAACGGCTTGCCGCATTTGCGGGAACGGGGCGGCGAACTGGCCGTTTACACCACGCCCTCCCCGAAGGAGGCGAATAGGAGAGTAAGATGGCCAACCAGAACAACCAGGGCGGCGATCAACGCCGGGATCAGCAGGGCGGCGACCGCTCCAGCCAGGGCGGACGCCAGCAGCAGCAGGAAAACCGTCAGGGCCAGATGGGCGATGAACGCCGCAAGGACAAGGCGCCCGACAAGCAACAGCGCTGAAAACGGGTTGGCTGTCATTCAGGAAACTGAATGTCGCCGCTATCCATCAGGACCGCACTGGAAGGGGTCGCCTCGCGGCCCCTTTCCTTATGTCAGGGGCAGGACGGTGACAGGGTCGCCGGCGGCGGCGGCGGGCGATCCGGCGGGGCGTAGGATCAGGCAGTCGGCCATCGCCAGCGCAGCCGTGGCCGCGCTGTCCTGCGACGTGACGGAGGCGATGCCCCTTTCGGTACGGAAGGCGCGAAGGTAATCGTCCCGCTCCCCGGTTGCGGGGAGGGAGGCGGCCAGCGTCGCCGGGGCGGTGCGGGGCAGGGGCGATGCCGCGCCCATCAGATGGCGGACCAGCGGCAGCAGGAACAATGTCGCGGTGACGAAGGCCGACACCGGATTGCCGGGCAGGCCGAGGAAGACGGCGGAATCCAGCCTCCCCGCCATCAGCGGTTTGCCCGGCCGCATGCGAATCTTCCAGAAGTCGAGCGAGCCCCCTGCGTGGGCGAAGGCGGGACGGACGACGTCATGGTCCCCCACCGACGCGCCGCCGGTCGACACGATGATGTCGGCATCGGCTGCGCGGACAAAAGCCTGCGTCACGCTGTCGAGATCGTCCGGCACGATCCCCAGGTCGATGACGTCGCAGGGCAGGCCGCCGAGCAGCGCCGCCAGCATCGGCGCGTTGGAGGAGGGAAGCAGCCCCTCCTGCGCGGGCGCGCCGGGCGGCACCAGTTCGTTGCCTGTGGAGATCAGCGCGATGCGCGCGCGCCGGGCGACAGGCAAGACGCCATGGCCGCCCAGCACGGCAAGCGCGATCTGCGCCGGGCCAAGCGCCACGCCCGCCTTCAGCAGAAGGCCGCCCCTGGCGAAGTCGGATGCGGCTGCGCGAACGTTGCGGCCCAGCGCCAGCGGGTCGCCCAATCCCCGCAGCATCGTGTCGTCCCGCTGCGCATTCTCCTGGATCAGGACGCTGTCCGCACCCTGTGGCAAGGGCGCGCCGGTAAATATGCGGCAAGCCTCTCCGGACCCGAGGGGCGCGGGAAGCGGCCCGCCTGCCGCGCTTTCACCGGCAACCTGCCAAGGCCCCGGCCATTCGCCCGCACGGATCGCATAGCCGTCCATCGCGGAAAGATCGGCCCACGGCTGGGCGCGCAGCGCGGCGACATCCTCCGTCAGCCAGCGACCGGCGCAGTCTGGAATGGCCACCCGCTCCGTCGGCAGCCGCGCCGCCAGCGCCATCAGGCGGCCCTGTGCCTCCGCGACCGGCAGCAGGCTCATGCGGCCCGCCCAGCCTCTGCGGTCCAGTCGCCGGACTTGCCGCCGGTCTTGGTCAGCAGCCGCACGTCGCCGATGACCATGCCCTTATCGAGCGCCTTCGCCATATCATAGACGGTCAGCAACGCGACCGTCGCGGCGGTCAGCGCCTCCATCTCCACCCCCGTCTGGCCCGCCGTCTTCGCGGTGGCGGTGACCGTGACGCCGCCCTCATCCAGATCCAGGTCGATGCTGACGGAACTGAGCGCAATGGGATGGCAGAGCGGGATCAGATCGGCGGTCCGCTTGGCCGCCATGATCCCGGCGACGCGGGCCACCGCCAGCACATCGCCCTTCTTCACCAGCCCCTGGGCGATGGCGGCGGCGGCTTGCGCGCTCATGCCGATGCGGCCGGTGGCGACGGCCTGTCGCGCCGTAACCGCCTTGGCCGAGACGTCGACCATATGGGCCGACCCATCCTCGTCCAGATGGGTGAGCCTGCTCATCGCCCCGTCAGCAGGTTGCGGGTGGCGGCTTCGACATCGGCCTGCTTCATCAGCGTTTCCCCGACCAGGAAGCAGCGCACCCCATGATCGGACATGGCGACCAGATCGTCATGGCTGCCGATGCCGCTTTCCGCGACGAAGGTGCAGCCCTCCGGCGCCTGCCCCACCAGTTCATAGGTGCGGGCGAAGTCCACGCTGAAGTCGCGCAGGTCGCGATTATTGACGCCGATCAGGCGCGACCGGAGCTTCATCGCCCGCTCCAGCTCCTGCGCGTCATGCACTTCGACCAGCGCGTCCATGCCCAGACCGAGCGCCGCGTCCTCGATCTCCGCCATCTGGCCGTCGTCCAGCGCGGCGACGATGATCAGGATCGCGTCGGCGCCCAGCGAGCGGCTTTCCAGCACCTGCCAGGGATCGACGATGAAATCCTTGCGCAGCACCGGCAGGGCGCAGGCGGAGCGGGCCGCCATCAGATAATCGTCATGGCCCTGGAAATAAGGTTCGTCGGTCAGCACCGACAGGCAGGCCGCGCCCCCTGCCGCATAGGCCTGCGCATGGGCGGGCGGATCGAAATCGGGGCGGATCAGGCCCCTGGAAGGGCTGGCCTTCTTCACCTCCGCGATCAGGCCGAAGCCGGAGCGGGCGGCATCGTCCAGCGCCTTGCGGAAGCCGCGGGGCGGCGTCTGCTCGGCGGCGCGGGCTTGCAGCCCGGCGACGGTCGTCGCGGCCTTGCGCCGGGCGACTTCCTCCCGCTTCGTGTCGCAGATTTCGATCAGCTTGTTGGTCATTTATAGGCAATCCAGCAATTGAGGAGCGCGTTGGCAAGCCCCCGGTCGATGGTTTCGGCGGCTTCCTCCACGCCCTCGCGGAAATCGGACACGGCGTCCGCGACGACAAGGGCGGCGGCGGCGTTCAGCAGCACCGCGTCCCGGTAAGGCCCCGCTTCGCCTTGCAGCAGGGCGCGCAGGGCGGCGGCGTTAAAGGCGGGATCGCCGCCCCGGATCGCTTCGACCGGATGGGTGGAAAGGCCAAGTTCGGCGGCGGTCAGACGGTACGTCGCGACCAGGCTGTGGCCCTTCACCTCCGCCAGGTCGTTGCCGCCCGCCAGCGACAATTCGTCCAGCCCTTCGTCGCCGGACACGATCATCGCATGGTCGACGCCCAGTTCCGCCAGCGCCTCCGCATAGACGGGGACATAGTCCGGGCGGGCGATGCCGACCAGTTGGCGGCGCACTCCCGCCGGATTGGCGAGCGGTCCCATCAGGTTGAAGATGGTGCGCTCGCCTATGGCCTTGCGGATGGGGCCGAGCCGTTTGAGCGCGGGGTGATAATTTTGCGCGAAGAGGAAGCAGATGCCCAGATCGGCCAAGGTCGCTTCAGCGGTCTGCGCGGCGCGGTCGAGGTCGAGGCCAAGCGCTTCCAGCGTATCGGCGGCGCCCGCCTTGGAGGAAGCGGCGCGGTTACCATGCTTGGCCACGGGGACGCCCGCCGCCGCCACGACCAGCGAGACGGCGGTGGAGACGTTGAGGGTGTGGTGGCCGTCCCCACCCGTGCCGCACACGTCGATCGTGCCGGGCGGCGCGGCGACCGGGAGCGTGCGGACGCGCATGGCGCGGGCGGCGGCGGCGATCTCCGTGGCGGTCTCGCCCCGCCGGGCCATGGTGACGAGGAAGCCCGCAATCTCCCCTTCGGACAGGTCGGCATCGAACAGCAGATCGAAGGCCATGGCGGCCTGTTGCGCGTCGAGCGGGGCAGTAGGATCGGGCAGGCGTGTCATCGACGCTGCCTTAATCATGGGACGGCGCCGGAGTCGAGATGGAGAAGCGCAATATAGTGCCCCAAGCTTGCGGGATGTCCGGACCTATCCCATCCTCCCCATCGAAAGATGGGGAGGGGGACCGCCGCCGAAGGCGGTGGTGGAGGGGAAGATTCGGAGGTCGTGCCCCATTCACTCCACCAGCCTGCGGCCAGCCCCTACCCACACGCTCCGTTCAATTGCCCATTCGGAAAGCCCTCAGGCCGCCACGCGCTCCTGAACGGGAATGCCCGCGATCCGCATGAAATTGGCCAGCATCTCATGGCCATGTTCGGTAGCGATGCTTTCCGGGTGGAACTGGACCGAATGGATCGGCAGGTCGCGGTGGCGGAAACCCATCACAGATCCGTCCTCGCTGGTGGCGTTGACGATCAGCGTGTCGGGAATATCCTCCACGATCAGCGAGTGATAGCGGGTGGCGGTGAAGGGCGAAGGCAGTCCCTGAAACAACCCGCTGCCGTCATGGCTGACGGGCGACGTCTTGCCGTGCATCAGGCCGCCGCGCACCACCTTCCCGCCGAAATGCTGGCCGATCGACTGGTGGCCCAGGCACACGCCCAGCAGCGGCGCGCCTGCATCCGCGCAGGCGGCGACCAGGTCCAGGCTGACCCCCGCCTCATTGGGGGTGCAGGGACCGGGGGAGAGCAGGAAGGCCTGCGCCCCGGTGGACAGCGCCTGCCCGGCGGAAATGGCGTCGTTGCGAACGACCTCCACCTGCGCGCCCAGTTCCATGAGATAATGGACCAGGTTCCAGGTGAAGCTGTCGTAATTGTCGATGACGAGGATCATGGGAGGGCTTTAGCGCGCTATGGGGGGTTGGGGAAGTGGGAGCGGACGGGCGAAATCCGGATGATGCCCAACCATTTTCCCGACGATCCCCGGACGGGAAGCGGAACCGTCCGCTTCCGACCGCTCCCGAACGGCGTTTCGCCTATTTGAAGCTCGCGATGCACTCGATTTCCAGCGGCGCGCCCCTCGCCAGCCCGTCCGCGCCGAATGCGCTGCGGGCGGGCAGCCGCTTGCCCTGGAAATAGCTTACATAGACCCCGTTGAAGCGCGGCCAATCCGCCATATCGTCCAGCATCACCGTGCATTTAACCACATGGCCATAATCGAGGCCGTTATCTTTCAGGATTTTGCCGATGGAATCCATGGAGGCGCGGACCGCTGCATCGAAGCCCTCCTTATGTGGGTCCATGCCTGCGGGTGCCTCTCCGATCTGGCCGGAAAGATAGAGGATGTCGCCGGCGCGCACGGCGGGCGAGAAGGGCAGAGGCTGCTGCGCCGCCACCGGCGCGGCGCCGAAAGCCAGGAACAGGGCGATCCATTTCTTCATGTGCATGTTTCCCGATGCGAAAAGGGCCGGCCCGTTTCCGGACCGGCCCCCCCTTCGTGACGCCGTTAGAATTTGAAGTCGAGACGGGCGTAATAATAGCCGCCCGACGTGCTGTAGGGACCATGGCCATAATAGCTGTTATAGGCCCCGGCCCCGTTGATGAAGGGCGATACGCCCGCGCCCGGCGTCACGCCCTGCATCACAGCGGGCACTTCCGGCCGCTTGTTGAACAGGTTGTTCGCGCCGACCGAGAAGGTGACGAAATCGGTGAAGTCGAAACCCGCCTCCAGATCGGTGAGCGCGGCCGCCTTGACCACACCGTTGAAGTAGAGCTGGTTGGCGTTGACCCCGTTGACGAGAGCGCCGTCCGCGATCAGGAAGCCGCCGTTCGGGATGAAGCCGCCGCCCGGCGTGAAGCCCGGACGGACCAGGATGCTGGTCTTGCCATAGAAGGTTTCGCGCAGGTTGAGCGTGAACTTCCCGCTCTTGAACAGCGCCCCGGCCACGATCTTATAGTCCGGGTTGGAACGCTCGATATTGCTTTCCGACGCCGCGTTGAAGATCGGATAGCCGACCTTGTTGTTGGTGATCTTCGTCTTGTTATAGTTCGCCGTCAGCGACAGGTTCAGCGTGCCGAAGTCCAGCGCGACAGGATAGGCGGCCGAAAAGTCGATGCCCCAGGTGCGGGTGTCGATGCCGTTGGTGAAGCTGGACACGCCGATCGTGCCGCTGTTGAACAGCGCGCTGTCCAGGACGATGCCCGCCGAATTCAGGGCGTTCAGGATTTGCGCCCCACCTGGCTGCGGCACGCCGTTCAGAACGGCGTTGCGCGCCGCCGTGCCGGTGATGCGGTCCTTGATCTTGATAAGATAGGCGTCGACCGTGACGGCCAGCTTCGGCACCGGCCGCAGCACGACGCCCGCAGAGAAATTCTTCGACTTTTCCGGTTTCAGGCTGCCGAAGCCCAGCAGCGCGGCGGCGGGCGTCCCTGCGGGAAGCTGCGCGATGGCGCTGGTCGGGCCGACGTTGATGGTCGAATATTTCTGTTCCGCCAGCGTCGGGGCGCGGAAACCGGTGCTGACCGTGCCGCGCAGCGCGAAGGCGGGACTGAAGTCGTAGCGGGTGGTGATCTTGCCGATGGTCGTGTCGCCGAAGTCGGTATAATCCTCGTATCGTCCGGCAAGGTCGACGGACCAGTTTTCGACCGGCTCCGCGATCAGGTTGATATAGCCCGCGCGCGAACTGCGGCGGAACTTGCCCGCGTCGGTCGCCTTGTAACCGGGGAAGGATTGGACGCCAGTCTTGTATGTCGAATAATAGTCGCCCGCGACGATCTCATAAGTGTCGCGGCGATATTCGCCGCCGAACGCGAAGGTGAGGGGGCCTGCCAGCCCGACTTCGAATTCCTTGCGGATATCGGCGGTGACCGTGGTCTGGCTCAGGCGGAAGCCGCCGTCATAGGCCTTGTCGACCGTGTTGGGGACGCCGATTCCCTGCAACGAGGCGGCATAGCTTTCCTGCCAGACTTCGCGATGGGCCGATCCTTCGGTCCAGATGTCGTCCTTCTGATAGCCGTAGGTGGTGCTGAGATCGTAATTCCAGCCCGAAGCCTCGCCCTTGGCGCCGACGGTGAAGCTATATTCGTCCTCGATCACATGCTGGAGCGGAACCATGCCCCAGGTGCCCGTGTCGCTGTAGCAGATGTTGGGATTATAGGCCGTGGCCGTGATGCCGCCGCCAAGGTTGCCGGTTTCGTAGCAGATGCGCTTGGGGTGACGATAGCCCTGCTTGGCGTAGCCGATGCGGCGGGCAAGGTCGCCGAAGCTGTACAGTTCGATGCCGCCGAAATCATAGCCCATATTGTAGAAGGCTTCGGTCAGATAGGTTTTGGGCTGGCCGCCGTTGATGCCCGACAGCGCGTCGCCCGCCAGGTTCGACCATTGGGCAGGGGTGTTGGATTGCAGCGTGCCGTCCGGCTTGGTGATCTGCACCTGCCCGGTGCCGACGGTGGTGTAATCCTGGCGGCGGTGGAACAGGCTCAGGTTGAAAAAGCCGTCTTCGCCCAGCTTGAAGCCCATATTGCCGGACGCGGAGAAGAGTTCGCCTTCGCTGTCATAATATTGGCCGCCCGTGATCTTGAAGCTGCCGCCTTCATTATTGTCCTTGAGAATGAAGTTGATGACGCCCGCAATGGCGTCCGTGCCGTAGACGGCCGCCGCGCCTTCCTGAAACACCTCGACGCGGGCGATGGCGTCCGGCGGGATCAGGTCGATGCTGGGTGCGGCCGAACCCTGGAACGCGCCGGAGATCACCTGAAGGATGCCGTTGCCGTGGCGGCGCTTGCCGTTGACCAGCACCAGCGTGTGGTTGGGGCTGAGGCCGCGCAGACGGGCGGAAAGCGAGAAGCTGGAAAGGTCGGTGCCCTGCGTCTGGGCGGTGAAGCTGGGGACGATCTGGGTCAGCACCTGGTTCAGGTTCGGCTGGCCGACATGGCTGATCGCCTCCTGGCTCAATACCTGGATCGGCGCGGCGCTTTCGGCTGCCTGCATGCCGACGGCGCGGGTGCCGGTGACGATGATGGCGCCGCCGTCATCGGCCTGCGGCGTCTGCGCCTCCTGGGCCATCGCGCAGGCCGACCAGGAGGAGGCCAGCGCAAGTGAAAGTTTAAGAGCGGTCAATCTTTTCATCTATGCCCCCTGTTGCATTTTATCTTTGACAAGGGGGTCAACGAACAATTTGAGTGCAACCTCTATTGCGGCGCACAAAAAATTAAAGAAAATGAAATATTTCCGCGCTGTTTTCGGAAGAAAATCGGACGATATTGCTATGCCGCATGGCAATTTGACAATTGATAAGCGTGCATGCGGCCATGCGCATTTTGCAAGAAACGCGCATGGCGGATTTTTGATCTAGATTCGTTATATGTAAATTCGGCTCTTAGCCGTCATGCTGAACTTGTTTCAGCATCCATTTTTCCCCATGATCCGCCGTCTCCGTAGGCGCGATGGATGCTGAAACAAGTTCAGCATGACGAGTGGGGTGGGGATCGAAGATCAACTCGCCAGCGCCGCCTCTATCAGCGCCCGGCCTTCCTTGCTGGACCAGTCCATCGCGCCGACCACCCGCGCCATCTCCTTGCCCTGCGCGTCGTAGATGACGGTCGTAGGCAGCATGCCCGTATTATAATGGAAGCCGAACTGGTTTTCCGGATCGATCCAGCCCTTCAGATGCGGCAGCGGATGCTTTTCGAAAAAGGGCTTGATCACCGCCTCGCCCTGGCTGTCCTGCGATATGGTGAGGACGGCCAGCCCCTTCTTCCCATAATCCGCCGCCACCGCGTCCAGCGTCGGCATTTCCGCGACGCAGGGCGCGCACCACGTCGCCCATAGGTTGACCAGCATCGGCTTGCCCGCGAAATCGCTCAGCTTCGCATCGCTGCCGTCTGGGTTCTGGAAGGTGAAGTCAGGGGCGGGCGTCCCCGCCTTCGACCTGTCGAGCGTATAGCTAAACGCGCCCTTCCCACTCTGCGCAGGCCCCGTCGCCTCGCCGCTGGTGGCGTTCGGGCCTTGCCCGGCGGGCGGGGATTGCTTATCGCACGCGCCAAGGCCAGCCAGCAGGAGCAGTGTCATTACGCAGGGCAAGAATGATCGCACGGGAAAAAGCTCCAACAGCATGTGGGGCGGACGCTTCGCGGCCGGTCCGGCTTCGGTCATGCGCGAGATAAATGCCTCTATCCCGTTCGACAAGCGCTTGTGGAAACAGGATATCGCCGGATCGAAGGCGCATGTCGCGATGCTGGCCAAGCAGGGCATCGTCGACGGCGAGGACGCGCAGGCGATCACCGAGGGGCTGAACCGCATCGCCGCCGAGTATGAAGCCGATGGCGTGCCGGTCAACCTGGACCTGGAAGACATCCACATGGTCACGGAGTCGCGCCTGGCCGAACTGATCGGCCCGGCGGCGGGGCGGCTGCACACGGCACGCTCCCGCAACGATCAGGTGGCGACAGACTTCCGCCTCTGGGTGCGCGACGCCATCGAAGAGGTCGAGGCGGGCTTGCAGGGCCTGTCCGACATGCTGCTGACCCGTGCGGAGGAACATGCCGATACGGTGATGCCGGGCTTCACCCATCTCCAGTCAGCGCAGCCGGTGACTTTGGGCCATCACCTCATGGCCTATCATGAGATGGTCCGTCGCGACCGCAGCCGTTTCGCCGATGCCCGCGCCCGCCTGAACGAATGCCCGCTGGGCGCGGCGGCGCTGGCGGGGACAGGCTTTCCCATCGACCGTCACGCCACGGCGGCGGCGCTCGGTTTCGCCAAGCCGACCGACAACAGCCTCGACAGCGTGTCGGACCGCGACTTCGCGCTTGATTACCTCATGGCCGCGACGCAAGTGGCACTGCACCTCTCTCGCCTGGCGGAGGAGTTCATCATCTGGGCGAGCCAGCCCTTCGGTTTCGTCAAGCTGCCCGATGCCTATTCGACCGGCAGTTCGATCATGCCGCAAAAGCGCAACCCCGACGCCGCCGAACTGGTGCGCGGCCATGCGGGCCGGATCATGGGCTGCATGAACGCGCTGTGCGTCACGATGAAGGGCCTGCCGCTCGCCTATTCGAAGGACATGCAGGACGACAAGCCGCCGGTGTTCGAGGCGCACGACCTGCTGGGCCTCTCCATCGCGGCGATGACCGGCATGATCGAGACCGTGACCTTCCGCGCCGACCGGATGCGCGGGCTTGCGGAAAGCGGCTTCGCCACTGCCACCGACCTGGCCGACTGGCTGGTGCGGGAGGGGGACGTGCCCTTCCGCGAGGCGCATCATATCACCGGCCGCGCCGTCGCGGCGGCGGAGGCGGCGGGCGTGCAGCTTGCCGATCTGCCGCTGGATACGCTCAAGGCCATTGATGCGCGGATCGATGAGCGTATCTATGCGGTGCTGACGGTCGACGCCTCGGTCGCCAGCCGCAGGAGCCACGGCGGCACCGCGCCCGATCAGGTGCGCGCGCGCATTGCCGAGGCCAGGAAGAACGCGAAAGGGCAGGGCAAGTGATGACGGCACGGATCGCCAAGGGGATGGCGCTGGCGGCGCTTGCGCTGGCCCTGGCGTCCTGCGGCGGTCGCCAGCCGCTGAAACCCGTGGAGGGGCAAAGCCTTCCCGCCGTGCCGGTGGGCGCGGCGACCGCGCCGACCGCCGCGCAACTCACCACGCCATCGGTTCAGGCACGGCCGGAACGCAATGTCGAACTGCTGACCCAATCGAGGGTGCGCGGCGACGACCCGTTCGACCTGCCGCCCGAAAGCGACCCCCGCTAGATTTTCAGGAAAGACAAGAATTGGACCATTTCACCTATGTCGACGGCGCGATGCTTGTGGAGCAGGTGCCGATGGCGGAAATCGCCGCCAAGGTCGGAACGCCCGTCTACATTTATTCGACCGCGACCCTGACCCGCCATGTCGGCGTGTTCCGGGAGGGGCTGTCGCAGCTTGCCGACCCGCTGATCGCCTTCGCGGTGAAGGCCAATCCCAACGCCGCCGTGCTGGCGACGCTGGGAAGACTGGGCCTGGGCGCGGACGTCGTGTCGGCGGGCGAACTGCTGCGCGCCATCGCGGCGGGCATCCCCGCGAACCGCATCGTCTTTTCCGGAGTCGGCAAGACGGCGGACGAAATGCGCATCGCGCTGGAACAGGGCATCTACCAGTTCAATCTGGAAAGCGAACCCGAAGCGGAAATGCTCTCCGAAGTGGCGCTGTCGATGGGCAGGAAAGCCCCGGTCGCCTATCGCATCAACCCCGATGTCGACGCGGGCACCCATGCGAAAATCTCGACCGGCAAGTCGGAAAACAAGTTCGGCATCCCCTATGACCGGGCGCTGGCCAGCTATGCCGCCGCGCGCGACCTGCCCGGCCTGGATGTGCAGGGCGTGGCGGTGCATATCGGCAGCCAGCTCACCGACCTCAAGCCGCTGGAGGCCGCCTTCGTCAAGGTCGGCGCGCTGATCGAAAAGCTGCGGGCGGCGGGCCACGACATCCGCACCGCCGACCTGGGCGGGGGCCTCGGCGTCCCCTATGACCCGTCCCAGCCCCTGCCGCCCAGCCCCGCCGACTATGGCGCGATGGTGACGCGGATCACCCAGGGCTGGAACGTCCGCCTGCTGTTCGAACCCGGCCGGCTGATCGTCGGCAATGCGGGCGTGCTGCTGTCGCAGGTGGTGCGGGTGAAGCAGGGCGCGCAGGCTCCCTTCGTCATCGTCGACGCGGCAATGAACGACCTTCTGCGCCCCAGCCTCTACGACGCCTGGCACGACATCCGCGCCGTCCATCCGAAGGGCGACCGCGCCGCCGCCAATGTGGTAGGACCGGTGTGCGAGACGGGCGACACCTTCGCCATGCATCGCGACATGGATGTGGTGGGCGCGGGCGATCTGGTCGCCTTCATGACGGCGGGGGCTTATGGCGCGACCATGGCGAGCACCTATAACAGCCGCGCCCTGACCCCCGAAGTGCTGGTCTCCGGCGACAAATGGGCCGTTGTCCGCGCCCGTCCGCCTATCGAAACGCTGATCCAGGGCGACAATATTCCAGACTGGGTTCAGGACTGATGCAAAGCCTGCCCGTCTTCCTGCGGTTGCAAGGGCGGGCCGTCATCCTGACCGGCGAGGGCGAGGCGGCGGACGCCAAGCGCCGCCTGCTGGAACGGGCCGGGGCGCGCATCGTGAGCGAGGGGGAAGAAGCCGCGCTCGCCATCGTCTCGGACGGCGATGAGGCGACAGTGGCCCGGCTCCAGGCACGCGGAATATTGGTGAACGCCACCGACAGACCGGAGCTGTGCGACTTCACCCTGCCCGCCATCGTCGACCGCGATCCGGTGCTGATCGCCATCGGCACGGGCGGCGCTTCGGCGGGGCTGGCCAAGGCGCTCAGGCAACGGATAGAGGCTCTGCTGCCCGCTCGGCTGGGCGCGCTGGCGACGGCGCTGCACGATGCGCGGGGCGCGATCCGGAAGCGCTGGCCGGACGCAGCAGCGCGGCGGCGGGCCATTGACGCCGGGCTGGCCACTGGCGGCCCGATCGATCCGCTCTCGGACAAGGCGGTCGACGCCGTGCCCGACTGGCTGGCTGCACAGGCCGATGTCGACGCCGACCGGCTGGAAACGATAAAGCTCCGGTCCGCCGATCCCGACGATCTGACCCTGCGCGCCGCTCGCCTGCTGGGCGAGGCGGATCGCATCTATCACGCGCCCGACGTGCCTGCCGCGATCCTGGATCGCGCCCGCGCCGACGCGGTCCGCATCGCCGCAAGCGCGCCGCCCGCCCAACCGGGCGAGGGCCTGTCTCTCTGGCTGGAGATGGAGCGATGAGCCGGGTCTTCCTGTTCGAAGGCGGCAAGGCGCGGGAAATCTCTCTGGACGCCTATTGCGCGCTGACGGAGGACGCGCCGTTCAGTTGGGTCCACGCCGACGGCTGGCGGGAGGATGCCCGCATCGTCGCGTCCCGCTGCGACCACATGCCCGAAGCCGCGCTGTCCGCGCTGCTGGCGCAGGAAACCCGGCCGCGCTGCACGCTGATGGCGCATGGCGCGCTGGTGAACCTGCGCGGGCTAGGCGCGGCCGAGGACGGGGTGGGCGATCCGCTCGTGTCGATCCGCCTTTGGGCCGAACAGGCGCGGGTCATTTCCGTCAGCTATCGCCCGCTCGCCGCGATGGAACCGGTGACGGCGCAGATGCTGGCGGGCAGGATAAGCGATCCGGGCGACCTGATTGCCGCCTTCGCGCAGCAGATCACCGAAGCGCTGGACCCCGAAGTCGCCGATCTGGGCGACGGGCTGGACGAGATCGAAAGCGCGCTGACCGAACATGGTCCGGCGGAGGCGCGGCGGCGCGTGTCGCAGATTCGCGCCACCGCGATCAGCTACCGCCGCTTCATCGCGCCGCAGCGGCAGGCGCTGGAAAGATTATCCGCCGCCGACGCGTCCTGGCTGGAACCGGACGACCGGCTGCACCTTCAGGAAGCCGCCGACCGCTGCGCCCGGATGGCTGAGGAACTGGAGGCGGTGCGTGAACGCTCCGCGCTCGCCCATGAAGAGCTGACCGACCTGCGCGCCGAACAGATGAACCGGCAGGCGCTGATCATTTCGGTGGTGGCGCTGGTCTTCCTGCCGCTCACTTTCCTGACCGGCCTGCTCGGCATGAATGTCGACGGCATCCCCTATGCCCACGAACCCTGGGCCTTCTGGGGCGTGGTCGGCGTCTGCGCCGCGATGGCCGCCGGGATCAGCGGCTGGTTCGCCGCCACCCAATGGCTCAAATAAAAAATCCTCCCCATCGCAGATGGGGAGGGTCGAAGAGAGGCGCGTGACTCTCTTCGACGCTCGCGAAGCGAGTGGTGGAGGGGAACTGCGCAGGTCGATCCTCTTCCGCCCGACCCACCTAAAATCGCACCCTAATTCCGCGCCGCGTTCAACCGCGCAATCTCGTCATGCAGCGCCTGGATCGACGACACCAGCCGGGCCCGATCCGCCTGCATCTCCGCCAGCGCGTCCCGCGTTTCGCCCAGTTCCAGGGCGCGCCGGGCGATGCGAGCATCCAGTTCGGCATTGTGCCGGGCCAGCGCGCCGACCTGTTCGGCCCGCGCGCAAAGATGGCGCAGCCGCGCATCCAGCAGGTCGAAATCGAACGGCTTCACCACATAATCGTCCGCGCCCGCGTCCAGCGCCTCGACGGCCGAAGTCTTGTCCTGCCGCCCGCCGATCATGACGAAACAGGCATTGTCGGCCAGACCGGCGGCGCGGATCTTCCGCATCGTCGCCACGCCCGGCAGCAGCGCCAGCCCCATGTCGATCAGGATGATGTCCACCGGACGGCCGATCAGCATGTTGATCGCAATGAATCCGTTTTCGGCCAGCGCCACGTCATAGCCCAGATGGGACAGGCGCCGCGCCACCGCTGCCCGCGCAGCGGCATCCTCGTCGATCAGCAGAAGGCGCGGCCTGCGCGCCGGTCGCGCCGCTTCCGGGTTCTGCGCCGGTCGCGGCCGGCTGATCCTGTCTGGTTTCCAGAATTGCATGACGTCCCACCTTTTGCCGCGCAGCATAGGATCAGTGGGCAAAGAATTGGTTAATGCGGGTCCGGCGCATAGGCGCGCAGGAAGCATTCCAGTCCATATTCGACATCGGCCGCCATCTGCTCCGGCGTGGTCCGCTCCATCTGGCCCCAGATCAGCGACTGGTGGCTGCCCGAAAGCATCAGCATGGCGAAGGTGCGCGCCGCCAATCCGGGATCGGATCGGCGCAAAAGGCCGCGATCCATCGCCTGTTCCAGATATTCGGCGATCAGCCGCCGCGTGGTCCCCGGCGCATGTTCGTAGAAGATGGCGCCCATCTCCGGAAAGCGGCCCGATTCCGCCACGACCAGCCGGTGCAGGGCGATGCTGTCGGGCGCGGTGATCTTCGTCAGGATGTTCAGCCCCGTCCTGCGCAGCGTTTCCTCCAGATCGCCGCCGGGGTCCAATATTTCGGCCAGGCGGGCGCGATAGGCGGTGGTCGCATTGTCCAGAACGGCGGCGAACAGCTCTTCCTTGGACGGGAAATAGCTCCACAACGTGCCCTTCGATCCGCCCAGCGCGGCGGCGATGGCCGACATGGTCGTCGCGGCATAGCCATTTTCCAGGAAGGATTGCGAGGCGACGTCCAATATCGCCTGACGCCTTTCCTGGCGGCGCGCTTCCCGGCGGCTGAGGGGGGGGAGAGACTCTGTCATTAAATCGTACCATATAGTACGCTATTTCTGTTGACAAGGATTACCAACCGGCGCAAATGCCGAATTCATACTAGATGGTACGGTTTGATATGCTCGCGAGTCGTCTCTCGAATCTTTCCGCTCTCTCCGTCCGCGCCGGATTTCTTGCCGGGGGCGTGGCGCTGCTTTCGGCCTGCGCGGCGGTGCCTGATCTGGGGCCTCGACCCGAAATACGCGCCCCCGACAGCATTGCCGCCGAACGCAGCTTCCAGGCCGACAATGCCGCCCAATGGCCGTCCGAAGGCTGGTGGCGGGCCTATGGCGACCCGCAACTGGACGCCCTGATCGAGGAAGGGCTGAAGGGATCGCCGGACGTAGCCGCCGCCGCCGCTCGCTTCGCGGAGGCCAACGCCGTCGCCCAGCAGTCCGGCGCGCCGCTGCTGCCCTCGGTCGATCTGGACGCCAATGCGGGCGCGACCAAATCCAGCTACAATATGGGCATGCCCAAGGAATTCGTGCCCAAGGGATGGTTGGGGATGGGCCGGGTGGGCCTGAATTTCGGCTTCGACCTCGACATTTGGGGCAGGAATCGCGCCGCGCTGGCGGCGGCCACGTCGCAGGCGCGGGCGGCGGAGATCGACGCCCGGCAGGCCCGGCTGGCGCTGGCGACCGGCGTGGCCGACGCCTATGCCGACCTCGCCCGGCTTTATGATGAGCGCGACATACAGGCGCGGGCGCTGGAAATCCGCGCCGCCAGCCAGAAACTGGTGGCGGACCGCCGCGCCAACGGGCTGGAAACCCGCGGCAGCGAACGGCAGGCCGATGCCACCGTCGCCACCGCCAGGGCGCAGCTTGCCGCCGCCGACCAGGCGATCGCGGTGCGCCGGCATCAGATCGCGGCGCTGATCGGCGCGGGACCGGACCGTGGCCTCGCCATCGCACGACCCCGCCTTGGCAAGCCCGGCCCCCTCGGCCTGCCCGCCGACGTGACCACCAATCTGGTCGCCCGCCGCCCGGACATAGCCGCCGCGCTCGCCCGGACGGAGGCGGCGGCCAAGCGGATCAAGGTGGCCCGCGCCGATTTCTTCCCCGCCATCCGCCTGAATGCCCTGATCGGCGTCCAGTCGCTGGGCTACCAGACCGTCCTTCAGGGCGCGCAGTTCGCAGGCGGCCCCAGCCCCTTCACCGACACGCTGTTCAAGAAGGATTCGCTGTTCGGCAACGCCGGTCCCGCAATCAGCCTGCCCATCTTCCACGGCGGTGCGCTCAGCGGCCAGTATCGCGGCGCCCGCGCCGTCTATGATCAGGCGGTGGCCAATTACGACAAGACCGTGCTCGGCGCCTATCAGCAGGTGGCAGACGCCGTGACCGGTCGTCAGACGCTCGACCAGCGGCTGGCCGACGCCCGCGCCGCCCTCGTCGCGTCGGAGGAAGCCTATGGCATCGCCCGCCAGCGTTATGAAGGCGGCCTCAACACCTATCTCGACGTGCTGAACGTGGAAAATCAGCTTCTCGCCGCCCGCCAGTCCGTCGCGGACCTGGAAGCGAGCGCCTTCACGCTCGACATCGCCCTCATTCGCGCGCTCGGCGGCGGCTTTGCCGCCAACCAAGCACAACAGTTGCCCAAGGACACCCCCCATGGCTGACGCAAAGCCCGAATTCAATTCCGAGACCAGCAAGGCCGAAGCCGCCGCCCTGCGTCTGGAAAACCGCAAAAAATGGCTGGTGCGTCTGGCTCTGGCAGTGCTGGCCATCGGCGCGGCCTATGCGATCTGGTATCTGCTGGTCGGCCGCAACCATGTCAGCACCGACAATGCCTATGTGAATGCGGAGGTGGCGCAGGTGACGCCGCTGATCTCCGCCCAGGCGGTCGAGGTGCTGGTGACGGACACCCAGTCGGTCAGGCGCGGCGACATATTGGTGAAGCTGGACCCCACCAACGCCCGCATCGCCATCGCCCAGGCGGAGGCTGACCTGGCCGAAGCCCGTCGTCGATTCCGCCAGACCGTCGCCACCAGCGGCTCGCTCGCCGCGCAGGTGGAGGCGCGGGGCGCCGACATCGAACGCGCCCGCGCCCAACTGGCGACCGCGCAGGCCGATTTCGACAAGGCCCGCATCGACCTCCGGCGACGCGAGGCGCTGGCCCCCAACGGCGCCGTGTCGGGCGAGGAACTGACCAGCGCGCGCAAGGCCTATGCCGCCGCGCAGGCCGCGCTCGATCAGGCGCGAGCCGGGGTAGCCACGGCGGAGGCGACGCGCGGCGCGGCCACGGGCCAGCTTGCCGCCAATGACGCGCTGGTGCGCGGATCGACCATCGACACCGATCCCGCCGTGCTGGCCGCCAAAGCGAGGCTGGACAATGCCCGGCTCGACCTCGACCGCTCCGTCATCCGCGCGCCCATCGACGGCGTGGTGACGCGGCGGCAGGTGCAGGTGGGCCAGCGCGTCGCGCAGGGCACGCCGATCATGACCATCGTCCCGCTCGCCCAGGTCTATGTCGACGCCAATTTCAAGGAACGTCAGCTTGGCCGGGTGAAGGTCGGCATGCCCGCCACCGTCACGTCCGATCTTTACGGCGGCGACGTCGTCTATCACGGCAAGGTCGTCGGCTTTTCCGGCGGCACGGGCGCGTCCATGGCGCTGATCCCGGCGCAGAACGCGACCGGCAACTGGATCAAGGTGGTGCAGCGCCTGCCCGTGCGCATCGCCCTCGACCCCAAGGAACTGGCCGAACATCCCCTGCGCGTCGGCCTTTCAATGGAAGCAGAGATCGACCTTTCCGGCGAATAAGGAAGCGTCCCGTGAGCCGCCCTGCCGACATATTCTCGCTCTTGTCGCCCCGTCACCGCCTGTTGGCGGGGCTGACGCTGGCGCTCGCCAATTTCATGGTCGTGCTCGACCTGACCATCGCCAATGTGTCGGTGCCCCATATCGCTGGCAATCTGGGCATTTCCGCCGATCAGGGCACCTGGATCATCACCAGCTACGCCGTGGCGGAGGCGATCTGCGTACCGTTGACCGGCTGGCTGGCGCAGCGTTTCGGCGCGGTCCGGCTGTTCACCATGAGCATGCTGGGGTTCGGCCTCTTCTCGCTGCTGTGCGGCCTGTCGATGACCCTTGGCATGATCGTCGTATGCCGCATCGGCCAGGGGCTGTGCGGCGGCCCGCTGATGCCGATGTCGCAGACATTGCTGATGCGCATCTTCCCGCCCGAACAGCGCGGGCGCGTCATGGCGCTGTGGGCGATGACGACGCTGCTCGGCCCCACGCTGGGTCCGATCGTCGGCGGCTATATCAGCGACAATTGGAGCTGGCACTGGATCTTCTTCATCAACCTGCCAATCGCGGCCCTGTGCATCTTTTCCGCGCTGACGCTGCTGCGCCCCGTGGAAACGGAGCGGGTGAAGCTGCCCATCGACTATATTGGCCTGGCGCTGCTGGTCTTCTGGATCGGCTGTCTTCAGATCATGCTGGACATCGGCCGCGACCATGACTGGTTCGGCCATCCGATGATCGTCGCGCTGGCGGTGATGGCGGGCATCGGCTTCTGCGTCTTCCTGATCTGGGAATTGACGGAGGAACATCCCATCGTCGATCTACGCGTGTTCCGCCATATCGGCTTCACCTCCGGCGTGTTCACGCTGGCGCTATGTTTCGGCGCCTATTTCGCGGGCATCGTCATCATCCCCCAATGGCTGCAATTGTCGATGGGCTATACCGCGACATGGTCGGGCCTGGCGACGTCCTTCACCGGCGTGTCCGCCATGTTCATCGCGCCCATCGCCGGTCGTATGATCGGCAAGACCGATGTGCGCCTCATGATTTCGGGCGGCGTCGCCTGGATCGGCTTCGCGACATTGTGGCGGACGCAATGGACCGCCGACGCCGATTTCTGGACGCTTGCGATGCCGCAATTCATCCAGGGCATCGGCATGCCCTTCTTCATGATCCCGCTGACCACGCTGACGCTGGGGTCCGTCCGGCCGGAGGAGACCGCTTCGGCCGCGGGCATGCAGAATTTCCTGCGCACGCTGGCCATCGCCATCTCCACATCCATCGTGCTGACCGGCTGGGGCGACGGGCAGCGCGTGTCGCGCAACGAAATGGCCGGGACGCTCCATGCCGATCCGACCCTGGCCGATCTGGCCAGCCGCGGCTTCACGCCGGAACAGGGGCGTCAGGTGGTGTCGAATCTGGTCGACGCCCAGTCGCTGGTGGTGTCGATGAACCATGTCTTCTTCACCGCCGCCGTGGTGCTGTTCATGGCCGCGACTTTGGTGTGGCTCGCGCCGCGTCCCACGGGAAGGGTGGACACTTCGGCGGCGCATTGATCGCGGCGCTTATTCAAAGCCTTGCCTCGCGCCTGATACCGTTACGCCCGCCGCCCGATTGACGCGGCGCGGCATCATCGTCACTGAGTGGCAAAAAGGTGGGGTCCATGCGAATCGTCATCATCGATGACAGCGGCCTGCGCGCGACGGTCCTGGAGGAAGGACTGCGCGAAGCGGGCTATGACGATATTCACATCGTCCCCCCGCGTGGCGGCTTCGTCGCGCGGCTGGAGCGCATGGCGCCCGACGTCGTGCTGATGGACCTGGGCAGCCCCAGCCGCGACACGCTGGAGGAGATGCTGACGGTCAGCCGCGCCCTGGCCCGGCCCATCGCCATGTTCGTCGACCAGTCGGACGAAAGCATGATCGGCGCGGCCATCGACGCAGGCGTTTCCGCCTATGTCGTGGACGGGCTGCGCAAGGAACGGGTGAAGCCGGTGCTGGAACTGGCGGTGCGCCGCTTCAACGCCTTCGCCCGGCTCCAGAGCGAGTTGGACGAGGCGCGCACGGCGCTTTCCGACCGCAAGATCATCGACCGCGCCAAATCCATCCTGATGAGCCAGCGCGGCCTTGGCGAGCCGGAGGCCTATGCGCTGCTGCGGTCAAGCGCGATGAATCAGGGAAAGAGGATCGTGGACGTCGCCCAGGCCCTCATCACCGCCAGCGACCTATTGGGAGGGATGTGAATGACGACCGACCTGCGCATCGCCTTCCTGCCGCTGACCGACGCCGCCGTCCTGGCGGTGGCCCGCGAAAAGGGCTTCGCGGAGGAGGAGGGGCTGCATCTCGACCTCGTCCGCACGACCAGTTGGGCGACGTTGCGCGACCGTCTGGTGTTCGGGCAGGTGCAGGCCGCGCATATGCTGGCGCCGCTGGCCGTCGCGGTGACGCTGGGATTGAGTCAGCAGGCCGCGCCGCTCTCCGCGCCGTACAAGCTCAACGTCAACGGCAACATGCTGGTGATGGCCAGCGAATTTGCCCAGGCGCTGGACCCGGACGTGGCGGCGCGGCTGGACGATCCGCTGGGCACCGCGCATGACTTCGCGGCGGCCATTGGCCTGTGGAAACGCAAGCCGGTGATCGGCGTCGTCCACCGCTATTCCAGCCATTCGGTAATGCTGCGCTACTGGCTGGCGAGCGCCGGGGTGGACCCGGACCGCGACGTGCTGCTGCGCGTCCTGCCCCCGTCCCTGACCGTGGAGGCGCTGCGGGCCGGAGAGATTGACGGCTTCATCGCGGGCGAACCCTGGGGCAGCGCGGCGGTGGACGGCGGCCTGGCGGAGGCGGTGGCCATCGGCGAACGCATCTGGCGGCGCGGCGTGGAAAAGGTGCTGGCCTTCCGCACCCCCTGGCTGGAGGAAAATCCCGACAGCGTCGACCGGTTGCTGCGGGCGCTGGTGCGGGCGGCCGCCTGGTGCGACGAGCCGGACCATCATGAGGCGCTGGCCCATCTGCTGTCGCAGCCGCACTATGTCGACCAGCCGGCCGAACTGATCCTGCGCGCCCTGTCCGGCGGCATCGTGCCCCGCGTGGACATGGCCCCCCTGTCCATGCCCGATTTCATGCTCTTCTCGCGGGAGGCGACGCCCTTTCCGTGGCGCAGTCAGGCGCTGTGGATCTATTCGCAACTCGTCCGCTGGAAGATGGTGGACCATAGCGCGGAAAACGCCGCCAAGGCCGCATCGGTGTTCCGCCCCGACATCTTCCGCCGGGCGCTGGCCGACAGCGACGTGGCGATGCCCGGCGCCAGCATGAAGGTGGAAGGCGCGGTCGCCTCTCCGCTGGCGGTGGGATCGAAGCGGGGCGAACTCACGCTGGGACCGGACAGCTTCTTCGACGGGCGGGTGTTCGACCCCGAACGTATCGAGGATTTCCTGGCGAGTTTTTAGGGCGCTTACCTAAGTAACTGATTTTGGGTGGAAAGCGGACCCATCCTATTCCTCCCCATCAAGAGATGGGGAGGTGGCAGCGCGAAGCGCTGACGGAGGGGAAAATGCGCAGGTCGCGCCATTTCCCCTCCACCAGCCTTCGGCCGGTCCCCCTCCCCACGCTTCGCGTAGGGAGGAATTTAATGTCCGCTCATGGCCATTTCCTGCCCCAAGGCATCACCCACCGCTCCCTGAAAATTTTGTGCCTTGCAACATAGATCGAATCGCGAGATAAGATAGGAGTCGCGCGACGAAGCGCGTTTTTCAGGATGAGTCCCTCCCAAGGCCGGGATTGCGCTCTCCTTCAGATTTCACAGCAAAGCCGCTGACCGGATTTCGCGAGGAGCGAGGTCCGGAGGCGGCTTTTTTCGTGTCCATTTCACAAAGATTGAGGGACGTCATCATGGCAACTGCTTATTGGGAGCGCCCCGATGGAGAGGGCGAAGGGCCGGAAGGCCTCGGACAAACCAGCCAGACCAGTTTCTGGAAGGCCGGGCACACGCCGACCCTGATCGCCGCCTTCCTCTATTTCGACCTCGCCTTCATGGTGTGGGTGCTGCTGGGGCCGCTGGCGCCCTCCATCTCCAAGACGCTGGGTCTTACGCCCGCTGAAAAGGGCCTGATGGTCGCCGTCCCCACGCTCGCGGGCGCCGTGCTGCGCGTCGTCAACGGCCTGCTGGTCGACCGGATCGGCTGCAAGCAGGCGGGCGCGATCAGCCAGGTAATCGTCATCATCGGCCTGTTCACCGCCTGGTCCATGGGCGTCGACAGCTTCGCGGGCACGCTGGCGCTGGGCGTCATACTGGGCTTTGCGGGCGCCAGCTTCGCGATTGCGCTGCCGCTCGCCAGCCGCTGGTATCCCGCCGAACATCAGGGCAAGGCGATGGGCCTTGCGGGCATGGGCAATTCGGGCACGGTGCTGGCTTCGCTGTTCGCGCCGATGCTGGCCAAGCTGTTCGGCTGGAACGCGGTGCTGGGCCTCGCCTGCATTCCGCTGACCATCGTCTTCGTCGTATACATGATCATGGCGAAGAACGCGCCGAACGCGCCCGCGCCCAAGAAGCTGGTCGACTATTTCCACCCGCTGAAAAGCGCCGACGCCTGGTTGCTGATGGGCTTTTATTCGGTGACCTTCGGCGGTTTCGTGGGCCTCGCCGCATCGCTGCCCATCTATTTCACCGACCAGTTCGGCCTGACCCCGGTGGTCGCGGGCTATTGCACTGCGGGCTGCGTGTTCGCCGGATCGCTGGTCCGTCCGATGGGCGGCGCGCTGGCCGACGGGATCGGCGGCGTCAAGGCGCTGATGATGGTCTATATCGCCGCCGCCCTGGCTCTGGCGGGGGTCGCCTATGCGCCGACGCTCTTCTCCGCGCTCGGCCTGTTCGTCGCCGCGATGCTGGCGCTGGGCGTCGGCAACGGCGCGGTGTTCCAACTCGTGCCGCAACGCTTCCAGGAGGAAATCGGCGTCATGACCGGCCTGGTCGGCATGGCGGGCGGCATCGGCGGTTTCTATCTCGCCTCTTCGCTGGGCATCGCCAAGCAGTTCACCGGCAGCTTCGCCCCCGGCTTCCTGATCTTCGCGGGTCTGGCCGTGGTCGCCTTCCTCGGCATCTCGCTGGTCCGTGCCCGGTGGCGCGCGACCTGGACCAGCGCCGCGCGCATCTGATCGCTTCATGATCTGACAGGAGGGGAGGCGGCGGCCCGCGAAAGGCCGCCGCCCTTTTCGCGTCTGCGATATGGCCTGGCGCAAAATACATCGTGCTGCGAGGAATCGCTTGACGCGAATCGTCAGATGCATATGCTGCGATGCAAAGGACAGGGTTGTCCTTCTTCCATAGCCGCGATGGTCCAGGGACGGACAATCAAGGCGCTTATGATGGCAAGGCCGCCATCCAGACCTTCGGTTTCAAAGACCGGGGGTCCGGATGGCGGCCTTTTTCTTTTCTGGAGTCAAGGGATGGATTTTCAGAACAACGGACCGGAAACGGCCAGCGAAGAACAACTCTTCGTGCCGTCCGAAGATGTTCGGGAACATCTGGTGGTCGTGGGCAACGGCATGGCCGGTTGCCGCGCTGTCGAGGAACTGCTGGCGCGGGACAAGCACCGTTATCGCGTCACCATCTTCGGCGCGGAACCTTATGTGAACTATAACCGCATCATGCTCTCGCCGGTCCTGGCCGGGGAAAAGAGCTTCGACGACATCATCATCAACAGCCGCGACTGGTACAGCGATAACAATATCGAACTGATCGCGGGCGACCCGGTGACGGCCATAGACCGCGCCGCCAAGACCGTCACCAGCCAATCGGGTCGCACCGTCGGCTATGACAAACTGCTGATCGCGACGGGTTCCGACCCCTTCATCATCCCGGTTCCGGGCAAGGATCTGCCCGGCGTCATCAGCTTCCGCGACATGAAGGATGTCGACACCATGCTGGCCGCCGCTGACAAGGGCGGCAACGCAGTCGTCATAGGCGGCGGCCTGCTCGGCCTCGAAGCGGCCCACGGCCTGACCCTGCGCGGCATGAAAGTGACCGTCGTCCACCTCATGGACTCACTCATGGAACGTCAGTTGGACGAAGCGGCGGCATGGCTGCTGAAGTCCGCTCTGGAAGGGCGCGGCCAGACCATCCTGACCGGCGCCAACACCGAAGAAATCTACGGCGACGGCAAGGTAGAGGGCGTCCGCCTGAAGGACGGAACCGAAATCCCCGCCAGCCTCGTCGTCATGGCGGTGGGCATCCGCCCCTCGACCGCCCTTGCCCGCGAAGCCGGGCTGGAGGTCAATCGCGGCATCAAGGTCGACGATCACATGGTCACCAGCGACCCGGACGTGTTGGCGGTCGGCGAATGCGTCGAACATGACGGCAATGTCTATGGCCTCGTCGCGCCGCTCTGGGACATGTGCCGCAGCCTCGCTGACGGCCTGACCGACCGGCATACGGGCTACAGGGGTTCGGTGACGTCCACCAAGCTCAAGGTCGCGGGTCTGGACGTCTTTTCCGCCGGCGATTTCTCCGGCGGCGAGGGGTGCGAGGACATCGTCCTGCGCGACGCCTCGCGCGGCGTCTACAAGCGCGTCGTCGTCAAGGACGACAGGATCGTCGGCGCGGTGCTCTATGGCGATACCGTCGATGGCGGCTGGTATTTCGACATGCTCAAGAAGCAGGAAGACGTCGCGGAAATCCGCGACCTGCTGATCTTCGGCCAGGCCTTCGCCTCCGGAGGGGGCGCGCTGGACCCTAAGGCGGCCGTTGCGGCGCTCTCGGACGATGCCGAGGTCTGCGGCTGCAACGGCGTCAGCAAGGGCCAGGTCGTCGCCTGCATCGAAGCAGGCAATTGCAGCCTCGACGCGGTGCGCGCCACCTGCAAGGCGTCGGCAAGCTGCGGAAGCTGCACGGGATTGGTCGAAAATCTGCTGGCGGTGGTGCTGGGCGACGACGTCCAGTCCGGCCCAAAGACGCTATGCAAATGCACCAGCTTCACCCATGACGATGTCCGTCGGGAGATCGTGGCGCAGAATATGCGCTCGATCCCGGAAGTGATGCAGTTGCTGCACTGGTCGACGCCGGACGGCTGCTCCTCCTGCCGCCCCGCGCTGAACTATTATCTGCTCTGCGCGCTGCCCGGCGAATATCAGGACGACCAGCAAAGCCGTTTCGTCAATGAGCGCATGCACGCCAACATCCAGAAGGACGGCACTTATTCGGTTGTCCCGCGCATGTGGGGCGGTCTCACCAACCCGCGTGAACTGCGCGCCATCGCCGATGTGGTCGAGAAATATGACGCCCCGATGGTGAAGGTGACGGGCGGCCAGCGCCTCGACATTTTCGGCATCAAGAAGGAAGATTTGCCTGCCGTCTGGGCCGACCTCAATGCCGCGGGCATGGTGTCGGGCCACGCCTATGGCAAGTCGCTGCGCACGGTGAAGACCTGCGTCGGGTCGGAATGGTGCCGCTTCGGCACGCAGGATTCCACCGGCCTTGGCGTCAAGATCGAGAGGATGACATGGGGGTCGTGGATGCCCCACAAGTTCAAGATCGCCGCGTCCGGCTGCCCCCGCAACTGTGCGGAGGCGACGATCAAGGATTTCGGCGTGGTCTGCGTCGACTCGGGCTACGAACTGCATGTGGGTGGCAATGGCGGCATCCATGTCCGCGCCACCGACCTGCTGTGCAAGGTGACGACCGAGCAGGAGGCGATGGATTATTGCGCCGCCTTCATCCAGCTCTACCGCGAGGAAGCCCGCTATCTGGAGCGCACCGCGCCCTGGATCGAGCGCGTCGGCGTGGACTATGTGAAGCAGCGCATTGTGGAGGATGAGGCAGGCCGAGAGGCGCTGCGCAGCCGCTTCCTCTATTCGCAGAGCTTCAGCCAGGAAGACCCCTGGGCGCAGCGCGCAGCCGGTGCGGACGCGGAACTGCACCAGCCCCTCGAACCCATTGCCATCGCTGCGGAGTGACACCCATGACCGACTGGATCGACATCGGAACGCTGGCCGACATTCCCCAGCGCGGCGCCCGCACGGTGCAGATCGCGGGCGAGAAGGAAATCGCCGTCTTCCGCACTGGCGACGACCATGTCTTTGCGCTGGTCAACGAATGCCCGCACAAGAAGGGTCCGCTGAGCCAGGGCATCGTCCACGGCTACAGCGTCGCCTGCCCGCTGCACAATTGGAACATCGCCCTGAAGACGGGCGAGGCGCAGGGCAATGATGAGGGCTGCACCCCCACCATCGCGGTCAGGGAAGAGGGTGGCCGCATCCTGATCGCCCGCCCGGCTTCGCTCAAGGCGGCCGCATGAAGGCCAGCCTTTCTTCTCCCCTCCCTTTCAAGGGAGGGGCCGGGGGTGGGTGCGCCGCGCCAGCGGCGCCTGCGAGGGTGAGGTTGCAGGCTCGCTTCGCTCGCACCCAGCCCAACAGGGAGGGGCTATGACGAGTATACGCACCACCTGCGCCTATTGCGGCGTCGGCTGCGGCATATCGGCCACGCCGACCGGTGGCCGGTCGGTCGAAATCAAGGGGGACACGGCGCACCCGGCCAATGGCGGACGCCTCTGTTCCAAGGGCACGCATCTGGGCGAGACGGTGGGGCTGACCGGCCGCCTGCTGCACCCGATGATCGGCCAGAAGCGCGCAAGCTGGGACAAGGCGCTGGACCTGGTCGCGAAGAAATTCCGCGAAACCATAGACCGCCATGGTCCCGACAGCGTGGCCTTCTACGTCTCCGGCCAGTTGATGACCGAAGATTATTATGTCGCCAACAAGCTGATGAAGGGCTTTATCGGTTCAGCGAACATCGACACCAACAGCCGTCTCTGCATGTCCAGCGCCGTCGCCGGGCACAACCGGGCGTTCGGTGAGGATGTGGTGCCCGCCAGCTATGACGATCTGGATGAAGCCGACCTGATCGTGCTGGTCGGCTCCAACACCGCATGGTGCCATCCCATCGTCTATCAGCGTATCCAGGCCGCCCGCGCCGCGCGCGGCACCAGGCTGGTCGTCATCGACCCCCGCCGCACCGAAACCTGCGAAGGCGCCGACCTGCATCTGCCGCTGAAGCCCGGCACGGACGTCGCCCTGATGAACGGCCTGCTCGCCTGTTGCGATGCGGAGGGGATCACTGATCCGGCCTTCCTTGCCGATCACGTCAACGCGCCCGAAGGCTTCTGGGAGCATATCCGCACCGGCCACGATCTCTGGACGACGGCGAAGACCTGCGACATCGCGCCCGCGCTGCTGGAACAATTTTACAAGCTGTTCGCCGCCACGCCCCGCACCGTCACCATGTTCAGCCAGGGCATCAACCAGTCGATCCGCGGCACCGATCAGGTCAACGCGATCATCAACGTCCATCTCGCCACGGGCCGCATCGGCAAGCCGGGCGCCGCGCCCTTCTCCATCACCGGCCAGCCCAACGCCATGGGCGGCCGCGAGGTCGGCGGCCTTGCCTCGACCCTCGCCGCGCATATGGACTTCGCGCCCGATAATGTGGAGCGGGTAGGCCGCTTCTGGGCCGCCCCGGCCATGGCGACAAAGCCGGGCCTGAAAGCCGTCGACCTGTTCCGCGCCATCAACGAAGGCCGGATCAAGGCGCTCTGGATCATGGCGACCAACCCCGCCGTCTCGCTGCCCGATGCGGGCCGCGTGCGGGAAGCGCTGGAGGCGATCCCCTTCCTCGTCGTGTCGGACATCATGGCCGACACCGACAGCAGCACCCATGCCCATGTCCGCCTGCCCGCCGCCGGATGGGGGGAAAAGGACGGCACCGTCACCAATTCGGACCGCACCGTCAGCCGCCAGCGCCCCTTCCTCGCGCTGCCCGGCGAGGCCAGGCCCGACTGGTGGATCGTCAAGGAAGTCGGCCGCCGCATGGGCTGGCGCAACGCCTTCGCCTATGACCGCCCTGCTGAGATCTGGCGCGAACATGCGCGCCTCACCGCCTATCAGAATGACGGCCAGCGCGTGCTCAACCTGCGTGCCCAAGCCACCATCGGCAACGAAGCCTATGACGCCATGCAGCCCTTTCGCTGGGGCGGCGACACGCCCTTCGCCAACGGTTTCACCACGCCGGACCGCAAGGCGCGGCTGGTGCTGACCAGGCAGATGGAGCTTCAGGAGCCGCTCCAACAATGGCCGATGACGCTCAACACCGGGCGTTACCGCGACCAGTGGCACACGATGAGCCGCACCGGCCTGTCGCCCAGGCTCGCCCGGCATCGCGAGGAGGCGCTGGTGGAAATCCACCCGCGAGACGCCGAAGCGCTGGGCATCGTCGACCGCGACCTGGCCCGCGTCCAGACCGCGCAGGGCAACAGCCTCTTCCGCGTGGCCCTGAGCGAAGGCCAGCGCCCCGGTGAGATCTTCACCCCGATCCACTGGACCGATCAGGTGTCGAGCGGCGGCCGCACCGGCCTGCTTCCCCGCCCGCTGGTCGATCCGCATTCGGGCCAGCCCGGCTTCAAATCCACCCCGGCCAGCGTCGAGAAGGTCGCGACCGAATGGAAGGGCTTCCTGATCCTGCGCGGGGACCAGCCGGTGAAGTTGCCCTGCCTCTGGTCCACGCGGATCACCGTGCCGGGCGGCGCGCTGTACGAGATTGCGGGCAATGGCGACCCGGCCCGGCTCGACGCCTTCCTGCCGAAGGGCGACCGCGTCGAGGCCATGGACGCCTCGCGCGGCACCCGGCGCGTGGCGACCATCGGCGAGGGCAGATTGAACGGCGTGCTGTTCGTGACCCGCACCGGCCTGCTGCCCTCCCGCGACTGGCTCATTCGCCAGCTCGAAGCCGAAGGGGTGGGCGGCTCCGTCCTCGCCGCGCGCGGTCCCGGCAGCCAGCCGGACAAGGGTGCTACGGTCTGCGTCTGCTTCGACATCGGCCTGAACCAGATCGTCGCCGCCATTCGGGAACAGCAACTGGTCGACGTGCCCGCCATCGGCAAGGCGCTGGGCGCGGGGACCAATTGCGGATCGTGCCGCCCCGCGCTAGCCAATATCCTCGCCCAAACCACACAGGAGACGCTTCATGCAGCCGAATGAGCTTATCGCCCCCGGCGAGGTCTGGCTGGTCGGCGCGGGCCCCGGCGACCCGGACCTGCTGACCCGCAAGGCCGAAAAGCTGATCTCGGCGGCGGAGATCGTCTTCTACGACGCGCTGGTGGGGCCGGGGGTGCTGGACCTGATCCCGCAGGGCGTGGAGCGGGTCAGCGTCGGCAAACGCTCCGGCCGCCACAGCAAGGCGCAGGAAAGCATCAACGACCTGCTGCTGGCGGCGGCGAAGGCGGGCAAGCGCGTCGTGCGCCTGAAGGGCGGCGACCCCTCGGTCTTCGGCCGCTCGGCTGAGGAGATGGAGCATCTGGCGGCGGACGGCATTTCCTTCCGCATCTGCCCCGGCATCACCACGGCCAGCGCGGCTGCGGCGAGCGGCCATGCCTCGCTCACCCTGCGCGGCGTGGCGCGGGGGCTGACGCTGGTGACGGCGCATCTGAAGGCGGGCGAGCCGCTGAAGCTCGATTGGGAAGCGCTTGCCCGGCCGGGCGGCACGCTCGGTATCTATATGGGCCGCGCCGCAGCGGGGGAGATCAGCCGCTCGCTGATCGCCGCCGGACGCGATCCGGAGACGCCGGTGATGGTGGCGGTCAATGTCTCCCTCCCCAATGAGCGACTGATCCGGGGCAAGCTGTCCGCGCTGGCCTTTCTGGTGCAGACGATCAGCGATGAAGACCCGACCCTGCTGCTGATCGGGGAAGCGGTGGCGGGGACAAATCTTCCTGCTGACATTGCCGTAAGCGCCTCTATCAAGGTCTGACGTACATCTCCCTCGTTCGGGCTGAGCTTGTCGAAGCTCAGCCCGAACGGGGAAGGATGAACCGCTCCAGATCCTCTGGCCGGTTGATATTGGGCAGCACGAATTCCGGCCGTTGCACGATCCGCGCCCCGACCCGCTCCAGCCAGCCATAGATCGACCGGTTATTCTCCTCAGCCAGATGCGCATCCAACTCTCCAGCCAATGAAGCGGGCCAGAATCCGGCCAGTTGCTGCCCCTTCAGGATCGCCGCGCCGTCCCCGATCAAGGCTTCCGCCAGCCCGTCGGGATAGACCGGAACGTCGCACCCCGTCGTCAGCACAGCGTCATAACCCAGCGCCGCGGCATGATGCAGCGCCGCGTTCAGCCCGCCCAAAGGCCCCATGTCCGCCGCCGGCCGGTCCGCCAGCCCGATCATTCCCGGAACCTGACGCCCGCAAACCACGACCGTTTCGACATGCGCGCCCAGCGCCGCCGCCGCATGATCCAGCAATGTCCGTCCGTCGAGCATCGCCAAAGCCTTGTCGCTGCCGAAGCGGCTGGATCGTCCCCCGGCCAGAACCGTGCCCAGCAATCGCATTCCATCCCTCCTCATGCCGCTTGGCATCAGCCTCGCTTTCCCTTATGGCGCGCGGCGCGGGCGGGGCATAGCCTCCGCGCGCAAAGAAGATCGCGCCGGTGCCCGATAGGGCTGAAAACGGGAATGCGGTGCGGGCGGGAAACCGTCCAATTCCGCAGCTGTCCCTGCAACTGTAAGCGGTGAGCGCGATGCACTTCGGTCGAAAGACCGGCCACTGGACCACAAGTCCGGGAAGGCGTGCATCGCCGCATTGACCCGCGAGCCAGGAGACCTGCCGGCGCACGGTCGCTCTTGCCCTGGCCCAGGGGTTGGCCATGGCACGGTGTTTTCCGTCTGAGCGACGAAGCGGCGCAGGGCCGCATCGGTGCGGGGGCGGGCATTGGCGTCGACTTCCCCCTGCGCCGACCGCGATGAGCGGATGCCCTGAGCCATGAAGTCGCAGCGACGCTCAGGGAAACAGAATAATGTTGAAAGCCACCATCTCTCTTGCCGCTTTGCTCGCGGCCATGCCCGCGCTGGCGGCGGACAATGACGAGATCATCGTCACCGCGCTGGGCATCGAACAACCCCGTGACGAAGTTGGCCAGGCCGTCACCGTCATCGACGCCGACACCATCCGCACCCGCCAGAGCGTCAGCGTGGTCGACCTGCTCGCCACCACGCCGGGCGTGCGCTTCAACCGCAGCGGCAGCCTGGGCGGCGTGACCGGCGTTTCGTTGCGCGGCGCGGAAACGACGCAGACGCTGGTGCTGATCGACGGTGTCAAGGTCAACGACACCAGCGGTATCGGCGACATGTATGATTTCGGCAATCTGCTGACCGGCAACATCCAGCGCATCGAGATTTTGCGCGGCTCCAACTCGGTCGCCTACGGCAGCCAGGCGGTCGGCGGCGTCGTCAACGTCATGACCGGTACGCCTGCCGAGGGTTTCGCGGGCAACGCCTCGGTCGATTACGGCTATCGCGATACGCTGAACGCCAAGGCGGATATTTCCGGCACCACCGGCATCGCGTCGGGCGGCGTCGGCTTGGCTTATTTCAACACTGACGGCATTTCTTCCGCCGCCAACGGCACGGAGAAAGACGGGTACGAGAATATCGCCGCAAATGCCAAGCTGAAGCTGGCCTTCACCGACACGCTCAGCCTCGACCTACGCGGCTATTATATCCACGCCGATCTGGATACCGACAATGGCGTGGTCGACAGCACGACCGATTCGTCGAAATCGGATCAATATGTCGGCTATGCCGGGCTGAACCTGGCGTTGTTCGACGGCAAGCTCACCAATCGGGCGGCCGTGACCTGGTTCCGCATGGACCGCGATTATGCTTCCGCATTCGGACCTTATGGCTATTCCGGCACCAATCTGCGCTTCGAATATGAGGGCGTCTATCAGCCCGTGGACCAGGCCAGGCTAAGGCGTGTGGACATTTAGCGCATAGCGATCTTCAGGGCCGCAAGGTTGATCATGGCGCGGTAGCTCTGATCAGTTTTCTCGTATCGGGTAGCGATGCGCCGGAATGTTTTGAGGCTACAGAAGAAGTTCTCGACGAGGTGCCTCCAGCGATAGGCATGGAAGTCGCAGTCGATTTTT